>NZ_JRJC01000011.1:0-114855 GCF_000762975.1 Enterobacter sp. UCD-UG_FMILLET
CCGTCACGGCGGTCCAGGCATTGATCTGCGGGTTAACGCGCGCAATTGCCTCCAGCGTCTGGCGGGCTATCTCCTGGGCACTCAGCTCGCCCGCGCCCAGCGCATGCTGGATCGCGCTGATACTCATCTCGTGTAGCCTCATGCTTTGTACACTCCTGCGATCTCCAGACGGTCGTCGAGCGGCAGCTCCATCAGAGGGGCGGCCATGCTTGCAATGCGGCTGAACTGCACCTGTAGCTCGGCGCGGCGGGCATCGTCCAGCGTCACGTCGAGCACGGACTCCATTTGCGCCAGATACGCCTGCCAGTCGGGTTGTTGTGTCGTCATTGTTTTCTCCTCAGAATCCGGCGGCCGCGCCGTTGCTGCGCGGGTCAAATGCCCCTTCGAACAGCCCGTTGGGGTGGCGGACAATCGCGCCCGCGTGGCCCATCGCTTCGCTGAAGTCAGGGAAGATTTCCACCTCGTGTCCGAGCGCCTGAAGCCGTGAGACCGTCTCAGCGGTAAAGCGTCCTTCCAGCTTTAACGTGTCCGAGGTTTGTCCCCAGGTGCGCCCCAGCAGCCAGCGCGGGCGGGTGATGCTCTCCTGCAGGGGGACGCCNGCCGCGCCGTTGCTGCGCGGGTCAAATGCCCCTTCGAACAGCCCGTTGGGGTGGCGGACAATCGCGCCCGCGTGGCCCATCGCTTCGCTGAAGTCAGGGAAGATTTCCACCTCGTGTCCGAGCGCCTGAAGCCGTGAGACCGTCTCAGCGGTAAAGCGTCCTTCCAGCTTTAACGTGTCCGAGGTTTGTCCCCAGGTGCGCCCCAGCAGCCAGCGCGGGCGGGTGATGCTCTCCTGCAGGGGGACGCCCTGGACAACGTAGCGGGTAAAGAGCGCGGCCTGGGTTTGCGGCTGTCCGTCGCCGCCCATCGATCCGTACACCATCACGCGACCGTCCTTCAGACGCGCCGCCGCCGGGTTCAGGGTGTGGAAAGGCTGTTTGCCCGGCGCGAGGGCCAGAAGATGGGTGGGATCGAGGCTGAAGGATGCGCCGCGGTTCTGCCAGACGATGCCGGTATCGGGCAGCACCACGCCGCTGCCGAACTCGTGATAGATACTCTGGATAAACGACACGGCAAGCCCGCTGCTGTCCATCACCCCCATCCACACCGTATCGCCGGGGCCTTTTCCGGTGCCCCACGGCGCGGCGCGGCCGTCGTCAACCCTGTCGGCAAGCGCCTGCAGGGCGGCGGGATCCAGCAGACCCTGAATATCGGTTTTCAGCTCGCGCGGGTCGGTGATGTGGGCATCGCGCAGGCCAAAGGCCAGCTTGGTGGCTTCAACGATGCGGTGAATGGTGTCGGCGTCGTCGGCCTCCGCCATATTCAGGCGGTCGGTGATGCCGAGTATCGCCAGCGAGACCAGCCCCTGCGTCGGCGGGGCGTGGTTAAAAATCTCCCCCTGCTGATGCTGCAGCCTCAGCGGCGCGGTGCGCCGGGCAGCGTGCGCGTTAAGATCGGCCAGCGTCACGGGCAGGCCCAGCGTCTCCATACCGTGCGCCAGCACGTCCGCCAGCGGGCCGCGGTAAAAGCTGTCCAGACCGTCTTCCACCAGGCGCGTCAACGTCGTGGCCATGGCGGGCTGGTAAAAACGGCTCCCGACCTGCGGCGGCTTACCGTCGACCAGCCAGGTTTCCGCGAAGCCGGGCACGTCCTTCAGCTCGTCGAATTTGCTGGCCGTAGCATTGGCCTGTGAGGCCGTGACCGGCGTGCCGTTTTGCGCATAGTCAATGGCGTCGGCCAGCAGGCGGGCCAGCGGCAGCGCCTTGCCGGTCAACTCGCGCGAGACCTTCAGCGCCTCGTCCCAGCCGCTCACCGTGCCGGCGACGGTCAGCGCCGCGCGGGGCCCGCGATGAGGGATATGCGCCAGACCGTCGTAGGCGGCGAGCGTCGCGCGCGATCCCGCCGCGCCGCTGGCATCAATGGCGACAGGTTCGCCTTCCGGCGGCACGATAAGCCAGAAGCCATCGCCGCCCAGCCCGTTCATGTGCGGATAAACCACGGCAATGGTGGCCGCGGCCGCGACCATCGCTTCTATCGCGCTGCCGCCTTCGCGCAGCACCGCCAGCGCGCTCTGGCTGGCAAGATGGTGGGGCGCAACGGCCATGCCGTGCGTGGAGACATTACTTTGCATGAAGAGTCCTCGTAACCCTGAAAGTCACAAGGTGCTGCAAAAGCTGTTCCAGTTCTGAAAGAAAAGTTTCAGTAAACTGGCACGTATAATGAATACCTAGAATAAAAGGTACAATGTGATGAAACAAAAGTTACAGAGGCGCTATGGAACAACTGGATGAACGTCTGAAAGCACAGTATCCGTCGCTGTCGCCGCAGGAGCAGCGGGTGGCGGACTTTATTTTCGATCATTTTGACGATCTCATTAGCTACAACAGCGCCGAGCTGGCGCAGCTGAGCGGAGTGTCGAAAGCCACGGTCAGCCGCCTGTTTAAGCGGCTGGGCTATGAGAAATATAAGGACATGCGCGACGAGCTGCGCACCCTGCGCCAGAGCGGGATGCCGCTCACCGATAACCGCGACGCGGTGCAGGGCAACACGCTGCTGGCGCGCCACTACAAGCAGGAGATGGCGAACCTGACCCAGTGGGTCAATGCCCTCGACGCGCAGCAATTTGCCGACGCCATGGCCTGCATGGTGAAGGCGCGGCGGATCGTGATTATCGGCATGCGTAACGCCTATCCGGCGGCGCTGCACCTGCGCCAGCAGCTGCTGCAGGCGCGCGGTCAGGTGCTGGTCCTGCCGCAGCCGGGGCAGAGCCTGAGCGAAGAGCTGGTGGATTTAACGCCGGACGATCTGGTGGTCATGATGGCCTTTCGCCGCCGTCCGCGCATCATCCGCCCGCTGATGGAGCAGCTTCAGAGCAGCGGTATTCCGGTACTGCTGATGTGCGAGCCGCAGGCGCACAGCCTGTTCCCGCTGGCAAGCTGGCAGCTCTGCGCCCCGCTGGACAGCGTCTCGGCCTATGACAGCTACTCCTCGGTCAACAGTCTGATCAACCTGCTGGCGAACGCTTTCCTGCATGAGATTCTCGATAAAGGCCGTCCGCGCATTCACGAGATTGCCTCCCTCTACCAGCAGCTGGACGAACTCGAACAACGATAATGGGGCATCAGGCTGGTGCTTTGCATTGAAATGGTGCATGTGGTGGGTCGGGAAAACGCTCTTTTTTTCGACCCGCCCCCGTTTTATCAGGCTTCACAAGAAAATCTCCCGCTTCGCCTTATCTGGCACATTAGTTGCAAAATCACATTCAAAGAATCTTTTGTTTCATGTTAACGTTACGGGGAAGCACCATGAAAAAATTGTTGATTGCACTGGCCGGGGCCGCATGTCTCTTCACACAGCTGCCGGCAAAGGCTGACCAGCTTCAGGATATCGAGAAGCGCGGCACCATTCGCATTGCCGTTCCGCAGGATTTCCCGCCGTTTGGCTCGGTGGGGACCGATCTGCAGCCGCAGGGCTATGACATCGACATGGCGCGCTATCTGGCCAAGCAGATGAAGCTCAAGCTGCAGCTGGTGCCGGTGACCAGCGCCAACCGCGTGCCGTACCTGCAAACCGATAAGGTGGATCTGGTCATTTCCAGCCTCGGTAAAAACCCGGAGCGCGAGAAGGTGATCGATTTTAGCCGCGCCTACGCGCCGTTCTTCCTCGGCGTGTTTGGCCCGAAAGGCGCTGAGCTGAAGGACGCCGCCGCGCTGAGCGGAAAAACCATCGGCGTGACGCGAGGGGCGGTGGAGGACATGGTGCTGACCAGCCTGGCGCCGAAAGACGCGGACGTGAAGCGCTACGAAGATAACAACACCACGCTCTCCGCCTATCTCTCCGGACAGGTGCAGTACGTGGCAACCGGCAACCTCGTGGTGGCGGCCATTTCGCGCCAGAACGCGGATAAAGCCCCGGTGCCGAGCTTTATGCTGAAAGATTCGCCGTGCTTTATTGGCCTGAAGAAAAACGAACCGGCCCTGAAGGCAAAAGTGGATGCGCTGATTGAGCAGGGCATCAAGGACGGCACGCTGAACGGCCTGTCTGAACAGTGGCTGAAGGCCCCGCTGCCGGCCAACCTTGGCGCCTGAGCCGATGACTGAGCAACTTGATTTCTCCGCGCTCTGGCCGTACTGGCCGGAGCTGCTGGCGGGGCTGTGGATCACCGTTCAGCTGACGGTGATGGCCACCGTCGGCGGGCTGGCGATAGGGATCTTCGGGGCGGCGATCCGCAGCGGACGCACCACCTGGTTCAGTCGGATCTGGGGCGGCTACGTGGAAATTATCCGCAACACGCCGTTTGTGGTGCAGCTGTTTTTCATCGTCTTCGGCCTGCCGAATCTTGGGCTGAAGATGACGGCGGGGGAAGCGGCGCTGCTGGCCATGGTGGTAAACCTGGGCGCATACAGCACCGAGATTATCCGCGCGGGCATTCAGGTCACGCCGAAAGGGCAGTGGGAGGCCGGACGCGTGCTGGGGCTGACCCGCCTGCAGACCTTTATCCGCGTGGTGCTGCCGCCCGCGCTGCAGCGCATTTACCCGGCGCTGGTGAGCCAGTGCATCATCGTGATGCTCGGTTCGTCGGTGGTGTCGCAGGTCTCCTATGAAGAGCTGACCTTCGCCGCCAACCTGATCCAGTCCAGAACGTTTTTGAGCTTTGAGGTGTATCTGGTGACAACCGGCATTTACTTAGCGCTGTCGATAACCCTGCGCCAGCTGATGATGGCGGCGGGACGCAAATGGCTGGGGGTGCAGGCATGATGACCACCTTTACCGACTGGGACATTATTCGCAACCTGCTGCTGGCCGGACGCTGGACGGTGCTGCTGTCGCTGGTGGCGTTTGTCGGCGGGGCGGTGGTGACGCTGCCGCTCCTGCTGCTGCGCCTGACGGGCGGGCGCACGGTGAAGCGCATCATCCGCGGCTACATTGAGCTGTTTCAGGGCACGCCGCTGCTGATGCAGCTGTTCCTCGCCTTTTTCGGCGTGGCGCTGTTCGGCATCGACGTTTCGCCGTGGACCGCCGCCTCGCTGGCCCTGACGTTTTACACCAGCGCGTTTCTGCTCGATATCTGGTTTGGCAGCATTCGCGCCCTGCCGAAAGGGCAGTGGGAAGCGTCGCGCTGTCTGGGGCTGACCTTCGGCCAGACCCTGTTTCGCGTTGTCGCCCCGCAGGCGCTGCGCATTGGCATTGCGCCGACGGTCGGCTTTGCCGTGCAGGTGATTAAAGGCACCGCGCTGGCGTCGATTATCGGCTTTATCGAGCTGACCAAGGCCGGGACCATGCTGACCAACGTGACGTATCAGCCGTTTAAGGTCTTTGCGCTGGTGGCGCTCGGCTACTTTATTCTGTGTTATCCGCTGTCGCGCTACAGCCGCTATCTGGAGACGAAATTCAATGCCTCTCATCACCATTAATCAGGTGCAGAAGTACTACGGCGATAACCACGTGCTCAAGGGCGTCGATCTGGATATCGACATGGGCCAGGTAATCTCCATTATCGGGCGCAGCGGATCGGGCAAAAGCACGCTGCTGCGCTGCATTAACGGCCTGGAAGGCTATCAGGACGGCAGCATCAAGCTGGGCGGCATGACCATTACCGACCGGGATTCCCAGGCGCGTGAAATCAGCCGCTCGGTGGGGATGGTGTTCCAGAGCTTCAACCTGTTCCCGCACATGACGGCGCTGGAGAACGTGATGCTCGCCCCGCGTCGGGTGCTGAAGAAAAGCGCCGCCGAATGCCGCGAGCTGGCGCAGCGTATGCTGGAGAAAGTGGGTCTCGGCGATCGTCTGGATTACTACCCGTCGAGCCTCTCCGGCGGCCAGCAGCAGCGCGTGGCGATCGCCCGCGCGCTGGCGATGTCGCCTAAGGTTTTACTCTGTGACGAGATCACTTCCGCGCTGGACCCGGAGCTGGTGGGCGAAGTGCTCAAGGTGCTGGAGCAACTGGCGGCCGAGGGGATGACCCTGATTCTCGTGACACATGAAATGAATTTTGCCCGCGAAGTGGGCGACCGCGTGGTGTTTATGCACCAGGGGAAAGTCTGGGAGCAGGGCGACAGCAAAACGCTGTTCGCCAACCCGCAGACCACGGAACTAAAGCAGTTCATCTCCTCCGTGCGCGGCCTCAACTGATAAGGACTTAACAATGGATATCGCACGCTTTCCGCAAATCAACCCGCCCCAGCGCCTGCTGATGGGGCCGGGCCCGATCAACGCCGACCCGCGCGTGCTGCGCGCCATGTCGAGCCAGCTGATCGGCCAGTACGATCCGGCCATGACCCACTACATGAACGAGGTGATGGCGCTCTATCGCGGGGTGTTCCGCACCGAAAACCGCTGGACGATGCTGGTGGACGGCACCTCCCGCGCGGGGATTGAAGCGATACTGGTCTCCGCCATCCGCCCGGGAGATAAGGTGCTGGTACCGGTGTTTGGCCGCTTTGGTCATCTGCTGTGCGAAATTGCCCGCCGCTGCCGCGCCGAGGTGCATACCATCGAGGTACCTTGGGGCGAGGTGTTTACCCCGGACCAGGTCGAGGATGCGATTAAACGTATTCGTCCGCGCCTGCTGCTGACCGTACAGGGCGACACCTCCACCACCATGCTGCAGCCGCTCGCGGAGCTGGGTGCTATCTGCCGTCGCTACGACGTGCTGTTTTACACCGACGCCACCGCGTCGCTCGGCGGCAACGCGCTGGAGACCGACGCCTGGGGGCTGGATGCCGTCTCGGCCGGGATGCAGAAGTGCCTCGGCGGCCCGTCGGGCACCTCGCCGATCACCCTGAGCGCGCGCATGGAGGAGGCGATCCGCCGCCGCAAGTGCGTGGAGGAGGGCATTCGCACCGACGCCCACCGCGACGGCGACGAGGAGATGATCTACTCCAACTACTTCGATCTCGGCATGGTGATGGACTACTGGGGGCCGGAACGCCTGAACCACCATACCGAAGCCACGACCGCGCTGTTTGGCGCCCGCGAGTGCGCGCGGCTGATCCTGCAGGAAGGGCTGGATAACGGCATCGCGCGTCATAAGCTGCACGGCGAGGCGCTGCTGAAGGGCATTCAGGCGATGGGGCTGGAGACCTTTGGCGACCTGAAGCACAAGATGAACAACGTGCTGGGCGTGGCGATCCCGCAGGGCGTCAACGGCGACCAGGTGCGTAAGCTGATGCTGGAGGATTTCGGGATTGAAATCGGCACGTCGTTTGGCCCGCTGCACGGCAAAGTGTGGCGTATCGGCACGATGGGCTACAACGCGCGCAAGGACTGCGTGATGACCACCCTGAGCGCGCTGGAGTCGGTGCTGAACTACCTCAAATTCACCACCACGCAGGGGGCCGCCATGCAGGCCGCGTGGGACCATTATCGCCGCGAGACGCCGCAATGAGCCCGGCGGCAGAACGGGTGATGGCCCGTGCCGACGCGCTGGCCACCATCAGCGAAACCCCGGATGCGCTGACGAGGGTTTATCTTTCCACCCAGCATCTGCAGGCCAACCAGCTGGTGGGGCAGTGGATGAGCCAGGCGGGAATGACCGTCTGGCAGGACAGCGTGGGCAACATCTGTGGACGCTATGAGGGCGCGCAGGAAGGGGCGCAGGCGGTGCTGCTCGGCTCGCATCTCGATACCGTGCGCAATGCCGGGCGCTACGACGGCATGCTTGGGGTGCTCACCGCCATTGAGGTGGTGGACAGCCTGCACCAGCAGGGTGTGCATCTGGCGCAGGCCATCGAGATTGTCGGCTTTTGTGACGAAGAGGGGACCCGCTTCGGCATTACGCTGTTAGGCAGCCGGGGTATCACCGGCACCTGGCCGCAGGGCTGGCTGGAGAAAGCCGACGCCAGCGGAACCAGCGTGGCGCAGGCGATGACCCTGGTGGGGCTCGATCCTGCCCGCGTGCTCCATGCCGCGCGCCGTCAGGAGGATTTCAGCGCCTATCTGGAACTGCATATTGAGCAGGGGCCATGCCTTGAGCAGGAGGCGCTCGCCCTTGGCGTGGTGGAAGCCATTAACGGCGCGCGCCGCCTGAACTGCCGCTTTACCGGCGAGGCCGGGCACGCGGGAACCGTGCCGATGCACCACCGCAGGGACGCGCTGGCCGCCGCCGCCGAGTGGATGGTCATCGTTGAAAACGCGACCCGACAGCAGGGCGGTAACCTGGTGGCGACGGTTGGCGAGCTGCGCTGCCTACCGGGGGCGGTGAACGTGATCCCCGGCGAGGTTCAGCTCTCGCTGGATATTCGCGGGCCGCAGGATGCGCCGCTGGATCGGTTGCTTAACGACCTGCTGGAACATGCGCAGGCGATCGCCTCGCGCCGCGCTCTGGACTTCAGCGCCGAGGAGTTTTACCGCATTGCCGCCACGCCGTGCGATTTCCACCTGCAAAACGTGCTGGGGGAGGCGGTCACATCGGTACAGGGGCGTTCGCTTTCGCTGCCCAGCGGTGCGGGCCACGACGCGATTGCGATCGCGGAACGCTGGCCGGTCGGCATGCTGTTTGTGCGCTGCAAAGGAGGCGTCAGCCACCATCCGGCGGAATCGGTGATGGCTGAGGATGTCGCCCTGGCGATTGAGGCGTTTTCGCGTGCGGTGATTCAGCTGGCGGAGAGCGTTACTCCAGCCCCAGCGTATATTGCGCGATCTTGAAGTAGATAATCAGCCCGGTGCCGTCGATAAGCGTCGCGATAAACGGCGCGGAGACGACCGCCGGGTCAATGCCGCAGCGCTTGAGCACCATCGGAATGACGGACGACACGATCGCACTCCAGAGCGTAATGCACACCAGCGTCAGGCTGACGATAAGCGTGATTTCCAGCCCAATCCCCATCATCCAGGCGCGAATGCACCCAGCAAGACCCAGCGTGGCGGCAATCATCAGCGAGGTGGTCATCTCTTTGCGCAGCACGCGGCCAACGTCGCGCAGACGGACTTCCCCCAGCGCCATGGCGCGCACCAGCGTGGAGGTGATCTGCGTCCCGCTGTTGCCGCCCGTGCCGATCAGCAGCGGAATAAAGAACGCCAGCGCGATGGCGGACTCCAGCGCCTCTTCGAAATGCTGGATCACCGAGCTGGTGTAGGCCTCCGCAACAAACAGCAGCAGCAGCCAGACGGAGCGTTTCTTCCACAGGCTATACGGGCTGGTGTCCAGATAGGGCTTCTCCAGCGGCAGCGTCGCCCCCTGAAGCTGGGCGTCTTCGGTGACGTCATCTTCCAGCAGATGGGCGATTTCGCGCTCGGTCAGGCAGCCGACGAGCTTGCCGTGGGTGACCACGGGCACCACATCCGCGCCGCCGTGCGCCAGCAGTCCGGCAACGTCGGCACGTTCATCCTCCGGTTTGACCTGCAAAAACTGCGAAATCATCAGCGATTTCACCGGCTGGACCGTGTCGGCGGTCTGCAGCAATTTGCGCACGGCAATCATGCCCGCCAGGCGGCCATTGTCTTCAATAAAAATATGCGACGGAATATCGTCGTCTTTTAATTTTTCGAAGAACTGCTCGCGCGCCAGCGCCACGCATAATGCAATATCGAGGACAATAAAGTCGGTATTCATATATTGCGCGATGGCGCTGTCATTGAATGCCGGGTTTTGGTTGTGAATAGCGTAAGACATAGTGAATTCCCTTTGAATAATAACATCTCTCAGGGGCGAGCAAGACAGGGCATGTCGAAGAGGAGATCCCCACGTCCTGGGTTCAGCACTGTACACCGTATCCCGCGAGGGAAGTTATACTGACAAAGCCTTGATTCGACAGTGCCTGTTTTACCCTGTGTCGGTTCTCTCGAACCCACCAGAGCGATAACGTGTATTTGTACAGGAGCCTCGCCATAACGAGATCGTTGTAAAATCAGAGGAATAATACGCTTATTTAAATTTACCGCGCAGGAAATTAAATAATGTTTAAGAACGGTTTAGAAGATTTTTATTAATAAAATGTTGAGGGTTTATTTAAGTTAATTCATTTCTAATGGAGGATTAAATAATTAACGGAGGAGAGGATAATGGCGTGGTTTGATAATCTGCTGAATCATTTTGCGCTGTATCCGGCACATCTTTTCGCGCTGTTATTTGTGATGGCGCTGAGTAAATCGACGGTGCTTATCTCCTCCGTGCTGCCGCCCGCCTCGGTGATGCTGCTGGCGGGCATTACCGTCAGCCAGACGAGCATGCATCCTGCGCTGGCCTGGCTGGCCGTGGTGTTGGGCGCTGCTGCGGGTTCGGTGCTGAACTACCATATCGGCCAGCTGATGGGGCACGCGCGATGGATGACCCGCTTCACGGCTAAACACGCCGGTAAAATGTTGCGGGTGCAGCATCAGCTCCAGAAAAACGGGGTGCTGGTGCTGTTTACCGCGCGTTTCCTGGCGGTGCTACGCTACATCGTGCCGCTGGCGGCGGGGATGCTCAGGCTGAATGCAGTCAAGGTCTACGCCGTCAGCCTGCTTTCCGCCTGCGTCTGGGCGGCGCTGTATGTCGGTGTAGTCACCGGCATCAGCGCATTTAATCTTATCATTTAGCGTAGCGCGGTGCCGGTATGCCGGTGCGCGCGCTGTTGAACAGCTCAAGACGCGCCGCTTCGTAGCGATCCCACAGGCCGATGTCATGCATCGGCGGGATGGTGATCGGTTCACCCTGATCCAGACCCGCCAGCGATGCATCCACCATATCGTCGGTGGTCATCACCGATCCTTCCGGCAGATCGTTCACCGTGACGCCCGAATGGCTCCAGATTTCTGTCGCCGTGGCGGCGGGCAGCACGGCCTGAATGCGCACGTTGCTGTCGGCAAATTCTTCCTGTAACCCACGGGTAAAGCTCAACACCCACGCCTTGGTGGCGCTGTAGAGCGCGCTGCCCGCCCGGACGTGCAGGGCCAGCACGGACGCGATATTGATCAGCGTGCCGCGATTGTTCTGCGCCAGGCGCGGCAGGATGGCGTAGGTCAGACGCATCAGCGCCGTGGTGTTCAGGGTGTTAATGGCCTGATGCTGCGCCACATCGCCCGCGAGGAACGGCGCCATCTGCGCGGTGCCCGCGTTGTTAACGAGCGTATCAATGGCGGTATTGCTGCGCAGCTCCTCTTCCACGGCGCGGATCCCGGCTTCATCGGTAAGATCGGCCACCAGAATATCGACGGCCACGCCGTAGCGCGCGCGAAGGTCGGCGGCAAGGGTTTTCAGGCGATCCTCGCGACGGGCGACCAGCACCAGGTTAGCGCCGCGCGCGGCAAGACGGTCGGCATAAACGGCACCAATCCCCGAAGAGGCACCCGTAATCAGGGCGGTGGTAATTTGCGTAGTCATCGTGTGTTACCTCAAGGCAAAGTGGGTTATTTGGTTTCAAGATGAAACTGAATTAACTCTCTGCTATTTGGTTTTATAATGCAACCATATTTGCGAGCATTTTGTGCTTTTGCCGCCGGGAACTATCAGGAGGGGAGTTTAGCCACGATCTCTTCAGGCGTCAGTTCGCGCCCATCGTCGGCGATAAGCGCCAGTTTGCGCAGGGGTTTGCGCTGTTCGGCATCGACCAGCACGGTGCCGCATTCGTTTTCAGCAAACAAAAATTCATTGCCCCACTGGGAGAGGGCAACCAGCACGGTTTGCAGGGCGCGCCCTTTCTCGGTCAGGACATACTCCTGCCAGGCGCTGCCGTCGGACGCGGGCTGAAGCCGGAGGATGCCTTCGTCGACCAGCAGTTTCAGCCGCGTGGTCAGCATGTTTTTCGCGATGCCGAGGCTTTTCTGGAACTCGCCGAAGCGTTTAATCCCGCGCAGCGCGTCGCGCACGATCAGCAGCGACCACCAGTCGCCGATGATATCCAGCGAACGGGCGACGGGGCAGGTGCTTTCTTCGAGGCGGGTACGTTTCACGGTCAATTCTCCGGTGGGGTGTGGTTTTATTATAAAACTTATTGGTGCATACAGTAAGCACGTTAATCATCAGTTTGAGAAATGCTTCCCGGAAAATTGTCACCAATCTGTCACACTGAAGGCGACATTTTAAAACGATTGAGGAATTAGGGATGAGAAAAGCACTACTCGCGCTGGCAGTCGCCGGTTCCATTTCAGCAACGTTTGGCGTGCAGGCGCAAGAGACGCCGGAAGGGTATCAGCTGGAGCAAGTTTTAATCATGAGTCGTCACAACCTGCGCGCGCCGCTCGCCAATAACGGCAGCGTGCTGGAGCAGTCCACGCCGAAGCAGTGGCCGGAGTGGGAGGTGCCGGGCGGTCAGCTCACCACCAAGGGCGGCGTGCTGGAAGTCTATATGGGCCATTACATGCGCGAGTGGCTGGCGCAGCAGGGGATGGTGAAGACGGGAGAATGCCCGGCGGCGGATAGCGTTTATGCTTACGCCAACAGCCTGCAGCGTACCGTCGCCACCGCGCAGTTCTTCATCACCGGCGCGTTCCCGGGCTGCGACGTTCCCGTGCATCATCAGGAAAAAATGGGCACCATGGATCCCACCTTTAATCCGGTGATTACCGATAACTCGCCGGAATTCCGTGAAAAAGCGCTCAAGGCGATGGAGACCGAGCGGCAGAAAATGCAGCTTACCGAAAGCTATAAGCTGCTGGAGCAGATGACGAACTACGCCGATTCTCCGTCCTGCAAAGAGAAAAAGGTCTGCTCGCTGGCGGACGCGAAAGATACCTTCAGCGCCGACTATGAAAAAGAGCCTGGCGTATCCGGGCCGCTGAAGGTGGGCAACTCGCTGGTGGATGCGTTCACGCTGCAGTATTACGAAGGCTTCCCGGCCGACCAGGTGGCCTGGGGCGAAATCAAAACCGACCAGCAGTGGCGCGTGCTGTCTAAGCTGAAGAACGGCTATCAGGATTCGCTGTTTACCTCCACCGAAGTGGCGCAAAACGTGGCGAAACCTCTGGTGAAGTACATTGATAAAACCCTGGTCACCGAGCAGGCGAAAGCGCCTAAGATCACCCTGCTGGTGGGGCATGACTCGAACATTGCTTCCCTGCTGACGGCCCTGGATTTCAAACCCTATCAGCTGCACGACCAGCAGGAGCGCACCCCGATTGGCGGCAAGATTGTCTTCCAGCGCTGGCATGACAAAAACGCCAATCAGGAGCTGATGAAAATTGAGTATGTCTACCAGAGTTCAGAGCAGCTGCGTAACGCCAGCGTGCTGTCGCTGCAGTCGCCCGCACAGCGCGTGACGCTGGAGCTGAAAGGCTGCCCGGTGGATGCAAACGGCTTCTGTCCTGTCGATAAATTCAATGCGGTGATGAATAACGCGGCGAAGTAAAGAAGAACCCCCCGCTGCGGCGGGGGGAAAACGCTTAGACGTTTTTACGTTCGATGGTTTGCTCGCCCCAGAAGAGCGAGTCTTTATCCGTTTTTTCGAAGGCGCGCACCAGCACCTCATCGTTACCTTCCTCCCAAATCTGCTCGGCCAGCTTTTCATCGTACTTCGCGACTTCAAAGATAGCTTCGGCAATCTCCGGAGAGGTGTTGCGTAAACTTGCCCATTCGCCCACGTGGTGAGCTTTGGATTCTTGAGTTGGCATGCTTGTCCTCCTGTTGGGTGTTAGCCGTTCAGTTTTTTGGCCAGACCCGCGACGTATTCACCCTGATAGCGGGCGATAGACAGTTCTTCATTGCTTGGCTGGCGTGAGCCATCCCCACCGGCAATGGTGGTTGCGCCGTACGGCGTACCGCCGCGCACCTGGGAAATGTCAAACAGCTCCTGGGCGCCGTAGGTAGTCCAGGTTGAGGTAATCGTCTGCTCCTGACCGCCGCCGGTGCCGGTAGAGCTGAATACGCTGGCGAGTTTGCCGTAGAGCGCCCCGGATGCCCAAAGTCCGCCGGTTTGATCGAGGAAGGTGCGCATCTGGCCTGACATATTGCCGAAGCGGGTCGGGGTGCCGAAGATAATGGCGTCATAATCCGCCAGCTCCTGCGGGGTGGCGACCGGGGCGTTTTGCGTTTTCCCCCCGGCTTTCAGGAAGGCTTCCGCCTGCATGGTTTCCGGTACGCGTTTCACCACAACCTCAACGCCATCAACTCTGTTCGCACCTTCTGCGACCGCGTGAGCCATGGTTTCAATGTGTCCATACATGGAATAATAGAGCACCAGAACTTTTGCCATTTTGCATCACTCCTCGTTTGTATTATCTGACAGCGGATCGCTGCGCTCATTTAAAGATATGCCATCACGGCCAGACTGCAAAAATGAACGGCATTTCTTTGATTTATAACAATATGGTTACAAAAAGGCTTTGTAGCAAAATGAAACAACTTTTTGGCAGCAGTTTTTTGAAATGATAAGAAAGGGCTTATGAATCGCCGTCGCGTCATCTCACCCGAAAGGCTGAGTTCATGTTGCAGAATATTACCTGCGGCTTGCCGGATAGCGGCATTCCACTAAGCTTAGTTTCACGCGGCACAGATAAAGGCACTGTCCTTGTGTTGCGAGGTGAAAGATTCCTCTTTTACTGAATGCAATATGATGTCTAATGTTTCACATTCTGGAGGTTAGAGATGGCAAACCATCGTGGTGGTTCAGGTAATTTCGCAGAAGACCGTGAAAGAGCATCAGAAGCAGGCCGTAAAGGTGGCCAGCATAGCGGGGGCAACTTCAAGAATGACCCGCAACGCGCATCTGAAGCTGGCAAGAAAGGGGGTAAAAACAGCCACGGCAGCAGTAAGTAACACGCCGGGTTGAACCCCTGCCGCCGGGATCTCCCGGCGGTTTTTTTTATTTCTGCAACATTGAACTGTAACCAAAGGCAACGCACACTACAGAATTGTTTTCTCTTTCTGGTGCCGCATGTCTGTCTCACGCTTCAAATTTTCCGTTAAACCGCAGGAAGCCATCCTCATTCTCATCACCATGTTCTGGGGTGGGACGTTTCTGGCCGTTCAGTACGCGGTGACCCTCAGCGATCCGTTCTTTTTTGTTGGCCTGCGCTTTGCGACGGCGGCGCTTGCCGTGGGGCTGATTTCGCTTAAAACGCTGAGGGGGCTGACGCTGAAAGAGCTTAAGGCCGGCGTGGCGATTGGGGTGGCGATAGCGATGGGCTACAGGCCTGCAGACGTGGGGATTGCAGACCATCTCCAGCAGCAAATCCGCGTTTATCACCGCCATGTATGTGCCCCTGGTGCCGCTACTGCAGTGGTTGTGCCTGGGGCGGCTGCCGGGGCTGATGTCCTGTATTGGCATCGTGCTGGCGTTTATCGGCCTGATATTACTGGCCGGGCCGGAAAACAACCTGCTGGCGCTGGGGCAGGGCGAAATCATCACCCTGATTGGGGCGATTGCCATTGCGGCGGAAATTATTCTGATTAGCGCCTGGGCAGGCAAGGTCGACGTCAAACGGGTGACGGTGGTGCAGCTTGCCACGGCGTCGCTGGTGGCGTTTGCGACTATGGTGCCGGCAGGGGAATCCGTACCGCCGATGTCCACCGGCCTGGTGGTGGTCGCACTGGGGCTGGGGATTTTCAGCGCCATTATTCAGGTCACCATGAACTGGGCGCAGCGCAGCGTATCGCCAACCCGCGCGACGGTGATTTATACCGGCGAACCGGTCTGGGCGGGAATTTTCGGACGCATTGCAGGTGAGCGTTTGCCGCTTCTGGCGCTGGTGGGCGCGGCATTTATTGTCGCCGGGGTGCTGGTGAGCGAGTTAAAGCTCAAACGGAAGAAAAACGCGCTGCCAGAAAATGACAGCGCGACGTTAAATCACGAATCCTGATGCACTACGGCGCCCTGCGGCGCGGCGGCCATCCGGCGGCTCAGCAGGGCGTTAAGCAGGATCGCGCCGAAGGTCGCCGTGCCAATCCCGCCAATCGTAAACCCGCCCAGCGTCAGGGCAAAATCGCCTGCGCCCAGCACCAGCGTAACGGCAACCATAATCAGGTTGCCATTCTGGCTGAGATCGACCCGATGCTGCACCCAGATGCGCGCGCCGGCTACGGCGATCAGCCCAAACACCACAATCGATGCCCCGCCGATGACCGGGGACGGAATGGTGTGGATCAGCGCGCCGAACTTCGGCGAAAAGCCGAGCAGCATCGCCATCACCGCCGCCGCAACAAAGACCAGCGTTGAGTAGACTTTGGTCACCGCCATTACGCCGATGTTCTCAGCATAGGTGGTGACGCCGCTGCCGCCCACGGAACCGGAGAGCATGGTCGCCAGACCGTCGCCGACGAACGCCCGGCCCATGTACGGGTCCATACTGCGCCCGGTCATTCCCGCCACGGCCTTCAGGTGGCCCAGGTTCTCTGCCACCAGAATCACCGCCACCGGTGCGATAAGCATCATCGCCTGGGTGTTAAAGGTGGGCGAGGTCACCTTCGGCAGGCCGAACCAGGCGGCCTGATGGAGCAGCGTAAAGTCAACCGGCTTGCCCAGACCGAAAACGTTGGCCAGCAGGGCGTAGACCAGACAGGCGACAATCAGCCCAACCAGGATCAGCAGACGCTGGATCATGCCGCGCGTGAACACCGCCACCAGGCCGATGCACAGCACCGTGATCACCGCCATCCAGCTTTCAAACGGCGAGGCGGAGACGCTCCTGACCGCAATTGGCGCGAGGTTGAGGCCAATCGCCATCACCACGGCGCCCGTCACGACGGGAGGCATCATTCGCTCGATCCAGCGCGTGCCGATTTTCATCACCACCAGACCAATCAGGGTGTACACCAGACCGCAGGCGATGATGCCGCCAAGGGCCACGCTCAGGTTGGGGTTGATCCCCTGGCCGTTAAACCCGGTGGTAGCGATGACCACCCCGACAAAGGCGGCGCTGGAGCCGAGATAGCTGGGCACGCGCCCGCCGGTGACGAAAAAGAACAGCAGCGTGCCGATTCCCGACATCAGAATAGACAGGTTGGGATCGAGTCCCATCAGCATCGGCATCAGCACCGTGGCGCCAAACATCGCGACCGCGTGCTGGACGCCCATCACCATCGTCTGCCCGAGCGGGAGACGTTCATCCGGCGCGACCACGCCTGTTTCTGTGGAGGTCGATTTCAACTGCCAGTGGGGAAATCCGAACATGGTCTGTCTCCTTAGGGCGGGTTAACAGGCGGGTCGCATAAGCGCGTGGTAGGCGCGGTCAAACCACACCAGCCCTTGCGGCGCGGGGTGGCGAATAATCGAAACAATGTCGCAAAACAGAATGTCGTGGGTGCCGACGCTCACCACCTGGCTGATGCGGCAGTCAAACGAGGCCAGCGCATCTTCCAGGCGCGGGCAGCCCGTGTCGCCCGTCTGCCAGCGTGCGGCGGCAAAGCGTTCCTCCATCGGCGTTTTCCCGCCAAACAGGTTAGATAAAGGCTCCTGTCCGGCGCTCAGGGTATTCACGCACAGCGTGCGGTTTTCGCTGAACGTCGGCCAGACGGACGCGCCGCGGTTCAGACACACCAGCAGGGTAGGCGGTGAATCCGTGACGCTGCACACCGCGCTGGCGGTGAAGCCTGCCAGCCCCGCCGGGCCGTCGGTGGTGATGATATTGACCGCCGCGCCAACGCAGGCCATGGCGTCGCGAAAGGTTTGTTTATCCGGTGTCGTCATGATGGCTCCTTACGCCAGCCCGCAGGCATCTTCGAAGGTCAGGCGCGGCAGACGCCCGTACAGTTTGCGAGGGTC
This sequence comes from Enterobacter sp. UCD-UG_FMILLET, assembly GCF_000762975.1. NCBI lineage: Bacteria > Pseudomonadati > Pseudomonadota > Gammaproteobacteria > Enterobacterales > Enterobacteriaceae > Enterobacter > Enterobacter sp. UCD-UG_FMILLET. The sequence continues at coordinate 17,655 of NZ_JRJC01000011.1, forward strand.
GCCGTAGCCAATGTTGATCAGCAGATTGCTTTTAAGCGTCGTGCCGGTGAAAAAGGCCTCGTCGACCTTTTGGCGGTCAAAGCCCGACATCGGACCGGTGTCCAGCCCCAGCGCGCGACAGGCGAAGATCAGGTATGCAGCCTGCAGCGAGCTGTTGCGAAAGGCGGTCTCTTCCGCCAGCGCAGGGCTGGAGGTAAACCAGCTTCTGGCATCGCCATGCGGGAACAGTTCAGGCAGGCGCTCATAAAACTCGCTGTCCCAGGCCACAATCGCCGTGACCGGAGCCGTGAGCGTTTTCTCAAGGTTGCCGCTGGAGAGCGCCGGGCGCAGCTTCTCTTTTCCCTCCGCGCTTCGCACAAACACAATCCGCGCCGGGGAGCAGTTGGCGGACGTTGGGCCCCATTTCATCAGGTCGTAGATTTCGCGCAGCGTTTCGTCGCTGACGGACATATCCTGCCAGCCGTTATGGGTGCGGGCGCCGGTGAACAGCGTTTCCAGCGCGGCGGGGGTAATGGCTTCGCTCATTAAAGCTCCTTATAAAGCGGGTTCCGGGCTGTTCAGCAGGCTAGCAAGCCCGTTCAGCAGCAGGGTGTTAAAGGTATCCGGCTCGGTGACGTTGCAGGCGTGCCCGCCCTGGCGCATCACCACGCTGTGGCTGTGCGGAATTGCCGCCTGCAGTTCAGACGAACAAACAGCGGGCACCAGCATGTCATCGGCGGAACAGATGATCTGGACCGGGCAGCGAATGCGCGCCGCATGGCGGCTGAAGTCGGCCTTTTTCAGGGCGCTGAGCCTCTGCAGCAGGTTGGCTTTTCCCTGGAAATGGGCCAGCGCCAGCGCTTCTTCGGCCTCGAGACGGGGCGCGCGGGCGGCCATCCAGTCCGCCGGGTAGAGAAACAGCGGCTGCGCCTCGACCCACGCCTGTGCGCCACCGTAATGCAGCAGGCGCTCGCGGATCTGAAAGCAGCGGCGGGTGTGGGCGTTGAGGGTCAACCAGCCGTTGACGCACACCAGCGCTGTGAGGGCGTCGGGCCTGTCGAGGGCCAGCTGCAGGCCGACCAGCGCCCCCAGCGCGTGACCCACGACGCTGTAGCGGACAATCCCGGCTTCAGCCAGCGCCTGAGCCAGTTCGTTCGCCATCTCTGCAAGGCTATACCCTTCCGGCAGGGTAGCGTGGTTATTGCCCGTTCCCCGCTGGTCATAGCACACCACCTGATACTCCGGCTCCAGCGCGGCCAGCTGGGGCAGCCAGTAGCTGCCGCTGCCGCCGAGACCGGAAATAAAGACCACCACGGGCGCGCCTTCATACGGGGGCGGCGAGACGGAAAGTTTCATACCTGCCTCACTTCGCGATGTGCGCAACGGTGGCGATTTCAACCAGCGCCTCTGGCTTCACCAGCCCGCACTGAATGCAGAACCGCGCCGGCTTATCGCCGGGGAAGAACTCGGCGTAGATCTCGTTAATCGCGGCGTAGTTTTTCCAGTCGGTGATAAAGATGCTGTTGAAGGTCACATCCTCCATCGTGCCACCCGCCGTTTCGATCACGGTTTTGATCGTCTCCAGCACGTGGCGGGTTTGCGCCTTTGGGTCGTTGATAAACACCACGTTGTTGTCTTTATCAAACGGCAGCGTGCCGGAGACATACACCACTCCATCGGCGAGGGTGCCGGGAACGAACGGGGCAATCGGCGTGCTGGTACCGGGCGGGATGATTACGGATTTCGGCATCAGGTGTCTCCTCAGGCGATACGGGCGAGCGGGGGATTCAGGGCGTCGCAGAAATCATTGACGTTACTGACCCAGCCAAAAAAGGTTTCAATATTGAACAGGGCCGCCTTCTGGGCGAATTCCGGCCCGGCCTGGTGGGTCGCGTCTTCCAGCACCACGCCAAAATACTCGAGGAAAAAGCCGTCGCGCAGGGTCGACTCCACGCAGACGTTGGTGGCGATGCCGGTGAATACCAGATGGCGAATGCCCCGGCTGCGCAGCAGGCTGTCGAGCGGCGTGTTGAAAAAGCCGCTGTAGCGCGGTTTGGGCAGGACAATATCGCCCGCCTGCGGGACCAGCTCATCCACCAGCTGATAGTCCCAGCCGCCTTTCGCCAGCAGCTTGCCCTGCAGTTCGGGCCGTTTACGCATGGTTTTCAGGGCGTTCGACTTGTGGAAGTTGGGCGAGCCGGGGCCGCCTGCCTCAACATACTGGTCATCCCAGCCGTTCTGGAACCAGATGATGAGCATGCCCGCGGCGCGCGCGGCGGCGACGGCGGTTTTAATGTTATCGATCACCGGCCGGGTGGCGGAGACGTCGAACCCCGCCAGATCCAGATAACCGCCCTGGCTGGCGTAGGCGTTTTGCATGTCCACCACGATCAGCGCGCTCTGCTCCGGCGCGAAGGTGATGGCTTCCGGGCGTGCGTTAAGGGTCGTCATTACGCCACCTCCTTCGTGACGGCAGGGATGTGGGCGCGGCACTGCATCAGCGGCTGGATGCGCTCGCCGAAGGTCTCCACGCCGGTGAGGAAATCGTCGAAGGTCAGCAGGACGCCTTCCGCACCGGGAACGGCCGCCACTTCGTCAAGCATTCTGGCGACGCTGGCGTACGAGCCCACCAGCGTGCCCATGTTGATATTGACGGCGGAGGTCGGGTCGGCCATCTGGCGAACGTTGGTATCCGCCCCGGAGCGGGTATCTTTCTGGCTCTGCTCGGTCAGCCAGCTCAGGGCCTCCTCGTCGGCGCCGTCCTTATAGCGCTCCCATTTGGCGCGCGCGGCGTCGTCGGTTTCGTCGGCGATCACCATAAACAGCACGTAGGAGCCCACGTCGCGCCCGGTTTTGTCGGCGGCCTCTTTCATGCGCGCAGCGGTCGGGGCGAAGGCGGCAGGCGTGTTAACGCCTTTACCGAAGCAGAAGTTGAAGTCGGCGTATTTGGCGGAGAATTCCATTCCCGCGTCGCTCTGCCCGGCGCAAATCACCTTCATCGGCACCGACGGCTGCGGGCTGACGCGGCAGTCGTTCATGGTGAAGAAATCACCTTTGAAATCGCTTTTGCCGGTCCCCCACAGGTCTCGCAGAACCTGTACGTATTCGGTCAGGTAGTCGTAGCGACGCGAGAAGTAATCGTCACCCGGCCAGAGCCCCATCTGCTCGTACTCAGGTTTTTGCCAGCCGGTGACCAGGTTGACGCCAAAGCGCCCGCCGGAGATGGAGTCGATGGTGGAGGCCATGCGCGCCACGATCGCCGGGGGCAGGGTGAGGGTGGCAGCGGTGGCGTAGATCTGGATGCGCGAGGTGACCGCGGCCAGCCCGGCCATCAGGGTAAAGGACTCCAGGTTGTGGTCCCAGAATTCGGTTTTGCCGCCAAAGCCGCGCAGCTTGATCATCGAAAGCGCAAAGTCGAAATGGTAGTGCTCCGCTTTCTGCACGATGGCTTTATTGAGCTCAAAGGTCGGCTTGTATTGCGGTGCAGTGGTCGAGATAAGCCAGCCGTTGTTGCCGATGGGTACAAATACGCCAATTTTCATCACGAACCTCTCTTCATAACGTCGCAGGTGTAACGGTGTTTTTGCAAAGGCAGTGCCAGTTTTGAAAATGGCTGTGTTATTAATGTGTTAATCAGAAGTTGGTGGATTGATGCGGCTAAATGTGGACTAACTGGTCAAAAACATTGCACAGAAAACAGGCATTCATGCGCGATGGGAGTGCAGAATCTCGTGGCGAGTCGGGGGTTTTGCTATGCTGAGGGCAACGCAGAATAAGGAGAGCGGGAATGACACAAGGCGCAGTGAAAACACCAGGTAAACGTTCGCAGGCGGTGAGCGCCAAGAAGCAGGCGATCCTCAGCGCGGCGCTGGAGACTTTTTCGCAGTTTGGTATTCACGGCACGCGCCTGGAGCAGGTGGCGGAGCAGTCCGGAGTATCCAAAACCAATCTGCTTTACTACTACCCGTCGAAAGAGGCGCTCTATGTGGCGGTGATGCAGCAGATCCTCGATATCTGGCTGGCGCCCCTCAAAGCGTTCCGCGCAGAGCTGGCCCCGCTGGTGGCGATCAAAGAGTACATTCGCCTGAAGCTGGAGGTGTCGCGCGATTACCCGCAGGCATCAAGGCTGTTTTGTCTTGAGATGCTGCAGGGCGCGCCGCTGCTGCAGGCGGAATTAACCGGCGATCTTAAACAGCTGGTGGACGATAAGTCGGCAATTATTGCCGGATGGGTCGCCAGCGGAAAGCTGGCCCCGGTCGACCCGCATCATCTGATCTTTATGATTTGGGCCTCCACCCAGCATTACGCTGACTTTGCGGCCCAGGTTGAGGCGGTGACCGGTAAAACGCTCCAGGACGAGGCGTTTTTCCACAGCACTCTGGAAAACGTGCAGCGGATGATTATCGAAGGGATCCGCCTGCGCTAGTTTCCCGGCGGGAGAGGGCAGCTTAAGTCGCCCTCTTCACACTGCATCAGCGAGGCCAGAAACGCTTCGCGCTCCACGGTTTTTTCCGCCAGGCACTGGTTAACAATCATTGTCTGGACGCTCCCGCCTTCTGTCCCCGAACCGATAAACGCGCAGTCCGCATCGCGCAGGGTAATCCACGCCTGCTGCGCTTTTTTCAGCAGGTCGCGCTGGGGTGCCGCTGCGCGCTTAACGGCGGCCTGATACGTCTGATTAAGCTTTTTATCGGCAGCCTGGTACTGCTGCGCGCTACAGGTATTCAGTTCAAGCTGGGTGGTCGCGTTGTCGCACTCGTCGGCCAGCGCGCTGGCGCTCAGCAGCAGTGCCGCACTGGCGATAAGATATCGTTTCATATACTCCCCAATAAAATAAGGCTCCGTCTCCGGAGCCTTATTAGCACAGCGTTAGCCTATTGTCATCAGGCTGGCGTTACCGCCTGCCGCCGCGGTGTTGACGCTGAGCGAGCGCTCCACGTACAGACGCTCAAGCAGCAGGTTGGTTTCTCCGCGCGCAAAGCCCTGCACCGAAACAATCGCCCCGCTGCGGACCGCAACCTGCTCGCACAGTTCGCGCAGCTGATCGGAATCACCGTGGTAGATCACCGCATCAAACGGCTGGGTCAGCAGGCTATCGGCTTTCGCAAAGCGAATGCGGGCCGAGACCGCTTTCGGCAGCTGTTTGGCGAGATCGCGATGCAGGGCATCTTCCGGCCAGAGCACTTCACAGCCGGTTGCCATCGCGGCAGCCAGCTGCACCAGCGCGTCCTGCTCATTATCGGCCACGCACAGCACGCGCTCGCGCGGCATCAGCGTCCAGGTGTTGCGCTCGCCGGTTGGACCCGGCAGCAGACGCTGGGTACCGGCCTGCGCCAGCTCGCCGTACTGCTTCGCGACGGCACGCAGTTCAGGACGTTTTTCTGCCCATGTAATGAGTGCCTCCAGCGGCTGGGTCAGTACGGTTTTCAACTGCGCATCCACCGGATAGTCCGCATCCTGGCGTGCCAGGGTGACGCCCAGCGCGTTCTCCGGACGGTTCGCCAGCAGACGGTACAGGTAGAGCGGACCGCCCGCTTTCGGACCGGTGCCGGAAAGGCCTTCACCGCCGAACGGCTGTACGCCCACGACCGCGCCAACCATGTTGCGGTTAACGTACAGGTTGCCCACTTTGGCGCTGCCGGTCACCTGCGCGATGGTCTCGTCGATGCGGGTATGTACGCCGAGCGTCAGGCCATAGCCGGAGGCGTTGATCTGCTCAACCAGCTCGTTGAGGTTGTTACGGTTGTAGCGCACCACGTGCAGCACGGGGCCGAAGACCTCTTTTTTCAGCTCGTCGAAGCTTGCCAGCTCAATCAGCGTTGGCGGCACAAAGGTGCCGGTCCGCCATTCGCGGGTATCTTCGCTGTTCTCGCGCACCGCCTGGAACACCGGACGGCCTTTCGCGCGCATGGTCTGAATGTGGTTTTCGATGTTGGCTTTGGCTTCCGCGTCAATCACCGGCCCGATGTCGGTGGTGAGACGGCCCGGGTTGCCCATGCGGCATTCGGCCATCGCGCCGCGCAGCATCTTCAGCGTGTGGTCCGCCACGTCGTCCTGCAGGCACAGCACGCGCAGGGCGGAGCAGCGCTGACCGGCGCTGTCGAACGCAGAGGCCAGCACGTCAACCACCACCTGTTCGGTGAGCGCGGAGGAGTCGACGATCATGGCGTTCATGCCCCCGGTTTCAGCGATGAGCGGCGTAGGGCGACCCTGCGCATCCAGACGGGTGGCAATATTGCGCTGCAGCAGCGACGCCACTTCGGTCGAACCGGTAAACATCACGCCGCGCACGCGGTTATCGGAGGTCAGTTTGGCGCCCACGGTTTCACCGCGGCCCGGCAGCAGCTGAACCACGCCCGCCGGCACGCCGGCTTCCAGAAGAATGTTGATGCCCTGCGCGGCAATCAGTGGGGTCTGCTCTGCCGGTTTTGCCAGCACGCTGTTGCCTGCGGCCAGGGCGGCGGCAATCTGGCCGGTGAAGATCGCCAGCGGGAAGTTCCACGGGCTGATACAGACGACCGGACCCAGCGGACGGTGGGTTTCGTTATCGAAATCATCGCGCACCTGACCGGCGTAGTAGTGCAGGAAGTCGACGGCCTCGCGTACTTCGGCGATGGCGTTGCTGAAGGTTTTACCCGCCTCGCGCACCAGAATGCCGATGAGCGACTGCATCTGATCTTCCATCAGCACCGCGGCGCGTTCCAGAATGGCGGCACGCTCCTGCGGCGGCGTGGCGAACCAGATTGGCGCGTTGTTCACCGCGCTCTCCAGCGCCTGGTCCACTTCCGCTTCGGTCGCTTCACACGCGTAGCCGACGATATCCTTCGGCTCGGCCGGGTTGATCACCGGCTGCATTTCGCCGTCAGCAACTGGCTGCTCCAGCATCGGTTTCGCCTGCCACTTCTGCAGCGCGCTGTTGAGCAGGGCAGAGGAGAGGGACGCCAGACGGTGTTCGTTGGCGAGATCCAGACCCGCCGAGTTGACGCGACCTTTGCCGTACAGCTCGCGCGGCAGGGCAATCTTCGGATGAGGCAGGCCAACCTGGCCTTCCTGAGCCGCCATCTTCTCAACGGCCTGCACCGGGTCGGCCACCAGCTCGTCCAGCGGCAGCGTGGTGTCGGCGATGCGGTTAACGAAGGAGGTGTTCGCGCCGTTTTCCAGCAGACGACGCACCAGGTACGCCAGCAGGGTTTCGTGCGTTCCCACCGGAGCATAGATACGGCACGGGCGGTTCAGCTTGCCGTCCGCTACTTTTCCGGTCACCTGCTCGTACAGCGGTTCACCCATGCCGTGCAGGCACTGGAACTCGTACTGGCCCGGATAGTAGTTTTGCCCGGCCAGGCTGTAGATCGCCGCCAGGGTGTGGGCGTTGTGGGTAGCGAACTGCGGATAGATCAGATTCGGCACGCCGAGCAGCTTTTTCGCACAGGCGAGGTAAGAGACGTCGGTGTAAACCTTGCGGGTATAGACCGGATAGCCTTCCAGCCCTTCCATCTGGGCGCGTTTGATTTCGCTGTCCCAGTAGGCGCCTTTCACCAGACGGATCATCAGGCGACGGCGGCTGCGGCTTGCCAGGTCAATCAGGTAATCAATGACGAACGGGCAGCGCTTCTGGTAGGCCTGAATCACGAAGCCAATGCCGTTCCAGCCTGCCAGCTCCGGCTCGAAGCACAGTTTTTCCAGCAGATCGAGGGAGATCTCCAGACGGTCGGCCTCTTCGGCGTCAATGTTGATGCCGATGTCATACTGGCGCGCCAGCAGGGTTAGCGACTTCAGGCGCGGATAGAGTTCTTCCATCACGCGGTCGTACTGCGCGCGGCTGTAGCGCGGGTGCAGGGCAGAGAGCTTGATAGAGATGCCCGGGCCTTCATAAATACCGCGACCGTTGGACGCTTTACCGATGGCGTGGATCGCCTGCTGGTAAGAGACCATGTAGGCCTGCGCGTCGGCGGCGGTCAGGGCCGCTTCTCCAAGCATGTCGTACGAATAGCGGAAACCTTTATCTTCCAGCTTGCGGGCGTTCGCCAGCGCTTCGGCAATGGTTTCTCCGGTCACAAACTGTTCGCCCATCAGGCGCATCGCCATGTCCACGCCTTTGCGGATCAGCGGCTCGCCGCTCTTGCCGATGATGCGGTTCAGGGAGCGGGAGAGGTTGGCTTCGTTATGGGTCGAGACCAGCTTGCCGGTAAACAGCAGGCCCCAGGTGGCGGCGTTAACGAACAGCGACGGGCTGCGGCCAATGTGGGAATGCCAGTTGCCGTTGCTGATCTTGTCGCGGATCAGCGCGTCGCGGGTGGCTTTATCCGGAATACGCAGCAGCGCTTCCGCGAGGCACATCAGCGCCACGCCTTCCTGTGAAGAGAGGGAAAACTCCTGCAGCAGGCCCTGAACCATCCCGGCGCGGCCGGTGGCGGTTTTCTGGTTGCGCAGCTTGTCGGCTAACTGATACGCCAGACTGTGCGCCTGCGCGGCAATGGCTTCCGGCAGGCGGGCCTGCTCCAGCAGCATCGGCACGGCGTCGGTTTCGGCACGGCGCCAGGCGCCGGTAATGGCGGCACGGCTGACGGACTGCGGCAGGATCTGCTCGGCGAATTCAAGGAACGGCTGATGGTTCTCGTCGCCAGCGGCCGGGGCTTCTTCACTTTCGTTCGCCGCGCCGGCCAGCAGGGCAGGCAGCTCCGGCAGGCCCTCATCGCTCTCGAGTCTTTCGAGATAGTTAAAAATCGCCTGCTTAATTAACCAGTGCGGCGTGCGGTCAATGCGGGTTGCTGCGGTCTTAATCCGTTCGCGGGTTGCGTCATCCAGCTTAACCCCCATGGTGGTCATACCCATGCCAAAGCTCCTGTTGTTCTGTAATAGCGTTCTGTTGATAGCGTGAAATATCCCCCATGTTGCAACTTTGTGCAACCGTGTTAAATGTGAACTGGTTTGCAACCCGGAAAATGAATGGATTGTTAACGAATGGTTAGCTGGAAAAACGCGCTGGCTTTTGCGCGGGAAGCCTGGTTTTATGCGGTAGTTAACACTTTTCAAAGGTGCAACCCGTAAAAGCGTGAGCGAGTGCAACCTATAGGAAACTCGTATCAAACCGGGGATGAAATTGATGTAAATGCAGTGTTAAATCGTTTGTCAGCGGAAGGCGCATACGGCAGGATAGCGCGCCCAACCGAAACACAAGATACATTCACCTCGTTCCGGTGATCATATAACAAGGCAGCCCGGATGGTTGTCGCTCGACATTTTGGAGAATTTGAATGGCTATTAGCACACCGATGCTGGTGACATTTCTCGTTTATATTTTTGGCATGATCCTGATAGGGTTTTTGGCGTGGCGTTCTACAAAGAACTTTGACGACTACATTCTGGGCGGACGCAGTTTAGGCCCGATGGTGACCGCACTCTCTGCGGGCGCCTCCGACATGAGCGGCTGGCTGCTGATGGGGCTGCCCGGCGCGATTTTCATCTCCGGTATCTCTGAAAGCTGGATCGCCATCGGTCTGACCGTGGGCGCGTGGATCAACTGGAAGCTGGTGGCAGGCCGTCTGCGCGTGCATACCGAGGCCAACAACAACGCCCTGACGCTGCCGGATTACTTCACCGGACGCTTTGAAGATAACAGCCGCGTTCTGCGCATTATCTCTGCGGTGGTTATCCTGCTGTTCTTCACCATCTACTGCGCCTCCGGCATCGTGGCCGGCGCGCGTCTGTTCGAAAGCACCTTCGGCATGAGCTACGAAACCGCCCTGTGGGCCGGTGCGGCGGCGACCATCCTCTATACCTTCGTGGGCGGATTCCTGGCCGTGAGCTGGACCGACACCGTGCAGGCGAGCCTGATGATTTTCGCCCTGATCCTGACCCCGGTGATTGTGATTTTCACCGTTGGCGGCTTTGGCGAATCGCTGGAAGTGATCAAGCAGAAGAGCATCGAAAACGTCGACATGCTGAAAGGGCTGAACTTCGTGGCCATCGTCTCCCTGATGGGCTGGGGTCTGGGCTACTTCGGTCAGCCGCATATCCTGGCGCGCTTTATGGCGGCGGATTCCCACCACACCATCGTTCATGCCCGTCGCATCAGCATGACGTGGATGATCCTGTGTCTGGCGGGGGCGTGTGCGGTCGGCTTCTTCGGCATCGCGTACTTCAACAACAACCCGGCGCAGGCGGGCGCGGTGAACCAGAACGCCGAGCGCGTGTTCATCGAGCTGGCGCAAATTCTGTTTAACCCGTGGATTGCCGGTATTCTGCTCTCCGCAATCCTGGCGGCGGTGATGTCTACCCTGAGCTGCCAGCTGCTGGTTTGCTCCAGTGCGATCACCGAAGACCTCTACAAAGCCTTCCTGCGTAAAAACGCGAGCCAGAAAGAGCTGGTGTGGGTAGGGCGCTTTATGGTGCTGGTGGTGGCGCTGGTAGCCATTGCGCTGGCGGCCAACCCGGATAACCGCGTGCTGGGCCTCGTGAGCTACGCGTGGGCGGGCTTTGGTGCGGCGTTTGGTCCGGTAGTGCTGTTCTCCGTCATGTGGTCACGTATGACCCGTAACGGCGCGCTGGCGGGGATGATTATCGGTGCGGTGACCGTTATCGTCTGGAAACAGTTCGCATGGCTGGGCCTGTACGAAATCATTCCGGGCTTCATCTTCGGCAGCATCGGCATCGTGGTGTTCAGCCTGCTGGGTAAAGCCCCGTCTGCCTCCATGCAGAAACGCTTTGCTGAGGCCGACGCGCATTACCATACTGCGCCGCCGTCTAAGCTCCAGGCAGAATAATTATTCTCGCTGCACAACGCAGGCCGGGTGAGCGCAAGCGCACCCGGCTTTTTTCTTGCCAAAATCCGTAATTTCCTGTGATATCCATGTGCTTATAACAATGAGGATAGCGAAGCATGACAATCAAAACAGGGGTAATGGCAGCGGCATTCTTGATGCTCGCTGGCTGCACGGCGCCATCACAGCACGCGGCGGTGGAGACCTGCAAAGCGGATAACCAGATGCAGCAAACCACGCTCTATTTCGGCTTAAATCGTCCTGCCGGGGCGCAGATCACCAGCAACGAGTGGCAGCAGTTTGTCGATCAGGACGTGACGCCGCGTTTCCGCGATGGCTTAACGGTGTTTGACGCGCGCGGGCAGTGGCTGGGGAACGACGGGAAAGTGGCGCGAGAACCCAGCAAAGCGCTGATGCTGATCCACGGTAAAGATGCGCAGAGCGAGAAGAACATCGAAGCGTTACGCGGGATTTACAAGTCACGCTTCGCGCAGGAGTCGGTGATGCGGGTCGATCAGCCGGTGTGCGTGCAGTTCTGATAAAAACGGCGGGATAACCCGCCGTTCTCACTTACAGCACCAGACCCGCAAAGCTCGCCGACAGCAGGCTCACCAGCGTCGCGCCGTACACCAGACGCAAACCGAAACGCGATACCACGTTCCCCTGCTGTTCGTTCAGGCCCTTAATCGCCCCGGCCACGATGCCGATGGACGCGAAGTTCGCGAAGGATACCAGGAAAACGGATAAAATCCCCAGCCCGCGCGGGGACATCTGATGCGCGATTTTTTGCAGCTCAATCATCGCCACAAATTCATTCGCCACCAGCTTGGTTGCCATAATACTCCCCGCGTTTAAGGCATCGCTCAGCGGAATCCCCACCAGCCACGCCAGGGGATAAAATACGTAACCCAGGATCTGCTGGAAGCTCATGCCAAATACGCTGGAGAAGAGGGCGTTAACGGCGCTAATAAGCGCGATAAAGCCAATCAGCATCGCCAGAATAATCATCGCCACCTTAAAACCGGCCAGAATATACTCGCCGAGCATCTCGAAGAAGCTCTGCGATTCGTGCAGTTTTTCCAGCTTGATATCCGGCTCCGCTTCCGGGCGCGCCGGGTTGATGACGGAGAGAATAATAAAGGTGCTGAACATGTTCAGAATCAACGCCGCGACGACAAATTTGGCATCGAGCATGGTCATATAGGCGCCGACAATCGACAGTGAAACCGTCGACATGGCCGTGGCCGCCATGGTGAAGAGACGACGAGAGGAGAGATCCTCCAGCACGCCTTTGTAGGCAATGAAGTTTTCCGACTGGCCAAGGATCAGCGAACTCACCGCGTTAAAGGATTCCAGCTTGCCCATACCGTTCAGTTTCGACAGCAGCGTACCGATGACCCGAATAAAAATCGGCAGGATCCGCCAGTGCTGAAGAATACCAATCAGTGCGGAAATAAAAATAATCGGGCAAAGCACGCCGAGGAAAATGAACGCCAGACCTTTTTCTCCCATACCGCCAAAGACGAAATTGGTACCTTCGCCGGCAAATTTGAGCAGTGACTCAAAGAATCCGGAGACGTATTTAATCAGGAATAACCCACTTTCGGCGTGCAGGAAAAAGAACGCCAGCGCAATTTCAATAATAATCAGCTGTAAAACATAACGAATGCGAATTTTTCGGCGGTCGAAACTTACCAGCCAGGCAAGCGCGAGAATAATGACCAGCGCCAGCAGGAAATGGACAATTTTAAACATAATTAATTTTCACCAGGTTTTTGAGGCGGATATTTAGCCACAGCGCTGGTTAACCGTAAATGGGCAATTTTATTATAACTTATAAACTTAACGGTAACGTCGGCAACTATTAACAGGCTTTGCGTTTACAACTCGTCATCAAAACACCACACATTTCGCTTGTGTTTCTTTTCGCCGTAATGATAATCACTATCACAAGAATTTACCTTTCTTTGCATCAGTTGACCGCGATAAACATTTAAGGTGTCGGCATGTTTGTTCCATTTCTCATTATGTTACGTGAAGGGCTCGAAGCTGCCCTTATCGTGAGCCTCATCGCCAGTTATCTGAAGCGAACCCAGCGCGGACGCTGGATTGGCGTCATGTGGGTCGGGGTATTCCTTGCCGCGACGCTCTGTCTGGGCCTCGGTATCCTCATCAATGAAACCACCGGGGAGTTCCCGCAGAAAGAGCAGGAGCTGTTTGAGGGGATAGTCGCCGTAATTGCGGTGGTGATCCTCACCTGGATGGTGTTCTGGATGCGTAAAGTCTCCCGTAACGTGAAGGTGCAGCTGGAGCAGGCGGTGGATAACGCCCTGCAAAAGGGGAACAACCACGGCTGGGCGCTCATTATGATGGTCTTTTTCGCCGTCGCGCGTGAAGGCCTTGAGTCCGTTTTCTTCCTGCTGGCGGCGTTTCAGCAGGATGTGGGGATCTGGCCGCCGCTGGGGGCCATGCTTGGTCTCGCCACGGCCGTGGTGCTCGGTTTCCTGATCTACTGGGGCGGTATCCGCCTGAACCTGGGCGCGTTCTTCAAGTGGACCAGCCTGTTTATTCTGCTGGTGGCTGCGGGGCTGGCGGCGGGGGCGATACGCGCCTTCCACGAGGCGGGCCTGTGGAACCATTTCCAGGACGTGGCGTTTGACCTTAGCAACGTGCTCTCCACCCATTCACTGACCGGCACCCTGCTCGAAGGTATCTTCGGCTATCAGGAAACGCCGAGCGTCAGCGAAGTGGCGATGTACTTTATTTATCTGGTTCCGGCGCTGGTGCTGTTCGCTATGCCGCCGCGTACCGGCAAGCAGGCGTCGCGCGTGACGCCGTAATCTTTGATTTAGTTACAACATACTTATAAAGGGAAGAGTCATGGCAATTCAGTTCCGTCGTAGTGCGTTATGCGCAGGCATTGCCGCGCTGTTCGCTTCTGCATTCTCCGCCTGGGGCGCGGATGTTCCTCAGGTTAAAGTGACCGTCAACGACAAGCAGTGTGAGCCGATGACCCTCACGGTCAACAGCGGCAAAACCCAGTTTATCATCCAGAACCATAGCCAGAAGGCGCTGGAGTGGGAGATCCTCAAAGGCGTAATGGTGGTGGAAGAGCGCGAAAACATCGCCCCTGGCTTCAGCCAGAAGATGACCGCCAACCTGCAGCCGGGGGAGTATGAGATGACCTGCGGCCTGCTGACTAATCCGAAAGGCAAGCTGATCGTCAAGGGCAACGCCACGAAGGATGCCGCGAAGGGCGAAGCGCTGCTGAGCCTGGGCGAGGCCATCACCGCCTATAAAGCCTACGTCACTAAAGAGACTGCAGATCTGGTCGCGGGCACCAAAGCCTTTACCGATGCGGTGAAAGCGGGCGATATCGAAAAGGCGAAATCCCTGTATGCGCCAACCCGTCAGCACTACGAGCGTATTGAGCCAATTGCGGAGCTGTTCTCCGATCTTGATGGCAGCATTGATGCCCGCGAAGACGATTACGAGCAGAAAGCCGCCGATCCAAAATTCACCGGTTTCCACCGTCTGGAGAAAGCCCTGTTTGGCGACAACTCTACCAAAGGGATGGAGAAATACGCCGAGCAGCTGAACGGCGACGTGCTGGAGCTGCAAAAGCGCATCAGCGAGCTGGCTTTCCCGCCGTCAAAAGTGGTGGGTGGCGCGGCCGGTCTGATTGAAGAAGTGGCCGCGAGCAAAATCAGCGGCGAAGAAGATCGCTACAGCCATACCGATCTGTGGGACTTCCAGGCCAACGTAGACGGCGCGCAGAAAATTGTTAACCTTCTGCGCCCTCAGCTGCAGAAAGAGAACAGCGAACTGCTGGCCAAAGTGGATGCCAACTTCAAAAAAGTCGATACCATTCTGGCGAAGTACCGTACCAAAGACGGGTTTGAAACCTACGACAAGCTGACCGATGCCGACCGTAACGCGCTGAAAGGCCCGATTACCGCCCTGGCGGAAGATCTCTCTCTGCTGCGCGGCGTACTGGGTCTGGACTAAGCACGATGAACAAGCATGACGAATACGACGTGGCAGAACCTTCACGTCGTCGATTGTTAAAAGGGGTGGGGGCGCTGGGGGGCGCTCTTGCTCTGGCCGGTGGCTGTCCGGTAGCGCATGCGGCGAAACCGCAAAGCGCGCCAGGTACGCTGTCACCCAATGCCCGCATGGAAACGCAGCCGTTTTATGGCGAACATCAGTCGGGCATCCTGACGCCGCAGCAGGCCTCCATGATGCTGGTGGCCTTTGATTCACTGGCGAGCGATAAAGCCGATCTTGAGCGCCTGTTCCGCCTGCTGACGACGCGCATCGCGTTTCTCACTGCCGGCGGACCGGCGCCCGATACGCCGAACCCGCGTCTGCCGCCAATGGATTCCGGTATTCTGGGACCGTTTATCGCCCCGGATAACCTGACCATTACCGTTTCGCTCGGTGAAACGCTGTTTGATGCGCGCTACGGGCTGGCAAAACAGAAACCGAAATCGCTGCAGAAAATGACGCGTTTCCCGAATGACTCCCTGGACGCGGCGCTGTGTCATGGCGACCTGCTCCTGCAGATTTGTGCCAATACCCAGGACACGGTGATCCACGCCCTGCGCGATATTATCAAGCACACGCCGGATCTGCTGAGCGTGCGCTGGAAGCGGGAAGGGTTTATCTCTGACCACGCCGCCCGCAGCAAAGGCAAAGAGACGCCGGTTAACCTGCTGGGCTTCAAGGACGGCACGGCCAACCCGGACAGCAGCGATGCGGCGTTGATGAAAGACGTGGTATGGGTGACGGCAGATCAGGGCGAACCGGCGTGGGCGGTGGGCGGCAGCTATCAGGCGGTGCGCATTATCCAGTTCCACGTGGAGTTCTGGGACCGCACGCCGCTCAAGGAGCAGCAGACGATCTTTGGTCGCGATAAGCAAAGCGGCGCGCCGCTTGGCATGAAGAACGAGCATGATGTGCCTGACTACGCGAGCGATCCGAATGGCGACGTCATCGCGCTCGACAGCCATATCCGCCTTGCTAACCCGCGCACTAAAGAAACGCAATCCAGCCTGATGATGCGTCGTGGCTACAGCTATTCGCTCGGCGTGACTAACGCCGGCCAGCTCGATATGGGGCTGCTTTTCGTTTGCTATCAGCACGATCTGGAGAAAGGCTTCCTGACCGTGCAGAAGCGGCTCAACGGCGAAGCGCTGGAAGAGTACATTAAGCCCATCGGCGGCGGCTATTTCTTTGCTCTGCCGGGCGTGCGCGAAAGCAACGCGTATCTCGCTCAGGGTCTTATTGAAGCCTGATAATTGTCCCCGCAACCGTTCGCGGGGACATTATTTTTTCATTTGACTATCTTGTTGTTATATTTCTGTAATATTCATATATGAGACTGATTCCGCTGCAGGAGCAGTCTTAAAAGTTGCGCCCAGGTAAAATAAATGTTGCATTTATGATAACTCCTGATGTACTTAAGATAAGACAGCGGTAGTTCCCGGCAGTGATGCTGAATCACTATGGAGATCGCGAATGGTTGCGTCCTGTACTGGACAAGGTAAACATAAAAACCGCAGCACCCGGCGCGGAGGCTCAGACTCCGGCAGCGATTTCCTCACCACTAAATTTTCCCCACTCCCTCAAGAATCTGATTCGACCGACGTGCAGAACGGTGCGCGTAGCTGTTCCGTATCGTTATCCGATAAAGCAAGCAATGGCTTACAAGGAAGCCAACCCTCTGATGTTCGTGCGCATAATCGTGCCGAAGCTGGCGCGTGTGATGAATACCAACAACTCAAGGTGCTATCCATGGGAAGACAAAAAGCAGTGATCAAAGCTCGTCGCGAAGCAAAACGTGTGCTGAGACGGGATTCACGTAGCCATAAACAGCGTGAAGAAGAATCGGTCACCTCGCTTGTGCAGATGAGTGGCGTAGAAGCAATTGGCATGGCCCGTGACAGCCGTGATAATTCTCCAATTGTGGCGCGCAATGAGGCTCAGGCGCACTACCTGAATGCTATCGAGAGTAAACAGCTCATCTTTGCAACCGGTGAAGCCGGATGCGGGAAAACCTGGATCAGTGCGGCCAAAGCGGCGGAAGCGCTGATCCATAAGGACGTGGAGAGAATTATTGTTACCCGTCCTGTACTGCAGGCTGATGAAGATCTCGGCTTCCTGCCCGGGGATATTTCGGAGAAGTTTGCTCCGTACTTCAGGCCCGTCTATGACGTGCTGGTGAAGCGGCTGGGTGCATCCTTTATGCAGTACTGCCTGCGGCCAGAGATTGGCAAGGTGGAAATCGCGCCGTTCGCCTATATGCGCGGACGTACATTTGAAAATGCGGTCGTCATTCTTGACGAGGCTCAGAACGTGACCGCTGCGCAAATGAAGATGTTTTTAACGCGCCTCGGGGAGAACGTGACGGTTATCGTTAATGGCGATATTACCCAGTGTGACCTGCCATCCGGCGTTAAATCCGGGCTGAGCGACGCCATGTCACGTTTTGAGGAAGATGAGATGATTGGGGTGGTACGCTTCACTAAAGAGGACTGTGTGCGTTCAGCGCTCTGTCAGCGCACGCTGCAAGTCTATTCCGACTAAAGATAAAGCATTATCGTTTTGCCTCTTTCCTGTAATGTCTTCCCGGCGTAATGCCGGGAAGCGTCGTTTATACTCCGCAGAAATTCCCCTTATTTAAGCACTGTATTGCTGGAAGAATAATTTCGATTATTAAGTGGGTGGGCGTTTTTATTCTTTTTTGCAGAAGTGTGATATGAAGTGATAATACCCACAAAATACCTGTGAATATAATGAGTGCGCTAATTGTTAGTTAAAAATTAAACGTGAATGTTGTCACAGAACATGATTACGAAGTAAAAATTAAGTTGGTGTCTTCAGGTGAGTTATCTATGTTTCGTACTTGTTCGAACAAAATTCTAAGAAGAAACACAACAGGGGAGCCTTTTCCCTGAAACATCACGCTGAGGGTCATACATGAACGAACTGGTCGGTGCTATTAATGGTGTAATCTGGAGCCCTGCGTTAATATTCTTATGTCTGGGTGTCGGCCTCTATTTCTCGCTGCGTAGTCGCTTCCTGCAATTACGCCATATCAAACATATGATTACCCTGATGTTCCAGGGGCGTCCTACCGATGCAGGCGTATCGTCATTTCAGGCGCTGACGATGACGCTGGCAGGCCGCGTGGGGACAGGGAATATCGCCGGCGTGGCCACGGCAATTACCTTTGGCGGTCCGGGCGCGCTTTTCTGGATGTGGATAGTCGCTTTTTTAGGTGCCAGCTCCGCATTTGTCGAATCCACCCTGGGACAAGTTTATAAAGAAAAAATTAACGGCGAATATCGCGGTGGTCCTGCCTTTTATATTGAAAAAGGTTTAGGCGTGAAGTGGTACGCATGGTTATTTGCTATTGTGACAATTTTCGCCTGCGGATTATTACTTCCGGGCGTGCAGGCAAACTCGATTGGGGCGAGCCTGGATATTGCGTTTGGCCTGAGTCCGAACGTTACGGCGGCATTACTTGCGGTACTGTTAAGTTTTATTATATTCGGCGGTGTGAAAAGGATCGCCAGCTTTAGCAGTATGGTCGTTCCATTTATGGCGCTGGGGTATATTATTGTCGCCTGCGTGATTATCGCCATTAATATTAACCAGCTTCCTTCGGTTATTCTGCTGATCTGGAAAAGTGCGTTCGGCCTTGAAGCAGGTTTCGGTGCCATCCTGGGTCAGGCCATCATGTGGGGCGTTAAGCGCGGCGTCTATTCCAACGAGGCCGCGCAGGGGACAGGGCCGCATGCATCATCTGCGGCGGCAGTAAGCCATCCGGTGAAGCAGGGGCTGGTTCAGGCATTCTCGGTCTACATTGACACGCTGTTTGTCTGCTCCGCGACCGGGTTTATGCTGCTGATCACCGGGCTGTATAACGTCCAGGGCGTCGACGGCGCAGCGCTTTATACCGGGATTACAGGCGTTGCCGCGGGTCCTGGCTATGTGCAGACGGCGATGGAAAGTATGATGCCAGGCTTTGGTAATTACTTTGTTGCCATTGCGTTGTTCTTCTTTGCCTTCACAACGATTATTGCCTACTACTATATTGCCGAAACCAATATCGCCTTCATTAACCGTAAAATTCACCGTCCATGGCTGACATTTCTGCTCAAGCTATGTCTGATGGCCTCCACGGTATATGGCACGGTTCGCACCGCGGATCTGGCATGGGGACTGGGGGATATCGGGGTAGGGCTGATGGCGTGGCTCAACATTATTGCCATTGTTCTGTTGCATAAAAAAGCGTTTGCCAGCCTTAAGGATTATGAAATCCAGAATGCGCAGGGGCTGGATCCACAGTTTGACCCGGTTCGCCTGGGGATTAAAAATGCGGATTACTGGCTTGATGGGCGTAAGGATGAGGATGGTGCTCAGCCTGAGCAGGTTTCATCGCTTGAAAGAAAGCAGCCGTCAGCAAAGTTGAATAGCTGAGGAATCGAATAAAAAAGCCCGGGCATTAGTTCGGGCTTTTTATATAGCTGAGGCGGCTCAGTCCGCACCGGGGGGGATTGACTCGCTTCGCTCGCCCTACGGGCAGCCTGTTCGCTGCGCTCTCAGTCTGTCCAACTGGCTGCCGCCAGTTGTCGAACCCCGGTCGGGGGTTCTCATCCCCCCCTTTACGGAGAATATAAAAGAAAAAAGCCCGTACTTTCGTACGAGCTCTCATCTTAAATATGGCGGTGAGGGGGGGATTGACTCGCTTCGCTCGCCCTGCGGGCAGCCTGTTCGCTGCGCTCTCAGTCTGTCCAACTGGCTGTCGCCAGTTGTCGAACCCCGGTCGGGGGTTCTCATCCCCCCCTTTACAGAGAATATAAAAGAAAAAAGCCCGTACTTTCGTACGAGCTCTCATCTCGAATATGGCGGTGAGGGGGGGATTCGAACCCCCGATACGTTGCCGTATACACACTTTCCAGGCGTGCTCCTTCAGCCACTCGGACACCTCACCATATTGTTTTGCTGCCTGACCGCTTGGGGGGCAACGGGGCGCTACTATAGGGAGTTGCGCTAACACGGTCAAGCAGATTTTCAGCTTTAGTGCCTGTTCGGTTAAGCATTAATCAGCTCCACGGTTTTTACGTCGTGGCACAGGGGACTAACGCTGTGAATCGAGCACTTCGCTGTTTATAACCACTTCCTGGGCTTTGCCGTAGCTTTCGATCAGCAGCCGGTAAGCCGGGAAGATGTGGGTGTACACCTCAGCCCACTGAGCCGCGTCCTCACGGTTCCAGTTCTCTGGATCTCGGAGGCCACCGCCGCCGTATCCATGGGCTGGGGCCAACGCAGGCTTTGTTCAAAAAACGCTCCCGGCGTTTTTGTGCGGGCAGCCTGTTCGCTGCGCTCTCAGTCTGTCCAACTGGCTGTCGCCAGTTGTCGAACCCCGGTCGGGGGTTCTCATCCCCCGCAGGCGTGCAACATGCGAAAAAAAAGCCCGCATTTTTATGCGAGCTCTTCTTTAAATATGGCGGTGAGGGGGGGATTGACTCGCTTCGCTCGCCCTGCGGGCAGCCTGTTCGCTGCGCTCTCAGTCTGTCCAACTGGCTGTCGCCAGTTGTCGAACCCGGTCGGGGGTTCTCATCCCCCCCTTTACGGAGAATATAAAAGAAAAAAGCCCGTACTTTCGTACGAGCTCTCATCTCGAATATGGCGGTGAGGGGGGGATTCGAACCCCCGATACGTTGCCGTATACACACTTTCCAGGCGTGCTCCTTCAGCCACTCGGACACCTCACCATATTGTCATCCCATTGTTGCCGGGACGGGCGCTAATGTAAGGAAAAGCCGAACTGCCGTCAACTCACTTTTCCAGTAATTTAGCGCGTTTAGACAAACTTCAGGCAACATGATTCTTAAATGTGCTGAAAGCGTCTTTTTTATCAGCAACACAGTTGCGCTATAAATTTGTTATGCTGACCGTCCAGTGAAAAAACAAACTAAATCAGCGCAATAAAAGGCAGGAATGACTATGGATATACTTTTCTATCACCCCACTTTTGATACGGCATACTGGATCAAGGCGCTTTCGGCGGCGTTACCCGGCGCACGCGTTCGCGAGTGGAAGCGTGGCGATAATGAACATGCTGACTATGCGCTGGTCTGGCATCCTCCGGTAGAAATGCTCCAGGGCCGCAAGCTGAAGGCCGTTTTTGCCCTGGGAGCCGGCGTGGATTCCATTCTGAGCAAACTGAAGGCACACCCTGAAATGCTGCCGGAGGAGATCCCACTCTTCCGCCTGGAAGATACCGGAATGGGGCAGCAGATGCAGGAGTATGCCGTGAGCCAGGTACTGCACTGGTTCCGCCGCTTCGATGACTATCAGGCCTTTAAACAGCGAGCCCACTGGGAGCCGCTGCCGGAGTACCATCGCGAAGACTTTACCATCGGCATCCTCGGTGCGGGCGTGCTGGGCTCAAAAGTGGCCGAAGCGCTTGCCCCGTGGGGATTCCCGCTGCGCTGCTGGAGCCGCAGCCGCAAGAATTATCCGGGCGTAGAGAGCTTTGCCGGAACGGATGAGCTTCCGGCCTTTCTGAAAGGCACGCGTGTGCTCATAAACCTGCTGCCAAACACGGCGGAAACGGTGGGGATCATCAATGCAGCCCTGCTCAATCAGCTCCTCGACCAGAGCTACCTGATGAACCTCGCGCGTGGGGTACATGTCGTGGAAGGCGATCTGCTGAAGGCGCTGGACAGCGGAAAGCTCAAAGGCGCCATGCTGGATGTCTATAGCCGTGAGCCGCTGCCCGCGGAAAGCCCGCTGTGGGCGCATCCGCGCGTCGCGATGACGCCGCACGTGGCTGCCGTGACGCGTCCGGCAGAAGCGGTGG
Source organism: Enterobacter sp. UCD-UG_FMILLET (assembly GCF_000762975.1). Classification (NCBI taxonomy): domain Bacteria; kingdom Pseudomonadati; phylum Pseudomonadota; class Gammaproteobacteria; order Enterobacterales; family Enterobacteriaceae; genus Enterobacter; species Enterobacter sp. UCD-UG_FMILLET. The sequence continues at coordinate 39,270 of NZ_JRJC01000011.1, forward strand.
CGTATATATCCCATACCATCAGCGAAATTGAAAAGGGTAACGCGGTCACCGGACAGGTCGACAGACAGCGCGGTTACTAAGAGAAACCCGGCGTTCGCCGGGTTTTTGCTAATATTCGCCGCTGATAACTGCTATCCTTTGGAAAAACCGCAGAGGAGAGAGAGATGTATCCCGTTGACCTGCATATGCACACCGTCGCCAGTACCCACGCGTATAGCAACCTCCATGATTATATCGCCCAGGCGAAGCTTAAGAACATCAAGCTGTTCGCGATCACCGATCATGGCCCGGACATGGCGGATGCGCCGCACTACTGGCATTTTGTGAATATGCGGATCTGGCCACGTCTGGTGGACGGCATTGGGATACTGCGCGGCATTGAAGCGAATATTAAAAATACCGACGGTGAGATCGACTGCACCGGCCCGATGCTAACGTCTCTGGACCTTATCCTTGCCGGTTTCCATGAGCCGGTTTTCCCACCCCAGGATAAAGACACCAACACCGCGGCGATGATTGCTACCATTGCCAGCGGCAATGTGCATATCATCAGCCATCCCGGTAACCCAAAGTATCCAATTGATATTCAGGCTGTCGCGCAGGCGGCAGCGAAGCACCGCGTGGCGCTGGAGATTAATAACTCCTCCTTTGTGCACTCGCGTAAGGGCAGTGAAGCCAACTGTCGCGAAGTGGCTGCCGCCGTGCGTGACGCAGGTGGCATGGTGGCGCTGGGCTCAGATTCTCATACCGCGTTTACGCTGGGTGATTTCAGCGAGTGCCTGAAAGTGCTGAATGATGTTAACTTCCCGGAAGCGCAAATCCTGAACGTGACCCCACGCCGCATGCTCGATTTCCTCGAGTCGCGCGGCATGGAGCCGATTGCCGAATTTGACGATCTTTAATTGTGTAATGGAATCATAAAAATGAACGAGTTTTCCATCCTCTGCCGCGTGCTGGGTACGCTCTATTATCGCCAGCCGCAAGACCCGCTGTTGGTTCCGCTCTTTACGTTAATTCGTGAAGGCAAACTGGCGCAGAACTGGCCGCTGGAACAGGATGATTTACTGGAACGTCTGCAAAAAAGCTGCGACATGCAGCAGATTGCGACGGACTACAATGCGCTGTTCGTCGGCGATGAGTGCCGCGTTTCGCCATACCGTTCAGCCTGGCAGGAAGGGGCAACGGAAGCGGAAGTCCGCGCGTTCCTCTCCACGCGCGGTATGCCGCTGAGCGATACGCCCGCCGATCATATCGGTACGCTGCTGCTGGCGGCATCCTGGATCGAAGATAACGCTGGTGATGATGAGAACGAAGCCATCGAAACCCTGTTCGAAACGTACCTGCTGCCGTGGGTTGGGACATTCCTGGGTAAAGTCGAAGCGCATGCCACCTCGCCGTTCTGGAGAACGCTGGCGCCGCTGACCCGCGACGCTATCGCGGCAATGTGGGACGAGCTGGAAGAAGAGAATGAAGAGTGATTTAGTTCACATAAATTCTGCAACTCAACATTCTAACTTGCACGTAATGTGCTTCTGATCTCATTTCTATGATGCGCATCTGCTAAGATGCGCGCCATGAACATATTACTTTGTATCGCACTAACGACAGGTATTCTCTCCGGGCTCTGGGGATGGGTGGCCGTGTCTCTTGGTCTGCTCAGTTGGGCCGGGTTCCTCGGCTGCACCGCCTATTTCGCCTGTCCGCAGGGGGGCGTCAAAGGGCTCTTTATCTCTGGCTGCACGCTGATGAGCGGTGTTCTCTGGGCGCTGGTGATCGTTAAAGGCAGCGCGCTGGCGCCGCATCTGGAGCTGCTGGGATACGTCATGACGGGTGTCGTTGCCTTTTTAATGTGCATCCAGGCTAAGCATCTGCTGCTTTCATTTGTGCCGGGGACCTTTATGGGGGCGTGCGCGACCTTTGCTGGGCAGGGGGACTGGAAGCTGGTGGTTCCCTCCCTGGCGCTGGGGTTGCTGTTTGGCTATGCCATGAAAAACAGCGGTCTGTGGCTGGCGTCGCGGCGGGAAAAAGCGCAAAACATCACGGCGGTGAGCGAATAAAAAAAGGCGAGATAATCATCTCGCCTTTTTTATGCGCTTCCTGTCAGGATTCCGGAGGGACTGACATATCGCGGTATTTCACCAGGATCGGGTTCTGCACGTCTGCTTTGTTTTGCAGATCCCACAGCCCGCGGTCGATACCGTCGTTGATTAAGAAGATCACGCCGGTTTCAATGGCTGACATCAGGCACATCATGACCGGCTCGTTAGAGGTGTAGCCAATTTCACCCTCCAGCAAACGCTGGTAATCGATGAAGCGGAATACCCCAGCCTGAACTTCATAAGACAGAATGGTTTTGCTGGTGTTCACCGAAGAGAGCACTTCGCCTGTACTGACGTTAACCACACGCAGGTTAACGGCGATTTGGTCAAGCTGATACTGGGTATCGGCACCGATACCGAAGTAACGTGCTCCCGCACCACCCGATTTAACGTTACTTTCGTAGCCAATAATCGATCCTTCAATCATCACGTTCGCTGCCGCCAGAGATTGCAGAGGCATGCGGTTATTGTCCGCGACGGTGCCATTTTCCTGGGCGGCACGAATGATTTTTCGTTCATTCAACAGGTTCTGGAGCCCCTGGCGTTCCAGAGGAATAAACCAGTGCGAATCCTTGAGCGCGGTAACCAGCATGGCGGTGGCACTTTGCGGCACGGCCGTGGAGAAGTTACTTGCCGGGTAAGGTTTAAATTGCCCGGTTTCATCCTGAATGTTGTATACGGAGACAAATATTTTCCCCGTAGGTGAAGGTAAATGCGTTAAATCACGATAACTCTGGGCCCGAGGCATTAATGTAGGTTTTGCAGCTTCTTTAGGTGGAGCAGTTAAACAACCGCTCAATAAGCACACTGCAACAAATATCAGGAAGCGCTGCATGATCGTTGTCCTTATTTAGCTATTGTTTAAAAGTCAGTTGAATTACTTTGTAGACCGGAAACCTGAATGGTAGAGATTCTTCCGGTTTTACGATCGGTCACGTTCAACTGAAGCTGTCCGTCGGTATTGGCGATATCAACGATAAAGTCGTTGGTCACCATCCGGCCGGGTTTACCGGTATTAATGTTGGTCAGTAACCCACCTAAAATCTGCGACTGAATAGCCTGAGTGAAGTTGTCCAGTGCGGACGGGGTATCAACGCTAAAATCCTTTAAGCTGGGATCCTTATAGGAGTTTTGCGCCTGAGCTTCATTCAGCAGGAACGCGCCATTGTTAGGGTTACCGCCAAAGTTAGGGTTACGGAACTGAAACGTCATGTTTCCGGCCCAGCTTATGGGTGTTATCAGCATTATCGAAACAACTGCATATGCAATACGCATGACAGCCTCCGCATATCGGTTCGCTAGAACTCGTCTTTTGCTAAATCGCTGGTGCTTAATAGGGCTTTATCTATTTGCAGGCGATTAATAGCGTCTTCTGATTGTGCCAGTGCTAAGGCTACGTTTTTATCGAAGTCTATTTTTGTGGGGAATAAAAACGTTTGATAAATAACGTACTGATTAGCCGTTATTGTTATCCAACTTCCCCATCGTGCACTGGGCCGCTCGTTGATTGTTATATTTCCGGTATAAGTACTGTCCCATTTATCACTAAAGGCTCGGTAAAAACTGTGCCCGACCGATGAGACAGTGTGGTCTGTTAACAATCCGGGAACTTCGACCTCGACGGCCTTCAGATTCCCGGCAGCGAGCAGGAAACTCGCTGCGGCGATCCAACTCAACGTGCGCTTCATGTGATTAACGCCTGAGGTTATCGTTTGCCCACGAAACAGCCTGAGTTCGGTTTTTCACAGCTATCTTCTTGAAAAGATTATAAAGGTGCGTCTTTACCGTATTTTCGCTGATAAATAACGAACGGGCGATTTCAATATTTGAAGCACCAATACGTAACTTGTTCAGGATCTCTTTCTCACGGTGCGTGAGCAGTGCGGACTCTGAACTGTTATAGCGATAATTTCCGGAGTGCGTGATGAGATAGCTGGCAAGCTTTTGCGAAAAATAACACTCTCCGCGCAATATACCTTGCAGGCCCTCTACTACCCGGTCTTCTTCTTCCGTGACGTAGAATACGCCATTGATATGCGGCCAGCTTTCAATATCTCTGAAAGGATATTCATCAGGCGTATTCAACAATAGCACGCGGATATTATTGTTTTTCCTGCTTAAAATATCTTGCCAGTAATGGATAAGCTTTTTATCAGCTTCCATCATATCGAAAAGAATGATGCTGCCAGGTGCAATATCATCAAAAGAACGTTGAATATTATGCAATTTCCCGTTCAGTGATAAAGATTGCTTTAAATGTTGTAATAAAGCTGTCGCTTGCAAAGAAGGTTTTGTGATCAACAGTAATGTATGACCATGTAAACTATGGACTTCATTATACATGATGAAACCCCACTTTTTTTAGGCACCTGGCAGCTGTCCTCCTGTTTATAAGAGGACACCAGAAGTACTGACAGATGTTGCACTGCTGTGTGTAGAATCAGACCATAACCCCCACAGGGAGGAAAATATAAAACCAATTTCTTACATCTAATTTCAATCTAGCTTTTACGAAGTTTAAAGCAAGTGTTAAACGTGTAACAGAATGTAAAAATCAATATTAATTTGTGAAAAATGCTTATTGTTAATGGTAATAATTGATGAAAAAGTTGTACATATAAATAGACGTGCACAGATTTTAAAAATCATACAAATATTTTTATGTAATTGATTTTTAATCTTATTTGTTATTTTTACGTCGCACTAATTAAGTATGAGTTTCAGATTATTTCTAAGCCAGTGAATGGGCTGCTGCCTGGCTTAAGAAAACAGGCGTCGTGTCACGCACTGAGAAAAATGATCTCCAGCCGTTACGTTTAAACAACGCGGGATGACGCCTGGACAGCCTTCATCCCGTTGTACAACCCGATCGCAAGACCTGCTTAATAAAAAATATAAGCTGACCTAATTAAAGTGATTTTTGATGTAAATTACGACTTTGTGATGAGCCGATAAATAAAAATAAGTCGCGCGGGTGAGATATTTAAAATGTTTCAGCGGACATACTCTTCACCGTAACGACGCGTTAACACAATACGAGTCGTTTTAACAAGTAGCATTGGTAAAGGTTTATGGCGTGATTAAATAGCCAGGTCCAGGGTGACAACATGAAAAACACATCGTTAATTATGATGTTTACATTACTGGGTGCGCCTGGATTTGTGACCGCAGCGAATTCAGATTTGGCAAATGCTGAATATAACTTTGCGGTTAACGAATTAAGTCTTTCATCACTCAATCAGGCAGCCATTATTGGTCAGCGGGGCGTTTTCAATAACGCTGAGGTTAGCCAGGACGGTTCAAGACTCTTAGCCATTGTATCTCAGGATGGGGCGGGTAACAGAGCGAGAGTTGATCAATCAGGGAGTTACAATTTAGCCTGGGTCGATCAAAGCGGTAACGGGAATGATGCAGGTATTACGCAAGATGGATACGGTAATAGCGCGAAAATTATCCAGAAAGGGTCGGGTAATAGAGCAAATATTACGCAGTACGGTACGCAGAAAACCGCAGTTGTAGTGCAGAAACAGTCGCAAATGGCGATTAACGTTATTCAACATTAGCGCTTTCGCGACGACTTTAATCAATCCGATGGGGGTTTACCATGAAATTTATCAAAGTGGCAGCACTTGCAGCAATCGTAGTTTCTGGTAGTGCTATGGCGGGTTCTATCAATCAGGGTGGATGGGGTCATGGCCATGGTCACGGTGGATACAGTGGCCCAAATTCAACGCTGAATATTTACCAGAACGGTGGCGGTAACTCCGCGGTTGCACTGCAGACTGACGCCAGAAATTCCGTTCTGAATATTAGCCAGACCGGTGGCTTTAACGGTGCTGACGTAGGTCAGGGTTCCGATGACAGTAAAATCAACCTGACCCAGAAAGGTTTTGGCAACAGTGCAACACTTGATCAGTGGAACAGTAAAAAATCTGTTATGAACGTTAGTCAGTCCGGCGGCTTTAACGGTGCCCTCGTAGACCAGACTGCGTCTAACTCTACTGTCAACGTTACCCAAATCGGCTTTGGTAACCACGCGACAGCTCATCAGTACTGATACTGAAATCTGTGCTACAAAAAAACAGGGCTGATGCCCTGTTTTTTTTCGGGAGTTCATCATGAATACCTTAATTCTACTCGCCGCGCTTTCCAGCCAGATAACCTTCAAAACGTCGCAGCAGGAAAATATGACCACCATTATCCCGCAGGTCACTCTGGCGCAGCCGTGTGATTGTCAGGTTCAGATTGTTTCTCTGCGAGAAGGGCAAGGGGGACAAAGTTCGTCCAGGCAGCAAAACACACTTTTTATACCCGCTAATCAGACGATTGATTTGATGCGCCTGAGTTTAAATATAAGCGCGGGAGACACGGTAAAAATCGTTGTCACCGTTTCAGATGGAAAATCGCTTCATTTATCAAAACAGTGGTCGCCAGCGGGAAGTTCGATCTAAATATTCATGAAATCAATGTATTGCGAATATGACGGGTCTTCGCCGTTGAGCTATGCTGATATCACGGACCAGGTCGTTATGTTCCGTAACGTGAAACTTCGTTTGTCATAATAAATGAAGCGCGTTTACCCCTCATGGACGATTTTCATTGAGGAGTACCTATAATGAACAACTATTTTGCTCGACTCGTGGCAGGTCTGGGTCTGGTCGTTTCAGCTTTGAGTATCCCGGCTTATTCGGCCACGGTTGTTGACGGTGGCGTCATTCATTTTCGCGGTGCCATTGTTGCCGACCCCTGTGAAGTCGCCCCCCAGAAGCAACAGATTGCAATGTCATGTCCAAATAATAACCGTATGCAAACGCGTATGATCAGCTATAAAGAGGCGCTTAACGGGAAAGTGAGCGATTCAAACCTGGCAACGCTCAATATGAAATACCTTAATCCTGAAAAAACGCTCGCGGTTGTCGAAATCCAGTATCGCTAGTGCGCGTTCTCGCGCCCTGCGGTGAAAGAGGATTTTTTCTGATAGTTTTTTCTCCCGGTCTCCTCTGCGATACACTTAAGAAAATGGCGGGTTGCAGAGGGGCTTTATGAAACCGCAAATTGAAATTATTCATGGCGATATTACGACAGTGCACGTCGACGTCATCGTCAATGCGGCCAATCCATCCCTGATGGGGGGAGGCGGCGTGGATGGGGCTATCCATCGGGCTGCCGGACCGCAGCTGCTGGAAGCCTGTAAAACCGTGCGCCAACAGCAGGGCGAATGTCCTCCCGGTCACGCGGTGATTACGCTGGCGGGCAATCTGCCTGCGAGAGCGGTAATTCACGCCGTAGGGCCTGTATGGCATGGCGGGGATCAGCACGAAGCGAGTATTCTGGAAGAGGCTTACCGGAACTGTTTGCGACTGGCCGCCGACAACGGTTATAAAACGATGGCGTTTCCAGCCATCAGCACCGGCGTGTATGGTTACCCTAAGGCCGCTGCCGCAACGATCGCCGTAGAAACGGTTTACCGCTATTTGTCGTTAAAACCGCTGCCAGAGAAGGTGATTTTTGTCTGTTTCGACGACGACACCACGCATCTTTATCAGCGGCTTCTTACCCAGCGCAGACAAGAGCTGGAGAGCTGAAGTAAACGCGGCGCATCGGGTGCGCCGCGTGATTTATGAGGCTTTTGCCTGTGGTTTTCCTGAAAAGAGGAAGCGCAGGAGCGGGATCCGCAGATGGATTTCGTAGAGTACGATTGCCACCCCTACAACAAACACCAGCCCGGTAAAGAAGCCCAGCGTGTTGGAAGCGATGTGCGGTGTGATGTAAGCCCCGAAGAAAAGCGTCAACGGATGATGCACCAGATAGATAAACAGTGACGCATTAACGAAGTAGGTCACGCGGCTCGACTTAAAGTTCAGCAAGCGGTGGCCCAGCGCGAATACGACGTTCACCATCCACAGGCCCAGCAGCATAGTGATCACGCTTTCCGTTTCATACATCCAGGCGTCGCCGCTGCCGTAGCGCTGATTCAGCAGATAGGCCGCGAACGCGAGGCTTGCCCCCAGAGCGCACCACGGTGACGGGGTGACAAACAGCGATTTAAGCTTCGGATGAATAAAAGCCAGCGCGCCGATTAAAAAGAACGGAATGTAGAACAGGGACTGCATCACTACAAAATTAAATAACCCGTCGCTCAAAATCGGCGGATAGACGATGAGCAGCGTCCGTCGCACGGCGGCATAGGCAATCCCCAACAGCAAGAAGAGCACTGACAGTTTGCCCATCGTAACGTTGGCGAAGAAGGTGTCGGCTTTTGTACTCAGATGATGGCGCAGTCGGCTGAAAATCAACAGGCTCACCGTTGTGAGCACCACCAGGACCAGCAGGAACCACAGGTGAGACACCAGCTCCCAGACCAGCGTATTGTACTTTTCATACAGCGACAGATTCGGCCAGTTCTCCGCTTTGCCCTTCACGTACTGCAACATAATGAACTGAGGCAGCGTCAGCAGGGGAATGGCGGTCAGCATGGGGATCCCCACGCGCTCTACGCGCACTTTCCACCAGCGCTTGAGCGGATATCGCAGAAATAACATGTAAGAAAAATAGCCGGATATGACGAAGAACACCTGCATACGGAAGGCGTGAATAAAGTCATTAAACAGCGTCAGCCACCAGGAGGGCATCTGGCTATTCACATGCCAGGTGTGGCTGGAGTAAATCAATGAAATGTGAAAGGGGATCCCCAATAGCATCAGCCAGGCCCTGATCGAGTCGAGGAAATATTCACGTTCTGTTAGTGTTGTGCTCATATAACGTTGTGCATTCTCAGACTTTTCGTCTTATCCCTAAGACTCATAATGGTTACATTCGAAGCCAACCCTACACCAAGACCGACACCCTGTCTCCAGGATAAGCACGCAAAGTGAATAGCGGGTTCTTTCATTTGCTTATTCCATGAGCCAGCAGCTGAACAAAGCAGTGATAATGTTGTCGGATTGCCTGAGTTTCCATTAAAATGGATCGGATCGATATAAGCACACAAAGGGGGAAGTGCTTACTTATTATGAAACATAAACCACAGATGATGAAAATGCGTTGGTTGGGTGCTGCAGTGGTGTTATCACTGTATACCTCATCGGCACTGGCCTTTAACATCGACGATGTCGCAAAACAGGCAAAATCGATGGCAGGCAAGAGCTACGAAGCGCCGAAAAGTAACTTGCCCTCCGTTTTCCGCGATATGAAGTATGCGGACTATCAGCAGATCCAGTTCAATCACGACAAAGCGTACTGGAGCAATATTAAAACCCCGTTCAAGCTTGAATTTTATCATCAGGGTATGTATTTCGACACGCCTGTTGCCATCAATGAAGTGACGGCAACCGCGGTACGTAAGATCAAGTACAGCCCGGATTACTTCAATTTTGGCAATGTGCAACACGACAAAGATACGGTGAAAGACCTGGGCTTCGCAGGCTTTAAGGTGCTTTACCCGATCAACAGCAAAGATAAAAACGACGAAATCGTCAGCATGCTTGGAGCCAGCTATTTCCGCGTTATCGGCGCGGGGCAGGTGTACGGGCTTTCTGCGCGTGGTCTGGCAATTGATACCGCGCTGCCATCAGGTGAAGAGTTCCCACGTTTCCGTGAGTTCTGGATTGAACGTCCAAAACCAACGGATAAGCGTCTGACCATTTATGCGCTGCTGGATTCCCCGCGTGCAACCGGTGCCTATCGCTTTGTGATTATGCCGGGTCGTGACACGGTGGTTGACGTGCAGTCCAAGGTTTACCTGCGTGATAAAGTGGGCAAGCTGGGCGTTGCGCCGTTGACCAGTATGTTCCTGTTTGGGCCGAACCAGCCGTCACCGGCAACCAATTTCCGTCCGGAACTGCACGACTCCAACGGTCTGTCTATTCATGCCGGCAACGGTGAGTGGATCTGGCGTCCGCTGAATAACCCGAAACATCTGGCAGTAAGCAGCTTTGCAATGGAAAACCCGCAAGGCTTTGGCCTGCTGCAGCGTGGACGTCAGTTCTCCCGCTTTGAAGATTTGGACGATCGCTATGACCAGCGTCCAAGCGCCTGGGTCACGCCAAACGGTGACTGGGGTAAAGGCAAGGTCGAGCTGGTAGAAATTCCAACCAACGACGAAACCAACGATAACATAGTCGCTTACTGGACGCCGGATCAGCTGCCGGAAGCCGGTAAAGAGATGAACTTCAAGTACACCATTACCTTCAGCCGCGACGAAGATAAGCTGCATGCACCGGATAACGCGTATGTGATGCAGACTCGCCGCTCAACGGGTGATGTGAAGCAGTCTAATCTTATCCGTCAGCCTGACGGTACCGTGGCGTTTGTCGTGGACTTCACAGGCCAGGATATGAAGAAACTGTCGCCGGATACCGCCGTTGCCGCTCAGGCCAGCATCGGTGATAACGGTGAAATCGTTGAGAATACCGTGCGTTACAACCCGGTAACCAAAGGCTGGCGTCTGACCCTGCGCGTGAAAGTGAAAGATCCGAAACAGACCACTGAAATGCGTGCTGCGCTGGTCAGTAACGATCAGCCGCTGAGTGAAACCTGGAGCTATCAGCTACCTGCTAATGAATAATACATCTGAATATATTGATGCCATGCCGCTAACGGATATCGAAAAAGCGGCACTGCCAAAGAGCGACATCCGCGCGGTTCACACCGCGCTGGATGGTGAACATCATACGTTTTCCCGTGATGATGATACGCCGCTCGGGTCAGTCAAGGCACGTCTGGAGCAGGCCTGGCCGGACTCGCTGGCGGAAGGGCAGTTGATTAAAGACGATGAAGGACGCGCTCAGCTTCAGGCGATGCCGAAGGCTACGCGTTCCTCTATGTTCCCCGATCCATGGCGCACCAACCCGGTGGGCCGCTTCTGGGATCGCCTGCGCGGGCGTGATGTGACGCCGCGCTATCTGTCACGCCTGACGAAAGAAGAGCAGGCGTCCGAACAGAAATGGCGTACCGTGGGGACAATCCGTCGCTATATCCTGCTGCTTCTGACGCTGGCGCAGACCGTCGTCGCGACCTGGTACATGAAAACTATCCTGCCTTACCAGGGCTGGGCGTTTATCAATCCGACGGACATGATGGGTCAGGATCTCTGGGTCTCCTTCATGCAGCTGCTGCCGTATATCCTGCAGAGCGGCATTCTCCTGCTGTTCGCGGTCCTCTTCTGCTGGGTCTCGGCCGGTTTCTGGACTGCGCTGATGGGCTTCCTGCAATTGCTCATGGGGCGTGACAAATACAGCATTTCAGCGTCAACGGTCGGGGATGAACCCCTCAATCCTGAGCACCGTACCGCGCTGATTATGCCTATCTGTAACGAAGACGTTGACCGCGTATTTGCGGGCCTGCGTGCGACCTGGGAGTCCGTGAAGGCGACCGGCAACGCGGAGCATTTCGACGTTTACATCCTGAGCGACAGCTACAACCCGGATATCTGCGTGGCGGAACAAAAAGCGTGGATGGAGCTGATTGCAGAAGTGCAGGGCGAAGGCCAGATCTTCTACCGCCGCCGCCGTCGTCGCGTGAAGCGTAAAAGCGGTAACATCGATGACTTCTGCCGTCGCTGGGGTAACCAGTACAGCTACATGGTGGTGCTGGACGCTGACTCCGTCATGAGCGGCGACTGCCTGAGCGGTCTGGTGCGTCTGATGGAAGCCAACCCTAACGCGGGTATCATTCAGTCTTCGCCGAAAGCGTCCGGTATGGATACGCTGTATGCGCGCTGCCAGCAGTTCGCCACCCGTGTTTACGGGCCGCTGTTTACGGCGGGTCTGCACTTCTGGCAGCTGGGTGAGTCGCACTACTGGGGCCACAACGCCATTATTCGCGTGAAGCCGTTCATCGAACACTGTGCGCTGGCGCCGCTGCCGGGTGAGGGGTCGTTTGCCGGTTCTATCCTGTCGCATGACTTCGTGGAAGCGGCGCTGATGCGTCGTGCTGGCTGGGGCGTCTGGATTGCCTACGACCTGCCGGGATCGTACGAAGAGCTGCCGCCGAACCTGCTGGACGAGCTCAAGCGTGACCGCCGCTGGTGTCACGGTAACCTGATGAACTTCCGCCTGTTCCTTGTTAAAGGGATGCACCCGGTACACCGCGCGGTGTTCCTGACGGGCGTGATGTCTTATCTTTCCGCGCCGCTGTGGTTTATGTTCCTCGCGCTCTCCACTGCGCTGCAGGTCGTCCATGCCCTGACGGAGCCGCAATACTTCCTGCAACCGCGCCAGCTGTTCCCGGTGTGGCCGCAGTGGCGTCCGGAGCTGGCGATTGCGCTGTTTGCCTCCACCATGGTGCTGCTGTTCCTGCCTAAGCTGCTCAGCATCATCCTGATCTGGTGCAAAGGCTCGAAAGAGTACGGCGGTTTCTTCCGCGTGACCCTTTCACTGCTGCTGGAAGTGCTGTTCTCCGTCCTGCTGGCGCCGGTACGTATGCTGTTCCACACCGTGTTTGTGGTCAGTGCGTTCCTGGGCTGGGAAGTGGTCTGGAACTCACCGCAGCGTGATGACGACTCCACGCCGTGGGGTGAAGCCTTTATGCGCCACGGTTCTCAGCTGCTGCTGGGTCTGGTATGGGCGGCCGGGATGGCGTGGCTGGATCTGCGCTTCCTGTTCTGGCTGGCGCCGATTGTCTTCTCGCTGATCCTGTCGCCGTTTGTGTCCGTGATTTCCAGCCGTTCAACGGTGGGGCTGCGTACTAAACGCTGGAAACTGTTCCTGATCCCGGAAGAGTATTCCCCGCCGCAGGTGCTGGTGGATACCGATCGTTACCTGGAACAGAACCGCAGTCGCTCGCTGGATGACGGCTTCATGCACGCCGTGTTTAACCCGTCATTCAACGCCCTGGCGACGGCAATGGCGACCGCGCGTCACCGCGCCAGCCAGGTGCTGGAGATTGCCCGCGATCGTCACGTTGAGCAGGCGCTTAACGAGACACCAGAAAAACTCAACCGCGACCGTCGTCTGGTGCTGTTGAGCGACCCGGTGACAATGGCGCGTCTTCACTACCGCGTGTGGTCCGCTCCGGAGAAATACTCTTCGTGGGTGAACTACTATAAGGACGTGAAGCTGAATCCGCTTGCGCTGAAGTCGAAGTAAGCCTTCTCCGTAATAAACAAAATACCGGCTGTGAGGCCGGTATTTTTTTAGAGGTTAGAGATGAGAATCATCATCATCATCATGATGGCATGCCTGCTCAGCGGCTGCGGCAGTATCATCAGTCGCACCATTCCAGGGCAAGGCCACGGAAATCAGTATTACCCGGGCGTGAAATGGGATCTTCGTGATTCCGCGTGGCGCTACCTGACCGTGCTCGATCTGCCGTTTTCGCTGATTTTCGACACGCTGTTGCTGCCGATCGATGCCAGCCACGGCCCTTACGAATAGCGTAAATTAACGCTCGTCCCATTCGTCGGCTGCGGTTTGACCTTCTTCCGTATCCAGCGGCGGCTCGAGCTGAAACTCACCCTCATCCCACTCGTGCAGGGTGTTCTCTTCCAGCCATTCCTGCCGAAGTTCGATTTCGTCATAGTCGCCATCAAAGACGGCCTGCGCACCTTCACCACTTAATATCGGCAAACATTCCCCTTCTTCACCTTCATCGGCAAAGAATTCGGCCTGCCACATAATATCCCCATCCTGCAGAACGTATTTTTGGATATTAAGCTGTTGCACGTCAGCATCTTCTTCTTCAACGCCGGGGTTGTCGGCGAGGAACTCTTCACGAGCGGCATCAATAGCTTCTTCCAGCGTGGCGTACATGGTCATTGGTGTCTCCCTGTTTTCCAGAAGGTTTCAGGGAAAGAATAGCTGAATATAAGATTCTGCAAGTATGAATGCGAAAATAAGCTGTCAGGCGTTCGTCTTATTCCGTCACGGGCCGCAGCGCGCGGGATAAACTGAACCATGAATAAATGGCATTGAACAACACGACGCCCGCCGTCACGATAAAGACGGCGCGAAAACCGAAGCTGGCGGAGATCCCGGCCCCGAGCAGCGGTCCGGTGACGTTACCGATATCGCGGAATGACTGGTTATAGCTGAAAATACGCCCGGCAATCTGGTTCGTGGAGTTGTAGACCAGCAGAGTCTGTACGGCGGGCAGCAACGCGCCGTCGGCGGCACCCAGCAAAAAGCGAAGTAAGCCCAGCTGCCACGGAGACTGCACCATCGACATGGGGATAAGCAGCAGGACGGAGATTGCCAGCGCGCAGATCAGGATTTTCTCCGGACCAACGCGGTCCCCCAGTTTTCCCAGTCTCGGGGCGCTCAACAGCGCCGCCACGCCGGGTACGGAGGCAATCAGCCCGCTGATGAACGCAATACTGCTGACGTTACCTGCCAGGTCGCGAACGTACAGCGTCAGAATAGGGGCAATCGACCCGGTAGCCACCTGGATAATCATTGTCGTCACGAACAGGCTCAGCACCAGTCTGGGATTTTTGAGCGAGGTCAGCACCTCCCTGGCGTGGAGCATCTCTTTTTTGGCGACAGGCGTGAAGTTTTCCCGGATACAGACCAGGGTGACGATAAAGCACAGGAACAACACGCTGGCGGTGATAAAGAACACCGGGCGTAGGCCGTAGTTATCCGCCAGTAATCCCCCGGCCAGCGGTCCCAGCAGAGCACCGCTCACGCCGCCGGTAGAGAGCGTCCCGAGCGCCCAGCCGCTCTTATGGCGGGGAATTTGCGTGGCAATCAGCGCATTCGCGTTGGGAATGAATCCCCCCAGCAGGCCCAGCAGCGCGCGCAGGATCAGAAACTGCCAGACGTTCTGCGCCACGCCCATCAGCGCCATGATAATGGCCATCCCCAGCGCCGAACGCAGCAGCATGATTTTACGTCCCTTGCGGTCGGCAAGGCCGCCCCAGAAGGGCGAGGCCATCGCGGAAAAGAGAAACGTGATGCTGAATACCAGACCGGACCACATATTGAGCGCGCTGTGGCCCGTCACGCCAAGCTGTTCGACGTAGAGCGGTAGGAAGGGCATGACCAGGCTAAACGCAGCGCCGGTAAGAAAACAGCCAAGCCACGCAACCGTGAGGTTACGCTTCCAGTTTATGGGGGCGTCTGAGGGTGACATAACTATCCGCATAATGAGGTGCAGAGCACCTGAAGCATAAAGTAATAAGCCTGCTAATTATGCGCCTGGGTTATGATTGCCGCAATGACGAGGAGCTTTTAAAGCTAAAACGGCATGCGGCCCTGAGGACCGCATGAGGATTAATAGCGTGACGGCGTGCCTTGTGGCCGCGTTTTAAAACGGCGGTGCAGCCACATATACTGCTCGGGCGCCAGCATGATGCACTTCTCCACAACGCTGTTCATCCAGCGCGCGGTGGTTTCCGCATCGTCAAGCGGTGGCGCAAGCTCCGGTTCCAGCATCATTAGCTCGTAGCCTGAACCATCCTGCTTACGGCGAGGGACGAAAGGCACGATGGCGGCTTTAGACATCCGCGCCAGCATCCAGGTACCGGTCGTTGTGGCGGCCTCTTCAACGGCGAAGAAGGGAACAAATACGCTGGCCTGTGGGCCATAGTCGTGGTCGGGGGCGTACCAGACCACTTCACCGGATTTCAGCGCGCGGATCATCCCCTTCAGATCTTTACGGTCGATCATGCTTTTGTTGGAACGCATGCGGCCGTTGGTCTGGATTAAATCAATGACCGGGTTATCGTTAGGACGATAAACGCCAATGCCCGGCGCCTGCATGCCGAACATGCGTGCCCCGATTTCCAGCGTCAGGAAATGGACGCCGATCAGCAAAACGCCCGTCTGGTTGGCCTGAAGCGTATGCACAGGCTCCATGCCGGTTCCCGTTACCTCGCTCCAGCGGGCCATGCGTTTGTCCGGCCAGAACCACGCCATGCCGGTCTCCATGAGCCCCATCCCGACGGATTCGAAATTCTTCGCGACCATATCGTGACGCTCTGACTCGCTCATCTGCGGAAAACACAGCTCAAGATTGCGGTACGCGATTCTGGCGCGACGCTTCATAAACAGCTGTGCGAAACGGCCCAGAAATTTACCCAACCGAAAAATAACAGGGTAGGGAAGCTGTACCAGAAGCCATAAAAAGCCGATGCCAAGCCAGGTCAACCAATAGCGGGGATGCAAAAGGGCGGCAGTAAATTTTGGTAACTGGGTCATGTCTTTCCTGTGTTCAAACGTCCTGTTTTGCTAGTGTCTCATTTTTTGAGACATAGCCAAAATATCTGCTTTCGAAGCGTACACGAATACAGCAATTGTTAAGCCTGATTAATCAGGGTGTGTGAAATGTAGCGTAAATTGTGGGGATGTAAATTGGTTTTGTTTGCTATATGATGCCGACCGATTTTTCATTCTCTCTAACGATTCCAGGACTGTACACCATGCCAGTGTTACACAACCGCGTGTCGAATGAGATGTTGAAAGCGCGTATGTTGGCTGAAACCGAACCGCGCACAACCATCTCTTTCTATAAATACTTCACGATCGACGATCCGCAGGCGACCCGCGATGCGCTTTATCAGGCGTTCACGGCGCTGAACGTCTTCGGACGCGTCTACCTTGCCCGTGAAGGCATCAACGCGCAGATTAGCGTACCGGAAAGTAAAGTCAGCGCCTTCCGTGACGTACTTTATCAATTTGACCCTGCCCTTAACGGCTTGCGCCTGAACATTGCCCTGGATGATGACGGGAAATCCTTCTGGGTGCTGCGCATGAAGGTGCGTGAACGCATCGTGGCGGACGGTATCGACGATCCCGAGTTTAACGCGGCGGATGTCGGTGAATATCTCAAGGCTGCGGAAGTGAATGCGATGCTGGACGATCCGGATGCCGTGTTCATTGATATGCGTAACCACTATGAGTACGAAGTGGGGCATTTCGAGAATGCGATGGAAATCCCGGCCGACACCTTCCGCGAGCAGCTGCCCAAAGCGGTTGAGATGATGCAGGAACATAAAGATAAAAAGATCGTTATGTACTGCACCGGCGGTATCCGCTGTGAGAAAGCCAGCGCGTGGATGAAGCACAACGGCTTTAATAAGGTCTGGCATATTGAAGGCGGCATTATCGAGTACGCCCGCCGTGCCCGCGAGCAGGGTTTACCGGTGCGCTTTATCGGGAAAAACTTTGTTTTTGACGAGCGTATGGGTGAGCGTATCTCGGAAGACGTTATTGCCCAGTGCCACCAGTGCGGCGCACCGTGTGATACCCACACCAACTGCAAAAACGACGGGTGTCATCTGCTATTTATTCAGTGCCCGGCCTGTGCCGAGAAGTTTAACGGCTGCTGTAGCGAACTGTGCAGCGAAGAGAGCATCCTGCCGGAAGAAGAGCAGCGTCGCCGTCGCGCAGGACGTGAAAACGGCAACAAGATTTTTAATAAATCACGCGGCCGTCTGAACACCAAACTGGGTATCCCTGATCCGGAATGATAATAACGCCCGGCACGGCGAAAGCCTGCCGGGCGAATCTATTATGATTTCTGCTGTATACCTTCAACGGATATAATCAGCTCAACGTCCTGAGACGCCGGGCCTAAATCCGTTGTGATATTAAAATCTTTCAGGTGAATTTTACCCACCGCTTCAAAACCTGCGCGTTTACCGCCCCACGGATCGTCACCCTGACCCAGTAATTTAGCATCAAGCGTGACCGGTTTGGTTACGCCATTAAGCGTCAGATTGCCGGTAATATTTAGCTTATCACCGTCTTTCTTCACCTCAGTTGAAGTGAAGGTCGCCTGCGGGAATTTCGCGACGTTGAGGAACTCCCCACTGCGCAGGTGTTTATCGCGCTCTGCGTGGTTCGTTGTCGACGCTGTTCGTATTAATCGTCACATTGACTTTATCGGCCGCGGGATTTTTTTCGTCAAAGGTGAACGAGCCGTCAAAATCCTTAAAGGTGCCGTACAGCCAGCTGTATCCCAGGTGCTGAATACGGAAATTGACGAAAGCGTGCTGACCTTCTTTATCAATTTTATAATCAGCCGCCACGGCGGAACCGGCGGTGAATAACAGAGAACCCAGGGCGATACCCAGCAGGTGTTTTTTCATTTTATGCTCCAGAGTCAACTGACGAGCGGCCAAGCATGCGCTTTAGCGTATCGTCTTTATCAATAAAATGGTGTTTGAGGGCGGCAAGCCCGTGCAGCACGGACAGGATCACCACGCTCCAGGCAAGCCAGAGGTGAATGACCCCCGCCGTGTCGGCCTGCGCCCCGGCATCGCTAAATGTTGCCGGAACCTCGAACAGGCCAAAGACGTTAATCGGCTTACCGTCAGCCGTCGAAATGAGATAGCCGCTAATCAGGATGCCAAACAGCAGTGCATAGAGGGCAATATGCGCGGCGACTGCACTGACGCGGGTAAATTTGCTGTGGGTCTTTGGCGCGGCGGGCGGCGGGGAAACATGTCGCCAGATCACGCGGAAGACCAGCCCCAACATCAGGAGAACGCCAATGCTTTTATGTAACTCCGGTGCCTGGTGATACCAGCCGTCATAATAGCTGAGCGTGACCATCCAGAGGCCAAGGCCAAACATACCGTAGACGGCAAGAGCAAATATCCAGTGCAAACCTATGGATATTATTCCGTAGCGCCGGGAGGAGTTACGCAGTTGCATCAGAATGTCCATTTTCAAATTAACCGAAGGGTAAAAATGAACGGGAAGATGTGATATTGCAACTGAAAAAATTGTCTATTGATTTTTATTTTATTTATTTCAGCGCTTTTGAACAGGATTGATAAAGGTAATTCAATGTCTTCGTGCAAGATGGAATTGAGAGTTTCAGTAAAGCTAAATAAATGTCAATTATTGTCAATCGGGGCTTTCAGTAAAATACAATGTAAACAAAATCAATAATGGCCAGCAGCGCCCACAGTAAGATATAGAGCATAAAATGCTCGCGAATATTATTCATCAGAAAGCTAACGATCCTGCGCATAATGACCCGTAATGCAGTGTGAGTGAAATGGGCTCCGGTACCTCCGGAGCCCGTGGCGGATTATCCGTTAAAACGCGAGAGGGAGAAGGGCGTCAGATCAAACTGCGGCGTGATGCCCTGGGCAAACTGCGCGGCGATTTCACCTAGCACGGAAGCAAATTTAAAGCCGTGGCCGCTTAGCCCGGTGATCAGCAGAACGTTGTCATGCCCCGGCAGCGTATCAATGATAAAGTCTTCATCCGGCGTGTTGTCGTAGGTACAGGCCGCGCCATACAGCAAGCCGCCAACGCCTGGAAGAATATTGCGCAGAAACGAGAAGGCTTCTGAACCATCCTGTGGCCAGGCACCGAAGGGTTTACGCTCTTCAGGGGAGGAGATAACCTGGCCCCCGTTGTGTTTACCGATTTTCAGCGCGTCTTTCTCGGAAGGGAAACCGTAGAACTGATCGCCATTCGGCAATTCGCCGGTGAAGGCCGGGAATTTATTCTGCGCGCTGTAGCGCCCATCCGACTGGAACCAGGAGAAGACCTTACGTACCGGCTGGATTGGCAGTTCCGGCAGCAGGCGAGTAACCCAGGTTCCTGCGCTGACGAGCAGGCGGGACGCTGAATAGTCACCGTCAAGGGTCGTTACCGTGACGCCATTCACGTCATGGGTGACAGCCTCTACCGGGCAGTTAAACAGCTGCGCACAGCCAGCTTTCGCGGCAAGATCGATCCAGGTTTTGATCGCCGTTTCACAATGCAGCACGCCAGAGTGGGCTTCAAAGAGGCCGATGTAATCATCCGGGACGGTAATTTCAGGCCAGCGCGCGGTAATGCCCGTCGCGTCCAGCTTCTCGACATCAAGATTATAGGCTTTTGCGCTGCGCTCGACGCTGGCGAGAAAATCAGAATGGGCAGGGCCAAGGTTGATGACGCCGGTACGCTCAAAAATACGCTCTTCGGTCTGCTTCGCCAGCTCGTCCCACAGCGTCTGGGCGCGAAGCACCAGCGGTACATAGCGCTCGCCTTCTCCATACGCATGACGCATGAGGCGGGTATCGCCATGATGGCTACCCTCCGCATGAGGAGGGAGGTGGGCATCGATCATCAGGACCTTCAGACCTGCCTGCGTTGCGTAATAACCGGCAGCGGAACCCACGGAGCCGCTACCAATAATGATTAAGTCGTATCTCATATGCATCTCGTAAACTGATGTTTTGTTAGCAGAGTAATTAACAACGCGGGGTTAGACAAGGGAGAAATAAATAAGGCACCGCGAGGGTGCCTGTAGAGAGAAAAGTGGGCATAAGCTTAGTGCCGTTTATACTCATTTTCCTGATAGTCGCCAGATTCTATTTTTGCAATACCTGCCTCTAAAATAGAAATAAACTGACGGGCGACGTCTGTTGTTAGCCACAGCGTCTGTCCAACTTCCGCTTCTTCACGGTTGAGTTGATTCGGGGTCTGGTAGTGCAAACGCAGCATCAGCGCATCGTAGCTATCTACGGTACTGATATCCCAGCCAACCAGTGGATGGGTCTGGATCACTTCACTATTCTTTTCCATTATAACCCCCTTAATGCGTGTTAGAAGACAACGGCTTTGAGGTTCAATGCATGTTTTTCTGAAAGCAACTTCAGTATACCAAGTAATAAGGGTTCCAACGGGAAAAATAAACAGGTGGCAACACATTTTTCTGCTTTTTAGGATTGTTCGAACAATAAAACACCATCTCGTTCACGATTTTTAAAGAAGATGCCGAATTAATTTGAACTTGCAGGATTTTTAGACAAAAAAAAGCCGGGGCGACCCGGCAAAAAAACACAATGAGGGAGCAGTGTTAATCTGTGATAAACCAGTCGTCTGCGCTTTCCCACGTTTCCTGCAGGATTTCGCTGATGCGATCTTTATCTTCTTTCGCAGCACCAATGACGGAGAGGTTGTTCGCCGCGGCGTAACGCACCGTTACGGCACCCGCGTTGTCGGGAAAGGTGTTGTTAATACGGCGGGATAATTCGCCTGCCAGTGCATCAAGCGCGCCGGCAGGCAGAACGGTTGTTTTGGCTATGGTGACTTCAATACGCATAAATGCCCCCTGTGTAATATACTGTTTATTTATACAGGTATATTATCGGTTTGACAACAAGGGGCATTGATTTTTTAACGTTTTACCGTCCAGTTAACGGTTTCGCCCGCCAGGAACGGGATCAGCGTGTCATCCGTCAGCGCAATGGACTCCTTAACGTGGCTCGCTTTACGCTCCAGTTCGATGAAAGTGTCGTTGACCGGCAGGCCGTAGAAGCGCGGGCCGTTAAGGGAGCAGAAGGCTTCAAAATGTTCGAGCGCGTTCATCTCTTCAAAGACGGTCGCGTAGCTGGCCAGTGCCGTTGGGGCGTTGAAGCAGCCTGCACAGCCGCAGCTTGCCTCTTTGCGGTGGCGGGCGTGAGGTGCGGAATCGGTGCCAAGGAACGCGCGGGTGAATCCGCTGGCGACCAGCTCGCGCAGCGCCTGCTGGTGGATGTTGCGCTTGAGAATCGGCAGACAGTACAGGTGAGGACGCACCCCACCCACCAGCATGTGGTTACGGTTAAACATCAGGTGCTGTGGCGTAATGGTAGCGGCGATGAGATCGTTGCCGTCGCGCACGTACTCTGCCGCGTCTTTGGTGGTGATATGCTCAAAGACCACTTTAAGCGCGGGCAGGCGCTGGCGCAGAGGCTCCATTACGGTCTCGATAAAGCGGGCTTCACGGTCGAAGATGTCAATCTCGGCATGCGTGACTTCACCATGGACCAGCAGCGGCATGCCCAGTTTCTGCATGCGTTCCAGAACCGGCATGATGGCATCAATGCTGGTGACGCCGTGGCTGGAGTTGGTGGTGGCATTCGCCGGGTAGAGTTTCGCCGCCGTAAATACGCCTTCGTTAAACCCGCGCTCCACTTCGTTCGGGTCCAGCGAGTCGGTAAGATAGCAGGTCATCAACGGGGTAAAATCGTGTCCCGCAGGAACGGCATCCAGGATGCGCTGGCGATAGGCCTTCGCGGCATCGACGGTGGTGACTGGTGGAACCAGGTTAGGCATGACAATCGCGCGGCCATAAATTTCGCTGGTATAAGGCACGACGGTTTTCAGCATATCGCCATCGCGCAGATGGATATGCCAGTCGTCAGGGCGGCGGATTTTAAGAACCTGGGGTTGTGCAGTCATGGAAGCTCCGGCTTGTCAGGAATCAGTCATAAGGATGGCTGTTTTTGCCGGACACAAATCATAAGCGGAAACGTTTTCGTTTGCACACTTTTCCGTAAAAAAAAGGGCGCCGCAGCGCCCTTCAGGTTAATCGGTGAAAGGAATGATAATTTCTCCCGGTTTCACCTCTATGCCTTTTGCGTATTTTTTCGCCAGAGCTTCACCCTTGCTTTTGTCTTCGCTTAAGACGTACGCGGGCTGCTGGTTAAAGTAATTACGCAGCGACTGGTTGAGATAGGGCATCAGGGTTTGCAGAACCGGCGCCATCTTGTCCGGCGACACCTGCGCATCGACGACTTCCATCTCCTGCAGGAAAATTGCCCCTTTCTCTTTGTTGAAAACAGGGAGCGCCTTCAGCTTGAGCTTGATGTTGGCCTTCTGATTGCCAAAGAGGGATGACATATCGAGATCCGCATCACCGGCCAGGGTGACTTTGTTTGGCTCTTCACGTCCAATCTGGCTGGTCAGGTTTGTGAGCACGATATGGGCGTCCGCCAGCCCCGGTACGCCAATGTCTTTCGAGAAATTGTTATGTTTTTCCAGCGCCTGATTAATTTCCTGTTCACTGACGGTATATTGCGTGAGCTGGTTACAGCCAACCAGCAGACCGCTGACAACTAATGCCGCGGCTAAGACAATTTTCTTCATAGTGTTCCTCAACGAAAAATCGGCGCTTCTGTCCTGTTGCGCCAGTATGTCAGCGTGAATGGGCAGAAACCAGCAGAAAAAACTGAGAAGTGGGGCGGGAGGAGCTCCCGCCCGAGGGAAAGGCTACGCGCCTGGCTCGAGCATGCCGCTCGCGCTGCGTTTCGGGCTGAACTGCCACCACAGGGCAAGGAGCGTCATAAAGCCCACCGCGCCGAGCATCATCCACGGAAGTTCGGGCTGGTTAAACGCTTTGCCGGCATCAAACAACCAGCCGCCACCGGCGTAACCTAATGCGCCGCCAAGCGCCAGCCCCAGCCGGCTGAAACCCATATAGCTGCCGCGCGCACGCGCATCCGCAAGCGAGGCGCTCAGCGTTTCACGGGCAGGCTCGGCGATGATCGACCCTATATAGAACGTGCAAATCAGCGTAAACAGCTGCTGGAGAGAATTCACCAGGCCGATCGGCATCATGCTCAGCGTCATCAGGAACAGCCCGGCCATCAGGCGATGCTCCAGACGAAAACGCCGCTCGCTCCAGCGGGCAATCGGATAGAGCAGCGTTAACGACAGGCAGGCTTCGATGGCGTACATCCATTTAACGGCTGCAGGCGTGCCTGCAATGTCGTTAACCATGATCGGTAGCATCAGCATGACCTGCACGGCCAGCATGTAATATCCCGTCAGGGTCAATACATAGGTGACAAAACGTTTGTCGCGCAGGACGCGGCCAAGCCCTTCCCGGACCGGCGCTTTGACCGTCGACAGTTTCCAGGCGGGCAGGAACAGGCCATTAAACAGCGCGCACAGAATAAAGAGCACCGCACCGGCGGCGCAGACCAGACGGAAGTCATACTGCAGCAGCCAGCTTCCCAGCAGGGCGCCGACAACCGCCCCGGCACTGTCCTGCATCATCAGAATCGAGAAGAAACGGCCGCGGTGCTGAGGGCGAATAAGCTTCACCACCAGCGCGGTGCGCGGCGGATCGAACAGCGTGCCCCCGATACCGGAGAGGAAACAGGAGAACCAGAGCAGCCAGGGCTCCTGGGCGACCGCCATCGTGGCAAAGCCTGCCGCGCGCAGCAGCATGCCGGTAACGATCATTGGTTTAGCGCCAAAGCGGTCGGCAATGGCCCCGCCAAAGACGCCCAGCCCCTGCTGGACAAACTGGCGTAACCCCAGCGCAATACCGACCACTAATGCCGCCCAGCCCATTTGATCGACGAAGCGAATCGAGATGAGAGGGAACACGACAAAAAAGCCCAGCACGACCAGCATGTTATCGACGAGCAGGAAATATTTACCCAGGCTCCTGGCCTGTGATACGCGGGACATTTTCCCTCCAGGGAAAATAAGAAGGTGAGCACGCTAACATTCTGCGGTGTTGCCGCGTTTTTTCCCACCCCCGGAGGTGACAATATTTTTTTATCAAAAGGGTGCTTTGATAGAGAGTTCTCATCGAAAAATGTGAAAAGAGGTGAAAATGGTATGTCACTGTTTTCACAGACGGCAAAGGCGCAGGTATAGTAAAGCTAATGGGTAAGCAGAAGTGACGGGAAGGAGTGGTATCGATGTTTGGCTATCGCAGTAATGTGCCAAAAGTGCGTCTGACAACGGACCGGCTGGTCGTTCGTCTGGTGCATGAGCGTGATGCCTGGCGTCTGGCGGATTATTACGCCGAGAATCGCCAGTTTTTAAAACCCTGGGAACCCGTTCGGGATGAGAGCCATTGTTACCCTTCCGGCTGGCAGGCGCGCCTCAGCATGATTACGGAATTTCACAAGCAGGGCAGCGCGTTTTATTTCGCGCTGCTGGATCCTGAAGAGAAAGAGATTATCGGGATCGCCAATTTTTCAAACGTGGTGCGTGGGTCTTTTCACGCCTGCTACCTTGGCTACTCCATCGGCCAGAAATGGCAGGGGCAGGGGCTGATGTACGAGGCGTTAACGGTGGCGATCCGCTATATGCAACGCACGCAGCATATCCATCGCATCATGGCGAACTATATGCCGCACAATCAGCGCAGCGGCAATTTGCTGGCGCGCTTAGGGTTCGAGAAAGAGGGTTACGCCAAAGACTATCTGCTGATAGACGGAGAGTGGCGCGACCACGTTCTGACGGCGTTAACCACCCGGGACTGGACCGCAGGTCGTTAAGGAGAAAAGATGAAGTATCAGCTAAACGGTACCGAAGCGCGCGTAATTGGGTGCTTACTCGAAAAACAGGTCACCACGCCGGAGCAGTATCCGCTCTCCGTTAACGCCGTAACCATGGCCTGCAACCAGAAGACCAACCGCGAGCCGGTGATGAACCTCAGCGAGCATGAGGTTCAGGACGTGCTGGATGCGCTGGTAAAACGCCACTATCTGCGCACCGTCAGCGGCTTCGGCAACCGCGTGACCAAATACGAACAGCGCTTTTGTAACTCCGAATTTGGCGACCTGAAGCTGAGCAGTGCGGAAGTGGCGGTCATCACTACGCTGTTGCTGCGCGGAGCGCAGACGCCGGGAGAACTGCGCACGCGCGCTTCTCGCATGCATGAGTTCAGCGATATGCAGGAGGTCGAGCAGACCCTGGAAGGGCTGGCCTCACGCGAAGACGGCCCATACGTGGTGCGTCTGGCGCGCGAGCCGGGCAAGCGTGAAAGCCGCTATATGCACCTGTTCAGCGGCGACGTCGATGTCGCAACCGTGGAGAGCGACGCGGGATCCTCAGCAAGCAATGACACTCTTGCCGCGCGCGTAGAGGCGCTGGAAGAAGAGGTCGCCGGGCTAAAACAGCGTCTGGACGCATTGCTGGCACATCTGGGAGACTGACGGTGAAAAAATTACGCGTAGGCGTGGTGGGGCTCGGCGGCATCGCGCAAAAAGCCTGGCTACCTGTGTTAGGTGCGGCGACGGACTGGACCCTGCAAGGGGCATGGTCACCCACCCGAGAAAAGGCAGAACGTATCTGCGAAACCTGGCGCATTCCGTATGCCGCTTCACTGCAGGATCTGGCCCGCGAGTGTGATGCGGTTTTTGTGCATACCTCAACGGCAACCCACTATCAGGTGGTGAGCGAACTGCTCAATGCGGGGGTTCACGTCTGCGTGGATAAGCCGCTGGCGGAAAATGTTCAGGATGCCGAACGGCTGATTGAGCTGGCGGCGCGCAAAAAACTGACGCTGATGGTGGGCTTCAACCGCCGCTTCGCACCGCTTTACCAGCAGCTGAAGGCGCAGTCGGGGACGCTTGCCTCGCTGCGGATGGATAAGCACCGCACCGACAGCATTGGGCCAAACGATCTGCGCTTCACCCTTCTGGATGATTATCTGCACGTTGTGGATACGGCGCTGTGGCTGAGCAACGGCGAAGCGCTGCTGAAAAGCGGCACCCTGCTAACAAACGATCAGGGGCAGATGGTCTACGCGGAACACCACTTCGCCGTTGAGCATCTTCAGATTACCACCAGCATGCACCGTCGTGCGGGAAGTCAGCGTGAATCCGTGCAGGCGGTGACCGACGGCGCGCTGTACGACATTACGGACATGCGCGAGTGGCGGGAAGAGAAGGGCAACGGCGTGGTGACGCTCCCGGCGCCAGGCTGGCAGAGCACCCTCGAGCAGCGCGGTTTCGCAGGATGCGCCCGTCACTTTATCACCTGCGTGCAAAATCAGACGGTTCCTGAAACGTCCGGCGAGCAGGCCATTATGGCGCAGCGCATTGTGGAAAGGCTCTGGCGCGAGGCCATGAGCGAATAACTCGCTGTAACATCTGCGGATAGTAATTCGTTGAAATCCGGGTAGACTAAGCGCCGCTTGTAGGCTTTGCCGGGTGGCGCTTACGCTTGCCCGTCCTGGAAATCCGTATGGTTCTGGAAATTCACGTTAATGAACTTATTAAAATCGCTGGCGGCCGTCAGCTCGATGACCATGTTTTCCCGCGTGCTGGGTTTCGCGCGCGACGCCATTGTGGCAAGGGTATTTGGTGCAGGGATGGCCACGGACGCCTTTTTCGTCGCGTTCAAACTGCCGAACCTGCTGCGTCGTATTTTTGCTGAAGGGGCGTTTTCCCAGGCATTCGTGCCCATTCTGGCGGAATATAAAAGCAAGCAGGGTGAAGACGCGACGCGCGTCTTTGTTTCTTATGTCTCCGGGCTGCTGACGCTGGCTTTGGCGGTGGTGACCGTCCTCGGGATGCTTGCCGCGCCCTGGGTGATTATGGTGACCGCGCCCGGATTTGCCGATACGGCCGACAAGTTTGCCCTGACCTCGCAGCTGCTGCGCATTACTTTCCCCTATATTCTGCTGATCTCGCTGGCCTCGCTGGTGGGGGCGATCCTCAACACCTGGAACCGCTTCTCTGTACCGGCGTTTGCGCCGACGTTTCTTAACGTCAGCATGATCGGCTTTGCCCTGTTCGCCGCGCCGCACTTCAATCCGCCGGTGCTGGCGCTGGCCTGGGCGGTCACCGTCGGCGGCGTGCTGCAGCTGGCCTACCAGCTGCCGCACCTTAAAAAAATCGGCATGCTGGTGCTGCCGCGCATCAACCTCAAAGATGCCGGGGCGATGCGCGTGATCAGGCAGATGGGGCCCGCCATTCTCGGCGTCTCCGTCAGCCAGATCTCGCTTATCATCAACACCATTTTTGCCTCTTTCCTCGTCTCCGGCTCGGTTTCCTGGATGTACTACGCCGACCGTCTGATGGAGTTCCCGTCCGGGGTGCTGGGCGTGGCGCTGGGGACCATCCTGTTGCCGTCGCTGTCGAAAAGCTTTGCCAGCGGCAATCACGATGAGTATTGCCGCCTGATGGACTGGGGGTTACGTCTCTGCTTCCTGCTGGCCCTGCCAAGCGCGGTGGCGCTGGGTATTCTGGCTAAACCGCTGACGGTGTCGCTCTTCCAGTACGGGAAATTCACCGCCTTTGATGCCGCCATGACCCAGCGCGCGCTGATTGCCTACTCGGTCGGATTGATGGGGCTGATCGTCGTCAAGGTGCTGGCACCCGGGTTCTACTCGCGTCAGGACATCAAAACGCCGGTGAAAATCGCCATTGTGACGCTGATTATGACCCAGCTGATGAACCTGGCGTTTATTGGTCCGCTGAAGCATGCCGGCCTGTCATTATCGATTGGTCTGGCGGCCTGTCTGAATGCCGGGCTGTTGTACTGGCAGCTGCGCAAGCAGGATATCTTTACGCCGCAGCCGGGGTGGGGAAGTTTCCTGGTACGTCTGATCGTTGCGGTACTGGTGATGTCAGCCGCGCTGCTCGGCATGATGTACGTGATGCCGGAGTGGTCCCTCGGCACCATGCCTTATCGTCTGATGCGGCTGATGGCCGTGGTAGGCGTCGGAGTGGTGGCTTATTTTGCCACGCTGGCGGTGCTGGGGTTCAAAGTGAAAGAGTTTGCCCGCCGTACGGCATAAACGCCAAAAGGGGAGTCCACCTTATGGTGCTCCCCGCTGCATGATTTGTCGCCCAGGCGTCAAATCGAAATCTTTTTAACTCCCGCAATACGCGCAGTCGCTGTTTGACCATCCGCACCGTACAGTCCGGTTTCTTTATGCGGTTTCAATACCTCAAGCGCCTGCTGATTACGCTCAATCTGACCTTCCAGTAGCCAGCCGTTGTGCTGGTTAAGGTCGCGCAGGTGCTGGGTTTTTTCGGTAATGGTTTGCCAGCGCTCAATAATATCGTCATTGGCGCTACGCTTAGGATCCTGCTCAGCGCGGCGCTGCTGCTCCAGATAATCCAGCGTCGCCAGTAGCGAACTCTTATCTTCAGTAATACGCTGCAGCGCGCTGCCGTTGATGTGACCGGAAGAGAGATGCTGCTGTTCAGCGTCCATTACCGTTTTGAGGTCGTTAAGAACAACCGTCATTTGATCCAGTATTTCTGACAGTCGACTCATACGGTTAGTTACTCTGTAAGAAACTCTGTGCTTCCTGAATCAGGGCGTCAGCGATTTTGCTGGTGTCCATTTTCAGCTCACCGTTACGAATAGCCGTTTTCAGCGCTTCAACACGTTCCATATTGATATCGTTGCTGCCTGGCTGCATCAGTTTTGCCTGCGCGTCGCTCAGGGTCACGCTGGTGCTGTTGGACGTTGACGGTTTTTCCAGACGCGTTTTCTGCGCAGGAGCGTCATTCGTTTCGCGAGGTTGTACAGTGCTTACCGGCTTCAGGGCTGATGTACGATCAATGCTCATAGTGTTGTCCTCATCGAGGGTTCGCGGCGTTTGCGCCTGACATCATCATTAGTGAAATATTTATCGGCACGCGCCGCGAAATCTTTAAAAAGATTACAGGTTAATCAGAATATTCCCATCAGCATCGACGGTTCCGCTCACCACCTGGCCTGAGGACATTCTGACGCGGGCGTTTTGCGCCACCGCGGCATTGTTTAACGCTTTCCCTTCACTGTTGATGCTAAAGCCATCTCCGTTGGCCACCACCATCACCTGTTGGCCCGCTTTTACCCGCCACGACTGACGCAGCATTGAGAGCTGTATCGGCTGGCCGGGGGCGACATCACGCAGGCTGACGGCGTCCTGTGCCTGGTTTAATTCCAGCATGGTGCGTGGAGGCAGCTGATCCAGACGGCCGCGTTTTAACGTCACGCTGTTCGTCTGCAGCACGCTGCCGCGCGCAATGGGCACGGCGGCGACAACATAATTGCCCGTCGCCTGAACTGCAACCTGTAAATAGCGTTTTTCGTTGGCGCAGCGGGCCAGCACGTTCACGTTCCCCCACAGCCGGGTGGTTCCCGTCACGCTGAATGACGGTTGGTCACAGGTCGGGTACAGATTCGGTGGGGTGCGTACGGTAACGGTAACGTCATCGCTAAAGCCCACCAGCTTTTCAGCAAAAAAAGCCGTCAGCCGCTCCTGTAAGCCTTCAGCCTGCACCAGAGGGCTAAACAGCAAGAAAGTTGCCATCAGGGCACGTTTTAACGTTTGCATCGCAAGTTCCACCGTTTCCAGAGTTGAATGAATTCTACCTGCAGTGGTTTTGCATCAACGCAATAAATAGCGACGCATTTTGCGCTTATTCCGTCGATAGGGGAGACCGGGTGAGATTTAAGCTGTGAACTGAAATTTTGCCATCAGCGGAGGAGACATGCTCGATAAACTCGACGCCGCGTTACGTTTTCAGCAGGAAGCGCTCAATTTACGCGCCCAGCGGCAGGAGATTTTAGCCGCCAACATCGCTAACGCCGATACCCCAGGGTTTCAGGCGCGCGATATTGATTTTTCCAGTGAGCTCAAAAAGGTGATGGAGCGTGGACGTGCCGAAGGAACGGGTGTTGCACTTGCCATGACATCCTCTCGCCATATTCCTGCTCAGGCGATGACCGCGCCAGCGACCGATTTACTTTACCGTATTCCCGATCAGCCCTCACTCGACGGTAACACCGTGGATATGGACCGGGAGCGTACCCAGTTTGCCGATAACAGCCTGAAATACCAGACGGGCCTGACCGTACTCGGCGGACAAATCAAAGGCATGATGAACGTCCTGCAGGGGGGGAACTGATAGATGGCCTTGTTGAATATTTTTGATATTGCCGGTTCGGCGTTAACCGCGCAGTCCAAACGCCTGAACGTGGCTGCCAGTAACCTGGCGAACGCCGACAGCGTAACCGGACCCGACGGCCAGCCTTATCGTGCCAAACAGGTTGTCTTTCAGGTCGATGCTGCGCCGGGCGCGGCAACGGGCGGCGTGAAGGTGTCTGATGTGGTAGAGAGCCAGGCGCCGGACAGGCTGGTGTATGAGCCGGGTAACCCGCTCGCGGATGCCAGCGGATACGTGAAGATGCCAAACGTGGATGTGGTGGGTGAGATGGTGAACTCCATGTCGGCATCCCGTAGCTACCAGGCCAACGTTGAAGTGCTGAATACCGTGAAGAGCATGATGCTCAAAACGCTCACTCTCGGCCAGTAAAGGAGACATGCATGTCCATCGCCGTAAATGTGAATGATCCTACGAACTCGGGTGTTAATAACACGAAGAGTACAACGGGTTCTAACTCCCTCACCGGGAGCAATGCCGCCGATCTTCAGGGCAGCTTTCTGACGCTGCTGGTGGCGCAGCTTAAGAACCAGGATCCCACCAACCCAATGCAGAACAACGAACTGACCACGCAGCTTGCGCAGATCAGCACCGTGAGCGGCATTGAGAAACTTAACACCACCCTCGGCTCCGTCTCCGGGCAGATTAACAGCGCCCAGTCTCTGCAGGCGGCAAGCCTGATTGGCCACGGGGTGATGATCCCGGGAACCACGATTCTGGCAGGCTCCAGCACCACCGAAGGCAACACCACAACGACCACCACGCCGTTTGGCGTTGAACTCCAGCAGGCAGCGGAAAAAGTTACTGCCACGATCACGGATTCCACCGGCGCGGTAGTGCGCACCATTGATATCGGCGAGCTGAAGGCGGGCGTTCACACCTTTACGTGGGATGGCAGCCTGACCGACGGCACGAAAGCACCAAACGGTTCCTACAAAGTGGCGATCAGCGCCAGCAACGGGACGACCCAGCTGGTGGCGCAGCCGCTGCAGTTCGCGCTGGTCCAGGGCGTGATTAAAGGAAGCGACGGCAACAAACTGGATTTGGGAACCTCTGGTTCCACCACACTCGACGAAGTTCGGCAGATTATCTAAGCCTTAACACTTATCAGGAGTAAGTCATGGCCTTTTCTCAAGCGGTCAGCGGCCTGAATGCTGCGGCCACCAACCTGGACGTCATTGGCAACAACATCGCCAACTCCGCGACCTATGGTTTTAAATCCGGTTCTGCTTCCTTTGCAGACATGTTTGCCGGTTCCAAAGTCGGCCTGGGCGTGAAAGTTGCGGGCATCACGCAGGACTTTAGCGACGGCACCACCACCAACACCGGTCGTGGTCTGGACGTTGCCATCAGCCAGAACGGTTTCTTCCGTATGGTCGACTCCAACGGCTCTGTGTTCTACAGCCGTAACGGCCAGTTCAAGCTGGATGAAAACCGTACGCTGGTTAACATGCAGGGCATGCAGCTGACGGGCTACCCGGCAGCAGGAACGCCTCCAACCGTTCAGACCGGCGCGAACCCTCAGGCGATTACTATTCCGAATACACTGATGGCGGCGAAATCAACCACCACCGCGACGCAGCAGATCAACCTGAACTCAACCGATCCTGTTCAAACTGCCCCGTTCGATGCCACCAACCCGGATACCTATAACAAAAAAGGGACCGTAACCGTATTCGACAGTCAGGGGAACGCCCATAACATGTACGTCTACTACGTGAAGACGGCCAACAATAAATGGGATCTCTACACTCAGGACGGCAGCGCTGCGGGTTCTGTCGCCACGAAAGCGGCGCAGATGAACTTTGATGCGAACGGTAACCTGGCGGGTGTTTATAACTACGACGCTGCGGGTGTACTGAGCGGAACGGCAAACCCTACGCCGGCCATTAACATCACCACGGGGTCCGTCAGCGGTGCGACGGCGGCGACCTTCTCCCTGAGCTTCCTGAACTCCATGCAGCAGAACACAGGCGCGAACAGCGTTGTGGCAACCACTCAGAACGGCTACAAGCCTGGCGATCTGGTGAGCTACCAGATCAACGACGATGGCACCGTGGTGGGAAGCTACTCTAACGAACAGTCTCAGGTTCTGGGCCAGATTGTGCTGGCAAACTTCGCGAACAACGAAGGTCTGAAATCTGAAGGCGACAACGTCTGGTCTGCCACTCAGTCCTCCGGCGTGGCGCTGCTGGGTACCGCAGGCACCGGTAACTTCGGCAAGCTGACCAACGGCGCGCTGGAAGCCTCCAACGTGGATATGAGTAAAGAACTGGTGAACATGATCGTCGCGCAGCGTAACTATCAGTCGAACGCGCAGACCATCAAAACCCAGGATCAGATCCTCAACACGCTGGTTAACCTGCGTTAAGCGGCTAACAGGAAGGCGCAATGGATCACGCAATATATACCGCGATGGGCGCGGCAAGTCAGACGCTCAATCAGCAGGCCGTTACTGCCAGCAACCTGGCAAACGCCTCTACGCCGGGCTTTCGCGCTCAGCTTAATGCGCTGCGCGCGGTACCGGTAGAAGGGTTGTCCCTGCCGACCCGTACGCTGGTGACGGCATCAACCCCTGGCGCCGATATGACGCCTGGGCAGATGGACTACACCTCACGCCCGCTGGACGTTGCTCTGCAGCAGGACGGCTGGCTGGCGGTGCAAACGGCGGACGGCAGCGAAGGCTATACCCGTAACGGGAACATCCAGGTGAGCGCGACGGGCCAGCTGACGATTCAGGGGCATCCGGTGATGGGGGAAGCGGGTCCGCTGACCGTGCCGGAAGGCTCTGAGCTGACTATCGCCGCGGACGGCACCATTTCGGCGCTGAATCCGGGCGACCCGGCCAACACCGTTGCGCCCGTCGGACGTCTGAAGCTGGTTAAGGCGGAAGCCAAAGAGGTGCAGCGCGGCGACGACGGCATGTTCCGTCTGACCCAGGCGGCGCAGGCGACGCGTGGCGCCACGTTACAGGCCGATCCGAGCATCCGCGTAATGTCCGGCGTTCTGGAAGGCAGCAACGTCAAGCCGGTCGAAGCCATGACCGACATGATCGCCAGCGCCCGTCGTTTTGAAATGCAGATGAAGATCATCAGTAGCGTGGACGAAAACGCGGGCAAGGCTAACCAACTTCTGGCTATGAGTTAACAGGACTCCTTATGATCAGTTCTTTATGGATCGCGAAAACTGGCCTGGACGCCCAGCAAACCAATATGGACGTGATTGCCAACAACCTGGCAAACGTGAGCACCAATGGTTTCAAGCGTCAGCGTGCCGTTTTCGAAGATTTGCTTTATCAAACCATCCGCCAGCCGGGCGCGCAGTCTTCTGAACAGACAACGCTGCCATCGGGCCTGCAGATTGGTACCGGCGTTCGTCCGGTGGCCACCGAGCGTCTGCACAGCCAGGGCAACCTGTCTCAGACCAACAACAGCAAAGACGTGGCAATCAAAGGCCAGGGCTTCTTCCAGGTGCAGCTGCCTGACGGGACCTCGGCCTATACCCGCGACGGTTCGTTCCAGGTCGATCAGAACGGCCAGCTGGTGACGGCAGGCGGTTTCCAGGTTCAGCCTGCGATTACTATCCCGGCGAATGCCCTGAGCATTACCATCGGACGTGACGGTGTGGTCAGCGTGACCCAGCAGGGACAGGCCGCGCCGGTTCAGGTTGGGCAGCTCAACCTGACCACCTTCATGAACGATACCGGTCTGGAAAGCATTGGTGAGAACCTCTACACCGAAACGCAATCCTCCGGTACGCCGAATGAGAGCACTCCGGGCCTGAACGGTGCGGGTCTGCTGTACCAGGGTTATGTTGAAACGTCCAACGTGAACGTGGCGGAAGAGCTGGTGAATATGATCCAGGTCCAGCGCGCGTATGAAATTAACAGTAAAGCAGTGTCGACGACCGACCAGATGCTGCAGAAGCTGACGCAACTCTAAGGTGTAGCCCGGTGCGGTAAACGCCGCACCGGCTCCCTGTTTTCGAAGATGAAGGCAATGCAAAAAAACGCGGCGTTTCGTTATCCGATACTGACTGTTCTGGCTGTCACCCTCAGCGGGTGTGCTTTGATCCCGTCTAAACCATTGGTCCAGGGTGCGACGACTGCCCAACCCGTTCCAGGCCCCGCGCCAGTGGTAAACGGCTCCATTTTCCAGACCGCGCAGCCGATTAATTACGGCTATCAGCCGCTGTTTGAAGATCGCCGCCCGCGTAACGTCGGCGATACATTGACCATTGTGCTGCAGGAAAACGTCAGCGCGAGCAAGAGCTCGTCGGCGAACGCCAGCCGCGACGGCAAAACCAATTTTGGCTTCGATACCGTTCCGCGCTACCTGCAGGGACTGTTCGGCAATGCCCGTGCGGATGTTGAGGCGTCCGGCGGCAATACCTTTAACGGTAAAGGCGGCGCGAACGCCAGCAACACCTTCAGCGGTACGCTGACGGTCACGGTTGACCAGGTACTGGTTAACGGCAACTTGCACGTTGTGGGTGAAAAGCAGATCGCCATCAACCAGGGCACTGAATTCATTCGCTTCTCGGGCGTGGTTAACCCTCGCACCATCAGCGGCACCAACACCGTTCCGTCCACCCAGGTGGCGGATGCGCGCATTGAGTACGTCGGGAACGGCTATATCAATGAAGCGCAAAATATGGGTTGGCTGCAGCGCTTCTTCCTTAATTTATCGCCGATGTAAGCGAGGTGACCCATGTTTAAATCGATCTTCGCCGTGGCGCTCGCGCTGGTGGCAACGTTTGCCCAGGCTGACCGTATTCGCGACCTCACCAGCGTTCAGGGTGTGCGTGAAAACTCACTGATTGGCTACGGCCTGGTGGTTGGTCTGGATGGTACCGGTGACCAGACGACCCAGACGCCGTTCACCACCCAAAGCCTGAACAACATGCTTTCCCAGCTCGGCATTACCGTGCCGGCGGGAACCAACATGCAGCTGAAAAACGTGGCCGCGGTAATGGTCACCGCGTCCTACCCGGCGTTTGCGCGTCAGGGGCAGACCATTGATGTGGTGGTCTCCTCAATGGGTAACGCCAAAAGCCTGCGCGGCGGTACGCTGCTGATGACCCCGCTGAAAGGCGTTGACAGTCAGGTCTATGCGCTGGCGCAGGGAAACATTCTGGTTGGCGGTGCGGGCGCATCCGCAGGCGGAAGCAGCGTGCAGGTGAACCAGCTGAACGGTGGACGTATCACCAACGGTGCGATCATTGAGCGTGAACTGCCGACCCAGTTTGGTGCGGGCAACACCATCAACCTGCAGCTCAATAATGAAGATTTCACCATGGCGCAGCAAATTGCCGATACCATCAACCGCAGCCGCGGCTACGGTAACGCAACGGCACTCGACGCGCGCACCGTGCAGATCCGCACCTCCACCGGCAGCAGCAACCAGGTGCGCATGCTGGCGGATATCCAGAATATGGAAGTGAACGTTCCGATCCAGGATGCGAAAGTGATCATCAACTCCCGCACCGGCTCGGTGGTGATGAACCGGGAAGTGTCGCTCGACAGCTGTGCCGTGGCGCAGGGCAACCTCTCCGTGACGGTAAACCGCTCCGCGAACGTGAGCCAGCCGAATACGCCATTTGGTGGCGGTCAGACGGTGGTGACGCCGCAAACGCAGATTGATATGCGTCAGAGCGGCGGGTCGCTGCAGAGCGTTCGCTCCAGCGCCAACCTGAACAGCGTGGTGCGTGCCCTGAACGCCCTGGGGGCAACGCCGATGGATCTGATGTCCATCCTGCAATCGATGCAAAGCGCGGGCTGCCTGCGCGCCAAACTGGAAATCATCTAATGCTGACCGATAGCAAACTGTTGTCCAGTGCAGCCTGGGACGCCCAGTCGCTCAACGAACTGAAAACCAAAGCAGGCAAAGACCCGGCGGCGAACATCCGCCCGGTCGCCCGCCAGGTGGAAGGGATGTTTGTACAGATGATGCTGAAAAGCATGCGCGAAACCCTGCCGAAAGACGGGATGTTCAGCAGTGATTCAACGCGTCTCTACACCAGCATGTATGACCAGCAGATTGCGCAGCAGATGACCGCCGGAAAAGGCCTCGGTCTGGCTGACATGATTGTGAAACAGACCGAAGCCGCGCAGGGCATTCAGCCTCAGGATCAGACGCAGCAGGTGCCGATGAAGTTCGACCTGGAAACGGTGACCAGTTATCAGAATCAGGCTCTGACGCAAATGGTGCGTAAAGCGATGCCAAAAGCCACGGGCAGCGGCGATGAGCCGCTCTCCGGTGACAGTAAAGACTTCCTGGCGCAGCTTTCTCTGCCCGCGCGCCTTGCCAGCGAACAGAGCGGCGTGCCGCATCACCTGATTCTGGCGCAGGCCGCGCTGGAGTCGGGCTGGGGTCAGCGTCAGATCCGCAAGGAAAACGGCGATCCGAGCTTCAACATCTTCGGCGTGAAGGCCTCCTCCAGCTGGAAGGGGCCGACGACGGAGATCACGACCACCGAATACGAGAACGGTGCGGCGGTGAAGGTCAAAGCCAAATTCCGCGTCTACAGCTCGTATCTGGAAGCCTTGTCCGACTACGTTGGCCTGCTGAGCCGAAATCCGCGCTATACCGCCGTAACGCAGGCGGCGACGGCGGAGCAGGGCGCTCAGGCCTTGCAAAACGCGGGCTACGCTACTGACCCTAACTATGCGCGCAAGCTCACCAGCATGATCCAGCAGCTGAAATCCATGGGCGAGAAGGTCAGCAAAGCCTATAGCACAGATATTGAAAATCTGTTCTGAAAGTTCTCAAGTCCCGGTGGAGGTTGCCGATAACCTTCATCAGGACTCGTGTCTGAACGTATAAAAGGAACCCCCATGTCCAGTTTGATTAACAGCGCCATGAGTGGCCTCAGTGCCGCGCAGTCGGCACTCAATACCGTCAGTAATAATATTTCAAGCTATAACGTGGCAGGCTATACCCGCCAGACCACGGTGCTGGGCGCATCTAACAGCACGCTGACCGGCGGCGGCTGGGTGGGTAACGGGGTGTATGTCTCCGGTGTCCAGCGTGAGTATGATGCCTTCATCACCAACCAGCTGCGCGCCGCGCAGACGCAGAGCAGCGGTCTGACGACGCGCTATCAGCAGATGTCAAAAATTGACGATGTGCTCTCCGATACCACCAACTCGCTCTCCACCACCCTGCAGGACTTCTTTAAAAGCCTGCAAACCCTGGTGAGCAATGCGGAAGACCCGGCAGCACGTCAGACGGTGCTGGGTAAAGCCGGTGGCCTGGTGAATCAGTTTAAAACCAACGATCAGTATCTCCGCGATCAGGATACTCAGGTCAATACCGCAATTTCGACCAGCGTTGCGCAGATCAACAACTATGCCAAACAGATTGCCAATCTGAACGATCAGATTTCTCGTCTGACCGGCGTCGGTGCGGGTGCTTCGCCTAACGAACTGCTTGACCAGCGCGATCAGCTTGTCAGCGAGCTGAACAAAATCGTGGGTGTGGAAGTGTCTGTTCAGGATAGCGGTACGTTTAACATCTCTTTCGGCAACGGTTACAGCCTGGTCCAGGGTAGCAAAGCCAACCAGCTGGCTGCCGTTAAGTCCAGCGCCGATCCTACTCGTACTACCGTGGCCTATGTCGACGACGTGGCAGGTAATGTTGAGATCCCGGAAAAGATGATCACCACCGGTTCTTTGGGCGGTTTGCTGACCTTCCGCGCTGAAGATTTGGATAAAGCCCGTAACAGCCTGAATCAGATGGCGCTGGCCTTTGCCGATGCGATGAACACGCAGCATGAAGCCGGTTTTGACGCTAACGGTGACGCTGGCGGTAAGCTGTTTAACTTTGGTTCTCCGGCTGTCTTGTCCAACAGCAAGAACGGTGGTTCTGCCGTTGTCACGGCGTCTGTGGCGGACAGTAAACAGGTCCAGGCGACAGACTATAAGCTGCAGTTTAATGGTACCGACTGGACAATCACCCGTACGTCAGACAAAACCAGCTTCACGATGAGCCCGGACGCCAGCGGTAATCTGTCGTTTGATGGTCTTAACGTCAACGTGAGCGGCACGGCAAATACCAAAGACAGCTTTACCGTGAAGCCGGTTTCCAACGTCATCATGAACATGGATCTGGCGATCAGCGACGAGTCCAAACTGGCGATGGCGTCGGTGCAGACCGGCGGTGAGAGCGACAACCGCAATGGCCAGAAAATGCTCGAACTGCAAAACAGCAAAGTGGTAGGCGGGAACAAAAGCTTCAACGATGCGTATGCCTCGCTGGTAAGTACCGTGGGTAGCTCAACGGCTTCACTGAAGGTGAGCAGCCAGACGAAAGCCAACGTGGAAACCCAGTTAATCAAGCAGCAGCAGACCATCTCTGGGGTAAACCTCGACGAAGAGTATGGCAATTTGCAGCGTTATCAGCAGTATTACCTGGCGAACGCCCAGGTTCTCCAGACTGCCAGTACGCTCTTCGATGCAATTATCAACATTCGTTAAGGTTGAGGTGAACAATGCGTATTAGCACCCAGATGATGTACGAGCAGAACATGCGTGGGATCACCGACTCCCAGAGCAGATGGCTGAACTACGGTGAGCAGATGTCCACCGGCAAGCGCGTCAATCGTCCTTCGGACGATCCTATCGCCGCATCGCAGGCCATCGTTCTGTCACAGTCACAGTCGCAAAACAGCCAGTTTGCGCTCGCGCGTACCTTTGCAACGCAGAAGGTCTCGCTGGAAGATAACGTGTTAACCCAGGTGAACACCGCCATCTCAAGCGTGCGGGAGAAACTGGTCTACGCGTCAAACGGCACATTAAACGATGACGATCGTCTTGCTCTGGCGACCGATATTCAGGGGATCCGCGATCAGCTTATGAACCTGGCCAACACGACGGATGGTAATGGTCGCTTTATCTTTGCCGGATACAAAACCGAGAGCGCACCGTTTGATTCCGTAACCGGCGACTACAGGGGCGGCGCTGAAGCCATCACCCAGCAGGTAGATACGGCGCGAAATATGGCGATTAGTCATACCGGCAAGCAGATTTTCGAGAGCATTACCAGTAATGCGGAGCAATTGCCGGGTGGTGGCTATGGCGAGACAAACATGTTCAAAATCCTTGATTCTGCCGTCGCTGCGCTGAAGACGCCGATTGAGAACGATCCGGCTGCAGCTGCAGTCCAGAACCAGGTGATTGCCAATGCGCAGATCGGTATTCAGAACACTGAGAACAATATTCTGACGGTCGTCGCGGATGTGGGAACCAAGATGAACGAGCTGGAAAAACTCGATACGCTGGGCGATGACCGCGCGCTGGGTCAGACCAAGCAGATGAGTGATCTGGTGGATGTTGACTGGAACGAAGCGATTTCCTCTTACACCATGCAGCAGGCGGCCTTGCAGGCGTCTTATAAAGCGTTTAGCGATATGCAGGGCATGTCTCTGTTCCAGCTGAACAAATAACATCTTGACCTCTTGGAACATGTCTTGAAACTGGGCATGTTTTACTGCCCAATCCGTCTGGATTGGGCATTTTTTTATGCAATTTCCGCCAGTGCGGAGGCGACTCGTGCGCTTTCTATCAGACGGATTGCCAGCGCAATGACGCCACAGACTGTCGCCAGCGCGACCACGCCCGTCCAGCCGGCCAGCGAGTAGATATTGCTGCCTAACGCGGAACCCAGCGCCATCCCGATAAAGACCACCGTAAAGAGCAGGGCGTTGAGACGACCCCGAGCCTGTGGTTCAAGGCTGTACACCAGGTTCTGGTGAGCGACCAGGCTGGACTGCAGTCCCAGGTCGAACCCGACGGCGGAGATGGCGATCAGAATCAGCTGTCCATGAACGCCCAGCGCGGGCATCAGGAACATCAGGGCGAATGAGACGGTCACAAGAACGGCACCAAGCTGCGTCACTTTTCCAGCCCCCAGTTTGTCCGCCAGACCACCCGCCAGCGGGGCAGCTAAGGCACCGGCGGCACCTGCAATACCAAAACCACCCGCTACGGCACTCCCCAGGTGATAGCGTTCCAGCAGCATGACCGCAAGCGTAGACCAGAAGGCGCTAAAGGCAACCGACAGGAAACCCTGAGCCAGCGCCGCACGGCGCAGCGCCGGGTAACGACGCCACAGATGCTCCATTGAGCGCATCAGCGCGGGGTAGCTCAGCGTGGAGTGAATGGCAAAACGCGGAAGCACAAACCACATCATCACCCCGATGAACGCAATGCTCGCCGCCGCCAGCTGGTACATGACGCGCCAGCCAAACGCTTCGCCCACCACGCCGCTCACGGTTCGGGATAATAAGATACCCATCAGCAGCCCGGTCATTACCGTGCCCACAGTTTTCCCCTGTTTACCTTCCGGCGCAAGGATGGCCGCGGCAGGGACGATATCCTGTGCCATGGTGGCGGCCATGCCGATGAGCAGGCTTGCCAGCAGCAGAGAATGGATCTGCCCGGTCAGGCTACAGCCGAGAAGAAACAGCGCCAGCGCCGCGCTTTTGATCAAAATTAACGTCCTGCGGTCATGGCGATCGCCGAGCGGTAGCAGGAACAGGATCCCCAGGGCATATCCCGTCTGGGTGAGCGTCGGGACCAGGCCCATTCCTTCGATACTCAGGTGAAGGTCTGCGCCCATCAGCGGCAGCAGAGGCTGGGCATAATAGATAGATGCCACGCTGAAACCTGCACCGATCGCCAGCATTAAGATTACCCAGCGGCTCACGGCATGGGCGGCGGTTGTTGTGTTCATAAGATGTTCCTCATTCGTCGTGTGAGGCTATTTTTTATCAGTACGCCTTGCGACGGTAGCGGGCCCGGTGGTAAAACGCTTATACGTTGAACGTATAAGTGAAAATGCGGTGAAGAGAGCTGAGCGTATAGACAGGGTGGAGTTAATGCGGACGTTTGTTCGCATCGTGGAGGCGGGCTCCCTCTCAGCGGCGGCACGGCAACTGGCCACCACACAGGCCACGGTGAGCAGACGGTTACAGTCGCTGGAGACCATGCTGGGCGTGCGCCTGATATTGCGCACCACCCACACGACGCGGCTGACGGATGACGGCGAGCGCTGCTATCAGCACGCCCGTCGGGTGATCGACAGCTGGCTGGCGCTGGAAGATGAGGTGGGGCAGACGGAAGATGAGCCCGTAGGCGTGCTGCGGGTGCGAGCTCCCCACGCGTTTGGTCAGGACCAGCTTCTGAAACCCGTAACCGAATTTTTGCAACGCTATCCCCAGCTTTCGATTGAGTGGATGCTCAACGATCGGTCGGCAGATTTTCTCGGCGACAATCTTGACTGCGCTATTCGGGTGGGTGTGGAGGTCGATCCGGCGACCGTATCCGTGCTGCTGGCGGAAGTGCCTCGCTCGGTGGTGGCCGCGCCAGCGCTGCTGGCCCGCTTCCCGGCGGTGAATACGCCGGAGGATTTGCAGCAGTTTCCCTGGATAGCCATCAGCTCTTTCTACCAGCGCCACGTGGAGCTTTTTCACGATGCCTCGCCTGCTACCGCGCGGATTGCTATTACGCCACGCCTAAGCACCGACAGCCTGTATGTCGCACGCAATACGGCGCTCACCGGCCTTGGCGTGGCGGTGGTCTCCAGCTGGACGGTACAGGATGATATTCGGGAAGGGCGGCTGGTGCATTTGCTGCCGGAGTGGCAGCCAGCGGCGTTACCGGTGCATCTTGTTTACCCCTGGTCCCGTTATTATCCGGCACGCTTGCGGCGTTTTCTGGAGCTGATGCGGCAGGTCATGCCGGAAGTCACCGGAATGAGAAAGCCCGTGCAGCAGCCATAAAAAAAGCCGACCCGAAGGTCGGCTTTTTACTTTCAGCGTCGTTATTCGACAGACTGCGGACGCGTTGCCGGTGCAGTCGCCTGATGCGTTGCACTATGGCCGCCTGCAGCGCCTTTACCTTCGAAGTTGAATTCCGGGCGTACCCAGTCGCTGTGACGCGGGGCTTCAGGCACGTAATCCGGCGCCGGGGCGCGCGTCATTGGTGCTGTCGCCACGTGGGCTGCGGCTGGTGCAGAAACAACCGGCTCAGGTTTCACCTCAGGCGCTTTCGGTTCTTCAACAACCGGTTCAACCTCAATCTCAACGTCCTGAACGACTTCTTCAGTGGTGGTTTCAACCAGGGTTTCAGCGGTGTCTTCCACTGCGGCTACAGGTTCAGCCACTTCAGCGATTTCCTCAGCCACCACGGCATCTTCTTCAGCAATAAGCTGCGGTGCGGCATCAACCGGCGCGGCAATCACTTCCGGATGAGTGGTTTCGACTTCAACTGCCTGAGGTGCTTCCGTTTCAACAATCTGAGGTTCAACCACGGTTGCCGCTTCAGTCACAACGTCTTCTACCGCTGCCACAGGTGCAATCACCTCTTCGGTTACAGGCTGTTCTTCAACAACCTGCTCCGGGCGAGCAACCGGGTAGCGGATCCAGACTTTGCCGGACGCCATTTCTGGCGAAGCACAGGCAATGGTCAGCGGCATTGGCGACTGAGTCGGGTAACGCTCGTCACGATAGCGACGACGGCGCTGGCCGCTGACGCGCAGATGACGTGGAGAACGGCGTGAACGGCGCGGCATACCGGCGTTATCACGGTTTTCGCCGTTATCATCCTGCTCAACGTTGTTTTCAACGACCGCTGGCAGATCAACTTTCGCCAACTGCGTACCGGTTGTGCTCTCGCTGGTTTCAACTGCGACAACGGCTGACTCTTCTGTTACTTCTGAGGCGAAGCGAACTTTCTGAGAAAGCTGGCGCTGCTTACGACGCGGCATTACCTGAGTGCGCTCTTCCTGCTCGCCGTCCTGCTGTTCAACAGGCTCTTCGCGGTTCAGGTTTTTGACTTCCTGCTGTGCCTGACGCTTCTCGTCGTTACGGCGACGGCTGCGTTCACGGCGCGGCTGCTGGTCGTCACGCTGTTTGCTCTTCTCAGTCTCATCGCCCGCCTGCTGGCGAATTTCACGATCTTCAACATTCGACTGCTGTTTCTCGCGACGGTTGCGACGGTTGTCTTCGCGTTGCTCACGGCCTTCGCTATTCTCAGAGCGGTTGTCACGGTTGTCACGACGCTCGCTACGGTCATTACGGTCATTACGGTCGTTGCGGTCATTACGATCGCGGCGGTTGTTCTGACGCTTGCGGCGGTCTTGCTGCCGCTCTGGCTTGGCTGCTTTAGGCTCTTCTTTCGGCTGCTCTGGCTGAACTTCTTCTTCAGCAAACATCTTCTTCAGCGCGCCAAAGAAGCGGCTCAGCAGACCCGGCTGTGCCGGCTGGGCTTTCGCTACCGCGGCTTCTGGTTTCTGCGCTGCAGGTTTGGCCGCAGGTTTTTCCAGGGCTGCTTCCGGTGGTGCTTCAGGCATGATGAAGGTCGCTAACGCAGGCTGCTCTGGCAGTTTGCGCTCGGCTGGCTCTTCATCGGAAGGCAGGGACATCTCTTCTTCATGCAGCTTCGGCAGCAGGTAGCTGAGGGTGGTCGTCTCTTCGCCCTTACGCACGCGCAGTACGTGATAGTGCGGGGTCTGCATCTGGTCGTTTGGCACGATGATGCAGCGAACGCCGCCCTGACGCGCTTCAATTGCACTTACCGCTGCACGTTTTTCGTTAAGCAGGTAAGAGGCAACGGGAACCGGCACAATGGCGTGAACCTCTTTGGTGTTCTCTTTCAGCGCTTCTTCTTCAATCAGACGCAGAATGGAGAGAGACAGAGATTCGTTATCACGTACGGTACCGGTGCCGGAGCAGCGCGGACAAACGTGATGGCTGGACTCGCCGAGAGACGGGCTCAGACGCTGACGGGACATCTCCAGCAGGCCAAAGCGTGAGATATGGCTAATCTGGATACGCGCCCTGTCCTGACGCACCGCTTCGCGCAGACGGTTTTCAACCGCACGCTGGTGGCGAACAGGGGTCATGTCGATGAAGTCGATAACGATCAGACCACCCAGGTCGCGCAGGCGGAGCTGGCGGGCGATTTCATCAGCGGCTTCGAGGTTCGTGTTATAGGCGGTCTCTTCGATATCGCCACCGCGCGTTGCACGCGCGGAGTTGATGTCGATAGCGGTCAGCGCTTCAGTGGTATCGATAACGATAGAACCGCCGGATGGCAGACGCACTTCACGCTGGAAGGCGGACTCAATCTGGGATTCAATCTGATAGTGGCTGAACAGCGGGATTTCACCGGTGTACAGTTTAATTTTGCTGGTGAAATCCGGACGACCCAGCGCGGCGATGTGCTGGCGGGCCAGCTCAAGCACTTTCGGGTTATCGATCAGAATCTCACCGATGTCCTGACGCAGGTAGTCACGGAAGGCACGCACGATAACGTTGCTTTCCTGGTGGATCAGGAACGGAGCAGGGCGGCTTTCCGCTGCTTTCTGTATGGCTTCCCAGTGCTTCAGACGGAAGCTCAGGTCCCACTGCAGCGCTTCGGCTGATTTGCCCACACCTGCGGTACGCACGATAAGCCCCATGCCATCAGGCAGTTCGAGGCTTGCCAGCGCTTCTTTCAGCTCGGTACGGT
This sequence comes from Enterobacter sp. UCD-UG_FMILLET, assembly GCF_000762975.1. Classification (NCBI taxonomy): domain Bacteria; kingdom Pseudomonadati; phylum Pseudomonadota; class Gammaproteobacteria; order Enterobacterales; family Enterobacteriaceae; genus Enterobacter; species Enterobacter sp. UCD-UG_FMILLET. The sequence continues at coordinate 84,229 of NZ_JRJC01000011.1, forward strand.
CATCACCTTCGATACGGCGAGAGATGCCACCCGCACGCGGGTTGTTAGGCATCAGAACCAGATAGCTCCCTGCGAGGCTGATAAAGGTGGTCAGTGCGGCACCTTTGTTGCCGCGCTCTTCTTTATCAATCTGAACGATAACTTCCTGGCCTTCACGCAGAACATCTTTGATGTTTGGGCGGCCATGGGCGTTGTAGTTTGCGGGGAAATATTCGCGGGCGATTTCTTTCAGAGGGAGGAAACCATGACGCTCAGCACCGTAATCGACAAATGCAGCTTCAAGGCTTGGTTCAATGCGGGTGATTTTACCTTTGTAAATGTTCGCTTTTTTCTGTTCGTGTCCAGGACTTTCGATATCCAGATCGTACAGGCGCTGCCCATCCACAAGGGCGACACGCAACTCTTCTTGCTGAGTTGCGTTGATTAACATTCTTTTCATCGTAACTTACTCGTTATTCTTACATTGACGACAAAGCTGCGGGCAAGGTGACGCTTTCCGGGGTATGAACCGATGGCCTCGTGTCTGTTCACGTCGCCAACCTCACGGTTGTCGCTCGCTTAAGAGGCGCAGAGTGTCGGTTGCCTGTGTTTCATACGGAAACACAGCGCAATTATCAGGGGAATTGCCTGGGTAGAACTCTCCAGAGAACAATCCTTATACCGGGAAGTACTGCAACCCGCAGCCCGCTAACTGCCTGAAAGATCAATACGTCTTACGCCATTGCTGCGTGGATGATCGGTCAGACAAAATTGGTCATTCCGTCAACATCCTTACTTAACCAGGATTTAACACGGAAAACAGCCTCATTATTCCACTGCTCGCCGGGTTATAGCAAGATGACTTTTACCAATTATCACCCGGTTACTCACAGTTTCTTCACTTCTGAATGGCGATTGGTTTAATAACCACCAAATCGGTTGCGCGAAACGGGGGACAGGCCGGATAAAAGTAAATATAAGCATAGAAAAATGAGTGGCGCTAATGGCTGTCGATATTTAGAATCGCCAACCATGAAAACAGAGACTCCAGCCGTAAAAATGGTTGCCATCGCCGAAGATGACGCGGGGCAACGTATCGATAACTTTTTGCGTACCCAGCTCAAAGGGGTGCCAAAGAGCATGATTTACCGCATCCTGCGTAAGGGCGAGGTGCGGGTTAACAAAAAACGCGTGAAGCCTGAGTACAAACTCGAGGCGGGCGATGAAGTGCGTATTCCGCCGGTGCGCGTTGCAGAACGTGAAGAAGAGACCGTTTCACCGAAGCTACAGAAAGTGGCGGCCCTGAGCGATGTCATCCTTTATGAAGACGACCATATTCTGGTGCTGAATAAACCGTCAGGGACGGCTGTTCATGGCGGTAGCGGTCTGAGCTTCGGCGTGATTGAAGGGTTGCGAGCCCTGCGCCCGGAAGCGCGCTTCCTTGAACTCGTGCACCGTCTTGACCGCGATACCTCTGGCGTACTGCTGGTGGCGAAAAAGCGTTCTGCGCTGCGTTCTCTGCATGAGCAGCTGCGTGAAAAAGGGATGCAGAAAGACTATCTGGCGCTGGTTCGTGGTCAATGGCAGTCCCATGTAAAAGTAGTGCAGGCGCCGCTGCTGAAGAACATTCTGCAAAGCGGCGAACGTATTGTCCGCGTAAGCCAGGAAGGGAAACCGTCTGAAACGCGCTTTAAAGTTGAAGAGCGCTATGAGTTTGCGACGCTGGTGCGCTGCAGTCCTGTCACCGGTCGTACCCACCAGATCCGCGTGCATACGCAGTTTGCAGGGCATCCAATTGCCTTTGATGACCGCTATGGCGACCGCGAGTTTGATAAGCAGCTGGCTGGGACGGGGCTGTCGCGTCTGTTCCTGCATGCGGCAGCGCTGAAGTTTACCCATCCTAATACGGGTGAAGTCATCCGTATTGAAGCGCCGCTGGATGAGCAGCTGAAACGCTGTCTTAAGGTTCTGCGCGGCTGAGTTTGCTTTCCTCCCTCTCCCTGTGGGAGAGGGCCGGAGTGAGGGCATCAGGCCGCAACGTTTCAGTCACATGGTCAGCGGATTATACTCTTCTCGTCTTAACATCTGACACAAAGCAATCAGCGGTAACCCCACCAGCGTGTTGGGATCGCGACCATCCAGCTTGTCGAACAGCGCAATCCCCAATCCTTCACTCTTAAAGCTTCCCGCACAGTTCAGCGGACGTTCCCGCCGCACATAATCCACGATCTCTTGCTCGCTGAGATGACGGAAGTGTACGTCGAACGGCTCGCACTCCGTTTGCAGATGACCGGAGGCGGAGTTATAGAGCGCCAGGCCGGTATAAAAGGTCACGATCGTGCCTCGCGCACGCAGAAGCTGCTGGCAGGCGTTCTCCTCCGTATGGGGCTTGCCGGTTATTTCCCCGTCCAGCACGCAAACCTGATCGGAGCCTATAATCAAATGTGCGGGGTAACGTGCGGCCAGCGACTGCGCTTTCTCCTTAGCAAGACGCATCACCAGATGACGCGGTGATTCGCCCGGCTGTGGCGTCTCATCAACCTCTGGCGCGGCGCATTCAAATGGGATCCCGAGCTTTTCCAGCAGCATTCGGCGGTAGGGAGATGTGGAAGCAAGGACGAGATTTGGCATATTTTTATCACCAGATATAGCGTATCGATGCCAGCCATTTTAAACTACAGGCCGCAATGTGTGCGAATAATTGGCAAAAGGCAGCTCTGGTTGCCTTTTTCTTTGACTCTATGACGTTACAAAGTTAATATGCGCGCCCTATGCAAAAGGTAAAATTACCCCTGACTCTTGATCCGGTTCGTACGGCTCAAAAACGCCTCGATTACGAAGGTATCTATACTTCCGATCAGGCTGAGCGTATTGCCGAATCCGTAGTCAGTGTGGACAGTGATGTAGAATGCTCCATGTCGTTCGCTATCGACAACCAGCGTCTCGCCGTTTTAACCGGTGATGCAAAGGTGACGGTAACGCTCGAGTGTCAGCGTTGCGGGAAACCGTTTGTACAGCATGTTCACACAACGTATTGTTTCAGTCCGGTTCGTTCTGACGAACAGGCTGAAGCACTCCCGGAAGCGTATGAGCCGATTGAGGTTAACGAATTCGGTGAAATCGATCTTCTGGCTCTGGTTGAAGATGAAATCATCCTCACCTTGCCAGTAGTTCCGGTGCATGATTCTGAACACTGTGAAGTGTCCGAGGCGGACATGGTCTTTGGGGAACTGCCTGATGAAGCGCAAAAACCAAACCCATTTGCCGTATTAGCCAGCTTAAAGCGTAAGTAATTGAGGAGTAAGGTCCATGGCCGTACAACAGAATAAACCAACCCGTTCCAAACGTGGCATGCGTCGTTCCCATGACGCGCTGACTGCAGTTACCAGCCTGTCTGTAGACAAGACTTCTGGTGAGAAACACCTGCGTCACCACATCACCGCTGACGGTTTCTACCGCGGCCGCAAGGTTATCACTAAGTAATCACGCGCAAGCGTGATTAGGCTTAGTGAGGATTTCCCCGTGCAAACGGGGAATTTACCGAACCAGGCTGCGACGATACCTTGACACGTCTAACCCTGGCGTTAGATGTCATGGGGGGAGATTTTGGCCCTTCCGTGACAGTGCCTGCAGCATTGCAGGCACTGAATTCTAATTCGCAACTCACACTTCTTTTAGTCGGCAATCCCGACACAATCACGCCATTACTCGCAAAAGCTGACTTTGAACAACGTTCACGTCTGCAGATTATTCCTGCGCAGTCAGTTATTGCCAGTGATGCCCGACCCTCGCAGGCCATTCGCAATAGTCGTGGCAGCTCTATGCGGATAGCGCTGGAGCTGGTGAAAGAAGGGCGAGCTCAGGCTTGCGTCAGCGCGGGAAATACCGGCGCGCTGATGGGCCTGTCGAAATTGCTGCTCAGACCTATTGAAGGTATTGAGCGCCCGGCGCTGGTGACGGTATTACCGCATCAGCAGAAGGGCAAGACGGTAGTGCTCGATTTAGGCGCTAACGTCGACTGTGATAGTACTATGCTGGCTCAGTTTGCCGTGATGGGATCGGTGCTGGCAGAAGAAGTTGTCGGGATCAACACTCCCCGTGTTGCGTTACTGAACATTGGTGAAGAAGAGACCAAAGGCCTGGACAGCATTCGCGAAGCGGCTGAATTGCTCAAACAGGTTCCCTCCATCAACTATATTGGTTATCTCGAAGCCAATGAGTTGTTGACGGGTAAAACGGATGTTCTGGTGTGCGATGGCTTCACCGGAAACGTCACGTTGAAGACCATGGAAGGGGTCGTACGCATGTTTCTTTCTCTGCTGAAATCTCAGGGAGAAGGCAAAAAAAGCGCCTGGTGGCTGATTTTATTGAAGCGTTGGTTACAAAAGAGCCTGACGCGGCGATTCAGTCACCTCAACCCCGACCAGTATAATGGCGCCTGTCTGTTAGGATTGCGCGGCATCGTGATTAAGAGTCATGGCGCCGCCAATCAGCGAGCATTTGCTGTCGCGATTGAACAGGCAGTGCAGGCGGTGCAGCGACAAGTCCCTCAGCGGATTGCCGCTCGCCTGGAATCTGTATTAGCTAAAAGTGACTGAGCGTACATGTATACGAAGATTTTAGGTACCGGCAGCTACCTGCCAAAACAAGTGCGAACCAACGCCGATCTGGAAAAAATGGTAGATACGTCTGACGAGTGGATTGTCACGCGCACAGGTATCCGTGAACGTCGTATTGCCGCGCCAGACGAAACCGTATCGACCATGGGTTACGAAGCCGCACAGCGTGCTATCGAAATGGCGGGCATTGATAAAGAACAGATTGGTTTGATCGTGGTCGCCACGACGTCTGCCACGCATGCTTTCCCAAGCGCAGCGTGCCAGGTGCAAAACATGCTCGGCATTAAAGGCTGTCCGGCGTTTGACGTCGCTGCCGCGTGCGCAGGCTTCACCTATGCGCTGAGCGTCGCCGATCAATACGTGAAATCCGGTGCCGTTAAATATGCGCTGGTGATTGGTGCTGACGTGCTGGCGCGTACCTGCGATCCAACCGATCGTGGAACGATCATTATTTTTGGTGATGGTGCGGGCGCGGTGCTGCTGGGGCAGTCCGAAGAGCCGGGTATCATCTCCACGCATCTGCATGCTGATGGCAGCTACGGCGAACTGTTGACTCTGCCTAACGCCGATCGCGTTAATCCGGACAACTCGATTTACCTGACCATGGCAGGGAACGAGGTGTTCAAGGTGGCGGTAACCGAGCTTGCACACATCGTTGATGAAACGCTGGAAGCGAATAACCTTGAGCGTTCCGCCCTCGACTGGCTGGTGCCGCATCAGGCGAACCTGCGTATCATCAGCGCTACCGCGAAAAAGCTGGGCATGTCGATGGATAACGTTGTAGTGACGCTGGATCGTCATGGCAACACCTCTGCGGCGTCGGTACCGTGCGCATTTGATGAAGCGGTACGCGATGGACGAATCAAACGGGGCCAGTTGGTCTTGCTTGAAGCCTTCGGTGGCGGGTTCACCTGGGGTTCCGCGCTGGTTCGTTTCTAGTATAAGGAATAAAAAATGACGCAATTTGCTTTTGTGTTCCCGGGCCAGGGCTCTCAAACCGTTGGGATGTTGTCTGAAATGGCAGCAGCCTATCCGGTTATTGAAGAGACTTTCCGTGAAGCTTCTGATGCACTGGGTTATGATTTATGGGCGCTGACCCAGCAGGGTCCGGCTGAAGAACTGAACAAAACCTGGCAGACCCAGCCAGCGCTGCTGACCGCGTCCGTTGCGCTGTGGCGCGTCTGGCAGCAGCAGGGCGGTAAAGCTCCAGCGCTGCTCGCGGGTCATAGCCTGGGTGAATACTCTGCGCTGGTGTGTGCTGGCGTGATCGCGTTTGCTGACGCGGTACGTCTGGTTGAACTGCGCGGTAAATTCATGCAGGAAGCGGTGCCTGAAGGCACGGGCGGCATGTCTGCCATCATCGGTCTGGATGACGCTGCAATTGCAAAAGCGTGTGAAGAATCTGCTGAAGGCCAGGTTGTCTCTCCGGTAAACTTCAACTCGCCGGGCCAGGTAGTTATTGCCGGTCATAAAGAAGCGGTTGAACGCGCGGGTGCGGCCTGTAAAGCAGCGGGTGCTAAGCGTGCGCTGCCGCTGCCGGTCAGCGTGCCGTCTCACTGTGCGTTGATGAAGCCTGCTGCTGAGAAACTGGCGGTTGAGCTGGAAAAAATTACGTTTAACGCACCGACGATTTCCGTTGTGAATAACGTCGATGTGAAATGCGAAACCACGCCGGAAGCTATCCGTGACGCACTGGTTCGCCAGCTCTATAGCCCGGTGCAGTGGACCAAAACCGTTGAGTTTATGGCAGCGGAGGGCGTTGAGCATCTGTATGAAGTCGGCCCAGGTAAAGTCCTCACCGGTCTGACAAAACGTATTGTTGACACCCTGACAGCCTCGGCGATTAACGAGCCGGAAGCGATGTCAGCGGCACTCTCGCAATAAAAGAGGAATACCATGAGTTTTGAAGGAAAAATCGCCCTGGTCACTGGCGCAAGCCGCGGTATCGGGCGTGCAATTGCTGAAACACTGGTTGCGCGCGGCGCGAAGGTGATTGGTACAGCAACCAGCGAGAATGGCGCTCAGGCCATCAGCGAGTATCTGGGTGCAAACGGTAAAGGTCTGGTACTGAATGTGACCGAACCTGCATCTATCGAATCTGTTCTGGAAAATATTCGCGCAGAGTTTGGCGAAGTGGATATTCTGGTAAACAATGCCGGGATCACTCGCGATAACCTGTTAATGCGAATGAAAGACGACGAGTGGAACGATATCATCGAAACCAACCTGTCATCTGTATTCCGTCTGTCAAAAGCGGTAATGCGCGCTATGATGAAAAAGCGTCATGGACGTATTATCACTGTCGGTTCTGTGGTTGGTACCATGGGAAATGCTGGTCAGGCTAACTACGCTGCGGCGAAAGCAGGTCTGATTGGTTTCAGTAAGTCGCTGGCGCGTGAAGTCGCGTCCCGCGGTATTACGGTAAACGTTGTTGCTCCGGGCTTTATTGAAACGGACATGACGCGTGCGCTGACTGATGAGCAGCGTGCGGGTACGCTGGCGGCAGTTCCGGCGGGTCGTCTTGGCGACCCTAAAGAAATCGCCAGTGCGGTTGCATTTTTAGCCTCTGACGAAGCGGGTTACATCACTGGTGAGACCCTCCACGTCAACGGCGGGATGTATATGGTTTAACCACGATGAAAAATATTTGCGTTATTAGGGCGAATGGCCTCAAAATAACGTAAAATCGTGGTAAGAACTGCCGGGATTTAGTTGCAAATTTTTCAACATTTTATACACTACGAAAACCATCGCGAAAGCGAGTTTTGATAGGAAATTTAAGAGTATGAGCACTATCGAAGAACGCGTTAAGAAAATTATCGGCGAACAGCTGGGCGTTAAGCAGGAAGAAGTTGTGAACTCCGCTTCCTTCGTTGAAGACCTGGGCGCAGATTCTCTTGACACCGTTGAGCTGGTAATGGCTCTGGAAGAAGAGTTTGATACTGAGATTCCGGACGAAGAAGCTGAGAAGATCACCACCGTTCAGGCTGCCATTGATTACATCAACGGTCACCAGGCGTAAGTGAACATCTCCAGGCGGTCATTCGACCGCCTGAGTTTTATCTTTTTTAGTCCCACGAATCTCTTTTTTTATCCCTCCCTGGAGGACAAACGTGTCTAAGCGTCGTGTAGTTGTGACCGGACTTGGCATGTTGTCTCCTGTCGGCAATACCGTAGAGTCCACCTGGAAAGCTCTCCTTGCCGGTCAGAGCGGCATCAGCCTAATCGACCATTTCGATACTAGCGCCTATGCAACGAAATTTGCTGGCTTAGTAAAGGATTTTAACTGTGAAGAGATCATCTCGCGCAAAGAACAGCGCAAGATGGATGCCTTCATTCAATATGGAATTGTCGCTGGCGTTCAGGCCATGCAGGATTCTGGCCTTGAGATTACGGAAGAGAACGCAACCCGTATCGGCGCCGCTATCGGCTCCGGGATTGGCGGTCTTGGCCTGATCGAGGAAAACCATACATCTCTGATGAATGGCGGCCCGCGTAAAATCAGCCCGTTCTTCGTTCCGTCCACGATTGTTAACATGGTGGCGGGTCACCTGACCATCATGTTTGGCCTGCGTGGGCCAAGCATTTCAATCGCGACCGCCTGTACGTCTGGCGTACATAACATCGGCCAGGCCGCGCGCATTATTGCGTACGGCGATGCAGATGCTATGGTTGCGGGCGGTGCTGAAAAAGCCAGTACCCCGCTGGGTGTCGGCGGCTTTGGTGCGGCGCGTGCGCTGTCTACCCGCAATGATAACCCGCAGGCAGCGAGCCGTCCGTGGGATAAAGACCGTGACGGCTTCGTGCTGGGCGACGGGGCGGGCATGATCGTACTGGAAGAGTACGAACACGCGAAAAAACGCGGTGCGAAAATTTATGCTGAAATCGTTGGTTTCGGCATGAGCAGCGATGCTTACCACATGACGTCTCCTCCTGAGAACGGCGCGGGTGCTGCGCTGGCGATGGAAAACGCGATTCGTGATGCGGGTATTACCCCAGCACAAATTGGCTACGTGAACGCGCACGGTACTTCTACACCTGCAGGCGATAAAGCTGAAGCTCAGGCGGTTAAGTCTATCTTCGGCGAATCTGCCAGCCGCGTAATGGTGAGCTCCACCAAGTCCATGACCGGTCACCTGTTGGGTGCGGCGGGTGCGGTAGAGTCAATCTACTCCATCCTTGCGCTGCGCGATCAGGCTGTTCCGCCAACCATCAACCTGGATAACCCGGATGAAGGTTGCGATCTGGATTTCGTTCCTCACGAAGCGCGTCAGGTTAGCGGTATGGAGTACACCCTGTGTAACTCCTTCGGCTTCGGCGGCACCAACGGTTCTCTGATCTTCAAAAAGATCTGATCCTGACGTCCCGATAGCATTTAAAAAGGTCCGCTTGCCGGGCCTTTTTTATTAAGCCTAATCTTCTTGTCGGCTGCATGACATCCTGCCAGACTAAATGCCCACGCATAAGGAGCCACCATGTTTTTAATCAATGGCCTTGAGCAGGACACGCTGCCTGCCAGCGACAGGGCGATACAGTTCGGTGATGGTTGCTTTACGACAGCGCGTATTCTGGACGGCGATGTCTGCTTGCTGGAGGCGCACATTCGACGTCTGCAGCATGGCTGTGAAAAGCTCATGATCCCCTTTACGCACTGGGACACGTTGCGTCAGGAAATGTGCCAACTGGCTACGGGGAAGGACAGCGGCGTACTCAAAGTGATCATCAGCCGCGGCAGTGGTGGCCGGGGTTACAGCGCCGCATCGTGTATTAACCCTACGCGTATTCTCTCCGTTTCTGCTTATCCCGCGCATTACACTCGCTGGCGAGAAGACGGCGTCACGCTGACGCTGAGCCCGGTACGGCTGGGACGAAACCCGATGCTGGCCGGGCTTAAGCATCTCAACCGCCTTGAGCAGGTGCTCATTCGTACTCATCTTGAACAGACGGACGCCGATGAGGCGCTGGTTCTTGACAGCGAAGGGTTCATTACGGAATGCTGTGCGGCTAATTTACTCTGGCGGCAGGGGGAAGAGGTGTTCACTCCGTCGCTGGAACACGCTGGCGTAAATGGGTTAATGCGCCAGTTTTGTCTGGAACAGCTGGCACGCTCTGGCTTTCGCGTTGTCGAAGTTAGCGCAGGAGAAACCGCGCTACAGACCGCAGATGAAGTCATCATCTGCAATGCGCTGATGCCTGTTGTACCCGTCCGTGCGTATGGCCAACAACGCTGGTCTTCGCGCGAACTGTTTCAGTTTTTAGCCCCGATATGTGAGCAAACCAGATAGTCATGAAAAAAATGTTGCGCTTTGTCCTTATCCTCATCGTTGCGCTGGGCGTCGCTGGCGGAGCTGGCGTATGGAAAGTTCGCCAGCTGGCGAACAGCAAGATCCTGGTTAAAGACGAAACGATCTTTACCCTGAAAGCGGGAACCGGCCGTCAGGCGCTTGGGGAACAGCTCTATGGCGACAAGATTATTAATCGTCCAAGGGTATTCCAGTGGCTATTGCGCGTGGAGCCTGAGTTGTCACATTTTAAAGCCGGCACCTATCGCTTTACGCCGGGAATGACCGTCAGAGAGATGCTGCAGCTGTTGGAAAGCGGCAAAGAAGCCCAGTTCCCCCTGCGGTTTGTGGAAGGGATGCGCCTTAGCGATTACCTCAAACAGCTGCGTGACGCGCCGTATATCAAACATACCTTAAAAGACGATAGCTATCAGACGGTGGCTGAAGCGCTGAAGCTGGAACATCCGGAATGGGTGGAAGGCTGGTTCTGGCCAGACACCTGGATGTACACGGCAGGCACGACCGATGTGGCTATCCTGAAGCGGGCGCATAAAAAAATGGTCGCCGCCGTAGATGCCGCCTGGGAAGGGCGAATGGAAGGATTGCCTTACAGCGATCCGAACCAGTTCGTCACCATGGCCTCGATCGTTGAGAAAGAGACGGCCGTCGCTGCTGAGCGCGATCGGGTAGCGTCGGTATTTATCAACCGTCTGCGCATCGGCATGCGTCTGCAAACCGACCCTACGGTTATCTACGGCATGGGCGAGAGCTACAGTGGCAAGATCTCACGAAAAGATCTGGAGACGCCAACGGCGTATAATACCTACGTGATTAGCGGTTTACCGCCAGGCCCGATTGCCACGCCGAGCGAGGCGTCGCTCAAAGCCGCCGCGCATCCGGCTAAAACACCGTATCTCTATTTTGTGGCTGATGGAAAAGGGGGGCATACCTTTAACACCAACCTTGCCAGCCACAATCGCTCTGTTCAGGACTATCTGAAGGCACTTAAGGAAAAAAATGCGCAGTAAATACATTGTCATTGAGGGACTCGAAGGGGCGGGTAAAACCACTGCCCGCAACGTGGTGGTGGATACGCTCAAAACGCTTGGCGTGGCGGACATGGTATTTACCCGCGAGCCGGGCGGTACGCAGCTGGCTGAAAAGCTGCGCAGCCTGGTGCTGGATATTAAATCCGTCGGCGACGAAGTTATCACTGACAAAGCCGAAGTGCTGGTGTTCTACGCGGCACGCGTTCAGTTGGTTGAGACGGTGATCAAACCCGCCCTGGCCGAGGGCAAGTGGGTGATTGGCGACCGTCACGATCTGTCGACTCAGGCGTATCAGGGTGGAGGACGCGGCATCGACCAGACAATGCTCGCCACGCTGAGTAATGCTGTACTGGGGGATTTTCGCCCCGACCTGACGCTCTATCTGGATGTGACCCCGGAAGTGGGTCTCAAGCGTGCCCGCGCGCGCGGCGAGCTGGACCGCATTGAACAAGAGTCGTTTGATTTCTTTAACCGCACCCGTGCGCGCTATCTTGAACTGGCCGCACAGGACAGCTCAATTTGTACCATCGATGCGACGCAGTCCCTGGACGACGTCACGCGCGACATTCAGCACACCATTACGCAGTGGGTGCAGGAGCAGCAGGCATGAAATGGTATCCATGGTTGCGCCCACACTTTGAACAGCTGATCGGCAGCTATCAGGCGGGTCGGGGGCATCATGCGTTACTGATTCAGGCATTGCCAGGAATGGGTGATGATGCGTTGATTTATGCCATCACCCGTTTTCTGATGTGTCAGCAGCCGGAAGGGCACAAGAGCTGTGGTAAATGTCGTGGCTGCCAGCTGATGCAGGCGGGCACGCACCCTGACTACTACACCCTTGAGCCTGAGAAGGGCAAAAGCGCGCTCGGTATTGATGCCGTGCGTGAAGTCAGTGAAAAATTGTATGAACATGCGCGACTGGGCGGCGCAAAAGTGGTCTGGCTTAAAGACGCCACGCTGCTCACCGAAGCGGCGGCTAACGCCCTGCTAAAAACCCTGGAAGAGCCGCCGGTTAAAACGTGGTTTTTCCTCTCATGCCGTGACCCGGGACGATTACTGGCGACGTTGCGCAGCCGTTGTCGTCTTCATCACCTTGCAGTACCTCAGGAATCGTGGGCGCTGAGCTGGCTGGAACGAGAGGTGACAACGTCACCTGAAAGCGCGCTGTCCGCCTTGCGCCTTAGCAGCGGCGCGCCCGCGGCGGCGCTGGCATTACTGCAGCCTGACGTCTGGTCAGAGCGAGAAACGCTCTGCCGGGCCGTAGATGCGTCGCTGAACAGTCAGGACTGGCTAAGTTTACTGCCTGCGCTTAACAGCGATCGGGCCGTTGAGCGTCTGCACTGGCTGGCCTCCCTACTGCTGGATGCGCTCAAAATCCAGCAAGGGGCTACGCTTCTGACCAACCCGGACGCGTTGCCGCTGGTGAATACGCTGGCGAACCGCCTCTCAGGGAAGATTCTTCACGCGATGCTCCATGATATCTGCCAGAGCCGTGAACAGCTTTTAACCGTGACGGGTCTTAATCGCGAGCTTTTACTGACCGACCAGTTACTGCGTATCGAACATTACCTGCAACCCGGCGTCACACCGCCAGTTTCCCATCTCTGAGAGAGACATTATGTTTTTAGTCGACTCACACTGCCATCTTGATGGCCTGGATTATCAATCCCTGCATAAGAACGTGGATGACGTGCTGGCAAAAGCCGCTGCCCGCGATGTGAAATTCTGTCTTGCGGTGGCGACGACGCTGCCGGGCTATCGCTCCATGCGTGAGCTGGTGGGCGTTCGCGATAACGTGGTGTTCTCCTGCGGCGTACATCCGTTGAATCAGGACGAGGCCTACGACGTTGAGGATCTGCGCCGACTGGCAGCCGAAGAGGGCGTGGTGGCGATGGGCGAGACCGGGCTGGACTATTTTTACACGCCGGAAACCAAACCGCGCCAGCAGGAGTCCTTCCGCAACCATATTCGCATTGGCCGGGAACTGAACAAGCCGGTTATCGTCCACACCCGCGATGCGCGTGCGGATACCCTGGCTATTCTCCAGGAAGAAAACGTGACGGATTGCGGTGGCGTACTACACTGTTTCACAGAAGACAGAGAAACGGCGGGTAAGCTGCTTGATTTAGGGTTTTATATCTCGTTTTCGGGGATCGTGACGTTCCGTAACGCTGAGCAGCTGCGTGATGCTGCACGTTATGTTCCGCTCGATCGCATTCTGGTGGAGACGGATTCTCCGTACCTGGCACCGGTACCGCATCGCGGTAAAGAGAACCAGCCCGCTATGACGAGAGATGTGGCTGAGTACATGGCCGTACTGAAGGGCGTCAGCATCGACGAGCTGGCCCGCGTGACGACGGAAAACTTCTCCACGCTGTTCCATATCGACCCCGCCCGCCTGCAATATGTTTGATACACCTGTTTTTTTTAGGCTCGTAATTAATAAGTAAAGCGAGTAAAGTTCACCGCCTCATTTGGGGCGGTGAGGGTGTTTTTAGACACATCCGGACATGCTTTTTGTAAATAACTGAAAGTTTTTCGACCGCCTTAAGCTGAAACGTGATAGCCGTCAAACAAACTCAGAGGGAATTATTTTACTCTGTGTAATAAATAAAGGGCGCTTAGATGTCCTGTCCACGGCACGGTACTCCCCCCGGGCCAATGCGTGAAAGCGTAAAAAAAAGCACAAATACTCAGGAGCACTCTCAATTATGTTTAAGAATGCATTTGCTAACCTGCAAAAGGTCGGTAAATCGCTGATGCTGCCAGTATCCGTACTGCCTATCGCAGGTATCCTGCTGGGTGTCGGTTCTGCTAACTTCAGCTGGCTGCCAGCCGTAGTGTCCCACGTGATGGCCGAAGCAGGCGGTTCTGTCTTTGCTAACATGCCACTGATCTTCGCGATCGGTGTGGCTCTGGGCTTCACCAATAACGACGGCGTTTCTGCGCTGGCTGCAGTGGTTGCCTACGGCATCATGGTGAAAACCATGGCTGTGGTTGCGCCGCTGGTTCTGCATTTACCGGCAGAAGAGATCGCCGCGAAACACCTGGCGGACACCGGTGTTCTGGGCGGTATCATCTCCGGTGCGATTGCAGCGTATATGTTTAACCGCTTCTATCGCATCAAGCTGCCTGAGTACCTGGGCTTCTTCGCGGGCAAGCGTTTCGTTCCGATCATCTCTGGTCTGGCAGCGATTTTCACTGGCGTGATCCTGTCCTTCATCTGGCCACCAATCGGCTCTGCTATCCAGACCTTCTCTCAGTGGGCTGCTTACCAGAACCCGGTTGTGGCGTTTGGTATCTACGGCTTCATCGAGCGTTGCCTGGTGCCATTTGGTCTGCACCATATCTGGAACGTTCCATTCCAGATGCAGATTGGTGAATTCACCAACGCAGCAGGTCAGGTGTTCCACGGCGATATCCCACGTTACATGGCGGGCGACCCAACTGCAGGTAAACTGTCTGGTGGCTTCCTGTTCAAAATGTACGGTCTGCCAGCAGCGGCGATTGCTATCTGGCACTCTGCTAAGCCAGAGAACCGTGCAAAAGTGGGCGGTATCATGATCTCCGCAGCGCTGACCTCGTTCCTGACCGGTATCACCGAGCCGATCGAGTTCTCCTTCATGTTCGTTGCGCCGATCCTGTACATTATCCACGCGATTCTGGCGGGCCTGGCGTTCCCAATCTGTATCCTGCTGGGTATGCGTGACGGTACGTCCTTCTCTCACGGTCTGATCGACTTCATCGTTCTGTCCGGTAACAGCAGCAAACTGTGGCTGTTCCCAATCGTGGGCGCGTGCTATGCCGTTGTTTACTACACTATCTTCCGCGTGCTGATTAAAGCACTGGACCTGAAAACTCCGGGTCGTGAAGATGCGACAGAAGACAGCAAAGCTGGCGCTACCAGCGAAATGGCTCCGGCACTGGTCGCAGCGTTCGGCGGTAAAGAGAACATCACTAACCTGGACGCGTGCATCACTCGTCTGCGTGTGAGCGTTGCCGACGTGGCGAAAGTAGACCAGCCGGGTCTGAAAAAACTGGGCGCAGCGGGCGTAGTTGTTGCAGGTTCTGGTGTACAGGCAATTTTCGGTACCAAATCCGATAACCTGAAAACCGAAATGGATGAGTACATCCGCAGCAACTAAGTTGTGACCTGGGGAGACTAAGGCAGCCGAATGGCTGCCTTTTTTATTTGTGTGGTGTGTAGTGCCGATACTCAGAAATCGTAGCTCGCGCTTACCGAGACGTTCAGCGGTGCGCCATAAACCACATAAGAGCCGACATAATCGTAATACTCTTTGTCGAACAGGTTGTTGACGTTCGCCTGAACAGCAAAATCTTTGGTGACCTGATAACGGCTGAACAGGTTAACCAGCCCGTAGCTGCCTTGCTCCGCGCGGGAACGTCCTGCCGGGCCGCCTTCCACGTCCGTCCACACTTTGTTCTGCCAGTTTACGCCACCGCCCACGGTCAGTTCCGGCAGCTTTGGCAGTTGATAACGGGTGAACAGCTTCATGGTTGTGCGCGGCTGATCGGAGCTTACGGCGTTGCCATTCTTATCTTCAGCAATGTAGCGGGTCGCGCCGAAGGTCAGCTGCCAGTTATCGGTCAGGGCACCGTTGAGTTCGAACTCAATACCTTTGCTCACTACGCCGTCCAGCGATTGATAAATCGACTCACCGCTCGGCATGTAGGTATACGTATTGCTTGCTACGTTATCCTGCTCAATGCGGAAAATCGCCAGCGAGGTGGTAAGACGGGTATTGAACCAGTCTGCTTTCACACCGGCTTCGTAGCTTTTGCCCGTAGTGGGGTCGAGATAGCGTCCGCTGGCGTCCCGCTTGTCCTGGGGCTGGAAAATGGAGGTATAGCTGACGTAGGTCGACCAGTCTTCATTGATGTCGTAGACCAGGCCCGCGTAGGGCGTCACGTCATCTTTGGTGCTTTCCAGACGGGTGTCCGGGGAGCCCGCCGGGTTATAGCGAATGTTGTAGTTGGTATAACGCGCGCCGAGGATCAGATGCAGCGGATCGGCCAGCGAGAAGCGGGCGGAGGTATACGCTGAGGACTGGCGAATGTCGTCCTGGCTGTAGAGTTTCCACGGCGTCCACTGCGGGTCGGCAATGTTACCGTTCCAGTTCTTAAAGTTACCCACATCAACCATGCCGTAAACCGCGTCAGGCATTGAGTTGTCGTAATGGTTACGCTGGCGGCTGAAGCTGCCGCCGAACATCATTTCGTGCTGACGGCCTAAGAGATCGAAATCGCCGCGCAGGAAAGCGTCTACGGCATCCTGTTTACGTTCGCCACGGTTCCAGCCGCCGTAGCCTACCATGCCCGCACCAGTCTCTTTATCCGGATAGCCGGACATATACATCAGCTTAGAATCGAAGTTGGTTTCAGCATGCATGCCGTTAATATGCGCTTCCCAGCCATTATCGAAACGCTGCGTCAGGTTAGCGAAGATGCGGGTGCTGTCCTTGTCCGAGTAGGCCCAGTCAGGCGCGACGGTCTGGCTACGATTGTAATCGGTTTTGCTCCCGTCGCTGTACCAGGTCGGCAGCCCGCCCCAGGTTGGGTCGGCGGTGTTACTTTCCTGATACTCATACCCCACAGAGAGGGTAGTGCTGTCGGTGACGTCCGCATCCATCACGCCATAGAGGAATTTCTTCCGGTAGTGATAGTTATCCATGAAGCTGTCATTGTCCTGATAACCCGTGATCAGACGGCCCCGTACCTTGCCTGACTCCACCAGCGGCGCCTGAAGATCCAGCACGTAGCGCTGTTTATCCCAGCTGCCGTAGCTGGCCGAGACGTTACCTTTGAATTCATTGCTGTCCGCATGTTTGCGCACCATATTGACGTACGCCGCCGGGTTGCCCGTTCCGGACATCAGGCCGGTGGCACCGCGGACCACTTCGATGCGGTCATAAATCGCCGTATCGGCGGCGGTATCACCAAAGTTCCATACCTCGCTGATGGAGGTTGGCAGGTCGTCATAGGCATAGTTGCTGACGAAGAACCCGCGTGAGTAAAACACGGTACGGTCACTGTCTTGCACCTGCGCCGTTACGCCCGTGGTGTTGGTTAATACCTGACCGATGGACTGCAGGTTCTGATCGACCATGCGCTGCTGGCTAATCACGCTGACGGACTGTGGGATATCACGGGGAACCAGCAACAGCTTCGTACCGGTGGTGGTGGTTTTTACGCTGTAATCCCGTTCCTGACTTGCTGAAGGATCCTGCGTTTGCTCAAAACCGCCGTCAACAACGACGGTATCTTCGGCTGTTGATGCAGCGAATGCGGCGGCTGGCGTCAATGCCATAGTAATGCATACTGCCAGCAACGAAGGCGTTGCGACAGGCTGACGTTTCCCATCCCGGGTGTGATGAATGAAAGACATGATTAAACCCTTATGAATGATGAAGAGGGTATGCGTCAGTCCCGCGGACACGGGCTGGCGTCGTTTTCTATGTTAAAAATGCGCATGAAAATGCAAATGCGAAATATACGCATTGCTATTAATGCTGTAAACAGATGTGTCGACCGGCACTGAAATAATGTTTCAGCCCGTTAAAGCCTGCGAGCGGTCACTCTTCAGTCAGCTGATGAACATTCAGGAAAGAAATCGGGGGAGGAGGTTGAAAGGACAGGAGAAACTCGCTCATACTCTTGAATTGTGTCACACACCGATCCCGGGAGTGTGTTTACAGCGGACGCATTGCGCCAGATTAAATAAAAAAGGAAAAGGTCATGGCTGAAGAAACGATTTTCAGTAAAATTATCCGTCGCGAAATTCCGTCGGATATCGTCTATCAGGATGAACTGGTGACGGCTTTCCGGGACATTTCCCCTCAGGCCCCGACGCACATCCTTATCATTCCCAATATTCTGATTCCGACTGTAAACGACGTAAAAACCGAGCATGAAGTGGCGTTAGGTCGTATGCTGACGGTGGCTGCCAAAATCGCTGAACAGGAAGGGATTGCAGAAGACGGTTACCGTCTGATCATGAACTGCAACCGTCATGGTGGCCAGGAAGTTTATCATATTCACATGCATCTGCTGGGTGGACGTCCTCTGGGGCCGATGCTAGCACATAAAGGTCTTTGACATGCTTAAAGGGCGTATTGCAGCGCTGGTAATGGCGATGATGATTGTGGGGTGCAGCTCGCGTCCGGCGATCCCCGTGAACGATGAGCAGACGCTGGTCATGGAGTCCTCCGTGCTTGCCGCGGGGATCACGGCGCAACAGCCCGCGTTGACCATCAGTGAAATCAACTCATCTGCCTCCTCTACGCTCTTTAATGAAAGACATGAGCCAGTGACGGTCCACTACCGTTTTTTCTGGTATGACGTAAGAGGTCTTGAAATGCATCCGCTGGAGGCGCCGCGCAGCGTCACCATTCCGGCCAGGTCGTCGGTAACGCTCTATGGCAGCGCCAACTATCTGGGTGCACATAAGGTGAGACTTTATCTTTATCTCTGAGGGGTGAACCTTGATTAAAAATTTGAGCCGCTATGCGCTCGTGACAGCTTTCGCTCTGTTTCTTGCAGGGTGTGTGACCCGAACTGAACAGCCTGCACCTGTGGAAGAGGCTAAACCGGGTACTGAACAGCCGACACCGCCAACGCAGCAGCAGCCAACCGTGCCGTCTGTGCCGTCTATTCCGTCACAGCCGGGCCCGATTGAACATCCGGACCAGACGTCACAGCCCACGCCGCGCGTGCGCCATTACGACTGGAACGGGGCAATGCAGCCGATGGTCGGCAAAATGCTGCAGGCGCAGGGCGTGACGGCGGGCAGCGTGTTGCTGGTCGACAGCGTGAACAACCGCACCAACGGTTCGCTGAACGCGGGTGAAGCCACGGAAACCCTGCGCAATGCTCTGGCTAACAACGGCAAGTTTACGCTGGTCTCGGCTCAGCAGCTCGCCGTCGCCAAACAGCAGCTGGGCCTGTCGCCGCAGGATAGCCTCGGTACCCGCAGCAAGGCGATAGGCATTGCCCGTAACGTTGGCGCACAGTATGTGCTTTACTCTAACGCTACCGGTAACGTGAATACCCCAGCCCTGCAGATGCAGCTGATGCTGGTTCAGACAGGCGAAATTATCTGGTCAGGTAAAGGTGCGGTTACGCAACAATGACGGCACGCGTGAAGAGATTCTGACGCGCTATTTTCCTCAGTACCGCCTTATCGCGCCGCAGGCCCACTCCGGGCTTGGCGGCGCGAGTTGCATTATAGAGCAGGGCGAACGACGTCTGGTTTTGCGGCAAAATCACGACCCCGACGCGCCTGCCTCCCATTTCCGTCGTCAGTTTCGCGCTCTGAAACGTCTTCCGTCAGATCTCGTGCCTGCCCCTCGTTTTTTCAGACAGGGCTGGATGGCCGTCGACTATCTGGAAGGTGACGTTAAAAGCGCGCTGCCGGACACGCCTGTGCTTGCGGCGATGCTGTATCATCTGCACCGGCAGCCACGTCTGGGATGGCGAATTACGTTATTCCCGCTGCTTGAGCATTACTGGCAGCAAGCCCTGCCTGACAGGCGCACTCCAGTGTGGCTGGCACATCTCAAGCGGTTGCGTATAGCGGGTGAGCCGCAGCCGATTCGGCTTACGCCGTTGCATATGGATGTTCATGCCGGGAATATTGTTCATACGCCAGCGGGCATCAGGCTTATCGACTGGGAGTATGCGGGAGATGGCGATGTGGCGCTGGAGCTGGCGGCCGTCTGGACAGAGAGTGAAGCCGCGCGGCAGGCGCTTATCAGGGACTACGCCGAGTCGGCACACATTGACGTCGACGCGCTGAGGCGGCAGGTCAAACGCTGGCGACCCTGGGTCATCATGTTAATGGCTGGCTGGTTTGAAATGCGCTATCGGCAGTCCAGAGACAAACAATTTATTGCGCTGGCAGACGATGCCTGGCGTCAGTTACAAACTAAAGGATAAGAGAGGTGGATGTGGGTCCAGTCATGTTGGATGTAGAAGGGTTTGAGCTGGATGCGGAGGAGCGTGAAATTCTGGCGCATCCGCTGGTGGGTGGCCTGATCCTGTTTACCCGCAACTATCACGATCCGGCGCAGCTGCGTGAGCTGGTGCGTCAGATCCGCGCCGCGTCGCGCAATCATCTGGTGGTGGCCGTCGATCAGGAAGGCGGACGCGTGCAGCGTTTCCGCGACGGTTTTACCCGCCTGCCCGCAGCCCAGTCTTTTGCCGCGCTGCTCGGCACGGAAGAGGGTGGAAAACTGGCGCAGGAGGCCGGCTGGCTGATGGCCAGCGAAATGATTGCCATGGATATCGACATCAGCTTTGCCCCGGTGCTGGATGTAGGGCATATCAGCGCTGCCATTGGCGAGCGCTCATATCATGAAGACCCGCGTATTGCGCTGGCAATGGCGACCCGGTTCATCGACGGCATGCACGATGCAGGCATGAAAACCACCGGGAAACACTTCCCGGGGCACGGGGCGGTGACGGCGGATTCTCACAAAGAGACGCCGCGCGATCCGCGTCCGGAAGCGGAGATTCGCGCCAAAGATATGTCGGTTTTCCAGTCGCTTATCACCGATAACAAGCTGGATGCCATTATGCCCGCGCACGTGATTTACAGCGACGTCGACCCGCGTCCGGCCAGCGGATCTCCGCACTGGCTGAAAACCGTTCTGCGCCAGGAGCTGGGCTTCAACGGCGTGATTTTCTCTGACGATTTGTCGATGGAAGGGGCCGCGATCATGGGCAGCTACGCTGAACGCGGTCAGGCATCGCTGGATGCGGGTTGCGATATGATCCTGGTCTGCAATAATCGTAAAGGTGCCGTTAGCGTGCTGGATAACCTGTCGCCGATCAAAGCAGAGCGTGTTACACAATTGTATCATAAAGGTTCATTTAGCCGTCAGGAGCTGATGGATTCGGCGCGCTGGAAGACGGTCAACGCCCGGCTTGAAGACCTGAATGAGCGCTGGCAGGCACATAAAGCCAGCCTGTAAACCCTCCCGGAAGGCGTAGCGTGGTGAGAAGACGATGATCATCTATTTACACGGTTTTGACTCAAACAGTCCTGGTAATCATGAGAAGGTGCTGCAGCTGCAGTTTATCGATCCGGATGTACGGTTGATCAGCTACAGCACGCGCCATCCGAAGCATGATATGCAGCATCTGCTCAAAGAGGTGGACAAGATGTTGCAGCTCAACGTCGACGATCGCCCGTTGATTTGCGGCGTGGGGCTGGGCGGCTACTGGGCGGAGCGGATTGGCTTCCTGTGCGACATTCGCCAGGTGGTGTTCAATCCTAACCTGTTCCCGAACGAGAACATGGAAGGCAAAATTGACCGTCCGGAAGAGTATGTCGATATTGCGACCAAGTGCGTGAGCAATTTCCGTGAGAAAAACCGCGACCGCTGCCTGGCGATCCTTTCCCGTAATGATGAAGCGCTCAACAGCCATCGGGCAGCTGAATTGCTGCACCATTACTATGAGATCGTCTGGGACGAAGAACAGACCCACAAGTTCAAAAACATCTCCCCGCATCTGCAGCGAATCAAAGCGTTTAAAACGCTGGGTTAACCCTATTCCCGCAGGCATCAAAGCCCGGTCGCGAAAGCGTACCGGGCTTTCTTTTTGTCCAGAATTGTCTACTTTTAAGCCATCAAAACTTGATGCATATCAATTTTGGTATGACCAATGCGCCTGACGTGGTATTCTCAATGCACCTGAATGGTTTCAGTGCTGTAACCTGTTGTTAATTAAGGGTTATTTTATAACTTTTAATTAACAATTGGTTAATAATTTGAGGGGGTCACGTTGACTACGCCATTGAAAAAGATAGTGATTGTCGGCGGTGGTGCTGGCGGGCTGGAGCTGGCTACACAGCTGGGCAAGAAGCTGGGTCGCGGTAAAAAAGCCAAAATTACGCTGGTGGATCGTAACCACAGCCACCTGTGGAAACCGCTGCTGCACGAAGTGGCGACCGGTTCTCTGGATGAGGGCGTGGACGCGCTCAGCTATCTGGCGCACGCGCGCAACCATCATTTCCAGTTCCAACTGGGCTCGGTGGTCGACATCAACCGTGAAAGCAAAACCATCACCCTGGCAGAGCTGCGCGATGAAAAAGGGGAGCTGCTGGTTCCCGAGCGTAAACTGGCGTACGACACGCTGGTCATGGCGCTGGGCAGTACCTCCAACGACTTCAACACGCCGGGCGTGAAAGAGCACTGTATCTTCCTCGATAATCCGCACCAGGCGCGTCGTTTCCATCAGGAAATGCTGAACCTGTTCCTGAAGTACACCAATAACATGGGTGCGAACGGCAAGGTCAATATCGCGATTGTCGGCGGCGGCGCGACGGGCGTTGAGCTGTCTGCGGAGCTGCACAATGCGGTGAAGCAGCTGCACAGCTACGGTTACAAAGGGTTAACTAACGAAGCGCTGAACGTGACGCTGGTTGAAGCCGGTGAACGCATCCTGCCTGCGCTGCCTCCGCGTATTTCCGGTGCGGCGCACAATGAGCTCACCAAACTGGGCGTGCGGGTGCTGACGCAGACCATGGTGACCAGCGCCGACGAAGGCGGCCTGCACACCAAAGACGGCGAGTATATCAAAGCGGATCTGATGGTCTGGGCGGCTGGTATCAAAGCGCCTGACTTTATGAAAGAGATCGGCGGTCTGGAAACGAACCGCATTAACCAGCTGGTCACAGAGCCAACGCTGCAAACCACGCGTGACCCTGAAATCTTTGCTATCGGTGACTGTGCCTCCTGCGCGCGTCCTGAAGGTGGATTCGTGCCGCCGCGCGCGCAGGCCGCTCACCAGATGGCAAGCCTGGTGCTGCACAATATTCTGGCGCAGTACAAAGGCAAGCCAATGAAAGCCTATGTCTACAAAGACCATGGTTCACTGGTGTCACTTTCAAACTTCTCTACCGTCGGCAGCCTGATGGGCAACCTGATGCGCGGCTCAATGATGGTAGAGGGGCGTATTGCCCGCTTCGTGTATATCTCCCTGTACCGCATGCACCAGATTGCGCTGCACGGCTACTTCAAAACCGGACTGATGATGCTGGTGGGCAGAATCAACCGCGTGATCCGTCCGCGTCTGAAGCTGCACTAATCTTTCACTCCCTCCGGGCCCTCCGGAGGGATTTTTTAGCATATCATGCTGCGCATCACAGAATGAGTGCTTAAGAGTTCTCCTAAATACAATATATCTCCTCTCAACGCTCCTTTTTTGATCCTTTATCTGATTGGCGAAGTGCGGCCTCCATTGCAGAATTGTTACCAATAGCAACAAAGGAGGAAGTCCCGTGAATAAATCAATGTTGGCGGGTATAGGGATTGGCGTCGCGGCTGCGTTAGGTGTGGCTGCCGTTGCCAGTCTCAACGTATTAGATCGCGGCCCGCAGTATGCACAGGTGGTTTCTGCTACACCGATTAAAGAAACCGTGAAAACCCCTCGTCAGGAGTGCCGCAACGTCTCCGTGACGCACCGTCGTCCGGTGCAGGATGAAAACCGCATTGCCGGTTCTGTTCTGGGTGCGGTAGCGGGTGGCGTGATTGGTCACCAGTTTGGCGGCGGCCGGGGTAAAGACGTAGCGACCGTGGTCGGCGCGCTGGGTGGCGGCTATGCCGGTAACCAGGTGCAGGGCGCGATGCAGGATAATGATACCTACACCACGACTCAGCAACGCTGCAAAACCGTCTATGACAAGTCGGAAAAAATGCTGGGCTATGACGTGACGTACAAAATTGGCGATCAGCAGGGCAAAATCCGCATGGATAAAGACCCGGGCACGCAAATTCCACTGGATGGAAACGGCCAGCTGGTTCTGAATAACAAAGTGTAAAAAAGAAGTTCTCTGAATTTAGCTCCTCATGCGCTCAGGCTGAGGAGCTTTTTTTGCGTCAGATTTTCAGTAGCTCGGGCCACAGCCGCAGCGTGGTTTCGCTAATATTCTGCAGTTTTTCCAGCGTTGCCCCTTCACGGGCGCTGATTGACATCCCCTGCAAAATACAGCTCAGGTATTGCGCCAGAAGCTGAGGATTGCATTGCGCGGGGATTTCACCGCGCTGCTGGCGCTGAGCCAGAAATGCGCTGAGGGTCTCCTCCTGCATCGCATGCCGCGACTTCACCGTATTGGCAATCTCTTTGGAGGACGCCGCAAGGGTGGCAGAGGTGTTAATCATAAAGCAGCCCGCAGGCGTATCTTTACTGGTGAAGCAGGTCGCGACGGCGGTGAAATAGTCCCGAAGCGCCTGTTCAACGCTTTTCTCTTCGCAGAACAGCTGGGCTTCGTGTTTCGCCGCAAAGCGCGAAATGTATCTGTCCAGAACCGCCCTGAACAGCCCCTCTTTATTGGTAAATTCGGCATACAGCGTCGGCGCTTTGGCTCCGGTGGCTTCTACCAGATCGGAAAGCGAGGTTGCTTCATACCCATGTTGCCAGAAGAGAGTCATGGCCTTATCAAGCGCTGCATCCCTGTCAAACACTTTTGGTCGGCCACGGCTTTTCTTCGCACAACTCGTGACGTCGGTTGTCATTTGCCGTTGGTCCTCTGTTGGTTTGGTGAATGACCATTATAAAAATAAACGCAACCCACCACCAGTGCAGAATGCTTAAAAATAAATTAATCATATATGTATGAAAAATAACAATTTTAAAATTAAGTTAACGCTCGTTATAAAATTATGTTGACGTGTGACCTGTATCACATTTATGATTTACCTATCGATCGTTAACTAAATGATTAACGACCTCCAAATTCATCTGCTAAAGGTAAACATCATGAAAAACGTAAAAACTCTCATCGCTGCCGCTGTCCTGAGTTCACTCTCTTTCGCAAGCTTTGCTGCTGTACAGGTGCAATCCACCCCTGCTGACCAGCACAAAGTCGGGACAATCTCTGCCTCTGCCGGTACTAACCTGGGTTCCCTGGAAGATCAGCTGGCGCAAAAAGCGCAAGAGATGGGTGCAAAATCTTACCGCATCACCTCAGTGACCGGTCCTAACACCCTGCACGGCACTGCGGTCATCTACAAATAAGCCGCGCATAAACCCTCATTTATGCCACTGCAATAAAAAACGCCCTGCTGAGCAGGGCGTTTTTTATTTCTGATTTACATCGACTGCTGGACGACATCGTGATGCCGGGTGACATCGGTCGGCATACCTGACCGGACTTCCATCGCACGTTCCATCACCACGCTGTTGGTATTCGCATTCGTTTTGAAGCTTACCATCGAGGCATTTAGATTAATGGGCAGCGTCTGCGGATCGTCGCCAATGTTTTTCGATAACGGCTGATGAATCTCAACCAGCCGCACGCCGCCCGGCTCCTCAGAAACCTTAATCGGCGTATTGATAATATTCACTTTGGTACCCGGCGTAACGACGTTAAACAGCGTTTTGATATCGTCATCGCGCAGACGAATACAGCCGGAGCTGACGCGCATGCCGATGCCAAAGTCCGCATTCGTTCCGTGCAGCAGGTAGACGCCGCCATATGCTGCGAGGCGGATCGCGTGATGCCCCATCGGGTTATCCGGACCAGCCGGCACCACAGCAGGAAGATCGATCCCCTGAGCCTTATAGCGGGCGCGAATGTTGGCCGTCGGGGTCCACGTTGGATTCGCGCGTTTATCCGAGACGGTGGTGACCATCGTCGGCGTCAGGGTGTCGCCGCCCAGCTGACCAATACCGATAGGGTAGACGGTGACTTCATTTTTACCCGGCGGGTAATAGTACAGACGCAGTTCGGCCAGGTTTATCACCATCCCCTCGCGCGGGGCGTCCGGCAGGATGGTCTGTAACGGGATGGTCAGTACGCTCCCCGCGCGCGGGACATACGGATCGACGCCGGGGTTCGCCTGCAGCAGGGCCAGAAAACCGACGTTATATTTTTTGGCAATCGCTTCCAGTGAACCACCATTATTTTCAACGACATGAAAGCGGTTTTCACCCACCACCTTGCTGCCGGGAGGGGGAAGGGGCCAGGTATTTGCCCGGGCGGGAAGCGCAACCGCGACGGTGGCTGCCAGCGCAAACAGGGTCATCCAGCGAGTAAAACGCGAAGAGGTCATCATCACCATAATCCATATAAATGATAAGGTTATTGTTTTATAAGACGTTAAACATAATTATGGCGAATGGGTATGTCGGGAAGATCGGGTGAAGTGCAAAGAGTTTGTAAATTGTCCCCCCGTAGCGCTGGGCTAACGGGGGGAAGGGAGGTTATGCGATCGCGTTCTCTTCCAGCTGGCGCATAAAGTTACGCACCCAGTCCATACGGGTTTTGCGCTCCGTCAGCTCCTGGGTAAATTTCAGACGGGTTGGACCATCCAGACGGAAATGCTGCGGCTGTTTTTGCAGCAGGCCGATCAGCCACATCGGGTTGACGTGATTCTTCTCGGCGAATTCAATCACGCCGCCTTTTTCATTGCCTTCGAGCTTACGGATCCCCAGCTTTTGCGCCTGCTGGCGCAGCCTCGCGATATCCAGCAGATTTCGCGCCGCATCGGGCAGCAGGCCAAAGCGGTCGATCAGCTCCACCTTAATCTCTTCCAGCTCATTCTCCTTCTTCGCGCTGGCGATGCGCTTGTAGAACGACAGTCGGGTATTCACGTCCGGAATAAAATCGTCCGGCAGCAGGGAAGGCATACGCAGCTCAACCTCGGTCTGCTGGCTGGTGAGATCTTCCAGCGACGGCTCGCGTCCGGCCTTCAGGGCATCAACCGCGTTTTCCAGCAGCTCCATATAGAGCGAGAAGCCAATGGTCTCCATGGAGCCGCTCTGGTCTTCACCCAGCAGCTCGCCGGCACCGCGGATCTCGAGATCGTGCGTGGCCAGCGCAAAGCCTGCGCCGAGGTCTTCCAGCGAGGCGATGGCTTCCAGACGCTTTTGCGCGTCGGTGGTCATCGCTTTCGGATGCGGCGTCAGCAGCCAGGCGTATGCCTGATGGTGCGAACGCCCGACGCGGCCGCGCAGCTGGTGAAGCTGCGCCAGACCAAAGTGATCCGCACGCTCAATGATGATGGTGTTCGCCGTCGGAATGTCGATCCCGGTTTCAATGATGGTGGTACACACCAGCACGTTAAAGCGCTGGTGGTGGAAGTCGTTCATCACTCGTTCCAGCTCGCGCTCGCGCATCTGCCCGTGACCGATAGCAATGCGCGCTTCCGGCACCAGCTCCGCCAGCCTGTCCGCCGCCTTCTGGATGTTTTCCACGTCATTGTAGAGATAGTAGACCTGACCTCCGCGCAGCACTTCACGCAGAATAGCTTCCCGCACCACCAGATTATCGTACTCGCGGACGAAGGTTTTCACCGCCAGACGGCGCGCCGGCGGCGTGGCGATAATCGACAGATCGCGCATGCCGCTCATCGCCATGTTCAGGGTTCGCGGGATCGGCGTCGCGGTCAGGGTGAGGATATCGACGTCGGCGCGCATCGCTTTGATGCGCTCTTTATGACGCACCCCGAAGCGGTGCTCTTCGTCGACGATCAGCAGCCCCAGATCTTTCCACTTCACGTCGCTTTGCAGCAGCTTGTGGGTGCCGATCAGAATATCGATTTTGCCTTCGCTTGCCTGTTCGAGGATCTGCGTCTGTTCTTTGGTGCTGCGAAAACGCGACAGCATCTCGATGCGTACCGGCCAGTTGGCAAATCGGTCGCGGAAGTTGTCGAAGTGCTGCTGTGCGAGCAGGGTGGTCGGCACCAGCACCGCCACCTGCTTGTTGTTTTCCACCGCAAGGAAGGCGGCGCGCATCGCCACCTCGGTTTTGCCGAAGCCGACGTCCCCGCAGACTAAGCGGTCCATTGCCAGCGGCTGGCACATGTCGCTCAGCACGGCGTTGATGGCCTGAGCCTGATCCGGCGTGGTTTCAAACGGGAAGCTGTCGCAAAACAGCTGGTACTGTTCTTTATCGTGCTTAAAGGCGAAGCCCTGTTTGGCCGCGCGCTGGGCGTAGATATCCAGCAGCTCGGCCGCCACGTCGCGCACTTTTTCCGCAGCCTTCTGGCGCGCGCGCGCCCAGGCATCGCCGCCCAGCTTGTGCAGCGGCGCATTCTCTTCGGCACCGCCCGCGTAGCGGCTGATCAGATGCAGGGAGGACACCGGAACATACAGTTTGGCGTCGTTGGCGTAGGTCAGCATCAGGTATTCACCTTTAATGCCGCCCGCTTCCAGGGTGGTCATCCCCTGATAGCGCCCAACGCCGTGTTCCAGGTGAACAATCGGCTGGCCCGGATGCAGCTCGGCCAGGTTACGGATCAGCGTGTCCGGGTTGATGGTCCGACGGCTGTCCTGACGGCGACGCGCGACGCGCTCGCCCAGCAGGTCGCTTTCGCAAATCAGCGCCAGGTTGTTGAGCGTGTCGATGAACCCGTGCTCGGCGGCGCCAATCATCAGGTAACGACCGTTTCCGGTCGCTTCGCTCAGACGCAGGATGCGCTTCGGCGCCACCTTAATGCGTCCCAGCAGCTCACCTAAAGCTTCGCGGCGGCCTTCACTCTCAACGGAGAACACCACCGGGCCGGTGAAGGACTCCAGGAACTTGCGCAGATTATCCAGCGGGGCTTTCTGCTGCGCCTGAACGGCCAGGTCCGGCAGCGTCCGGAAGGCGAGGTTGGTGTTGGCGGCCTTATCGGCAAGCGAATCGGTTTTCAGCTGCATGCGCGGCCAGCGCTTCAGCTCGGCGTTGAGCTCGTCGGTGCGCAGCCACAGCGCTTCCGGTGGCAGCAGCGGACGCATCGGGTCAACGCCGCGATTTTCGAAACGGGCGCGGGTTTCGCTTTCAAAGCGGCTGGCGCTGGCGTCGATATCCCCGGTGTTAACAATCAGCGTATTCGCCGGGAAGTAGCTGAACAGGGCAGGCAGCGGCTCGTTGAAGAACAGCGGCTGCCAGTATTCGATACCGGCAGGCAGCGTGCCTTTGCTGACCTGCTGATAAATATGTTCCGCGTCGCGCTTCACCTCGAACCTATCGCGCCACTGGCTGCGGAACAGCTCGATAGCGGTTTTGTCCGTCGGGAACTCATGCGCGGGCAGTAAATTGATCGACTCTACTTCCTCCAGCGTGCGCTGCGTGTCGGCGTCGAATACGCGCAGGCTGTCGATCTCATCATCAAAGAAATCCAGACGATACGGCTGGTCGCTGCCCATCGGGTAAAGGTCGAGCAGCGCGCCGCGGGTCGCGTATTCCCCGTGCTCCATCACCTGGTCGACGTGGCGATAGCCGGCACCGTCGAGTTGCGCGCGCAGGGCGTCACGGGACAGGCGCTGGCCTTTTTTCATCACCAGCGCGTGACCGTGCAGGTAGCTGTGCGGACAGACGCGCTGCATCAGGGTATTCACCGGCACAATCAGCACGCCGCGCTGCATGGTCGGCAGCTGATAGAGCGTCGACAGGCGCGAGGAGATGATCTCCTGATGCGGAGAGAAGCTGTCATAGGGCAGCGTCTCCCAGTCGGCCAGGCTGAACACCAGGCTATCGGTGAACTGGCGAATTTCGTCGTGCAGGCGCAGGGCGTTTTGCATATCCGGGGCAACCAGAATTACCGGGCCTGGGTGACGCTCGGCGATTTCCGCCACCAGCGTGGCGCACGCCGCGCCCGTGAGTTCACCCAGCTGGCGCTGGTCGCCCGCTTTGACAGGCAAGGAATAACGATAGTGTTCAGGCATGGCTATGTCAGAGTCTCTTATGGATATACCAACAGTATTGGGGCATATCACTGATACGCAATGTCTTTATTATCCTCGATCGTTTTACATAAGCAAATCGTAACCGCACGGCAGGGCTAAACGCCCCCAAAACGGGGGCGGAGAGAGCATTAACGCGTCGAAGGTAACAGGGTCTGTGTAGACGGAGGAGAGAAGAACACGTCACCAAACAGCGCGGTGGAGATTTTACGCACCCCGAGCCCGGCAAGGGTACAGATAAGCAGGCTGGCAAACGGGTAGACCAGAATTAAGGACAGCTCGGCCCAGACTGGCCAGTACGCTGCATTCATCTCGCCGATCAGGAACAGGCTAAAGGCCTCAATTAAGATGCGGTGGGTGGTATAAATTGCAATGGTATTGGAGCCAATCACGTTCAGCAGATTGTTCGGGTGAACGGCGTAGCGCTGCTCAAGGCTGTAGAACAGCTTCATGATCAGCACAATCGACAGCAATGAGAGCAGCAGCGGAACGTTAGCAAACCACAGCGCCACCGAGACAGCGGCGAAAGCCCCGGTTGCCAGCCAGATGCGGCGCAGGTTGACGCTTTTCATCCACGCCATCAGCTCTGCGCCATACCACGCCCCGAGGCTGTAGTAGATCATGTTGCGCACCACGCTGTTCATCCCCCACCACGGCAGCGGCAGGAAGTTGATCGCGATGCTCGCCAGCGCCAGCAGTCCCAGAACCGGCAGCTTCCAGCGGCTCAGCATTTTACACAGCGTGAAGTAGACCACCAGGGCATACAGATACCACAGGCTGGTGCTGGCGGTGATCATCCCCAGTACAAACCCTGAGAGCGAGTCGGCGTAGGCCGCGTTCGACGCGGTGGCAAGCTCACGCCCGGGTGCCAGCCAGGCGTTCAGGTGGGTCAGCGCCTGCCATTGCAGGAAGCCCCACAGCGCCAGGACCCAGACAATGCTCCAGATCCGTTTGTCGAGACTGGTTCGCCAGTCAACTTCGTCAATATAACGACGGATCAGA
>NZ_JRJC01000012.1:0-551 GCF_000762975.1 Enterobacter sp. UCD-UG_FMILLET
GTAGTAAGCATTAAGCTATAGCAAATAGCGACTGAGATAAGTTCTGAGGTGTCGCGAGGTTTAGTTGCGAGTCAACGAAATTACAACATCTTATATCATTAAGGGAATGCTTAGAAGGTTGATGAGTTCTGGTTCTAAAATAACATTATGACGTAACGTAAAGTTAGGTGAGGTAACCATAAAGCTATAGGCAATAGCGGCAGAGATGTGTTCCTGGGTCTTGTACCGATTTGATGCTACTGAACAATGTTGCGATAACTCTTAAACTAAAGGGAACTCTTAGAAGGATGATGAGTTCTGGTTCTAAAATTACATTATGACGAAACGTAACGTTAGGTGTAGAAAGCATAAAGCTATAGGCAATAACGGCTGAGATGTATTCCGACGTGTCGCGACGTTTAGTTGCGAGTCAACGAAATTTCGAAAACTTTTATCATAAAGGGAATGAGTAGAAGGATGATGAGTTCTGGTTCTAAAATTACATTATGACGAAAACTAACGTTAGGTGTAGTAAGCATAAAGCTATAGCCAATAGCGAATGAGATGTGTTC
>NZ_JRJC01000013.1:0-45089 GCF_000762975.1 Enterobacter sp. UCD-UG_FMILLET
GAGGCTTAACCTTACAACGCCGAAGGTGTTTTGGCGAAGAGACAGACAATCAAATTTCAGCTTTGATACAGATTAACAGAATTTGCCTGGCGGCTTTAGCGCGGTGGTCCCACCTGACCCCATGCCGAACTCAGAAGTGAAACGCCGTAGCGCCGATGGTAGTGTGGGGTCTCCCCATGTGAGAGTAGGGAACTGCCAGGCATCAATCAGAAGAACCCCGTACCGTAAGGTGCGGGGTTTTTTGCTTTTGTTTTTCTCCTCCCCCTGTTCCTGAAACTTTCTCACCTTGGACATGCAGACTCGACTTTCCAATCGTTTCTGGGTATCGTTAGCTGTCTGGATGTCTAAACGTTTATACGTATGCTGTGAGGATATAAAGTTATGCCGATTCGGGTGCAGGACGAGCTACCAGCCGTCAATTTCTTGCGTGAAGAAAACGTCTTCGTCATGACGGCTTCGCGTGCGACAGGTCAGGAAATTCGCCCGCTGAAGGTGCTTATTCTCAATCTGATGCCAAAAAAGATCGAAACAGAAAACCAGTTCCTGCGTCTTCTGTCGAACTCCCCGCTGCAGGTCGATATTCAGCTGCTGCGAATCGATGCCCGCGAGTCGCGTAACACGCCTGCTGAGCACCTGAATAACTTCTACTGCAACTTTGATGACATTCAGGGGGAAAACTTCGACGGGCTGATTGTGACCGGCGCGCCGCTCGGTCTGGTGGAATTTAACGATGTCGCTTACTGGCCGCAGATCAAACAGGTTCTGGAGTGGGCAAAAGATCACGTTACCTCCACATTGTTTGTCTGTTGGGCGGTACAAGCCGCGCTGAATATTCTTTATGGCATCCCCAAGCAAACCCGTACTGAAAAGCTCTCCGGCGTATACGAACACCACATTCTTCAACCGCATGCGTTGCTGACGCGCGGTTTCGATGACTCCTTCCTGGCCCCGCATTCTCGCTACGCCGATTTCCCTGCCCAGCTGATTCGTGATTACACCGATCTGGAGATCCTGGCCGAAACGGAAGACGGGGATGCTTACCTGTTTGCCAGCAAGGATAAACGCATTGCTTTTGTGACCGGGCATCCTGAATACGATCCGCATACTCTCGCGTCAGAGTATTTCCGTGATGTCGAAGCGGGTCTTAATCCGGATGTACCGTACAACTATTTCCCGAAAGACGATCCGCAGAACAAACCGAGAGCAACCTGGCGCAGTCACGGGAATTTGCTTTTCACTAACTGGCTCAACTATTACGTCTACCAGATCACGCCATACGATCTGCGACACATGAATCCGACGCTGGAGTAATCTTCTGCCCTAAACGATCCTAAAGCGTTTCAGCTATTCAAATCAGGCACCTTCGGGTGCCTTTTTTATTTCCGAAATGTCACTCACCATTCGATAAAACTTTAATCTCAATAAAATCAATAAATTAATTGCAATTAGCAATTAAAATGGAAATTGTTTTTGATTTTGGAAAAAATATAGATAGTCTTAATTCTGCTGAGCGAAAACTACCCAACGATCTTTCGTTCGCATCGGGGGCGGCATTTTGGATCTTTGATGAGGAGCAGAGTAATGACTCAACAGGCAACGACGGTCGATGAACTGGCCTTTACCCAGCCGTATGGCGAGCAAGAACAGCAGGTTTTGACGGCGGAAGCGGTAGAATTTCTGACTGAACTGGTGACCCGCTTTACGCCACAGCGCAATAAGCTGCTGGCGGCACGTATTCATCAGCAGCAGGAAATTGACGATGGCAAGTTGCCTGGATTCATTTCGGAAACCGCTTCCATTCGACGTGGCGAGTGGAAAATCCGCGGCATCCCTGAAGATTTACAGGATCGTCGCGTTGAGATCACTGGTCCGGTAGAGCGCAAAATGGTGATCAACGCCATGAATGCCAACGTTAAGGTCTTCATGGCCGATTTTGAAGATTCACTGGCGCCAGACTGGAACAAAGTTATCGACGGGCAGATCAACCTGCGCGACGCCGTGAACGGCACCATCAGCTATACCAACGAAGCCGGCAAAATTTACCAGCTCAAACCGAACCCGGCGGTGCTGATCTGTCGCGTACGCGGTCTGCACCTGCCTGAAAAACATGTCACCTGGCGTGGGGAAGCCATTCCGGGCAGCCTGTTTGATTTCGCACTTTATTTCTTCCACAACTACAAAGCCCTCCTGGCTAAAGGCAGCGGTCCCTATTTCTATCTGCCAAAAACGCAGGCCTGGCAGGAAGCGGCCTGGTGGAGCGAAGTGTTCAGCTACGCGGAAGATCGTTTCAACCTGCCGCGCGGTACCATCAAGGCCACGCTGCTGATTGAAACGCTGCCAGCCGTGTTCCAGATGAATGAAATTCTGCACGCCCTGCGCGACCACATTGTCGGCCTGAACTGTGGACGCTGGGACTATATTTTCAGCTACATCAAAACCCTGAAAAACTACCCCGACCGCGTACTGCCGGATCGCCAGGTTGTGACCATGGATAAACCGTTCCTGAGTGCCTACTCGCGTCTGCTGATCAAAACCTGTCACAAGCGCGGCGCCTTTGCGATGGGCGGCATGGCGGCATTTATCCCGAGCAAAGACGCAGAGCGCAACAATCAGGTGCTCAACAAGGTGAAGGCCGACAAAGAGCTTGAAGCCCGTAACGGTCACGACGGCACGTGGATTGCCCATCCTGGCCTTGCCGATACGGCGATGGAGGTTTTCAACCGCGTTCTCGGCGACAACAAAAACCAGCTGTTTGTCACGCGTGAAGACGATGCCCCAACGGCTGAAGAACAGCTGCTGGCTCCGTGCGCGGGCGAGCGTACGGAAGAGGGCATGCGTGCCAATATTCGCGTCGCGGTCCAGTACATCGAAGCGTGGATCTCCGGCAACGGCTGTGTGCCTATCTATGGACTGATGGAAGATGCCGCGACGGCGGAGATCTCACGTACCTCCATCTGGCAGTGGATCCACCATCAAAAAACGCTCAGCAACGGCAAGCCGGTGACCAAATCCCTGTTCCGCCAGATGCTGGCCGAAGAGATGCGGGTGATCCAGGACGAGCTGGGCGAACACCGCTTCAGCAGCGGGCGTTTTGACGACGCTGCGCGCCTGATGGAGCAAATCACCACATCAGATGACTTAATCGACTTCCTGACCCTGCCGGGCTACCGCTTCCTGGCGTAACTCACCACATAACAATATGGAGCATCTGCACATGAAAACCCGTACCCAACAAATCGAAGAGTTGAAGAAAGAGTGGACACAGCCTCGCTGGGAAGGCATCCGCCGTCCTTACAGCGCGGAGGAAGTGGTGAAATTACGCGGCTCGGTCAATCCGGAATGCACGCTGGCACAGAACGGTGCGGCGAAAATGTGGAAGCTGCTGCACGGTGGCTCTAAAAAGGGCTACATCAACAGCCTCGGTGCGCTGACCGGCGGTCAGGCGCTGCAGCAGGCGAAGGCCGGTATTGAAGCTATCTACCTCTCCGGCTGGCAGGTTGCGGCGGATGCTAACCTGGCGTCCAGCATGTACCCGGATCAGTCGCTCTATCCGGCGAACTCCGTGCCGTCGGTGGTGGATCGGATCAACAATACCTTCCGTCGAGCGGATCAGATCCAGTGGGCCGCCGGTATCGAACCCAACGATCCGCGCTTTATTGACTATTTCCTGCCGATCGTCGCGGATGCGGAAGCGGGCTTCGGCGGCGTGCTGAACGCCTTCGAGCTGATGAAATCGATGATTGAGGCCGGTGCAGCGGCCGTTCACTTCGAAGACCAGCTGGCGTCAGTGAAAAAATGCGGACACATGGGCGGTAAGGTGCTGGTTCCTACACAGGAAGCCGTACAGAAGCTGGTTGCCGCGCGTCTGGCTGCTGACGTGCTCGGCGTGCCGACGCTGGTGATTGCCCGTACCGATGCGGACGCGGCGGACCTGATCACCTCTGACTGCGACCCGTACGACAGCGAGTTCATCACCGGCGAGCGCACCAGTGAAGGCTTCTATCGTACCCACGCGGGTATCGAGCAGGCAATTAGCCGCGGTCTGGCGTACGCGCCGTACGCGGACCTGGTCTGGTGTGAAACGTCTACGCCGGATCTGGCGCTGGCAAAACGCTTTGCCGACGCCATCCACGCGAAATACCCGGGCAAACTGCTGGCCTACAACTGCTCGCCGTCATTTAACTGGCAGAAAAAGCTGGATGACAAAACCATCGCCAGCTTCCAGCAGCAGCTGTCCGACATGGGCTACAAATACCAGTTCATTACCCTGGCAGGCATCCACAGCATGTGGTTCAACATGTTCGACCTGGCGCACGCCTATGCGCAGGGTGAGGGCATGAAACACTACGTTGAGAAGGTGCAGCAGCCGGAGTTTGCGGCGGGTAAAGACGGTTATACCTTTGTGTCTCACCAGCAGGAGGTGGGAACTGGCTACTTCGATAACGTGACGACCATCATTCAGGGCGGCACCTCCTCCGTCACCGCCTTAACGGGTTCAACGGAAGAAGCACAGTTCTAATCTTTTCCCCCTCTCCCCTCTCGGGGAGAGGGTTGGGGTGAGGGGGAATATATGTCGCGTGGCCTGGAATTGCTGATTGCCCAAACTATTTTGCAGGGCTTCGATGCCCAGTATGGTCGTTTTCTTGAAGTAACATCCGGCGCGCAGCAGCGCTTCGAACATGCAGACTGGCATGCGGTTCAGCAGGCCATGAAGCAGCGTATCCATCTCTATGACCACCACGTTGGTCTGGTGGTGGAGCAGCTGCGCTGTATTACCGACGGTAAAAGCCCGGACGCGGAATTTTTACTGCGCGTGAAGGAGCACTACACCCATTTGTTACCCGATTACCCGCGCTTCGAGATTGCGGAGAGCTTTTTCAACTCCGTCTATTGCCGGTTATTTGACCACCGCTCACTATCTCCTGAGCGGTTATTTATCTTCAGCTCCCAGCCCGAGCGACGCTTTCGAACCATTCCCCGTCCGCTGGCGAAAGATTTCTTTCCCGATCGAGGATGGGAAAAGCTCCTGCACCGCGTGCTAACGGATCTGCCGCTGCGACTGCCCTGGGAGAATAAAACCCGGGATATCGGTTATATCCACGCGCATCTCAACGAAACCTTCGGCGCGGAGGTGCTCAGCCATAGCCATTTGCAGGTGGCCAACGAGCTTTTCTACCGCAATAAAGCCGCCTGGCTGGTGGGCAAACTGGTTACGCCGACTGCCATTGTGCCGTTTCTGCTGCCCATTCACCGTACCGACGACGGGGAACTGTTTGTCGATACCTGCCTGACCACCAGCGCCGAGGCCAGCATTGTGTTTGGCTTCGCCCGCTCCTATTTCATGGTATACGCTCCGCTGCCTGCCGCCCTGGTGGAGTGGCTGCGTGAGATCCTGCCGGGCAAAACCACCGCCGAGCTGTATATGGCGATTGGTTGCCAGAAGCACGCCAAAACGGAAAGCTACCGGGAGTACCTGCGCTATGTCACTGCCGCCGATGAGCAGTTTATCGAAGCGCCCGGTATTCGCGGCATGGTGATGCTGGTGTTTACGCTGCCGGGTTTCGACCGGGTCTTTAAGGTGATTAAAGACAGATTCGCGCCGCAGAAAGAGATGACCGCCGCGCACGTTCGCGCCTGCTATCAGCTGGTGAAAGAGCACGATCGCGTCGGGCGCATGGCGGATACCCAGGAGTTCGAAAACTTTGTGCTGGATAAACAGCAGATCGACCCGGCGCTCATGGCGCTGTTAATGCAGGAAGCGCCCGCGAAAATCACCGATCTGGGTGATAAAATCGTGATTAGCCATCTCTACATCGAACGCCGCATGGTGCCGCTAAATATCTGGCTTGAGCAGTCCGAAGGTCAGGCACTGCGGGATGCCATTGAAGAATACGGCAACGCGATTCGCCAGCTTGCCGCCGCCAATATTTTCCCGGGCGACATGCTGTTTAAAAACTTCGGCGTCACCCGTCACGGGCGGGTGGTATTCTACGATTACGATGAAATTTGCTACATGACCGAGGTGAACTTCCGCGATATACCACCGCCCCGCTACCCGGAAGATGAGCTGTCCGGCGAGCCGTGGTACAGCGTCTCGCCGGGCGATGTGTTTCCGGAGGAGTTTCGCCACTGGCTGTGCGCTGACCCGCGCATCGGGCCGCTATTCGAAGAAATGCATGAGGATCTGTTCCGCGCCAGCTACTGGCGCGGGCTGCAAATGCGGATCAAAAACGGGCATGTGGAAGATGTGTACGCTTACCGACGTAAACAGCGGTTTTGCATCAGGTTTCCTCCCTCTCCCTGTGGGAGAGGGCCGGGGTGAGGGCATCAGGCCGCCTCAATCTTAACGAATCCCACCGTACGCCAGCGTCACCTCTTTCGCCGCCTTAATCACCAGCGCGCCCAGCTCGGTCACGCGGTCGTCGGTCATGCGCGAAATCGGACCGGAGATGGAGATGGCGGCAAACGGCTCGCGGTGCTCGTCAAAAATGCAGGACGCGAGGCAGCGCAGGCCCAGGGCATGTTCTTCATCATCAAACGAATAGCCGCGCTTGCGGGTCAGGGCCAGATCTTCTTTCAGATGCACGGGCGATACCAGCGTGGCGTGAGTATAGGCGTGCAGCCCTTTACGGTGCAGCAGCCCCGTCACCTGCTCTTCGCTTAGCTGCGAGAGAAACGCTTTCCCCGCCCCGGAGGCATGCATCGGCAGCTTGCCGCCAATCGGTGCGGACATGCGCATCAGCTGCGTGCACTGCACCTGGTCGATGATAATCGCCTGGTGGTCGCTCTGGTCCAGCACCGCCAGGTTTACGGTCTCGCCGGACTCCTCCATAAGCTTGCGCAGAATCGGGTGCACAATCGCCAGCAGGTTGCGGCTCTGCAGGAAGCTGCTGCCGACGATAAACGCATGCGCGCCCACCGCCCAGTGTCCCAGCTCGCCGACCTGGCGGACAAAGCCCAGCTGCTGCATGGTGGTCAGCAGGCGATGCGTCGTGGAGTTCGGCAGGCCAGCCTGCTGGGCCAGCTCCGTCAGGGCCACGCTGCCGTGCGACTCGGCTATCCACTCCAGCAGCTTCAAACCGCGCGTGAGCGATTGAACCTGTCCGCCCTGTTGTGTGGCGGCGGTGGTGGCAGCAGGTTTTCTGCCGCGTTTAGCGGGAACGGTCGCGACCATGACGATCTCCTTTTTCTGTATCGTGGAAATCATTTTCGTTTTATTTGGTGAATTTGCAACCGTTATCCTGACTGATCGGAGGAGTGATGGTGAACATGTCTCATGTTACCGCTGTGCGGCTTTTCCACCCTACGAGATTGTGCCAGTATGGAACGCAGCCTTTTGGCCTTGTTGAGCGTTGTCGGGAGCAAGTGTGAGCAGCAAAGTAGAGCAACTGCGTGCGCAGTTAAATGAACGAATTCTGGTGCTGGACGGCGGCATGGGCACCATGATCCAGGGGTATCGTCTGAGTGAAGACGATTTCCGCGGCGAACGCTTTGCCGACTGGCCCTGCGACCTGAAAGGGAACAACGACCTGCTGGTGCTCAGCAAGCCGTCCGTCATTAAGGATATCCACAACGCCTACTTCGAAGCGGGTGCGGATATCGTTGAAACCAACACCTTCAACTCGACAACCATCGCCATGGCGGATTACCAGATGGAATCCCTGTCGGCGGAAATCAACCTGGAAGCCGCGAAGCTGGCGCGCGCCTGCGCCGACGAGTGGACGGCCCGCACGCCGGACAAGCCTCGCTACGTTGCGGGGGTGCTTGGCCCGACGAACCGCACCGCGTCGATTTCACCGGACGTCAACGACCCGGCGTTTCGTAATATCACATTCGATCAGCTGGTTGCGGCCTACCGGGAATCGACCAGAGCGCTGGTGGAAGGCGGTTCCGATCTGATCCTGATTGAAACCGTATTCGACACCCTCAACGCCAAGGCCGCGATTTACGCGGTGAAAGAGGAGTTCGAGGCGCTGGGCGTTGACCTGCCGATCATGATTTCCGGCACCATCACCGACGCCTCCGGCCGTACCCTGTCCGGTCAGACCACCGAAGCGTTTTATAACTCCCTGCGCCACGCCGAAGCGCTCTCCTTTGGCCTGAACTGCGCGCTGGGGCCTGATGAGCTGCGCCAGTACGTGCAGGAACTTTCCCGCATCGCGGAATGCTACGTCACCGCCCACCCGAACGCCGGTCTGCCGAACGCGTTCGGTGAATACGATCTCGATGCCGACACCATGGCGGCGCAAATCCGCGAGTGGGCCGAGTCTGGCTTCCTGAACATCGTTGGCGGCTGCTGCGGCACCACGCCGGAGCACATCGCGGCCATGAGCAACGCCGTCGCCGGTCTGCCGCCGCGCAAGCTGCCCGAGCTTCCGGTTGCCTGTCGCCTTTCCGGCCTGGAGCCGTTGACCATCGGCGACGACAGCCTGTTTGTGAACGTGGGTGAGCGTACTAACGTCACCGGTTCGGCAAAGTTCAAGCGCCTGATTAAAGAAGAGAAATACAGTGAAGCGCTGGACGTTGCCCGCCAGCAGGTGGAAAGCGGCGCGCAGATTATCGATATCAACATGGATGAGGGGATGCTCGACGCCGAAGCGGCGATGGTGCGTTTCCTCAACCTGATTGCCGGTGAGCCGGACATCGCCCGCGTGCCGATCATGATCGACTCGTCCAAATGGGGAGTCATCGAAAAAGGGCTGAAGTGCATCCAGGGTAAAGGCATCGTCAACTCTATCTCGATGAAAGAGGGCGTTGATATCTTTATCCACCACGCGAAGATGGTCCGCCGCTACGGTGCCGCCGTGGTGGTCATGGCCTTCGACGAAGTGGGCCAGGCGGATACCCGCGAGCGCAAAATTGAGATATGCCGCCGCGCGTACAAGATTTTGACCGAAGAGGTGGGCTTCCCGCCGGAAGACATTATCTTTGACCCGAATATCTTCGCCGTCGCGACCGGGATTGAAGAGCACAACAACTACGCTCAGGACTTTATCGGGGCATGTGAGGACATCAAGCGCGAGCTGCCGCACGCGCTGATCTCCGGCGGCGTATCAAACGTGTCGTTCTCGTTCCGCGGTAACGACCCGGTGCGTGAGGCGATCCACGCCGTGTTCCTCTACTACGCCATCCGCAACGGCATGGACATGGGGATCGTTAACGCCGGCCAACTGGCGATTTACGACGACCTGCCCGCAGAGCTGCGCGATGCCGTAGAGGACGTGATCCTTAACCGTCGCGACGACGCCACCGAGCGCATGCTGGACCTGGCGGAGAAATACCGCGGCAGCAAATCGGATGAGGCGGCAAATGTTCAGCAGGCCGAGTGGCGTTCCTGGGACGTAAAAAAGCGTCTGGAATACTCGCTGGTCAAAGGCATCACCGAATTTATCGAGCTTGATACCGAAGAGGCGCGCCAGCAGGCAGCCCGCCCGATTGAGGTGATCGAAGGTCCGCTGATGGACGGCATGAACGTGGTCGGCGATCTGTTCGGCGAGGGCAAAATGTTCCTGCCGCAGGTGGTGAAATCCGCCCGCGTGATGAAGCAGGCGGTAGCGTATCTTGAGCCCTACATCGAAGCCAGCAAAGAGAAAGGCTCCAGCAACGGCAAGATGGTTATCGCCACCGTGAAGGGCGACGTGCACGACATCGGCAAGAATATCGTCGGCGTAGTGCTGCAGTGTAATAACTACGAAATTATCGACCTTGGCGTGATGGTCCCGGCGGACAAAATCCTCAAGACCGCGCGCGAAGTGAATGCTGACCTGATTGGCCTCTCCGGGCTTATTACGCCGTCGCTGGACGAAATGGTCAACGTGGCAAAAGAGATGGAGCGACAGGGCTTCACCATTCCACTGCTGATTGGCGGGGCGACCACCTCGAAAGCGCACACGGCGGTGAAAATCGAGCAGAACTACAGCGGGCCGACGGTCTACGTGCAGAACGCCTCGCGCACGGTGGGCGTGGTCTCCGCGCTGCTCTCCGACACACAGCGCGACGAGTTTGTTGAGCGCACCCGCAAAGAGTACGAAACCGTTCGCATCCAGCACGGGCGCAAGAAACCGCGCACGCCGCCAGTTTCGCTTCAGGCGGCGCGCGACAACGATCTGGCGTTTGACTGGTCGAGCTACACGCCACCGGTCGCGCATCGCCTGGGCGTTCAGGAGGTCAGCGCCAGCATCGAAACGCTGCGCAACTACATCGACTGGACGCCGTTCTTTATGACCTGGTCGCTGGCGGGCAAATATCCTCGTATCCTGGAGGATGAGGTGGTTGGCGAGGAGGCGAAGCGCCTGTTTAAAGACGCCAACGACATGCTCGACACGCTGAGCGCGGAGAAAACCCTTAACCCGCGCGGCGTGGTGGGCCTGTTTCCGGCCAACCGCGT
Source organism: Enterobacter sp. UCD-UG_FMILLET (assembly GCF_000762975.1). Lineage (NCBI taxonomy): Bacteria > Pseudomonadati > Pseudomonadota > Gammaproteobacteria > Enterobacterales > Enterobacteriaceae > Enterobacter > Enterobacter sp. UCD-UG_FMILLET. The sequence goes on from NZ_JRJC01000013.1 coordinate 10,388, forward strand.
GGGCGACGACGTTGAAATTTACCGCGATGAAACCCGCACCCACGTGCTGGCAGTCAGCCGCCATCTGCGCCAGCAAACCGAGAAAGTAGGCTTTGCCAACTACTGCCTGGCCGATTTCGTCGCACCTAAGTTAAGCGGTAAGGCCGATTATATCGGCGCTTTTGCCGTGACGGGCGGTCTGGAAGAAGACGCGCTGGCGGACGCGTTCGAAGCGCAGCACGATGATTACAATAAAATCATGGTGAAAGCGATTGCCGACCGCCTCGCGGAAGCCTTCGCCGAGTACCTGCACGAGCGCGTGCGCAAGGTGCACTGGGGCTACGCGGCGAATGAAAACCTCAGCAATGAGGATCTGATCCGCGAAAACTACCAGGGCATTCGCCCGGCGCCGGGCTATCCGGCCTGCCCGGAGCACACCGAAAAAGGCACCATCTGGAAGCTGCTGGACGTGGAAGCCCATACCGGCATGAAGCTCACCGAGTCGTTCGCCATGTGGCCAGGGGCGTCCGTTTCCGGCTGGTACTTCAGCCATCCGGACAGCAAGTATTTCGCCGTGGCGCAGCTGCAGCGGGATCAGATTGAAGATTACGCCCTGCGCAAAGGCATGAGCGTGTCTGAAGTGGAGCGCTGGCTGGCGCCAAATCTCGGCTACGACGCCGACTAAAATCACTTTTCCTTACAACAAACAGGGCGCTCATTGGGTGCCCTGTCTCTTTCTTACGTTTAAACCCTTATACTGAATCTAAGGAAAATGAATAACGATAAGGAGGAAAACCTTCCGTGCTGACACTGTTACACCTGCTCTCTGCAGTGGCCCTGCTCGTATGGGGCACCCATATCGTCCGTACCGGCGTGATGCGCGTATTTGGCGCGCGCTTGCGTACCGTTCTCAGCAGCAGCGTTGAGAAGAAGCCGCTCGCCTTCTGCGCGGGCATTGGCGTAACGGCACTGGTTCAGAGCAGTAACGCCACGACCCTGCTTGTCACCTCCTTTGTGGCGCAGGATCTGGTGGCGCTGGCCCCGGCGCTGGTCATTGTGCTGGGAGCTGATGTGGGTACCGCGCTGATGGCGCGTGTCCTGACCTTCGATCTCTCCTGGCTGTCGCCGCTGCTGATTTTTATCGGCGTTATCTTCTTCCTCGGCCGCAAGCAGACGCGCGCCGGACAGCTCGGGCGCGTAGGGATAGGCCTGGGGCTGATCCTGCTGGCGCTGGAGCTGATTGTGCAGGCGGTCACGCCAATCACCGAGGCCAACGGCGTGCAGGTCATCTTCGCTTCCCTGACCGGGGACATTATGCTGGATGCTCTGATTGGCGCGGTGTTTGCCATCGTCAGCTACTCCAGCCTGGCGGCGGTTCTTCTGACGGCGACCTTAACCGCCACAGGGGCGATCTCCTTCCCGGTGGCGCTGTGTCTGGTGATCGGGGCCAACCTCGGCTCCGGCCTGCTGGCGATGCTCAATAACAGCGCGGCCAACGCCGCAGCCCGCCGCGTGGCCCTCGGCAGCCTGCTGTTTAAGCTGGTGGGCAGCCTGATTATTCTGCCGTTCGTTCACCCGCTGGCGAACCTGATGGACAATCTCCCGCTGCCGAAGGCGGAGCTGGTGATCTACTTCCACGTGTTCTACAACCTGGTGCGCTGCCTGGCGATGGTGCCTTTTGCCGGGCCGATGGCCCGCTTCTGCGAACGTCTCATTCAGGACGAACCTGAGCTGGATGCGCGCCTGAAGCCGAAGCACCTGGATACGTCCGCGCTGGATACCCCGGCGCTGGCGCTGGCGAATGCCGCGCGCGAGACGCTGCGCATGGGTGACGCAATGGAAACCATGCTCGAAGGACTGCAAAAGGTGATGCACGGCGAGCCGCGTGAAGAGAAAGAACTGCGCAGACTGGCGGACGATATCAACGTGCTCTATACCGCCATCAAGCTTTATCTGGCGCGTATGCCGCAGGACGAGCTAGCGGAAGAGGAGTCCCGCCGCTGGGCGGAAATTATCGAGATGTCGCTTAACCTTGAGCAGGCCTCGGATATCGTTGAGCGTATGGGCAGCGAGATCGCCGACAAATCCCTGGCCGCGCGTCGTGCGTTCTCCGTTGAAGGCCTGAAGGAGCTGGAAGCGCTGCACGAACAGCTGGTCAACAACCTCAAGCTGGCGATGCTGGTCTTCTTCTCCAGCGACGTGCCGAGCGCGCGTCGCCTGCGTCGCAACAAGCATCGTTTCCGCATTCTGAACCGCCGCTACTCGCACGCGCACGTTGAGCGTCTGCACCAGCAGAACGTGCAGAGCATCGAAACCAGCTCCCTGCATCTGGGGCTGCTGGGGGATATGAAGCGTCTCAACTCGTTGTTCTGCGCGGTGGCGTACAGCGTGATGGAACAGCCGGATGAAGACGACGAGCGGGATGAGTATTAATCTCTGAAAGCGCCTCGCAGATCCTCTCCTTGAGGCGTGACCATACTCCACTGAAAACGTAACGTCACTCCACAGGTCATATGCAGACCTGTGGAGTAAGACAATGTGATCTTTAATGTATAAAATTTTATACAGGGATGTGGTATGCTTTCAGAAAGACCAGCAATGAGGCCCATTGCATGGATGGGGAGTGCCTTCGATGATTTGCTCGGCTTCCCGGAGGAAATCCGACGGGATGCGGGATATCAGCTACACCGATTACAGGCTGGATTAGAGGCAGCGGACTGGAAGCCCATCTCAGAGATCGGCAAAGGCGTTGCAGAAATACGGTTGCGCGGTGACACGGGTGCATACCGAATTATCTTTTTGGCTCGTTACGAGGATGCTGTTTACGTACTGCATTGCTTTAAGAAGAAAACGCAGCGGACATCAGGCCATGATAAATACATAGCAAAGGCACGTTTTCAGGCGGTGCTTGATGCTCGGAGAGGATGAAAATGGGAAGACGTATTGATACAAAAATTCGGCATGTGACGGCTTCAGAAACGAACATCTTTGCTGAACTGGGTTTTGAAGAAAGTGAAGCTAAACAGCTACACGACTGCGCCGAGAAAGAGGTTGAGCAGCTGCTTGCCATCAAGCGGCAACTGATGCAGGAAATTTCCTCGTGGATTGCGGAGAATAAACTGCGTCAGGCTGACGCTGCCGCCAGGCTAAACGTCTCTCGTCCCCGCGTGTCGGATGTCGTGAACCTCAAAACCAGTAAGTTTACCCTTGATACGCTGATCATGATGCTGTGTAAACTTGGAAAACCCGTCTCAGTTACCGTCGGCTAATCTTTTTTTTCGGCCCAAACCTAAGGTATATTTCGCCCTTCACAGGAGAAACTATGCTGCCAACTCAATCAACCCGATTAAACAAATACATTAGCGAGAGCGGGATCTGCTCACGTCGCGAAGCTGACCGTTATATTGAGCAAGGTAACGTGTTTCTTAACGGCAAACGCGCCACCATCGGCGACCAGGTGGTCCCTGGCGATGTGGTTAAAGTGAATGGTCAGGTCATCGAACCGCGCGATGCTGAAGACCTGGTGTTTATCGCGTTGAACAAACCGGTTGGGATTGTCAGCACCACGGAAGACGGCGAGCGGGACAACATCGTTGATTTCGTGAACCACAGCAGCCGTATCTTCCCGATTGGCCGTCTGGATAAAGACTCTCAGGGGCTGATTTTCCTCACCAACCACGGCGATCTGGTTAATAAAATTCTGCGTGCCGGTAACGATCACGAGAAAGAGTACATTGTGACGGTGAATAAGCCGGTTACGGACGAATTTATTCGCGGCATGGGCGCCGGGGTGCCGATCCTCGGTACCGTCACGAAAAAGTGTAAGGTGAAGAAAGAAGCGCCGTTCGCGTTCCGCATTACGCTGGTGCAGGGCTTAAACCGCCAGATCCGCCGCATGTGCGAGCACTTCGGTTATGAAGTGACGAAGCTGGAACGCACGCGCATCATGAACGTCAGCCTGTCCGGCATCCCGCTGGGCGAGTGGCGCGATTTAACGGATGACGAGCTGATTGAACTCTTCAAGCTTATCGAGAACTCTTCGTCCGAAGCGAAGCCGAAGGCCAAAGCAAAACCGAAAACCCAGGCGATTAAGCGCCCGGTGGTGAAGGCACCTCAGGCGGAAGATAAGGGGCGAGGCAAGCCGGGTAACGGAAAACGCTTTACCCAGCCGGGGCGCAAAAAGAAAGGGCGCTGATTAGCGCCTTCCACGGGTAGACGTTGCGGCGGACCAGGAAAAGGTCGCCTCTGCATCGGGTTTATAAGCCTGCTCTTTTTTCAGCTTGCGGGCTTTTTTCGCCGCGGCGTCACGCTGCGCCATCAGCTTATCGATGTACTCTTTTTTCACCTGATTGGTTTCGGCGTTGGTCAGCGTGCGGCCATGTGCGATACGGGCGCGGTCGAGAAGCGTTTTCAGTTCACGCTGCTCGGCTTCCGTCATGTCTTTCTGGGTCAAACGTGGTGTAGCCATTGCTGAAGCCTCCTGATAGAGAGGCTTCAGTGTAAAGCAAGCCGCGTAAATTAACCCTGCTTCACCGCATCTTTTTTCGTTTGTTCATCAATCGGTTTGTCGGACCAGTAGCCCGCCAGCAGCGAGCCGGAGAGGTTATGCCAGACGGAGAACAGCGCGCCAGGCAGGGCCGCCAGCGGGGAGAAGTAAATTTTACCGAGCGCCGCCGCCAGGCCGGAGTTCTGCATGCCCACCTCGATTGCCAGCGTGCGACAGGTAGATTCGTCAAAACCAAACAGCTTCCCGCCCCAGTAGCCGCCCAGCAGGCCAATAGTGTTATGCAGCACCACCGCGACGATCACCACAAAGCCCACGGAGGCGATGTGCGATGCGGAACCCGCCACCACGGCGCTGATGATCGCCAGAATACAGACCATCGAAAACGCAGGCAGGTACGGCTCAACGGCCTTCACCACGCGCGGGAAAAGATGGTGAATGACCAGCCCCAGCGCAATTGGGATCACCACAATCTGCAGAATGCTGAGCAGCATGCCCGTCACGTCCACCTGAATATGCGCGTCCACGTACAGACGGGTTAACAGCGGTGTGGCAATCACGCCCACCAGCGTGGAAACGGAGGAGATGGTGACGGAGAGCGCCACATCCCCTTTCGCCAGGTAGATCATCACGTTGGACGCCGTACCGCTGGCCACGCTGCCCACCAGCACCATCCCGGCGGAGAGATCGGGCGGCATCTTAAAGGCCATCGCCAGCAGCCACGCCGCAAGCGGCATCACCAGGTAATGCAGGAAAATCCCTGCTGCGACGGGCGCAGGGCGAGACAGCACGCGCTTGAAATCGTCGATTTTCAAATGCACGCCCATACCGAACATGATCAGCATCAGCAGCGTGGCGACCCACGGACCAATGCCTGTGAACGTGGCGGGGGTGTAATACGCGAGTACGGAGAGCAGCAGCGCCCATAACGGGAGCAGCCGAGTAACGGCGGATAACATAGTGGATTCCTTGCAGTATTGTCGTGTTGTTTAGTTATGAAAAAGCCGGGTCTGTGCCCGGCTTATAGGTATTGTTTATCGTGCTAACGAATTTTATTCAAACAAATTCTGATGAAGTTTCTGCACGACCTGCTCGGCCTGATCGGCAGGCACCAGGAAGCAGAGGTTATAGCTGGATGCCCCGTAGCAGATCATGCGGATGCTGAACGGGTCGAGCACGCCGAACACCTCTTTACCCACGCCGCAGGCGCGCGACAGCTTGTTGCCGATGATGGCAACCAGCGCCAGGTCTTCTTCCACTTCCACGCGGCACAGCTCAGACAGCTCAATCAGCAGCGACTGCGTCAGCAGCGTGTCGCCGGTGGAGGTCGAGCCGGTTGTGTCCAGCGTTAGCGCAATGCTCACTTCAGAGGTGGTGATCAGATCCACCGAGATATTGTGGCGCGCCAGAATGCCAAACACTTCCGCCAGGAAACCGCGTGAATGCAGCATATTGTGGCTGTGGAGCGTCACCAGCGTCTGGCGACGGCGGAGGGCCAGGGCGCGGAAAAGCGGTGGGTTTTCGGTTTTCTTGCAGACCAGCGTCCCGCCCGCTTTCGGATCTTTACTCGAACCCACGAAGACCGGAATATCGCTGCGTACGGCCGGCAGCAGCGTTGCCGGGTGCAGCACTTTCGCGCCGAAGGTGGCCATTTCAGCCGCTTCTTCAAAGGCGATCACATCAATACGTTTAGCCGCAGAAACGACGCGCGGGTCGGTGGTGTAAATACCCGGAACGTCAGTCCAGATATCCACGCGCGTTGCATGCAGGGCTTCGCCCAGCAGCGCGGCGGTGTAGTCGCTGCCGCCACGACCAAGCGTGGTGGTGCGGCCTTTCGCTTCACTGCCGATAAAGCCCTGGGTGACCACGATGCCGTCTGCCAGGCGCGGTGCCAGCTGCTGATTGGTCAGCTCCGCCAGCGCCTCGACGTCCGGCTCGGCGCGGCCAAAGCGATCGCTGGTACGCATTACTTTACGCACGTCAAACCACTGCGCCTGAACGTTACGCTCGCGCATGATTTCAACAAACAGCAGGGTGGACATCAGCTCGCCGTGGCTGACCAGTTCGTCGGTCAGGGCGGTGGAGGTGGCCAGAGAGGCCGCTTCTGCCAGAGTGGTAATATTTTCCAGCAGACGTTCCACTTCCTCGCGGATGACGTTCGGGTTCTGCAGACGTTCAAGGATGTCGAACTGAATTTTGCGCAGTGCATCCAGCTTCACGAAACGTTCTGTCGCTTCCAGTCCTTCAGACAGAGAAACCAGCAGGTTCGTCACGCCGGCGGATGCAGACAGCACCACCAGGCGGGTATTCGGATCGGCCAGCACCACATCGGCGCTGCGGTTCATGGCATCGTAATCGGCCACACTGGTGCCGCCAAATTTGGCGACCACAAAACTCGTCATAACAACCTCGTGTCAGGGAATGAATAAGCGACCATGGCACAAGAGTGAAACGAAAACAGGTGCAGGCGCAAAATACGGCCCTATAAATAAAATGCGGGGGAGGTCCTGTCAATGCTGGGATTATGCGGATTTTTTATGGGGGGGTACCCCTGAGAAACAGGACTTATAACAGCGCCAGATTTTATGCTCCGTTTTAGGGCTTTTTGACCGACATTTCGCCGCCCCGGGAGGGCGCTTCAGCAGCTATACTTTTCGGGTCTTTTCACCTGTGTTTGATGCAGGCCAGGGCAATGGCATAAAAACCATCACAATTTTTATTTGCAGGCGCTACAATCGACCGCAGTCACAATTCTCAAATCAGAAGAGTATTGCTAATGAAAAACATCAACCCAACGCAGACCGCTGCCTGGCAGGCACTCCAGAAACATTTTGATGAAATGAAAGACGTCACCATCGCGGATCTGTTCGCGAAAGATGCCGATCGTTTCTCTAAGTTCTCCGCGACCTTCGACGACCTGATGCTAGTGGATTTCTCTAAAAACCGCATTACCGAAGAGACGCTGGCAAAACTGCAGGATCTGGCGAAAGAAACCGAGCTTGCCGACGCCATCAAATCCATGTTCTCCGGCGAGAAGATCAACCGTACCGAAGACCGTGCCGTGCTGCACGTGGCCCTGCGTAACCGTAGCAATACGCCAATCATCGTTGACGGCAAAGACGTCATGCCGGAAGTGAACGCGGTGCTGGAAAAGATGAAAAGCTTCTCCGAAGCGATCATCTCCGGTAGCTGGAAAGGCTACACCGGCAAAGCAATCACCGACGTGGTGAACATCGGTATCGGCGGTTCTGATCTCGGTCCGTTCATGGTGACCGAAGCGCTGCGCCCGTACAAAAATCACCTCAATATGCACTTTGTGTCTAACGTCGATGGTACCCACATCGCCGAAGTGCTGAAGAACGTGAACCCGGAAACCACCCTGTTCCTGGTTGCGTCCAAAACCTTCACCACTCAGGAAACCATGACAAACGCCCACAGCGCGCGCGACTGGTTCCTGAAAACCGCGGGCGACAATAAGCACGTGGCGAAACACTTCGCGGCGCTGTCTACCAACGGTAAAGCGGTCAGCGAGTTTGGCATTGATACCGCGAACATGTTCGAGTTCTGGGACTGGGTTGGCGGCCGCTACTCCCTGTGGTCTGCGATTGGCCTGTCCATCATCCTGTCCGTGGGCTTCGACAACTTCGTTGAGCTGCTCTCCGGCGCGCACGCGATGGATAAACACTTCTCCACGACCGCACCAGAGAAAAACCTGCCGGTGCTGCTGGCGCTGATCGGTATCTGGTACAACAACTTCTTCGGCGCTGAAACCGAAGCGATCCTGCCGTACGATCAGTACATGCACCGCTTCGCAGCCTACTTCCAGCAGGGCAACATGGAATCCAACGGTAAGTATGTTGACCGTAACGGCAACGCGGTGGATTACCAGACTGGCCCAATCATCTGGGGCGAGCCGGGCACCAACGGCCAGCATGCCTTCTACCAGCTGATCCACCAGGGCACCAAAATGGTACCGTGCGATTTCATCGCCCCGGCTATCACCCATAACCCGCTGTCCGATCACCATCCGAAGCTGCTGTCGAACTTCTTTGCGCAGACCGAAGCGCTGGCGTTCGGTAAATCCCGCGAAGTGGTTGAGCAGGAATACCGTGACCAGGGTAAAGACCCGGCCACGCTGGACCACGTGGTGCCGTTCAAAGTGTTCGAAGGCAACCGCCCAACCAACTCCATCCTGCTGCGCGAAATCACGCCGTTCAGCCTGGGTGCGCTGATCGCTCTGTACGAGCACAAAATCTTCACGCAGGGCGCCATCCTGAACATCTTCACCTTTGACCAGTGGGGCGTTGAGCTGGGCAAACAGCTGGCAAACCGTATTCTGCCAGAGCTGGGTGACGATAAAGCGATTGCCAGCCATGACAGCTCGACAAATGGTTTGATCAACCGTTATAAAGCATGGCGTGCGTAATTAAAACGTCATGAAAACGTGCCGGCTTAATGCCGGCATTTTTTTATCGGATAATTCCTGATGTCTGTTAGTTAACTCAAATTCTGAATCTGAGTTTAATCCGAAAAAGACGCTTAACCCGTTAATTGCTGCGGTTTATTTTAAGAAAATACGTAGTGGTCCATTAATATGGATATATTATAAATTATTGATTTTTATCTATTATATATTTATGTTATTTGCCTTTCATTTCCATTTTAACCATTAGTCCGAAAACCCTCTCCCTATTTCCCCTTACGGCAAACCCACGGCAGTAGTTGTGTATACTCGATTCCGCCTGAAATTCTTTTCGGGCAAATCTCCATTCATTCATTGAAGGGAAATTGTTATGAAGAAAGTACTGTATGGCATTTTTGCCATATCTGCGCTTGCGGCGACATCTGTCTATGCAGCTCCGGTTCAGGTCGGGGAAGCGGCAGGTTCGGCTGCGACGTCTGCGTCTGCGGGTAGTTCTACCGCAGCCAGCACCAGCACCGTAAGTTCAGCCGTGGGTGTCGCGCTGGCGGCAACCGGTGGCGGTGATGGCTCCAATACCGGAACCACGACCACCACGACAACCAGCACCCAGTAATAGCGGGTGTTTTAATCATAACCACACTTCGGTGTGGTTATTTCGCCCCTTCGGAGAAGAGTCGTGAAGCGACCTGCAATCATTCTGATTTGCCTGCTGCTGCAGGCGTGCTCGGCCACCACCAAAGGGCTGGGAAACTCACTGTGGGAAAGCATGTTCGGCACGCCGGGCGTGCATCTGACCGATGACGAACTTCAAAACATGCCCTATGCTAGTCAGTACATACAGCTTAATGATGGCCCGCAGCTGTTTGTGGTGCTCGCTTTCGATGAAAACGGGCAGCAGAAATGGGTGACGCAGGATCAGGCCACCATCGTGACGCAGCATGGTCGTATCGTGAAAACCCTGCTGGGCGGCGACAACCTGCTGGAGGTGAATAATATTGCTGCCGATCCGCTGATCAAGCCGAACCAGATCGTCGACGGCGCGGGCTGGACGCGCACGATGGGCTGGACCGAGCACAAGCAGGTGCGTTACGCCACGGCACGCTCGACCTTCCGCTGGGACGGCACGGACAGCGTGAAAGTTGGCAGCGACGAAACGCAGGTTCGCGTGCTGGATGAAGAAGTCACCACCGACCAGGCCACCTGGCACAACCGCTTCTGGATCGACGAGGAAGGGCAGATCCGCCAGTCCCTGCAGTATCTCGGTGCCGGATTCTTCCCGGTGAAAACCACCCTGATCAAGGCGGCGAAATCATGAAAACGCTCATCCACGTTGCGCTTATCGCCAGCCTTGCCGCGCCGCTGGCATGGTCCGCAGGGACTGTGAAGGTCTACACGCCGGACAGTGAAAAACCCAAAACCTTAACCCACGCTGAGCATCTGCTCGATCTCGTCGGACAGCCAAGGCTCGCCAACAGCTGGTGGCCGGGGGCAGTGATCGCTGAACGGCAGAAGACCGCTGAAGCGGAACAACAGCACAAGGCGCTCCTTGCCAGGCTGACGGGGTTAGCGGAGCAGGAGGATGGCGACGACGCGGCGGCCATTAACAGCGTTCGCCAGCAGCTGCAGGCGCTGAAGGTGACGGGCCGTCAGAACGTGAACCTTGATCCCGATGAAGTGCGCGTCACGGAAAAGGGCAATCCCACGCTTGAAGGGGAGTATACGCTCTGGCTGCCGGAGAAGCCGACGACGGTGACCGTGATGGGGCTTATCAGCAGCCCGGGTAAAAAGCCCTTTACGCCCGGTCGCGACGTGGCGAGCTACCTCGACGAGCAGAGCCTGCTGAGCGGTGCCGATAACAGCTACGCCTGGGTGGTTTACCCTGACGGACACACGCAAAAAGCCCCCGTCGCTTACTGGAATAAACGGCATATCGAACCTATGCCGGGCAGCATCATTTTTGTCGGTTTTGCCGACCATTTCTGGACGAAGGCGTATGACGGGCTTAACGCCGATATCCTTCACTCCCTGATTCAGCGGATACCGGAATAATGAAAAGAACCTATCTCTACAGCATGCTGGCGCTCTGCGTGAGTGCCGCGTGCCATGCAGAAACGTATCCGGCACCCATTGGCCCGTCTCAGTCAGACTTCGGCGGCGTCGGTTTGCTGCAAACGCCCACCGCGCGGATGGCGCGCGAAGGGGAAATTAGCCTTAACTACCGTGATAACGATCAGTATCGTTACTACTCGGCGTCGGTGCAGCTGTTCCCGTGGCTTGAAACCACGCTGCGCTACACCGACGTGCGTACGAAACAGTACAGCAGCGTTGATGCGTTCTCCGGCGACCAGACCTACAAAGATAAAGCCTTCGACGTCAAGCTGCGCCTGTGGGAAGAGAGCTACTGGATGCCGCAGGTGTCCGTGGGCGCCAAAGATATCGGTGGTACCGGTCTGTTTGATGCTGAATACATCGTGGCCAGTAAAGCCTGGGGGCCGTTCGACTTCTCGCTCGGCCTGGGATGGGGCTACCTGGGCACTGGCGGTAACGTGAAAAATCCGTTTTGCTCCTACAGCGATAAATACTGCTACCGCGATAACAGCTATAAGAAAGCGGGTTCCATCAACGGTGACCAGATGTTCCACGGTCCGGCATCGCTGTTTGGCGGCGTGGAGTATCAAACGCCCTGGCAGCCATTACGCCTGAAGCTGGAATATGAAGGGAATGACTACTCGCAGGACTTCGCCGGGAAGATTGAGCAGAAGAGCAAGTTTAACGTCGGCGCCATTTATCGCGTCACCGACTGGGCCGACGTTAACCTCAGCTACGAGCGCGGCAACACCGTGATGTTTGGCTTCACGCTGCGCACCAACTTTAACGATATGCGGCCACACTACAATGATAACGCGCGCCCTGCATACCAGCCGGAGCCGCAGGATGCGATTCTGCAGCACTCCGTGGTGGCAAACCAGCTGACGCTGCTGAAATACAATGCCGGCCTGGCGGATCCGAAAATTCAGGTGAAAGGCGATACGCTGTACGTGACCGGCGAGCAGGTGAAATACCGCGACTCGCGCGAAGGGATCGAACGCGCTAACCGGATCGTAATGAACGATCTGCCGGAGGGGATCCGCACGATCCGCGTGACGGAAAACCGCCTTAACCTGCCGCAGGTGACGACGGAAACGGACGTTGCCAGCCTCAAGCGCCATCTGGAAGGTGAACCGCTCGGGCATGAAACCGAGCTGGTGCAAAAACGCGTAGAACCGATCGTGCCGGAGACCACCGAGCAGGGCTGGTATATCGACAAATCGCGCTTCGATTTCCATATCGATCCGGTGCTGAACCAGTCCGTCGGCGGGCCGGAAAACTTCTACATGTATCAGCTGGGCGTCATGGCGACGGCGGATCTGTGGCTTACCGACCACCTGCTGACCACCGGTAGCCTGTTCGGCAACATCGCTAATAACTACGACAAGTTCAACTACACCAACCCGCCAAAAGACTCACAGCTGCCGCGCGTGCGTACTCGCGTGCGTGAATACGTGCAGAACGATGCTTACGTGAATAACCTGCAGGCCAACTATTTCCAGTACTTCGGCAATGGCTTCTACGGCCAGGTGTACGGCGGGTATCTGGAAACCATGTACGGCGGCGCGGGGGCGGAAGTGCTTTATCGTCCTGTCGACAGCAACTGGGCGTTCGGGGTTGATGCCAACTACGTCAAGCAGCGTGACTGGCGCAGCGCGCAGGACATGATGAAGTTCACCGACTACAGCGTCAAAACGGGCCATCTGACCGCCTACTGGACGCCGTCGTTCGCGCCTGACGTGCTGGTGAAAGCCAGCGTTGGTCAGTACCTGGCGGGCGATAAGGGCGGTACGCTGGATATCTCTAAACACTTCGACAGCGGCGTCGTGGTGGGCGGCTATGCCACCATCACCAACGTTTCGCCGGACGAATACGGGGAAGGGGACTTCACCAAAGGGGTCTACGTGTCGATTCCGCTGGATCTGTTCTCGTCAGGCCCAACCCGCAGCCGTGCGGCAGTAGGCTGGACGCCGCTGACGCGTGACGGGGGTCAACAGCTTGGACGTAAGTTCCAGCTGTATGACATGACGAGCGATAAGAACATTAACTTCCGCTGATGCCTCTCACCCTCTCCCCTAAGGGGAGAGGGGAATCCTCTCCATTGCGTCAAACATAAACAAAAAATATAGATCCCCGTCACATTTTTGCGTTATACAGGAACTTCGCCCTGGAGAATGAGGTGCTGTATGACATCCCTGACTCGCCCGCGCGTTGAGTTTATCTCAACTATCCTCCAGACCGTGCTGAACCTCGGTCTGTTGAGCCTTGGCCTGATACTGGTCGTCTTTTTGGGTAAAGAGACGGTGCATCTTGCGGATGTGCTGTTTGCCCCTGAACAAACCAGCAAATATGCGCTGGTGGAAGGCCTGGTGGTCTACTTTCTCTACTTTGAATTTATCGCCCTGATTGTGAAGTACTTTCAGTCCGGCTTTCACTTCCCGCTGCGTTATTTTGTCTACATTGGGATCACTGCGATAGTGCGGCTGATCATCGTCGATCATAAATCCCCGCTCGACGTGCTGATCTATTCGGCGGCGATCCTGCTGCTGGTGATCACCCTCTGGCTGTGTAATTCGAAGCGGCTGAAACGCGAATAAAAAAATGGCGGCCCGGAGGCCGCCTAACAACAGTCACAAGTTGGGTCAATACAATACGTCTAAAGTTGAGGGTTGCAGTGGCATAACAAAATGAAACTTAACCTTTCACACCGCCCGCCGTCAGGCCGTTGACCAGCCAGCGCTGTGCCAGCAGGAACACCACGGTAATCGGGATGGCAGAGAGTACGGCCGCCGCGGCAAAGTCGCCCCACAGGTAGTTTTGCGGGTTGAGGTATTGCTGCATACCTACGGCCAGGGTGTAGCTGTTCACATCACGCAGTAACAGTGAGGCAACCGGTACTTCGGTGATCGCAGCGATAAACGACAGAATAAACACCACCGCCAGGATAGGCACCGACAGCGGCAGCAGCACCAGGCGGAACGCCTGCCACGGGGTTGCGCCATCCAGCGCGGCCGCTTCTTCCAGCGAGCCGTCGATGGTTTCGAAATAGCCTTTGATGGTCCACACATGCAGTGCGATACCGCCAAGATAGGCGAAGATCACGCCGCCGTGGGTGTTCAGACCTATAAACGGTATGTACTGGCCCAGACGGTCAAACAGGGCATACAGCGCCACCAGTGACAGCACGGCCGGGAACATCTGGAAAATCAGCATCCCTTTCAGCAGTGAGGCTTTGCCCGGGAACTTCATACGGGCGAAAGCGTACGCACAGGTCGTGGAAAGCGTCACGATACCAATGGCGGTAATGCCTGCGATTTTCACCGAGTTCCACAGCCACAGCAGCACCGGGAACGGCGGCGGCGTGACGCGGCCATCCGCGTGTTCCACGCTGAAGCCCAGCGCGAGCTTCCAGTGTTCCCAGGAGATTTCGTCCGGGATCAGGCTCCCGGTGGCGAAGTTACCCGAACGCAGGGAGATGGCGATAACCATCAGCAGCGGGAACATGATCGCCGCGATGAAAATCAGCAGGCCTAAGTGCGTCGCCAGGAGGCGCAACTTCTGAGATTTGGGTTGTACCATTGCCATGATTGATGCCCTCCTTAGTCAAATTTCATACGTGTGGCTTTCAGGTTCACAATCGCTAGGGCGCCTACCAGCAGGAAGATCAGGGTGGCAATCGCTGCCGCCAGACCGAAGTCCTGGCCGCCGCCGCCTTCGAAGGCGATACGGTAGGTGTAGCTCACGAGCAGGTCGGTATAGCCTGCTGGCGTCGTGGTGCCAAGGCGGTCCGGGCCGCCGTTGGTCAACAGCTGAATCAGCACGAAGTTGTTAAAGTTAAAGGCGAAGCTGGCAATCATCAACGGCGTCAGCGGCTTAATGAGCAGCGGCAGCGTAATTTTAAAGAAGTTCTGGAACGGGCCCGCGCCGTCCATCGCCGAGGCTTCGTACAGATCGTCCGGGATAGCCTTCAGCAGGCCCATGCACAGGATCATCATGTACGGATAACCGAGCCAGGTGTTTACGATGATAATCATCGAGCGAGCGGTGGTCGGGTCGCTGAACCAGGCCGGTTTGATGCCGAACAGGGCGCTCAGCATCATGTTGATTTCACCGAAGCTCTGGTTAAACAGCCCTTTGAAAATCAGAATCGAGATAAACGACGGTACGGCATACGGCAGGATCAGCAGCACGCGGTAAATCGCTTTACCTTTCAGGGATTCCCACTGGACCAGACAGGCCAGCACCATGCCCACGGCAACGGTCAGGATCACCGTCAGCACCGAGAAGACCACCGTCCAGACGAAGATGGCGAAGAACGGTTTCTGAATGCCTTCGTCGGTAAACACGCGGGTAAAGTTGTCCCAGCCGATGGTGACGGTATAGCCCGGGCTGAGCTTGTCATCACCCCATTTGCCGTCGGCAGTAACGGACTGATAGAAACCAATGTCGTTATTCGGACGGTATTTCACGCCGCTCTGGTTGTTGGTCAGCGTGCCGTCGTCCGCCAGGGTATAGAGCGGCTGCGTGCCGGAGAACTGGCGCAGCGAGCTCATGGTCACTTTGCTTTCGTCTGGCAGGACGGCGGTGAGCTGGGTCAGCGCCTGACGGTTCTGGGTAATGACGCGCAGGTTGGCACGTTCACCCTCTGGCAGGGCCTGTGCCTCTTTTAAGGCCAGCTTCTGCTCGCCGCCAAATTTGAACGCGTCGGAGACATAGTATTTGCTGCTTGCTTCGTCAGTAAGCGCTAACCTCCACTCGTTCCCGGCAGGATACAGGCCGAAGTTAAAGGTCTTGCCTGCCTGATATGAGCGATCCAGCAGGACCTGCTGCGCGCGTTCCTGCGCAAGCTGGTTGGTGCTGCTGTAGTTGGTAAACGCAATGGCGATGGTACAAATCAGCGGGAACAGGACAAACAGCCCCATCCCGGCCACGCCGGGATAAACATAGCGCCAGGCATAGGCTTTACGATTAGCGAAAATATACAGGCCAGCAGAGCTTAAAATCAGCGTCATGATGGCAAACAGATATTCCCCTTGTACGTACATTAAAACAACAAGGTAACCCACCAGCAGACACAGCAGACCTATCGCTGACCACTTCAGCGCGTCGCTTTGCCACCAGCGTTTCTTTTTAATGACATCCATGGGGTTTTTCCTCTACAACGTTTGATCTTTTCTCCCTCTCCTGGGGGAGAGGGAGAGGGGACTACGGCATTACTTAGTAATACGACCCTGCGCATCTTTCAGCGCGGCATCGACAGTCTGACGACCGCTTGCAGCGTTGATAACCGCGGTGCGCGTGGCGTACCAGAACGCAGCCATCTGTGGGATGTTCGGCATGATTTCGCCTTTCTGGGCGTTATCCATGGTGGCCGCGATACGTGGGTCTTTCGCCAGCTGATCCTGGAAGGATTTCAGCGCGACGGCGCCCAGCGGTTTGTCCTTGTTCACTTCATCCAGACCCTGATCGGTCAGCAGGTAGTTTTCCAGGAACTCTTTCGCCAGCTCTTTGTTCGGGCTGGCGGCGTTGATGCCCGCGCTCAGCACGCCAACGAACGGTTTAGACGGCTTGCCTTTGAAGGTTGGCAGCAGCGTCACGCCGTAGTTGACTTTGCTCTTGTCGATGTTGGTCCAGGCCCACGGACCGTTGATGGTCATCGCGGTTTCGCCTTTGTTGAACGCCGCTTCCGCGATGGAGTAGTCGGTATCCGCGTTCATGTGTTTGTTCTTGATCAGATCCACCAGGAAGGTCAGACCCGCTTTCGCGCCAGCATTGTCCACGCCCACGTCTTTAACGTCATATTTGCCGTTTTCAAACTTGAACGCGTAACCGCCGTCGGCAGCAATCAGCGGCCAGGTGAAGTACGGCTCTTGCAGGTTGAACATCAGCGCGGATTTACCTTTCGCCTTCAGCTCTTTATCCAGTTTCGGGATCTCTTCCCAGGTTTTCGGTGGGTTTGGTACCAGGTCTTTGTTGTAAATCAGAGACAGGGCTTCAACCGCGATAGGGTATGCGATCAGCTTGCCGTTATAGCGAACGGCGTCCCAGGTGAACGGGAACAGTTTGTCCTGGAAAGCTTTGTCCGGCGTCACTTCAGCCAGCAGGCCAGACTGCGCGTAACCCCCGAAACGGTCATGCGCCCAGAAGATGATGTCCGGGCCGTCGCCGGTTGCTGCAACCTGCGGGAACTTCTCTTCCAGTTTGTCCGGGTGTTCTACGGTCACTTTGATGCCGGTATCTTTCTCGAATTTTTTGCCCACTTCGGCCAGGCCGTTATAGCCTTTGTCGCCGTTAATCCAGATAACCAGTTTGCCTTCTTCAATTTTGGCGAGCGCCGGTGCGGAAACCATCATTGCTGCGAGGGCGGACAATGCGAAAACGCGTGCGCCAGTCTTGATATTCATAGCTGCCATCCTTTTTGGTGATGTCTCGTGGTATGACTTCAGTGGTTCAACGTGACTCAGTCTCCTTATTTGACATCCTCTTTCCATCCTCCCAACCCCTACGCCCCACCCCCCGTTTGTGTGATCTCCGTTGCATAAATTTAAGTTATGAGTGCTGGCGCACATAAAAACCCACCGAATTTTGCAGGCGGCTTCACGAATTTTGCCTCAGCCCGCCTACGGCGGTCGCAGAGCCTGCTCTCTCATCCTCCCGCCTCCTCCCCCATAAAAAAGGCGGGGGGTGGAGGATTCGGGAAAGTAATGGATACCCCATAGTGAACTTATCTTGAATGTTTCTGTCGGTGACAGGTTGTAACGAAGGGAGAAGGGCATGGCGAGCGTACAGCTGCGTAATGTAACGAAAGCCTGGGGTGACGTTGTGGTGTCGAAAGACATCAATCTGGACATCAACGAAGGCGAATTCGTGGTGTTTGTTGGCCCATCAGGCTGTGGTAAATCTACTCTGCTGCGTATGATTGCCGGTCTTGAAACGATTACCAGCGGCGACCTGCTGATTGGTGATACCCGAATGAACGACATCCCGCCTGCCGAACGTGGCGTAGGCATGGTGTTCCAGTCTTATGCACTCTATCCCCACCTTTCCGTTGCCGAAAATATGTCCTTTGGCCTGAAGCTGGCCGGCGCGAAGAAAGAGGTGATTAACCGGCGCGTGACGCAGGTGGCGGAAGTGTTACAGCTGGCGCATCTGCTGGAGCGTAAACCGAAAGCGCTTTCCGGCGGGCAGCGTCAGCGTGTGGCGATTGGCCGTACGCTGGTGGCCGAACCGCGCGTGTTCCTGCTCGATGAACCTCTCTCTAACCTGGATGCCGCCCTGCGCGTCCAGATGCGTATTGAAATCTCCCGTCTGCATAAGCGTCTTGGCCGCACGATGATTTACGTCACCCACGATCAGGTGGAAGCGATGACCCTCGCCGACAAAATCGTGGTGCTGGATGCCGGTCGCGTGGCGCAGGTGGGTAAACCGCTGGAGCTGTACCACTACCCGGCAGACCGCTTTGTTGCGGGCTTTATTGGCTCGCCAAAGATGAACTTCCTGCCCGTCAAAGTGACCGCGACAGCCATTGAACAGGTACAGGTGGAGCTGCCAAACCGCCAGCAGGTCTGGCTGCCGGTCGACAGCGCCAACGTACAGGTCGGGGCAAACATGTCCCTCGGTATTCGTCCTGAGCATCTGCTGCCGAGCCACATCGCTGATGTGACCCTGGAAGGTGACGTTCAGGTCGTCGAACAGCTTGGTCACGAAACACAGATTCATATCCAGATCCCCGCCATCCGTCAGAACCTGGTCTACCGCCAGAACGACGTGGTGTTGGTAGAAGAGGGTGCCACATTCGCTATCGGCTTGCCGCCAGAGCGTTGCCATCTGTTCCGTGAGGATGGCACTGCATGTCGTCGGTTGCACAAAGAGCCAGGCGTTTAAGCAATCCCAAAAGAAGACACGAAACCGACAGGTGAAGTGTTCAAAGAAAAGCAATGATCTCAGGAGATAGAATGATGATTACTCTGCGCAAACTTCCTCTGGCAGTTGCCGTCGCAGCGGGCGTAATGTCTGCTCAGGCACTGGCCGTGGATTTCCATGGTTATGCTCGTTCCGGTATCGGCTGGACGGGTAGTGGCGGCGAACAACAGTGCTTCCAGGCAACCGGTGCTCAAAGTAAATACCGTCTGGGTAACGAATGTGAAACCTATGCGGAACTGAAACTGGGCCAGGAAGTGTGGCAAGAAGGCGATAAGAGCTTCTACTTCGACACCAACGTCGCGTATTCCGTGGCGCAACAGAACGACTGGGAGGCCACTGACCCGGCGTTCCGTGAAGCCAACGTGCAGGGTAAAAACCTGATTGAGTGGCTGCCAGGTTCGACTATCTGGGCCGGTAAGCGCTTCTATCAGCGTCATGACGTCCACATGATCGACTTCTACTACTGGGATATTTCAGGTCCTGGTGCGGGTCTGGAAAACATCGACGTAGGTTTTGGTAAGCTCTCTCTGGCTGCAACCCGTTCTTCAGAAGCCGGCGGTTCTTCATCCTTCGCCAGCAACAGCGTTTATGACTACACCACTCGTACGGCGAACGATGTCTTTGACGTGCGTTTAGCCCAGATGGAAATTAACCCGGGCGGTACCCTGGAGCTGGGGGCTGATTACGGCCGTGCAAACCCACGTGATGATTATCACCTGATCGACGGCGCATCTAAAGATGGCTGGATGTTCACTGCTGAACACACGCAGAGCATGCTGAAAGGCTACAACAAATTTGTTCTGCAATATGCAACTGACTCTATGACCTCTCAGGGTAAAGGTCTGTCGCAAGGTTCGAACATTGGCACCACTGACGATATCAACTACGGCATCAACAACAACGGGCACCTGTGGCGCGTACTTGACCACGGTGCTATCTCCCTGGGCGATAGCTGGGACCTGATGTACGTCGGTATGTACCAGGATATCAACTGGGATAACAACAACGGTACGAAATGGTGGACCGTAGGCGTTCGTCCTATGTACAAATGGACGCCTATCATGAGCACTCTGCTTGAAGTGGGCTACGACAACGTCAAATCTCAGGAAACTGGCGAAACCAACAACCAGTATAAAATCACCCTGGCACAACAGTGGCAGGCTGGCGACAGCATCTGGTCACGTCCAGCAATCCGCGTCTTCGCCACCTATGCCAAGTGGGATGAGAAATGGGGTTATGCGCCTTCAGGTAAAAACTCCGTTGCGGGTTACACCCCAGGCATGGCCTATAGCGATACCACTGCGAAAAGCTTCAGCCGCGGCGACAACGACGAGTGGTCCTTCGGCGCCCAGATGGAAATCTGGTGGTAATCCCGTCTTAACCTGACGTAATGACCAAACTGAGGGGCGCAAGCCCCTCAATCCTTGGGACGGCGCGCTATTGCCTGGCTACCGCTGAACCTGTGCATTTTGAGGTGATAACAATGAAAATGAACAAAACTCTCCTTGCCCTTTGTTTAACCGCAGGGCTGCTGGCGAGCGCGCCTGCTGTAACGCTCGCTAACGTCAATTTCGTTCCACAAAACACAACATCCGCGCCAGCCATTCCGACAGCGGCATTGCAACAGCTGGTCTGGACCCCTGTCGATCAGTCTAAAACCCAGACCACCCAGCTTTCAACGGCTGGTCAGTCACTTAATGTTCCGGGTATTACCGGCCCTGTCGCTGCGTATAGCGTACCCGCCAATATTGGTGAACTGGCCATTACCTTGACCAGTGAAGTTAATAAACAGACGAGCGTATTTGCACCAAACGTGTTAATTCTCGATCAGAATATGACGCCATCTGCCTTTTTCCCTAGTGAATACTTTACATATCAGGAACCCGGCGTGATGAGCGCCGACCGTCTGGAAGGCGTCATGCGCCTTACGCCAGCGCTCGGCCAGCAAAAACTCTACGTGCTGGTCTTTACCACTGAGCAGGATCTTCAGAAGACCACCACGTTGCTCGATCCGGCTAAAGCCTACGCAAAAGGCACCGGTAACGCGATTCCTGATATTCCAGACCCAATTGCTCGTCACGTGACCGACGGAACGTTAAAGCTGAAGGTGAAAACGAACAGCGGTTCCAGCGTGCTGGTCGGCCCGCTGTTTGGCTCTTCCGGTTCCGGCCCTGTCACTGTAGGTAACACAGCTGCTCCTGCCTATACCGCGCCAGCGGCCACGGCAGCCGCACCGGTAGCGGCCGCAGCGCCTGCCCCGGCGAAGAAGGCTGAGCCTGTACTGAACGACACCGAAGAGTACTTCAACAACGCCATTAAGCAGGCGGTGAAGCGCGGCGATGTCGATAAAGCGCTGAAACTGCTTGATGAAGCCGAACGTTTAGGTTCAACCACTGCCCGTTCCACCTTTATCAGCAGTGTAAAAGGCAAGGGGTAACCGTTTCCCCACAGTGCTGATTTGTTAGTAGTTTGGTGCGCCTGAGTGGGCGCACTTTTTTTCGTAGCCGCCAGGCTGTTGCGCCCATGTTGCGATCGTGATCGTTAAATAACGTTTGGCCCCCCTCAATCCGTGTTTCTGCGATACAATGCCATTACGTTATGTATCGGAGAGTCTGGCATGTCACACCCTGCGCTAACGCAACTGCGTGCGCTGCGCTATTTCGACCAAATACCTGCGCTTGATCCGCAGCAACTGGACTGGCTGTTGCTGGAAGATTCCATGACGAAACGTTTTGAGCAACAGGGTAAAACGGTCACGGTAACCCTGATTCAGGAAGGGTTTGTCTCTGGCGATGAGATCGCCAGCGAGCTGCCGCTGCTGCCGCAAGAGCCACGCTACTGGCTGCGCGAAATTTTACTCTGTGCTGATGGTGAGCCGTGGCTTGCCGGACGGACGGTGGTGCCCGAGTCCACCCTTTCCGGGCCAGAGCTGGCGCTGCAACGTCTGGGGAAAACGCCGCTGGGGCGTTACCTTTTCACCTCGTCTGAGCTTACCCGGGATTTTATTGAGATTGGTCGTGATGCCGAACTCTGGGGGCGTCGTTCCCGCCTTCGCCTGAGCGGTAAACCGTTAATTCTGACGGAGCTTTTTTTACCGGCATCACCGTTGTACTAAGAGGAAGAAAAAATGGAGTGGAGCCTGACGCAGAATAAGCTGTTGGCGTATCACCGCTTAATGCGTACCGATAAACCCATTGGCGCGCTACTGCTGCTGTGGCCGACCCTGTGGGCGCTGTGGCTCGCCACGCCGGGCGTGCCGCCGCTGTGGATCCTTGGCGTGTTCGTTGCCGGCGTCTGGCTGATGCGCGCGGCGGGCTGCGTGGTCAACGACTATGCCGATCGTAAATTCGACGGTCATGTTAAGCGTACTGCCGGTCGTCCGTTACCCAGCGGGCAGGTCACCGGGAAAGAAGCCCGCGTGCTGTTCATTGTGCTGGTGCTGCTCTCTTTCCTGCTGGTGTTGACCCTAAACACCATGACCATTCTGCTTTCCGTTGCTGCGCTGGCGTTGGCCTGGGTGTATCCGTTTATGAAGCGCTATACCCACCTGCCTCAGGTGGTGCTGGGTGCGGCGTTTGGCTGGTCGATTCCGATGGCGTTTGCGGCGGTTAGTGAGTCCTTACCGCTCAGCTGCTGGCTGATGTTCCTGGCGAACATTCTCTGGGCGGTGGCGTATGACACGCAATACGCGATGGTCGACCGCGACGATGACCTGAAAATTGGCATCAAATCAACCGCCATCCTCTTTGGTCGTCAGGATAAGCTGATTATCGGTATCCTGCAGGTCGCGGTACTGGCGCTGATGGTCGCGATCGGTCGCCTGAACGGGCTGAACTGGGAGTTTTACTGGTCCGTGCTGGTGGCGGGACTGCTGTTTGCGTACCAGCAAAAGCTGATTGCTAAGCGTGAACGTGACGCCTGTTTTAAAGCGTTTATGAACAATAATTACGTCGGTCTGGTGCTGTTTTTAGGCCTGGCGATGAGCTATTTCTTATAAAAAAGTCGGGTGGCGGCTTCGCCTTACCCGACCTACGAGTTAGCAGGACATGTAGGCCCGGTAAGCGTTAGCGCCACCGGGCTTTTTTTACCGGCGACGCAGCAGCCGAAGCGCGTTCGCCGTCACCAGCACCGTTGCTCCGGTATCCGCCAGCACCGCCAGCCACAATCCGGTCATGCCGAGCAGGGTCGTCACCAGGAAAATCCCCTTCAGCCCGAGCGCAATGCCGATGTTCTGACGAATGTTGGCCCGCGTCGCGCGCGCCAGGGCTATGGTCTGCGCCAGCCCGGTCAGGCGGTTGTGCGTCAATGCCGCGTCGGCCGTTTCCAGCGCCACGTCGGTACCGCTTCCCATCGCAATACCGATGGTGGAGGCTTTCATCGCTGGGGCATCGTTAATCCCGTCACCGACCATCGCCAGCGGCGCGCGAGCGTTTAGCTCCGTTACCGCGCTGACCTTATCCGCAGGCAATAGTCCAGCTTTAAACTCCAGCCCCAGCTCACCGGCAATCGCTGCCGCCGCGCGAGGGTTATCACCGGTGAGTATAACGCCCTGCACGCCCAGCTTGTGCAGCGCCGCCACGGCTTCTTTGGCGTCATCGCGTAGGGTATCGCGCAGTGCCAGTATCCCCTTCGCGACGCCGTCCTGCATAACGGTCACGACGGTTTGTCCGGTCTGTTCTAACGCCTCAACCTCTGGACTGGAAGACTTGCCTGCCGCGACAATCAGCACCTTTTTACCGTCAACGGTGGCCTCAATCCCTGACCCCACCAGCGCCCGCTGGGCGGTTGCCGGAGGGATGTCCAGCCCGCGCGACTGCGCTTCTCGCACAATCGCCTGCGCCAGCGGGTGAGTGGACCCCTGCTCAACGGCGGCGGCCAATGCAAGCAGCTCATTTTCAGTGATTTCCTGCGGATATACGCCGGTCACCTGCGGCTTACCCACGGTTAACGTACCGGTTTTATCGAAGGCGATATGCTGAACCTGGCTCAGCTGTTCCAGCGCCGCGCCGCCCTTAATCAGCGCGCCGCGACGTGCCGCTGCCGCCAGACCTGAGGTAATCGCCGCCGGGGTGGAAATCACCAGCGCGCACGGGCAGCCGATCAGCAGCAACGTCAGCCCTTTATAAATCCAGCCCTCCCACGGCGCGCCAAAGAACAGCGGCGGAACGACGGTGACCAGCAGGGCAACCAGCATGATGGCAGGGGTATAAATTCGGCTGAAGCGATCGATAAAGCGTTCGACCGGCGCGCGGCGCTCCTCTGCCTCTTCAATCAGCTTCAGGATACGGTCAATGGCGCTGTCGCCCGGCTCGGAGAGCACGGCGAGCTGCACCAGACGGTCGACGCTGGTGGCGCCAGCAGGCACTTTTTCCCCCGCGGCGCGCTCTACCGGAATGGATTCCCCGGTCAGGGCGCTTTCATCAAAGCTCGCGGTGGCGGTAAGCAGAGCGCCGTCTGCAGGCAGACGCCCCCCTGCGGCCACCTCAATCACGTCGCCCGGGCGTAGCGTGTTAATGGCGACCGTTTCACGCGTGCCGTTTACCACGCGAGTGGCGGTTTCCGGCTTCAGCGCCATCAGCGCGCTGACCCCTTTACGCGCCCGGCTCGCCGCCCAGCCCTCAAGGCGTTCGCCGATTAAGAACAGCAGCAGTACCATCGCCGCTTCTGCCGTCGCGCCAATGAACAGCGCGCCGATCGCCGCCACGCTCATCAGCGTTTCGATGGCAAACCAGCTGCCGCTTTTCATCAGGCGCAGCGCCTGACGGGCAATCGGGAACAGGCCGACCAGCGTGGTGGCGATAAACGCCAGATTGCCGAACGGATGGTTAATCTGCTCCAGCCCCCAGCTCAGGGCCATCATGATGATGAGGGTAATGAGCGGCAGGTTTTCTTTCAGGGTGGAGGCTTTTTCAACGGGCGTCGTTTCGCTGCGCAGGGTATAGCCCGCCTGGCTGACGGCGGCTTCAACCTGTTTGCTGACGTCGGTATCGGCGCTAACCAGCAGCTTTTCGGTGGCGAACAGCACCTGAACGTGACTCACGCCCGGCACCTGTTTGACGGCGTTTTCCACCTTGCGGGCGCAGGCCGCGCAGTCCATGCCGTTGACGACCCAGCTGTAGCGGTTGCCGCTTTCAGGAAGCGTTTGAGTTGGCGTTTCGCACGCGCCTTCGCAGCAGCAGTCGTCTTTCGACGGCACCGGGCTGAGCTTAAGTGCCGAGAATTGAGGTACTTTTTTAGGTATTTCTGGAGTCGACATGGCAGTCTCCGGCAATGATAATTTTCTCATTAACCGCAGCATACACTCTGGAGTCGACTCCAGAGTCAAGCGCTATTTAGATATACAGCGAACGCACAATCAGGAAATGCCCGGCAAAGTAACACGCGGCGGCAATCGCGTTATCCGCCCGGAAGCGGCGGCGATAGTGGCTGCCCAGCCAGACGACATTCCCGATCAGCAGCAGCGCGGCGCCGAAGAAAGCGGACATCGCCGGAGCGGTCGGACGGAAGAACCACAGCTCGCCTGCCAGCCACACCATCACCAGCGTCATGGCGATAAACGTACAGACCGGCAAACGCATCTCTTCCAGTCGTGACCAGATCACCGCAATCAGCAGGGCGCCAATCACCAGCAGCACCAGCGGCAGCGGCCAGAAGAAGGAGAGCGTCATCTGGCTGGCAAAGTAGATGGTATAGAGCAGATGCGACAGGAAGAACGCGCCCACAGCATAGAGCAGACGCTGGCGCGGCAGCAGGGTTAAGGCATCGCCTATCAGGGATGCACACAGCCCGGCTAGCACCAGATAGCTGACGGCGTTAAACATCGGCGCTTGCCAGGCCAGCAGCAGCAGGAGCAACAGCGTGACCGGTTTAAACAACCAGCGCTGCCATGTGGGACCGCGGTACGACGCATCGACATAAAGCCATGCGGAAAAACAGACAGCGATAAATGACCAAAGCATATTAACTCCCTGTATCTGTTAAGTCTGAATAATCAGTTTCTGATCCAGTGTAGTGACGCGGGCGGGCGTTTGGCAATGGCGGGGGAGGCAAGGTATCCTGAATTCCGCAAAATCTGATGGGATTGTCGAATGAGCAAGATGCCGCTTTTTTTCATTATCGTGGTGGCGATTATCGTCATTGCCGCCTCGTTCCGTTTCGTGCAGCAGCGCCGCGAGAAGGCGGATAACGATGCCGCACCGCTGATGCAAAAGCGCGTGGTGGTGACCAACAAACGCGAGAAACCGCTCAACGATCGCCGCTCGCGCCAGCAGCAGGTGACGCCTGCGGGCACAGCAATGCGCTATGAAGCGAGCTTTAGGCCGGAAACGGGCGGCCTGGAGATGACCTTCCGCCTGGAGGCGCAGCAGTACCATCAGCTGACGGTGGGGGAGAAAGGAACGCTGAGCTACAAAGGGACGCGGTTTGAAGGGTTCAGGACGGAATAATGCACGAACGGTCCCCTCTCCCTGTGGGAGAGGGTTAGAGTGAGGCCATCAGGCCGCACCTTACTTCTTCACCTGCGCCTTAAACTTCTTCATCCACACCAGCAGCTCAAACACGCCGAAAATAAATACGCGAAGCTGCTGCCAGCCCGTCATCTGCGGGCCGTCTTTCGGCAGGCCGTTTTTCAGCATCACCATCTGCAGGGCGTGCATAAACGACGTGAAAATCAGCGCCACGTTAACGAAAATGTTCATCGGGCGCGGGAACGGGTGCACCAGATTCAGAATCAGGAACGCCCAGACGCCCAGCATCAGCAAACGTCCCAGGTTAATCAGTACCGGCATCGGAGCCTCCTTGTGCCTGACGGTGATAAAGACGATAGGCCACCTGACCAGCGACCTTTTCGCGGTGCAAATCCCAGTGGGCGGGAACAGGTGGTAAACCGTTTTCCACTTCGCTTTCGACGTAAATTAGCGCGTCATCCGCCAGCCAGCCGTTTTGCTCCAGCAGGGATAACGTCTCTTCCAGCAGCCCCTTGCGGAACGGCGGGTCGACAAACACCACGGTGTGCGGCGTGCCTTTCTGCGCAAGAAAACTCAGCGTGTTGGTGTTCACGACTTTGGCGTTGCTCGCTTTCAGCGTCGACAGATTTTGCTGCAGCGTCTGCGCAACGCCGCGCTCCATCTCCAGCAGCGTGGCGCTGGCGGCATAGCGCGACAGCGCTTCCAGGCCTAATGCGCCGCTTCCGGCGAAGCAGTCCAGGCAGTGGGCGTCTACCATTGACGGGGCCAGCCAGTTAAATAGCGTCTCGCGCACGCGGTCGGTGGTAGGGCGTAAACCGGGGCTGTCCGGCACCGGTAATTTCCGGCCTCGCCACTGACCGCCGATAATACGAATTTGACCGGCCGGGGCGCGGTTGGGTTTCTTCATCTCAGGAAAGCTCTGTTAACAATTGGCCTGCGATTGCGGGCGGTGATGTCAATTAAGTAAAGTGTTAGACTATTTCATCATTTTTTTAGCTTCCATGTATATAGCGCCGCGAGGAGTGTAGTCGCAGATGGCAAAACAAAAAAAACGTGGCTTCTTTTCCTGGCTGGGCTTCGGTGAAAAAGAGCAAGAAACAGAACAGAAAACCGAAGAGCAACAAGCCGTTGAAGAGCAGTCACAGCCTGAAACGCCTGTAGAAACCGCCGCGGTTGTCGACGCGGAAGAGACGGCGCACAGCAAAGAAGAGATTGAAACCTTTGCACAAGAGGTGGTTGAGGTCACGGAACAGGTTCAGGAGAGCGAGAAGCCAGAACCGATTATCGTTGAGGACATTACCGAAGCGCCACAGGCCGTTATCGAGCACGAAGAGCTGCCGCTACCGGAAGAGGTGAAAGCGGAAGAGGTCTCTGCCGAAGAGTGGCAGGCGGAAGCGGAAACCGTTGAAATTGTTGAGGCGGTGGAAGAAGAAGCGGCACTCGAGCCAGAGCTGACCGACGAAGAGCTGGAAGCCCAGGCGCTGGCGGCAGAAGCCGCGGAAGAAGCGGTCATCGTCGTGCCGGTGGAAGAGCAGGCCGAAGAAGAGATCGTCCAGGAGCAGGAAAAACCGACCAAAGAAGGTTTCTTCGCGCGCCTGAAGCGCAGCCTGCTCAAAACCAAAGAAAACTTAGGTTCCGGATTTATCAGTCTGTTCCGCGGCAAGAAGATCGACGACGATCTCTTTGAAGAGCTGGAAGAACAGCTGCTGATTGCGGACGTCGGCGTGGAAACCACCCGTAAAATCATCGCCAACCTGACCGAAGGGGCGAGCCGCAAACAGCTGCGCGACGCCGAAGCGCTGTACGGTCTGCTGAAAGACGAGATGGGCGAAATTCTCGCAAAAGTTGACGAACCGCTTAATATTGAAGGCAAAACGCCATTTGTTATTCTGATGGTCGGCGTGAACGGCGTGGGTAAAACCACCACCATCGGCAAGCTGGCGCGTCAGTTCGAGCAGCAGGGTAAATCGGTGATGCTGGCGGCGGGCGACACCTTCCGTGCGGCGGCGGTTGAGCAGCTGCAGGTCTGGGGCCAGCGCAACAACATCCCGGTGATTGCCCAGCATACCGGCGCGGATTCCGCATCCGTGATCTTTGACGCCATCCAGGCGGCGAAGGCGCGCAACGTGGACGTGCTGATTGCCGATACCGCAGGGCGTTTGCAGAACAAATCGCACCTGATGGAAGAGTTGAAGAAAATCGTTCGCGTCATGAAGAAGCTGGACGAAGACGCACCGCATGAAATTATGCTGACCATTGATGCCAGCACCGGACAGAACGCCATCAGTCAGGCGAAGCTGTTCACTGAAGCGGTAGGACTGACGGGGATCGCGCTGACCAAGCTGGACGGCACCGCGAAAGGCGGGGTGATCTTCTCCGTGGCCGACCAGTTCGGCATTCCTATCCGTTACATCGGTGTGGGCGAGCGTATTGAGGATTTGCGTCCGTTTAAGGCGGACGACTTTATTGAGGCATTATTTGCCCGAGAGGACTAACAATGATTCGCTTTGAACACGTCAGCAAGGCCTATCTCGGTGGGAGACAAGCGCTGCAGGGGGTGACATTCCACCTGCAGCCGGGCGAGATGGCATTCCTGACCGGCCATTCCGGCGCGGGGAAAAGTACCCTGCTCAAGCTTATCTGTGGGATCGAGCGGCCAAGCGCCGGGAAAATCTTTTTCGGCGGCCATGAGATCAGCCGCCTGAAAAACCGCGAAGTGCCGTTCCTGCGTCGTCAGATCGGCATGATTTTCCAGGATCACCACCTGCTGATGGATCGCACCGTTTTCGATAACGTGGCCATTCCGCTGATTATTGCCGGCGCCAGCTATGACGATATCCGCCGTCGCGTCTCTGCGGCGCTGGATAAGGTCGGGCTGCTGGACAAAGCGAAGAACTTCCCGATCCAGCTCTCCGGCGGTGAACAGCAGCGCGTGGGCATCGCCCGCGCGGTGGTGAACAAGCCTGCCGTACTGCTGGCGGATGAACCGACCGGTAACCTGGACGATGCTCTGTCCGAAGGGATTTTGCGTCTGTTTGAGGAATTCAACCGCGTAGGGGTCACGGTATTGATGGCGACGCACGACATCGGGCTCATTTCCCGCCGTTCGTACCGCATGCTGTCCCTGAGCGACGGTCATTTGCACGGAGGCCACGGTGAATAAGCGTGATGCAATAAACCAGATTCGGCAGTTCGGAAACCGGTTTGACCGTTTCCGTAAGCCGCAGGGCGGTGGTGATGGCAATCGTAATGCGCCGAAGCGCCAGAAGGCCGCGCCAAAACCGGCCTCCCGTAAAACCAACGTGTTCAACGAGCAGGTGCGCTACGCTTTCCACGGCGCGCTGCAGGACCTGAAAAGCAAACCGCTGGCGACGTTCCTGACGGTGATGGTGATCGCCATCTCCCTGACGCTGCCAAGCGTCTGCTATATGGTCTATAAAAACGTCAACCAGGCGGCCTCACAGTATTATCCATCTCCGCAAATCACGGTCTATCTGGATAAAGCCCTCGACGATAACGCCGCCGCGCAGGTGGTTGGGCAAATCCAGGCCGAGCAGGGCGTGGAGAAGGTCAACTATCTCTCGCGTGAAGACGCCCTGGGCGAGTTCCGTAACTGGTCTGGTTTTGGCGGCGCGCTGGATATGCTTGAAGAGAACCCGCTGCCCGCCGTGGCGGTGGTGATCCCGAAGCTGGATTTCCAGGGGACCGATTCGCTTAACACCCTGCGCGATCGCATCACGCGCATTAAGGGCATTGATGAAGTGCGCATGGACGACAGCTGGTTTGCGCGTCTCTCAGCCCTGACCGGGCTGGTAGGACGCGTCGCGGCGATGATTGGCGTGCTGATGGTGGCGGCGGTCTTCCTCGTCATCGGCAACAGCGTGCGCCTGAGCATCTTTGCCCGTCGCGATACCATCAACGTGCAGAAACTGATTGGTGCGACGGATGGCTTCATCCTTCGACCGTTCCTTTACGGCGGCGCACTGCTCGGTTTTTCCGGTGCATTTCTTTCACTGATATTGTCAGAAATTTTGGTGCTGCGGCTCTCGTCTGCCGTCACTGAAGTGGCGCAGGTTTTCGGAACGAAGTTTGATATCAGTGGCTTAGGTTTGGATGAGTGCCTGTTGCTGCTGCTGGTTTGCTCGATGATTGGGTGGGTGGCAGCCTGGCTGGCAACCGTTCAACATTTACGTCACTTTACTCCCGACTAATAAAAGCGTGATATAATCTTTCCCTGCACCGATAAGTTCGCTCTGCAGGGAAAGCGTCCCTGTTGTCGCTTCCCCTGTTATCATCTCCATGTCACAATTTGTGCGTAATTTATTCACCGTTGCACCTGGAACTTGTGGATAAAATCACTGTCTGATAAAAGAGTGAATGCTAATCTCGTTGCTCAAACGCTTTGGCATGGTTGTTGCCTGACGGGGACAACCTGGACCAGAAGAAACATTGAGAGGAATGAATGACCAAAGAAATGCAAACTTTAGCTTTAGCCCCTGTTGGTAACCTGGAATCTTATATCCGGGCTGCGAACACCTGGCCGATGTTAACGGCCGAGGAAGAAAAGGAGCTTGCTGAAAAGCTGCATTACCAGGGCGATCTGGAAGCAGCTAAGACGCTGATCCTGTCTCACCTGCGCTTTGTTGTTCACGTTGCTCGTAATTATGCGGGCTACGGCCTGCCGCAGGCGGACTTGATTCAGGAAGGTAACATCGGTCTGATGAAGGCTGTACGTCGCTTCAACCCGGAAGTGGGTGTGCGACTGGTCTCCTTCGCCGTACACTGGATCAAAGCAGAAATTCACGAATACGTGCTGCGCAACTGGCGTATCGTGAAGGTCGCCACGACAAAAGCGCAGCGTAAACTGTTCTTTAACCTGCGTAAAACCAAGCAGCGTCTGGGCTGGTTCAACCAGGATGAAGTGGAAATGGTGGCGCGCGAGCTGGGCGTAACCAGCAAAGACGTGCGTGAGATGGAATCCCGTATGGCCGCGCAGGACATGACCTTTGATATGTCCTCCGACGACGACGCATCTGACAGCCAGCCGATGGCCCCGGTTCTGTATCTGCAGGATAAAACCTCTAACTTTGCTGACGGCATCGAAGAGGATAACTGGGAAGATCAGGCCGCGAACAAGCTGACCCATGCGATGGAAGGCCTCGACGAACGTAGCCAGGATATTATCCGCGCCCGCTGGCTGGACGAAGACAACAAGTCCACGCTGCAGGAGCTGGCCGACCGCTACGGCGTTTCTGCGGAACGTGTCCGTCAGCTTGAAAAGAACGCCATGAAAAAACTTCGCGCCGCTATCGAAGCGTAATTTCCGCGAAGTACACCGAGAACCCCTGGATGAAAGTCTGGGGGTTTTGTTTTTTTAGCGCCCGCTCTGGCGAATTCCCTCCCCCTGGCAAACACTTACTGATGCGCTAAGCAGGCGACTTTCTCAGGGGGACAGGGTGAAAAATAACGAACTGAACGACCGGCGTTTACAGGCGACGCCGCGCGGCATCGGCGTAATGTGTAACTTCTATGCCGATAAAGCTGAAAACGCCACGGTGTGGGACGTGGAAGGCAACGAGTACATCGACTTCGCCGCCGGGATCGCGGTGCTGAATACCGGCCATCGCCATCCCAAAGTCATTTCCGCCATCGAAAAACAACTCCACGCCTTTACCCATACGGCGTACCAGATCGTGCCGTATGAAGGCTATGTGGCGCTTGCCGAGCGCATCAACCAGCGCGTGCCCGTTGACGGTCCGGCCAAAACCGCGTTCTTCTCCACGGGAGCTGAGGCGGTCGAAAACGCGGTCAAAATTGCCCGGGCGTACACCAAACGTCCCGGCCTTATCACCTTTGGCGGCGCGTTCCACGGCCGCACCTTTATGACCATGGCGCTGACCGGCAAAGTTGCGCCGTACAAGCTCGGCTTTGGCCCGTTCCCCGGTTCGGTTTATCACGCGCAGTATCCGAATGAACTGCACGGCGTCAGCACGGCGGAAGCGTTGAAAAGCCTGGAACGTATCTTTAAAGCGGATATCGCACCTGACCAGGTCGCGGCCATTATTCTCGAACCGGTTCAGGGAGAGGGCGGTTTCAACATTGCGCCAGCTGATTTTATGCAGGCGCTGCGCGCCCTGTGCGACACCCACGGTATTTTGCTGATTGCCGACGAGGTGCAAAGCGGCTTTGCCCGTACCGGCAAGCTGTTCTCGATGGAACACCACTGCGTGAAACCCGATCTGATCACCATGGCGAAAAGCCTGGCGGGCGGGATGCCGCTCTCAGCGGTGTCGGGCCGTGCGGAGGTCATGGACGCCCCTGCACCAGGCGGGCTGGGCGGTACCTACGCCGGAAACCCGCTGGCGATTGCCGCGGCGCATGCCGTACTCGACGTGATTGATGAAGAGGATCTTTGCACGCGCTCGGCGCATCTTGGCCATCACCTGGTGGAAGTGCTGAACAAAGCGAAGGAACACTGCCCGTATATCGCTGACATTCGCGCCCAGGGCTCGATGGTGGCGGTGGAGTTTAACGACCCGCAAACGGGTCAGCCTTCGCCGGAATTTACCCGCCAGGTGCAGGAGCGCGCGCTGCAGGAAGGGCTGCTTCTTCTGAGCTGCGGCGTCTACGGCAACGTCATTCGTTTCCTGTATCCGCTGACGATCCCCGAAGCGCAGTTCCGTAAAGCCCTGGACATTATCTCCGCGTCGCTGACACGTTAAAGCCATATGCCCGGCGAAAATCCCTGCCGGGCCTATCATATATTCATTTCAAATTAGCTATTCCAAAATCATAAAAATCGGGTATGTTTTAGCAGAGTATGCTGAAAAGGCGCGGGCAGCACACCTATAAATGACATAAAGCGCTGCACAACAACATCACAACAATCGTAATAACCATAATAATGGGGAATCTCAGGATGAACATGAAGGGTAAAGCGTTACTGGCAGGATGTATCGCGTTGGCATTCAGCACCATGGCACAGGCAGACATCAAGGTGGCTGTGGTTGGCGCAATGTCCGGTCCGGTAGCACAGTACGGCGACCAGGAGTTTACCGGCGCTGAACAGGCGGTTGCAGACATTAATGCTAAGGGCGGTATCAAAGGCGAAAAACTGCAGATCGTAAAATATGATGATGCCTGTGACCCGAAACAAGCGGTCGCGGTTGCGAACAAAGTGGTGAACGACGGGATCAAATACGTTATCGGTCACCTGTGCTCTTCCTCTACTCAGCCTGCGTCTGACATCTACGAAGACGAAGGTATTCTGATGATCACCCCGGCTGCAACCGCGCCGGAGCTGACGTCGCGGGGTTATAAGCTCATCCTGCGCACCACCGGCCTGGACTCTGACCAGGGCCCAACCGCGGCGAAATACATCGTTGAAAAAGTGAAGCCGAAGCGCATTGCTATCGTTCATGACAAGCAGCAGTACGGTGAAGGTCTGGCGCGTTCAGTGCAGGATAACCTCAAGAAAGCCAATGCCGACGTGGTGTTCTTCGACGGGATCACCGCCGGTGAGAAAGACTTCTCCACCCTGGTGGCGCGTCTGAAGAAAGAGAATATTGATTTCGTTTACTACGGTGGCTACCACCCGGAAATGGGCCAGATCCTGCGCCAGGCGCGCGCCGCGGGCCTGAAAACCCAGTTTATGGGCCCGGAAGGCGTGGCGAACGTTTCCCTGTCTAACATTGCGGGTGAATCAGCCGAAGGCCTGCTGGTGACCAAACCGAAGAACTACGATCAGGTCCCTGCGAACAAACCTATCGTAGATGCCATCAAGGCGAAGAAACAGGATCCAAGCGGCGCGTTCGTCTGGACCACCTACGCGGCGCTGCAGTCTCTGCAGGCGGGCCTGAACCAGTCGGCCGATCCGGCTGAGATTGCCACCTGGCTGAAAGCGAACACGGTCCAGACCGTCATGGGGCCACTCTCCTGGGACGCGAAGGGCGACCTGAAGGGCTTCGAGTTCGGCGTGTTTGACTGGCATGCTAACGGCACGGCGACTGACGCAAAATAAAAGCAAAAAGGCAACGTAAGTTGCCTTTTTTAATGTTTTCTCCCTCTCCCCGTGGGTGTACGGTCCGGGGACATAGTGAACACTTGTTCGGGGACATGGTAGACACTTACAACTAAGGCATAAGAACCCGTTTATGGAGTCGCTTATGCCCTGGGATGCGAGAGATACCATGTCATTACGTACTGAGTTTGTTTTGTTCGCCTCGCAGGACGGGGCGAACATCCGTTACCTCTGCCGTCACTACGGCATTTCACCTGCCACCGGCTACAAGTGGCTTCAGCGCTGGGCTCAGGAAGGCC
>NZ_JRJC01000014.1:0-123862 GCF_000762975.1 Enterobacter sp. UCD-UG_FMILLET
GGACGGGCCTTCCTGAGCCCAGCGCTGAAGCCACTTGTAGCCGGTGGCAGGTGAAATGCCGTAGTGACGGCAGAGGTAACGGATGTTCGCCCCGTCCTGCGAGGCGAACAAAACAAACTCAGTACGTAATGACATGGTATCTCTCGCATCCCAGGGCATAAGCGACTCCATAAACGGGTTCTTATGCCTTAGTTGTAAGTGTCTACCATGTCCCCGAACAAGTGTTCACTATGTCCCCGGACCGTACAATGGGAGAGGGCCGGGGTGAGGGGTTCAACCCCTCGTTTTACTGATACACGGGTAACAGGTTAAAGCTCGACAATATGTGTACCACCGCGTTACCCACGCCAAACACCAGGATCAGCGCAATCATCGGCTTGCCGCCCCAGACGCGGAATTTCGGGCTACCGAAACGTTTACGTGATTTGCGCGCCAGCAGCGCCGGCACAATTGCCGCCCAGATAGTTGCCGCCAGCCCTGCATAGCCGATGGCGTACAGGAAGCCGTTCGGCCACAGCAGGCCGCCCACAATCGGCGGCAGGAAGGTCAGCAGCGCGGTTTTAAAGCGCCCCATCGCCGAGTCGTCAAAGCCGAACAGATCTGCCAGGTAATCAAACAGGCCCAGCGTCACGCCGAGGAAAGAGCTCGCTACCGCAAAGTTAGAGAAAACCACCAGCAGCAGATCCAGGCTGCGGCTGTTCAGCACGCCGCTCAGCGCCTGCACCAGCACGTCGATGTTACCGCCCTTCTGGGCAATGCCGATAAATTCCGGACGCGGGATGTTGCCCATCGTCCCCAGCAGCCAAATCACATACAGACCCAGCGCCAGCAGCGTGCCGTAGACCAGACACTTCACAATGGTGCGGGGATCTTTGCCATAGTACTTCATCAGGCTCGGCACGTTACCGTGGTAGCCGAACGACGCCAGACAGAACGGCAGCGTCATCAGCAGGTACCGCGTGTAGGAGGTGTTCACTTCGGCGACGTTAAACAGCGTGGCGGGCGTCACGTGCCCCAGCAGGCTGCCGAAGGTAAGGAAGAAGGTGATGACCTTCGCGCCTAATACGATCGCCGTCATGCGGCTTACCGCTTTGGTACTCATCCAGACGATAAACGCCACAGCCAGCGCAAAACAGAGTCCCGCCAGACGCGCCGGAACGTTCAGCGACATCTCCGAGAAGGTGTGATGCAGAATCGAGCCGCTCGCAGAAATGTACGCGTAGGTCAGGATATAGAGCACAAACGCGATGGACAGCCCGTTCACCAGGTTCCAGCCTTTGCCCAGCAGATCTTTGGTGATGGTGTCGAAGCTGGAGCCAATCCGGTAGTTCAGGTTTGCTTCGAGGATCATCAGCCCGGAATGGAGCATGCAGAACCAGGTAAAGACCAGCGCCGCCAGCGACCAGAAGAACCACGCACCGGACATGACCACAGGCAGGGAAAACATCCCGGCACCTATAATGGTTCCGCCGATGATCACCACGCCGCCAAGCAGCGAAGGTGACGTTTGGGTGGTGGTTAGTGTCGCCATACAGCCTTTTCTCCAGTCAATCATGCGGTTCTGCATTTTAATGTGACGCACTGTACCAGTACAAGAGTACAAAAGGAATAAAAAAAGCCCCGATAGCGTGTATCGGGGCTGTATAGTTTACTTTACGTCAGAAGCGTAAGGCTTACGCGTCACCGAAACGACGGCGGCTGGTGCCTTCTTCACGACGTGGACCACGGTTTTCGCGACGCTCGCCGGAGAAACGACGACCTTCACCACCGCGACCTTCGCTGCGGCCGCCTTCACGACGCTCGCCACCGAAGCTGCGACCACCGCCACGACGTTCACCACCGCGGTCAGGGCGTGGCTGTGCATCACCCATCAGCTGCATGTTCATCGGCTTGTTCAGGATGCGGGTACGCGTAAAGTGCTGCAGCACTTCGCCCGGCATGCCTTTTGGCAGCTCGATGGTAGAGTGGGATGCGAACAGCTTGATGTTACCGATATAACGGCTGCTGATGTCGCCTTCGTTAGCGATCGCGCCAACGATGTGACGAACCTCAACGCCATCATCACGACCCACTTCAATGCGGTACAGTTCCATATCACCCGCGTCGCGACGCTCGCGACGTGGACGATCTTCACCACCACGCTCTGGGCGGTCACCACGTGGGCCACGGTCATTACGGTCGCCACGACGTTCGAAGCGATCGTCACGGTCACGGAATTCACGCTTAGGACGCATCGGCGCATCTGGTGGCACGATCAGGCTACGTTCGCCCTGAGCCATCTTCAGCAGTGCTGCAGCCAGGGTTTCCATGTCCAGCTCTTCGCCTTCAGCAACAGGCTGAATCTGCGACAGCAGCGCACGGTACTGGTCCAGATCGCTGCTTTCCAGCTGCTGCTGTACTTTCGCGGCGAATTTTTCCAGGCGGCGTTTGCCCAGCAGATCTGCGTTTGGCAGGTCAGCTTCTGGAATGGTCAGCTTCATGGTGCGTTCAATGTTACGCAGCAGACGACGCTCGCGGTTCTCAACGAACAGCAGCGCACGGCCAGCACGACCCGCACGACCGGTACGGCCGATACGGTGAACGTAAGACTCGGAATCCATCGGGATATCGTAGTTCACAACCAGGCTGATACGCTCAACGTCCAGACCACGTGCTGCCACGTCGGTTGCAATCAGGATATCCAGACGACCGTCTTTCAGACGCTCCAGAGTCTGCTCACGCAGGGCCTGGTTCATGTCGCCGTTCAGCGCTGCGCTGTTGTAGCCGCTACGCTCCAGGGCTTCAGCCACTTCCAGGGTCGCGTTTTTGGTACGAACGAAGATAATCGCCGCATCAAAATCTTCCGCTTCCAGGAAACGTACCAGCGCTTCGTTTTTGCGCATGCCGTACACAGACCAGTAGCTCTGGCTGATGTCCGGGCGAGTGGTGACGCTGGACTGAATACGCACTTCCTGAGGATCTTTCATGAAGCGCTTGGTGATACGACGAATCGCTTCTGGCATGGTGGCAGAGAACAGCGCGGTCTGATGACCGTCCGGGATCTGCGCCATGATGGTTTCAACGTCTTCGATGAAGCCCATACGCAGCATTTCATCTGCTTCATCCAGTACCAGGCCGCTCAGTTTAGAGAGATCCAGAGTACCGCGCTTCAGGTGATCCAGCAGACGGCCCGGCGTACCGACAACAATCTGTGGGCCCTGGCGCAGGGCGCGTAACTGCACGTCATAACGCTGGCCGCCGTACAGGGCTACCACGTTTACGCCGCGCATGTGTTTAGAGAATTCCGTCATGGCTTCTGCAACCTGAACAGCCAGTTCACGGGTTGGAGCCAGGACGAGGATCTGCGGTGCACGCAGGTCCGGATCAATGTTGTTCAGCAGCGGCAGCGAGAATGCTGCAGTTTTACCGCTACCAGTCTGGGCCATGCCCAGCACGTCACGACCAGAAAGCAGGTGTGGGATACACTCAGCCTGGATCGGAGATGGTTTTTCGTAACCCAGATCGTTAAGGGCTTCAAGGATAGGAGCCTTCAGGCCCAGATCTGCAAAAGTGGTTTCGAATTCAGCCATGTAGTACAAGTGCCTCGATATTAATGGCGGCCAGTCTACTTAGCTCATCGTGAAAATGATTAGCAATTTTCATTGAAAAGTGTGAACCGGCTCAAAGTAGGTGTATTGACGAACAACAACGCCCTCACCAGTTAAGGTGATGGCAATCAAAAGATTACGGGCTGATGTTTATGTCGTCAGCTATTGCTGGTCCGATTCTGCCAGGTCGTCATGCTCCTGGCCCAAGAGCGATAATTCCAACAATGCATAACGGTGCTCAACGAAGTTGTGTACGTTGTTAGCAACCGCTAATTTGAACAGTGCCGTAGCGCTGTCCATATCCCCCAGACTTAGGTAGTACTTACCTAAATAGAAGTTGGTTTCACTGAGATGCTCAGCGAGCGAGGTGTTATCCGTTGCGTCCGCCTTGAGGCGTTCCATCAGCGTTGCTTCGCTAATGTTGC
The DNA here is from genome assembly GCF_000762975.1 of Enterobacter sp. UCD-UG_FMILLET. Classification (NCBI taxonomy): domain Bacteria; kingdom Pseudomonadati; phylum Pseudomonadota; class Gammaproteobacteria; order Enterobacterales; family Enterobacteriaceae; genus Enterobacter; species Enterobacter sp. UCD-UG_FMILLET. Next base: position 4,013 of record NZ_JRJC01000014.1, read on the forward strand.
CCAGGTAGAACTCGACAATGTTCCATCCCCACTGTTCCTTGTCCGATTTATCGAAGCGCTGTTTCAGTGCCTCTTTTGCCTGCTTCTCATCGAGCTTCCGCTCAACGATGTAAAGCCACAGGCTACGGAAAGGATCATTAGGATCGTCTTGATAAAACGCCAGCAGATCATCTTGCGCTAACTTATCACGACCGCCGTAATACAATGCGATACCGCGATTCAAGTGCGCGTAGTTGTAAGTTGGATCAAGCTCAAGTACAGAATCAAACGCTTCATAGGCAGCATCAAAATTGCCTGCCTGCGTTAAATAAATGCCTAAGTAATTGAATACTTCAGGCATATCAGGTCGGATAGCCAGCGCTTGTGAAAAATCATTTCGCGCCAATGCCCTCAGACCGAGACTATCATACAACACTCCGCGCTCATATAAAAGCTGTGCGCGTTCTTCATCGGTTAAAGCCCGACTGGCAAGTATTTGTTCCATGCGTGCCAGGATCACTTCCTGCTGCAAAGTCGGTTGCAATGGCACTGCGAGGACTTCGCTCTTACGCCAGGCAGAGTTGCTGCATCCTGCCAGCGTTAAAGCTGTCGCAACGAAACACCAGCGCAAAAAAGGCTTCATTTCCCACTCCCGAAGACAACTATTGGATGAACGTCCTGTCCCCCGGCGGCTTAACAAGGCGTCCTGCCTGATAATAGGCCCTCCGCAAAGCGGAGGGCAAATGGCAACTTACTCGCCTTGCTGTTCTGCTGCCTGTGCTTCTGGCGCAGCAGCTGGCTGAGACTGCTCGGTTGCTTCTTTAATGCTCAGACGGATGCGGCCCTGGCGATCAACTTCCAGAACTTTCACCGGTACTTCCTGACCCATCTGCAGGTAATCGGTCACTTTCTCAACGCGCTTATCAGCGATCTGAGAGATGTGAACCAGACCTTCTTTACCGCCACCGATGGCAACGAACGCGCCAAAGTCAACGATACGGGTCACTTTACCTGCGTAGACGCGGCCCACTTCGATCTCTGCAGTGATTTCTTCGATGCGACGGATTGCGAATTTCGCTTTCTCGCCGTCGGTTGCTGCGATTTTCACAGTACCGTCATCTTCGATTTCGATCGTGGTGCCAGTCTCTTCGGTCAGCGCACGGATTACGGAACCGCCCTTACCGATAACATCTTTGATCTTGTCTGGATTGATCTTGATGGTGTGGATACGTGGAGCGAACTGAGAAATGTCGCCACGCGGCGCGTTAATCGCCTGTTCCATCACGCCCAGGATGTGCAGACGCGCACCTTTAGCCTGGTTCAGAGCAACCTGCATGATCTCTTTGGTGATACCTTCAATTTTGATATCCATCTGCAGCGCAGAGATACCTTCGCGGGAACCCGCTACTTTGAAGTCCATATCGCCCAAGTGGTCTTCGTCGCCCAGGATGTCAGACAGAACAACAAAGTTGTCGCCTTCTTTCACCAGACCCATAGCGATACCAGCCACAGCGGCTTTGATTGGTACGCCTGCATCCATCAGCGCCAGAGAGGCACCACACACGGAAGCCATGGAAGAAGAACCGTTGGATTCGGTGATTTCAGACACCACACGTACGGTGTACGGGAATTTGTCTGCTTCTGGCATCACTGCCAGCACGCCGCGCTTCGCCAGACGACCGTGACCAATTTCACGACGCTTCGGCGAGCCAACCATACCAGTTTCGCCTACGGAGTACGGAGGGAAGTTGTAGTGGAACAGGAAGCTGTCAGTGCGCTCGCCCATCAGTTCGTCGATGATCTGTGCATCACGTGCAGTACCCAGAGTCGCGGTAACCAGCGCCTGCGTTTCGCCACGGGTGAACAGCGCTGAACCGTGAGTACGTGGCAGAACGCCAGTACGCACATCCAGACCACGGATCATGTCTTTTTCGCGGCCATCGATACGCGGCTCGCCTGCCAGAACGCGGCTACGAACAACGTTTTTCTCGATAGCGTGCAGAATGTCGCTCAGTTCGTTAGCGTCCAGCGTTTCATCTTCAGCAACCAGGGTGGCGATAGTTTCAGACTTGATCACGTCAACCTGAGCATAACGCTCCTGCTTGTCAGTGATGCGGTATGCATCGCTCAGACGTGATTCTGCCAGGGCTGCAACGCGTGCGTTCAGCGCGTCGTTTGCCGCTTCTGGCTGCCAGTCCCAACGTGGTTTACCGGCTTCTTTCACCAGGTCGTTGATGTTCTGGATAACGATCTGCTGCTGATCGTGGCCAAACACCACAGCGCCCAGCATCTGGTCTTCGCTCAGCAGTTCAGCTTCGGATTCAACCATCAGCACAGCCGCTTCAGTACCCGCAACAACCAGGTCCAGCTTACTTTCTTTCAGCTCTTCCTGGGTTGGGTTCAGCACGTACTGGTCGTTGATGTAGCCAACGCGCGCGGCACCGATTGGGCCATTGAATGGAATACCAGACAGTGACAGGGCAGCGGATGCGCCGATCATGGCAACGATGTCCGGGTTAACCTGTGGGTTAACGGAAACAACGGTAGCGATAACCTGTACTTCGTTAACGAAGCCTTCTGGGAACAGCGGACGAACCGGGCGGTCAATCAGACGCGCAATCAGGGTTTCGCCTTCGCTTGGACGGCCTTCACGACGGAAGAAACCACCCGGGATTTTACCGGCAGCGTAGGTACGCTCCTGGTAGTTAACGGTCAGCGGGAAGAAGTCCTGACCTGGTTTAGCTTTTTTCTGGCCAACAACGGTAACGAATACCGCAGTGTCATCCATGCTTACCATGACGGCAGCAGTAGCCTGACGTGCCATCATGCCGGTTTCCAGCGTGACGGTATGTTGACCATACTGGAATTTACGAACGATCGGATTCAGCAAAGTTCTGTCCTTTCTTAAATGTTTGACAGCACACCACCGGTGTGCTGTCGATTTGACCCGACCTTCTTCGCATCCTCGCGACTAATGACAACCAACACCCCCATGGGTGAAGCCTCTCATTAGCCGCGCGAACCTCTGCAATGAAGATCATTTATAGCAACAATACAATAGTTTCCAGTGAATTGCTGCCGTCTGGTTGAAAAAAGGGGCCATCAGGCCCCCTTTTCTGAAACTCGCAAGACTTAGCGACGCAGACCCAGACGCTCGATCAGCGCGGTGTAGCGTGCAACATCTTTACGTTTCAGGTAGTCGAGCAGTTTACGACGCTGAGAAACCATACGCAGCAGACCACGACGGCTGTGGTGATCTTTTTTGTGCTCTGCAAAGTGACCCTGCAGGTGGTTAATCTGTGCAGTCAGCAGTGCAACCTGAACTTCGGTAGAACCGCTGTCGTTAGTACCACGACCAAACTCAGAAACGATTTTAGCTTTAGCTTCAACGCTTAGAGACATTTTCAAACTCCAAAGTATAAAGAATGTAAGGATGCCGATCTCTAATTCAGCAATCCCATGTACGCCCCGCAGATTGTTAAACAATTTGCCAGGCGTTAAGCGGCGATATTCTACTCGTCTCCCCTGCTTATCGCAAGGTGAGCCGTTATCACCGTCACGCGTCGACCGGATATTCGACGACCAGACGACGCGGCGCAACGCGCCCTTCGCCATCCATTTCGCCCATACCGATGAATTTCCCTTCGTCACCTTCGGTCACGCGTACCAGTCCTTCCAGCGGCGCTTGTGCCGTACGAACCGGGTTGCCGTTCTTAAAGTAAACGGACGATGTTAAAGGAAGATTAACAACCGGGAAGTCCGCTGCCGGACTGTCCATCGGCATAAGCAAGGGATCCAGCAAATCTGCCGGCGCAATCCCCTGCGCTTCCGCCTGTTCTACCAGCTCGCGCAGATATTCCAGGGTCACCATCCGCTCCACTGGGTACTTGCTCACCGCCAGGCGGCGCATCGTGTCCCCACGGAAGCTCTCCAGCGCAGCATCAAGCTGTTCCGCGCTGAACGTCACCGGACGCTCTTCCACCACCTGGCCATCCGCGTCGGAGGTATCCGTGCGCTGGCCCAGCTTAGCGATCACACGGTAGCGCTTATCGGAGTCGAGCAGGTACTGGGAAAACTTTGTCGCCTCTCCCAGGCAGACCGGCAGCATGCCGGTTGCCAGCGGATCGAGCGCGCCGGTGTGGCCCGCACGGTTGGCGTTATAAATACGCTTAACTTTTTGCAGCACGTCGTTGCTGGAAGCGCCCTGGGGTTTATCCAGCAGCAGCACACCATGCACGTCGCGACCGCGACGACGAGGACGACTCATTAGTCCTCCTTGCTGTCGTCCGCCGGGTTAACACGACGCTCGTCGTCATGTTTAACCACGCTGGTCACCAGGTTGGACATACGCATACCTTCGACCAGCGAGTTGTCGTAGAAGAAGGTCAGTTCAGGCACGATACGCAGGCGCATCGCTTTGCCAAGCAGGGAGCGGATGAAACCAGAGGCTTCCTGCAGCGCTTTAATGCCGTTTTTCACTGCCGCTTCGTCCTGATCGTTCAGGAAGGTGACGAACACTTTTGCATAGGCCAAATCGCGGGACATTTCGACACCGGAAACGGTGGTCATCATGCCGACGCGCGGGTCTTTAATTTCACGTTGCAGAATGAGTGCGATCTCTTTCTGCATTTCCTGCGCTACGCGCTGAGGGCGACCAAATTCTTTCGCCATAATAAATTCTCCAGACAAAAAAGGGGCTAAAAGCCCCTTTTTAAAATTATTGCCGGGTGGCGCGAGGCGATCCCGGCTTACAATCGGTAATTAAGCGATGGTACGCTGAATTTCGATGATCTCGAACACTTCGATCATATCGCCAACGCGAACGTCGTTGTAGTTCTTCACGCCGATACCACATTCCATGCCGTTACGGACTTCGTTAACGTCATCTTTGAAGCGGCGCAGGGATTCCAGCTCGCCTTCGTAGATAACCACGTTGTCACGCAGTACGCGGATTGGGTTGTGACGCTTGATGTTACCTTCGGTAACCATACAGCCCGCGATCGCACCGAATTTCGGTGATTTGAACACGTCACGTACTTCAGCCAGACCGATGATCTGCTGTTTCAGCTCAGGAGACAGCATGCCGCTCATCGCTGCTTTCACTTCGTCGATCAGGTTATAGATGACGGAGTAGTAACGCAGATCCAGGCTTTCGGCTTCAATTACTTTACGCGCAGATGCATCCGCACGAACGTTGAAGCCAACCAGGATAGCGTTGGAGGCAGCAGCCAGGGTCGCGTCGGTTTCGGTGATACCACCTACGCCAGAACCGATGATCTTCACTTTCACTTCGTCGGTAGACAGTTTCAGCAAGGAGTCGGAGATCGCTTCCACAGAACCCTGAACGTCAGCTTTCAGAACGATGTTCACTTCGTGAACTTCGCCCTCGGTCATGTTGGCAAACATGTTCTCGAGTTTAGATTTCTGCTGACGAGCCAGTTTAACTTCACGGAATTTGCCCTGACGATACAGCGCAACTTCACGCGCTTTCTTCTCGTCACGCACAACGGTCACTTCGTCACCGGCAGCCGGAACTCCGGACAGACCCAGGATTTCAACAGGAATGGACGGACCTGCTTCCAGTACCTCCTGGCCCAGTTCGTTACGCATCGCACGGACGCGACCGTATTCGAAACCGCACAGAACGATATCGCCTTTATGCAGTGTACCTTCACGAACCAGAACGGTAGCAACCGGGCCACGTCCTTTATCCAGGAAGGATTCGATCACCGCACCGCTCGCCATACCGTTACGGATGGCTTTCAGCTCCAGAACTTCGGCCTGCAGCAGGATCGCGTCCAGCAGTTCGTCGATACCGGTACCCGCTTTCGCAGACACGTGTACGAACTGGCTTTCGCCGCCCCACTCTTCCGGCAGAATACCGTACTGGGAAAGTTCGTTTTTAACACGATCTGGATCCGCTTCTGGCTTATCGATCTTGTTAACTGCAACCACAACCGGCACACCTGCTGCTTTCGCGTGCTGGATAGCTTCGATGGTCTGAGGCATGACGCCGTCGTCCGCCGCAACAACCAGAACAACGATATCCGTCGCCTGAGCACCACGAGCACGCATTGAGGTAAACGCGGCGTGGCCCGGAGTATCCAGGAAGGTGATCATACCGTTGTCAGTTTCTACGTGGTATGCACCGATGTGCTGGGTAATACCACCCGCTTCACCAGAGGCAACCTTAGTAGAACGAATGTAGTCAAGCAGAGAGGTTTTACCGTGGTCAACGTGACCCATGATGGTCACAACCGGTGCACGCGGTTCAGCCGCAGCGCCAGTATCACGGTCGCTCATCACTGCTTCTTCCAGCTCGTTTTCACGACGCAGGATAACTTTGTGGCCCATCTCTTCCGCAACCAGCTGTGCAGTTTCCTGATCGATCACCTGGTTGATGGTCGCCATGGCGCCCAGCTTCATCATCGCTTTGATGACCTGAGAGCCTTTAACCGCCATTTTGTTCGCCAGTTCGCCAACGGTGATGGTTTCGCCAATCACGACGTCACGGTTAACCGCCTGAGCTGGCTTCTGGAAGCCCTGCTGCAGAGCAGAACCTTTACGCTTGCCGCCTTTACCGCCGCGAATAGCAGCGCGTGCTTCTTCACGGTCAGCTTTAGATTCAGCGTGCTTGTTACCTTTTTTCGCCGGACGCGCAGCTTTTGCATTACGGCCACGACCACGACCGCCTTCAACTTCACGGTCGTTATCATCTTCAGCCTGACGCGCATGCTGAGAAGTGGTCACGTGATAGTCGCTGGTGTCTTCAGTCGGCTCAACGGTATTCACACCATTCTTCTCGTTTTCTTCTGCCATGCGGCGCGCTTCTTCGGCGACGCGGCGAGCTTCTTCTTCCAGCTTACGGCGGGCTTCTTCTTCCGCTTTACGCTTCAGCTCGGCAGCTTCATTTTCACGGCGGGCTTTTTCAGCCTGGGCAGTTTTGGTCATTTCGTCTGTCTGTTGATTGCTCACTTTGTCTTTTTCCGCAGCGTCACGCTTCACTTTATCACTTGCGTCGCGTTTCGCTTTTTCTGCGGCCTCACGTTCAGCTTTTAATTCTGCTTCACGTTTGGCGGCAGCTTCCGCCTCACGCTGAGCTTGTTCTTCCGCTTCACGCTGTGCCTGCTCTTCCGCGGCAAGGCGTTCTGCCTCTTGCGGATCACGTTTTACAAAGGTGCGCGTCTTGCGGACTTCAATTTGGACCGATTTGCTTTTGCCACCGGTACCAGGGATGTTTAACGTGCTACGCGTTTTGCGCTGCAGCGTTAACTTGTCAGGCGTAGAACCGTGTTCACGGTTCAGGTGCGTTAACAAGGTTTGTTTTTCTTGCGCGGTCACCGAGTCATCAGCGGACTTCGGGATCCCTGCATCAGCAAATTGCTGTACCAGGCGGTCCACGGAGGTCTGAATCTCAGCAGCCAGCGATTTTACAGTTACATCAGTCATGCTGTTCCTTCCTGCTACAGTTTATTACGCTTCGTCGCCGAACCAGCAAATATTACGTGCGGCCATGATGAGCTCGCCGGCTTTCTCGTCGGTTAAACCTTCGATATCAGCCAGGTCATCAACGCCTTGCTCAGCGAGATCTTCCAGCGTACAAACACCACGGGCAGCCAGCTTGAACGCAATCGCACGATCAAGACCTTCCAGATTCAGCAGGTCATCAGCCGGCTTTTTGTCGCCAAGGCTTTCTTCCTGAGCCAGTGCCAGGGTGGTCAGTGCGTTTTTAGCGCGTTCACGCAGGGCTTCAACGGTTGGTTCATCCAGACCGTCAATTTCCAGCAGCTCTTTCATTGGCACATAGGCCAGTTCTTCCAGCGTAGAGAAACCTTCTTCAACCAGAACAGTGGCGAAATCTTCGTCAATATCCAGGTATTTAGTGAAGGTATCGATCGCCGCATGGGCTTCAGCCTGATGCTTAGCCTGCAGGTCATCAACGGTCATTACGTTGAGTTCCCAGCCGCTCAGCTGTGACGCCAGGCGTACGTTCTGACCGTTACGGCCGATTGCCTGCGCCAGGTTGCCCGCTTCAACAGCGATATCCATGGTGTGTTTGTCTTCGTCAACAACGATAGACGCCACATCAGCTGGAGCCATTGCGTTGATCACGAACTGCGCCGGGTTGTCATCCCACAGAACGATATCAATACGTTCGCCGCCCAGCTCAGTAGAAACTGCCTGAACGCGCGCACCGCGCATACCGACGCAAGCACCGACCGGGTCGATACGCTTGTCGTTGGTTTTCACCGCAATTTTCGCACGGGAGCCCGGATCGCGAGCCGCCGCTTTAATCTCGATAACTTCTTCACCGATTTCCGGTACTTCGATACGGAACAGTTCTACCAGCATTTCTGGTTTAGAACGGGTCACGAACAGCTGTGCACCACGCGCTTCAGGGCGAACGGCGTACAGAACACCGCGAATACGGTCGCCTGGGCGGAAGTTTTCACGCGGCAGCATATCTTCACGCAGGATAACGGCTTCAGCGTTACCCGGTAATCCTTCGGATTTGATCTCCAGGGAGATGTTGTCGCGGTTCACTTTCTTCACCACGCCGGTGATGATTTCGCCTTCCTGATCGCGGAACTGATCGACAACCAGCGCGCGCTCGGCTTCGCGCACTTTCTGCACGATAACCTGTTTAGCGGTCTGGGTCGTGATACGGTCGAAGGTGACAGATTCAATCTGATCTTCAACGTACTCGCCCACGTTCAGACTTTCGTCTTCAAAACGGGCGGCTTCCAGCGTGATCTCTTTGGTCGGCTGGGTCACTTCTTCAACGATTACCCAACGACGGAATGTATCGAAGTCACCGCTTTTACGATCGATTTCTACGCGAACATCGATCTCTTGTTCGTATTTTTTCTTGGTTGCTGTAGCCAGGGCACTTTCCAGCGCTTCGAAAATCTTCTCACGCGGCAGTGATTTCTCGTTGGAGACGGCTTCAACAACAGCCAAAATTTCTTTGTTCATCGCGGGCTTTTCACCTCAATCCAGACTGTTAAAAGTGGGGAACCAGGTTCGCCTTCTGGATATTACTCAGCGCGAACACTTCATCTTTGCCTTCGACTGTCACCGTGATCATTTCACCATCAACGGCTTTGATAATTCCCTGCCATTTACGGCGGTTCTGTACGGCCATACGCAGAACGAGAGCCACTTCTTCACCGGTAAAGCGCACATAGTGCTCGGCCGTGAACATCGGGCGATCGAGGCCAGGTGAGGAAACTTCCAGGTTGTACGCAACGGTAATCGGGTCTTCAACATCAAGAACCGCACTCACCTGGTGGCTGACATCAGCACAATCATCAACATTGATGCCATCTTCACTATCAATATAGATGCGCAGCGTCGATGTACGGCCGCGAACGAATTCGATGCCGACCAGTTCGTAGCCCAGTGCTTCGACCGGTGCAGTAATCATCTCTGTTAATTTTTGCTCTAATGTGGACAAGCCCACCCCCAAGACATAAAAAAAGGGCGTAAAGCCCAGTTATTCTGTAGTCAGATAACAAAAAACCCCGATAAATCGGGGCTTTAGATAACTGAACCCTATAGCCACAACTGTGGCCTGGAGCACTTTCCGAAAGAATTTTTTCAAATCCAGCTACGAAGGCTCTAAGTCTTCACAGTATATTTGAAAAAGAACTTTATGGGAAAGTGGTTGCGGGGGCCGGATTTGAACCGACGACCTTCGGGTTATGAGCCCGACGAGCTACCAGGCTGCTCCACCCCGCGCCTGAAACGTGGCAAATTCTACGCGTTTTGGACAGAATTTGCAAATAATGCTGGGATTTGGTACCGAAGACGGGACGTAAAATCGGCGTTTAGTATATTGATAGTTGACCCCACCTGTCAAGGCGACTTCCGCCAGATCGATTTGACCAAAATTTTTACAAAAAACGCACGACTCTCTTCCGGTCTTCGCCAAAAGATGATTAAATGAATACTCACTTATTTTGCATAAAAATGCACAAGAGAGCGAAAGCGGTCTCTAATCAGTCAATCAAGCAGGGTTTTATTCTATGACGACGATTCTCAAGCATCTTCCGGTAGGACAACGTATTGGCATCGCTTTCTCAGGCGGCCTGGATACCAGCGCTGCACTGCTGTGGATGCGCCAGAAGGGAGCGGTTCCGTACGCCTATACTGCGAACCTGGGCCAGCCGGATGAGGACGACTACGATGCCATTCCTCGTCGCGCTAAAGAGTATGGTGCAGAGAACGCGCGCCTGATTGACTGCCGTAAGCAACTGGTCGCTGAAGGTATCGCGGCTATTCAGTGCGGTGCGTTCCATAACACCACCGGCGGCCTGACCTATTTCAACACCACCCCGCTGGGCCGTGCGGTCACCGGCACCATGCTGGTTGCGGCGATGAAAGAAGACGGCGTCAACATCTGGGGTGACGGCAGTACCTATAAAGGCAACGATATTGAGCGTTTCTATCGTTATGGCCTGCTGACCAACGCCGAACTGCAGATCTACAAGCCGTGGCTGGATACCGACTTCATCGACGAGCTGGGTGGCCGTCATGAGATGTCCGAGTTTATGATCGCCTGCGGTTTCGACTATAAGATGTCTGTCGAGAAAGCTTACTCCACTGACTCCAACATGCTGGGTGCGACGCACGAAGCGAAAGACCTGGAATTCCTGAACTCCAGCGTGAAGATCGTTAACCCGATCATGGGCGTGAAGTTCTGGGACGAGAACGTCAAAATCCAGGCTGAAGAAGTGACCGTACGTTTCGAACGCGGCCATCCGGTTGCGCTGAACGGTAAAACCTTCTCTGATGATGTTGAGCTGATGCTGGAAGCGAACCGTATTGGCGGTCGTCACGGTCTGGGTATGAGCGATCAGATTGAAAACCGTATTATCGAAGCGAAAAGCCGTGGCATCTATGAAGCCCCGGGAATGGCGCTGCTGCACATCGCTTACGAGCGTCTGCTGACCGGCATTCACAACGAAGATACCATCGAGCAGTATCACTCTCATGGCCGTCAGCTGGGTAAACTGCTGTATCAGGGTCGCTGGTTCGATCCACAGGCACTGATGCTGCGCGATGCGCTGCAGCGTTGGGTGGCAAGCGCGATCACCGGTGAAGTAACGCTGGAACTGCGTCGCGGTAACGACTACTCCATCCTGAACACCGTGTCTGACAACCTGACCTATAAAGCAGAGCGTCTGACCATGGAGAAAGGTGAATCCGTGTTCTCGCCGGACGATCGTATCGGTCAGCTGACTATGCGTAACCTGGACATCACCGATACCCGCGAGAAGCTGTTCAACTATGTTGAGAATGGCCTGCTCTCCGCGAATTCCGGTAACGGTCTGCCGCAGGTTGAAAACCTGGAGCACAGCGATAAGAAGTAATCGCTGATATAACGTGCAAAAGGCGTCCTATGGACGCCTTTTTTGTGGGCTTTTGTCGGGCCGATAAGCACAACGCCATCCACCACTTTGCCCGCCACACACAATCTACAAACGAAAAAAAAGACGCCTTTCGACGTCTTTCTTCTGGAATATTGGTACCGAGGATGGGACTCGAACCCACAAGCCCGTTAGGGCACTACCACCTCAAGGTAGCGTGTCTACCAATTCCACCACCTCGGTACAGAATACTTAGTGCGGGATATCGCTGGTCGGCTTAGCCGGTGCAGCTGGCTGAGTCTGCTCAGTTTTCGCTGGCGCGCTCAGATTTTCCCACTCGCTTCCTTTGCTGGTCTTGTTGCTGTTGATATTGCCAAGCACAAGGCTGATGATGAAGAACAGCGTAGCCAGAATCGCCGTTGTGCGGGTCATGAAGTTCGCAGAACCACTTGAACCGAACAGCGTACCGGAAGCGCCTGCTCCGAAGGAGGCTCCCATATCAGCGCCTTTACCTTGCTGCAGCATGATCAGCGCTACGAGAGCGATGGCTACAATAAGGAAAATAACTAAAAGAGCTTCGTACATAATCAACCTGTTCCTTGCGGATTTGCCGCATACCAATGCTTCGACCAATTAGCAGGATTTTTGTTTCCCACTGAAGCGGGTGTGAATACTAACCAAAGCGAATGACCTTCGCAAGGGCATTTTTGACGCATTGTATCAACTGCGGAAAAAAACAGCAAAAAGCCATTAATTGCTTAAAACAAAGGCGACAAAAGCCGCCTTTTTATACATTTAGCGTGCACGATTATGCAGCTTTAACAGCATCCGCAATACGGTGCGCAAATTCGGTAACCTGCGCTTCGTCTTCGCCTTCTACCATCACGCGGATCAGCGGTTCGGTACCGGACTTACGCAGCAGCACGCGTCCACGATTGCCCAGGGCCGCTTCAACGTCAGCCATCACCGCTTTGACGTTCTCGTTTTCCAGCGGATCGCCTTTACCGGCAGTGAAGCGTACGTTGACAAGAATCTGTGGGAACATTTTCATGCCGCTGCACAGATCGTGCAGGCTCATATGGTTGCGCGCCATTGCGGCAACCACCTGCAGCGCGGCCACGATACCGTCACCGGTGGTGGTTTTATCAAGCAGGATCACGTGACCCGAGTTTTCTGCGCCGATGCGCCAGCCCTTCTCCTGCAGTTTTTCCAGCACATAGCGGTCACCCACTTTCGCGCGGACAAACGGAATACCGAGCTGTTTCAGCGCCAGTTCCAGGCCCATGTTACTCATCAGCGTGCCCACCGCACCACCGCGCAGCTGACCCTGACGCAGGCCCTCACGGGCAATGATGTAGAGGATTTGATCGCCGTCGACCTTGTTACCTTCGTGGTCGACCATGATCACGCGGTCACCGTCGCCGTCCAGCGCAATACCCAGGTCGGCTTTCTCTGCCAGAACACGCGCCTGCAGGGCACGAACGTCAGTTGCCCCCACCTGCTCGTTAATGTTCAGACCATCCGGCTCGCAGCCAATAGTGATGACTTTCGCACCCAGTTCGCGGAAGACATTCGGGGCGATGTGATAGGTCGCGCCATTAGCACAGTCCACCACAATTTTGAGGTGAGCCAGGCTCAGCTCATTCGGGAAGGTGCCTTTACAGAATTCGATATAACGGCCCGCCGCATCAACGATACGGTTCGCTTTACCCAGCTCTGCGGAATCAACACAGGTGATCTCTTTTTCCATTTCGGCTTCAATAGCTTCTTCCACGTCATCCGGGAGCTTGGTGCCGTCAATGGAGAAGAATTTAATGCCGTTGTCGTAGAACGGGTTGTGAGAAGCTGAAATGACAATCCCCGCTTCCGCACGGAAGGTACGCGTCAGATACGCGACTGCAGGTGTCGGCATCGGGCCCGTAAAGGACGCGGACAGTCCAGCCGCCGCCAAACCCGCTTCCAGCGCGGACTCCAGCATATAGCCGGAAATACGGGTATCTTTACCGATAATGATCTTACGGGAACCATGACGCGCCAGCACTTTGCCAGCAGCCCAGCCGAGCTTCAGGACAAAATCAGGGGTGATGGGAGCATCGCCTACACGCCCACGGATACCATCGGTACCAAAATACTTACGATTACTCATAGCGTTTGTTTTCCTTCGCTGCCAGTGTGGCTTCCACCACACGCATGGCTTCTACTGTTTCTTTGACGTCATGGACACGAATAATGTGCGCACCCTGCATCGCCGCAATCACTGCGCAGGCCAGGCTGCCGCTCAGGCGTTCGCTCGGCCCCACGTTCAGCAACTGCCCAATCATCGACTTTCTCGACATCCCCACCAGTAACGGCAGGCCAAAATGATGGAATTCCGACAGGCGCGCAAGCAACGCATAATTGTGGGAGAGATTTTTACCGAAACCGAACCCCGGGTCGAGCAGCAATTTCTCTTTTGGGATACCTGCACGTTCACAGCGTGCAATATGCTCAATAAAGAAGCGATTCACGTCGGCAAAGACATCGTCATACCTCGGTGCTTCCTGCATGGTTTTTGGTTGACCCTGCATGTGCATCAGGCATACCGGTAACCCGGTCTCTGCCGCGGCTTCAAGGGCGCCAGGCTCAGTGAGCGAGCGAATATCATTGATAATGTGAGCGCCCACTCTCGCCACTTCACGGATCACTTCGGGTTTAGAGGTATCAACGGAGATCCATACCTCAAACCGCTGCGCGATAGCTTCAACCACCGGCACCACGCGCGCCAGCTCTTCTTCCACAGACACGTCCGCCGCACCAGGACGCGTCGATTCGCCGCCCACGTCAATAATGGTGGCACCCGCATTAATCATTAAATTCGCGTGCTTAACCGCCTCGATAAGCGTGTTATGCGTGCCGCCGTCAGAGAAAGAGTCAGGGGTAACATTCAGGATCCCCATCACATGGGGATGTGAAAGATCGAGATGCGAGTCCTGAGCGAATAATTTCATTGCGAAATCCCTGGTATCTATATCGTTAAACAGAAATGAAAAACCCCGGAGCAAGCTCCAGGGTTTGAGGTACAGACAAACGCTTCAACAGCAGTGGCTTACTTATCGCCCAACTGTTCTGACATGGTGTTGCCCGGATTTGGCGTACGCGGTTCATCAACCGGACGCGGCGCACGCGGGGTGCCATTGTTGTCAGAATTATTGGAAGCACCTGGGTCTTCCCAGCCTGCTGGCGGACGTACTTCGCGGCGCGCCATCAGGTCGTCAATCTGCGGTGCATCGATGGTCTCATATTTCATGAGCGCATCTTTCATCGAATGCAGGATGTCCATATTGTCGTTCAGGATCTGGCGTGCACGTGCGTAGTTACGCTCTACCAGAGATTTTACTTCCTGGTCGATGATACGTGCCGTCTCATCGGACATATGTTTCGCTTTAGCCACAGAACGGCCCAGGAATACTTCACCCTCTTCCTCTGCATACAGCAGCGGACCGAGTTTGTCGGAGAAGCCCCACTGCGTCACCATGTTACGCGCCAGGTTTGTCGCAACTTTAATGTCGTTGGACGCACCGGTAGAAACATGTTCCACACCGTAGATAATTTCTTCTGCCAGACGACCGCCGTACAGGGTCGAAATCTGGCTTTCCAGCTTCTGACGGCTGGCGCTGATCGCGTCGCCTTCAGGCAGGAAGAAAGTCACACCCAGCGCACGCCCGCGCGGAATAATCGTCACTTTATGCACCGGATCATGTTCCGGCACGAGGCGACCGATAATCGCGTGACCCGCTTCGTGGTATGCCGTGGACTCTTTCTGCGCTTCCGTCATCACCATGGAGCGACGTTCCGCACCCATCATGATTTTGTCTTTCGCTTTCTCAAACTCCACCATAGATACGACGCGCTTGTTACCGCGAGCGGCAAACAGAGCAGCTTCGTTGACCAGGTTCGCCAGGTCCGCACCGGAGAAGCCAGGAGTACCGCGCGCAATGATTGCCGCATCGATATCTGGCGCCAGCGGTACGCGACGCATGTGAACTTTCAGAATCTGTTCACGACCGCGAACGTCCGGCAGACCCACAACAACCTGACGGTCGAAACGGCCTGGACGCAGCAGCGCAGGGTCAAGTACGTCCGGACGGTTAGTCGCCGCGATAACGATGATACCTTCGTTACCTTCGAAGCCGTCCATCTCAACCAGCATCTGGTTCAGCGTCTGTTCACGTTCATCGTGACCACCGCCCAGACCTGCGCCACGCTGGCGGCCTACGGCGTCGATTTCATCGATGAAGATAATGCACGGTGCTGCCTTCTTGGCCTGCTCAAACATGTCACGCACACGAGATGCACCGACACCCACGAACATTTCAACGAAGTCAGAACCTGAAATAGTAAAGAACGGCACCTTCGCTTCACCCGCAATGGCTTTCGCCAGCAGGGTTTTACCGGTACCCGGAGGGCCAACCATCAGCACGCCTTTCGGGATCTTACCGCCCAGTTTCTGGAAACGGCTCGGTTCACGCAGGTATTCAACCAGTTCACCTACCTCTTCTTTCGCTTCGTCACAACCGGCGACGTCAGCGAAGGTGGTCTTGATCTGGTCTTCCGTCAGCATACGCGCCTTGCTCTTACCGAACGACATGGCACCTTTGCCACCGCCGCCCTGCATCTGGCGCATAAAGAAGATCCAGACGCCAATAAGAAGCAGCATCGGGAACCAGGAAATGAAGATAGAAGCCAGCAGGCTTGGTTCTTCTGGCGGCTCGCCAACTACCTTGACGTTTTTGGTCAGAAGGTTATCAAGCAGCTTAGGATCATTCACCGGGATGTAAGTCGTGTAACGGTTACTATCTTTCTTGGTAACGTTGATCTCACGTCCGTTGATACGCGCTTCGCGAACCTGGTCCTGATTGACCTCCTGCAGGAAGGTAGAATAATCCACCTTGCGGCCATTCGACTCGCTGGGCCCAAAGCTCTGGAATACTGACATCAGCACAACGGCAATGACCAGCCAGAGTATTAGGTTTTTCGCCATGTCACTCAAGGGATTAACCTCATATTACAACTGTGTTAAAAACAGCGTCAGGATACTCTATATCCAGTTTCATTCAAACTTTCGCCTGAAATCTACCGGTTATCATTTTCGCCCGGTCGCTACAATATACACTTCTCGGGAACGGGCCCGGGAAGAGTCCGGCTTACGAACTTTAACCTTCGCAAACAGGGAGCGAATTTCCTTAAGATACTCCTCGAAACCTTCGCCCTGAAACACCTTCACAACAAAACTACCACCAGGCGCTAGTACATCACGACACATTTCTAACGCTAGCTCCACCAGATACATGGCGCGGGGGATATCCACCGCCGGTGTTCCGCACATATTTGGTGCCATATCTGACATGACAACCTGGACCTTACTGTCACCTACACGATCAAGTAACGCTTTCAGCACTAATTCATCACGAAAGTCGCCCTGAAGGAAGTCGACACCGACGATGGGATCCATTGGTAAAAGATCGCACGCGATGATTCGGCCCGTTCCGCCGATCTGCGTTACCGCATACTGGGACCATCCGCCAGGTGCCGCACCGAGGTCAACAACCGTCATCCCCGGCTTAAAAAGTTTGTCACTTTGCTGTATTTCATCAAGTTTAAACCAGGCACGGGAACGCAACCCCTTTTTCTGTGCCTGTTGAACATATTTATCGCTAAAGTGTTCCTGAAGCCAGCGGCTGGAGCTGGCAGAACGCTTTTTACCTGTCATTTAACATTTCCGTCCTGGTTCATCGTTACCTGCCTGTGACGTAAATTTCTACGCAGCTATTTGGCGATATAAGGGAGATGGCGGTAGAATGAACCGTTTTCAATCCCAACGTAAGCAAAAATATACGATGAATCTGAGTACTAAACAAAAACAGCACCTTAAAGGTCTGGCACATCCGCTCAAGCCTGTAGTGATGCTTGGCAACAATGGTTTGACCGAAGGGGTGCTTGCCGAGATTGAACAAGCGCTGGAACACCACGAGCTGATCAAGGTGAAAATCGCCTCTGAAGACAGAGACACTAAAAACCTGATCGTGGAAGCCATCGTGCGCGAAACCGGCGCCTGTAATGTACAGGTCATCGGTAAAACGCTGGTGCTCTACCGCCCATCTAAAGAGCGTAAAATCTCGCTGCCACGCTAAGGATATCCTGAATTAAACACATTTTCTGTGTGAAACGAGGGATTTCTGTCAGCAGGCGAGCAAAATGCCATGCTCCTTGAGTTGATAAAAGGCCGCTATGCGGCCTTTTTCTTTTCTTTACAATGTATCAACATCTTAGTAGAGAAGCGAATTACAGGTATTCAACCTTAATAATTTCGTATTCCACTTCACCGCCAGGGGTGCGGATGGTGACAACATCGTCCTGCTCTTTGCCAATCAGGCCGCGAGCAATCGGGGAGTTCACTGAAATCAGGTTCTGTTTGAAGTCTGCTTCATCATCACCCACGATGCGATAGGTCTGCTCTTCGTCGTTGTCCAGGTTCAGGACGGTCACGGTAGAACCAAAGATCACACGCCCGTTGTTAGGCATTTTGGTGATATCGATAACCTGTGCATTGGACAGTTTTGCCTCGATATCTTTAATACGCCCTTCACAGAAGCCCTGCTGCTCACGCGCGGCGTGGTATTCAGCATTCTCTTTCAGGTCGCCATGCTCGCGCGCATCCGCGATAGCGGCGATGATTTCAGGGCGACGCACGGATTTCAGGAAATCCAGCTCTTCGCGCAGTTTTTCGGCACCACGTAAGGTCATCGGAATAGCTTGCATTTGTTATACCTCTTAAACATTCCTGTTGGGAGCAGTGTTCCCTGCTCCTGCCCACCTAAGCGGGCAAGAAGCAAAAAGAAAACCGACCCGGGAGCAATGCCCCAGGTCAGCAGCAATTTTTCAATTTGATATGCATTTTACCGCGAAGTTCACTATGGGTCATCGTTTACTTTGCAGTGCCATGCACCGTAGTATGACGGTTTGTTTTCGGGTTGTTAGCGCGAGATTATGCGATTTTCCAGATTTATCATCGGATTGACTACCAGTATAACGTTCACCGCCCAGGCCGCGAATGTTGATGAGTACATTAATCAGCTCCCCGCAGGCGCGAACCTTGCCCTGATGGTGCAGAAGGTTGGCGCACAGGCTCCCGAGATTGACTATCATAGTCAACAGATGGCGCTGCCTGCCAGTACCCAAAAGGTGATTACTGCCCTCGCCGCCCTGCTCCAGCTCGGTCCTGACTTCCGTTTTACTACCACACTCGAGACCAAAGGTGACGTCGAGGGTGGCGAACTGAAAGGCGATCTTATCGCCCGTTTTGGCGGCGATCCGACCTTTAAGCGCCAGGATATCCGCAATATGGTTGCGGTACTGAAAAAATCTGGCGTGCAGAAAATTGATGGCAATGTGCTGATCGACACGTCCATTTTTGCCAGCCACGATAAAGCCCCAGGCTGGCCGTGGAACGACATGACCCAATGTTTTAGCGCCCCGCCCGCCGCCGCGATTGTTGACCGTAACTGCTTCTCGGTTTCGCTTTACAGCGCGCCAAAGCCAGATGATTTAGCGTTTATCCGCATAGCGTCCTACTACCCGGTCACCATGTTCAGCCAGGTTCGCACGCTGGCGAAAGGCTCCCCGGATGCGCAATATTGTGAGCTTGACGTCGTGCCAGGCGATCTTAACCGCTTCACGCTTACCGGCTGCCTGACGCAGCGCGCCGATCCGCTGCCGCTGGCCTTTGCGATACAGGATGGTGCAAGCTATGCGGGTGCCATTCTGAAAGATGAGCTGAAACAAGCGGGCATAACATACACCGGCACGCTGCTTCGCCAGACGCAGGTTAATCAGCCCGGCACGGTCATCGCCAGCAAACAGTCTCCGCCGCTGCACGATTTACTGCGAATCATGCTGAAAAAGTCAGACAACATGATTGCCGACACCGTGTTCCGCATGATTGGCCACGCGCGTTTCGGGGTGCCGGGAACCTGGCGCGCGGGTTCAGACGCCGTTCGTCAGATCCTGCGCCAGCAGGCCGGGATCGAGCTGGGCAATACCATCGCCGTCGATGGCTCCGGATTATCGCGTCATAATTTGATCTCGCCGGCCACGATGATGCAGGTGCTTCAGTACATTGCACAGCATGACACTGAGCTAAACTTTATTTCAATGCTGCCGCTGGCCGGGCATGACGGTTCGCTGCAGTATCGCGCCGGGCTTCACGCTGCCGGCGTGGATGGCAAAGTATCCGCTAAGACAGGCTCACTGCAGGGGGTTTACAACCTTGCAGGCTTTATCACTACCGCCAGCGGACAACGCATGGCATTCGTGCAGTATCTTTCCGGCTATGCCGTCGAACCGACCGACCAGCGCAATCGTCGTATTCCTCTGGTTCGCTTCGAAAGCAGGCTTTATAAGGACATCTACCAGAATAACTAGCGATGAAACTACTCATAGTTGAAGACGATCAGTTATTGCAGGAAGGGCTGGCGCTGGGGCTGGCCAATGAAGGGTATGCCCTCGACTGTGCCTGCACCGCCGCGGAGGCGGACTCTCTGATCCAGAGCGGCGAATACAGCCTGGTGATCCTCGATTTGGGCTTGCCTGATAAAGACGGCGCCACGCTGCTCAGCCAGTGGCGACGCCGCGGTATTGCCAACCCGGTGTTGATCCTGACGGCACGCGATGCCATTGAGGATCGTATCACCGGCCTTGATGCAGGCGCAGATGATTACCTGGTGAAACCTTTTGCACTTGCGGAGCTGCAGGCGCGAGTGCGGGCATTGATTCGCCGCTATCAGGGCCATAGTGATAACTTACTGACCGACGGCGATATTACGCTGAATCTGCAAACCCAGCAGGTATTGCGCCGGGACCAGGCGGTAGAGGTGACGCCAAAAGAGTTCGCCTTGCTTACGCGTCTGATCATGCGCAGCGGGCAAACGGTACACCGAGAGACGCTCCAGCAGGATATCTACTCCTGGCAGGACGACCCGGGGTCAAATACCCTTGAAGTTCATATTCACAACCTGCGTCGCAAGCTCGGCAAGGACAGAATCAAAACCGTCCGTGGCGTTGGCTATCGCCTTGAGAGCCAGAAATGAACAGCATGCGTCGGCGTTTGATGGTGCTGCTGGCGGTCATTCTGTTATTTTTCCAGCTGATAAGCGTCATCTGGCTGTGGCATGAAAGCCGTGAGCAGATTGGTTTTCTGGTGAATGAAACGCTGTCGGCAAAATCCCGCAATAACCATGTCGAGAAAGAGATCCGCGAAGCGATTGCTTCCCTTCTCGTCCCTTCTCTGGTGATGGTAGGCTTTACGCTGTTTTTCTCTTTCTGGGCAGTCAGCTGGATAACCCGACCGCTGAATAAACTGCGTGACAGCCTTGCTAACCGTTCGGCGGATAACTTAACACCGCTTCCCATGTATTCCGACATGGAAGAAATAGGCGCGGTGACAACCTCCCTGAACCAGCTGCTCGCCCGGCTGGACAATACCATTCAGCAGGAGCGTCTCTTCACCGCTGACGCCGCACACGAGCTCCGAACGCCCCTTGCCGGTATCCGGCTCCATCTGGAGCTTATGGCCCAGTCAGGCGCACCACAGGCCGCGACGTTAATTAGCCGTATCGATCAGCTCATGCATACCGTTGAGCAGCTGCTGATGCTGGCCCGTGCCGGACAGGCAATGGCCAGCGGACACTACGAAACCGTAAGCTGGACGGAAAATATCATTGAACCTCTCGGCCTGGGCCATGAAGCCAAAGAGCATACGGTGATTTGGCCCGCTAAAAGCGCGCTCACGGTTCAGGGAGACGCCGTGCTCCTGCGTCTGATGCTGCGCAACCTGCTGGAGAATGCCGGGCGCTACAGCCCGGCAGGGACAACGATTACAGTGACATTAACCGGGGTCGACGGGGGGACGCAGATCAGCGTGATCGATCAGGGGCCAGGGATTGATGAAGCACACCGTCAGTCAATTACCGAGCCATTCCGCCGTCTTGACCAGCGCTACGGTGGCAGCGGTCTGGGGCTGAGTATCGTGCAGCGCATCGTGCAGCTCCACCACGGCAGGCTGACGCTTGAGAACGGCGCTGAAGGTGGTTTGATCGCCAGCTGCTGGCTACCCGCAACGCTGGAATAAAAAAAGCCCCCATAATGGGGGCTTCGGGCAGATATTAGTGCTTGTAGATGAACTCGACGCCTTCTTCGTCGTCTTCATCCCAGTCATCGTCCCAGTCTTCATCATCGTCTTCCGCTTCCAGCTCTTCGAGCTGCTGGCGGTGGTAGTCATCCCACATGAATTCGACTTTTTCAGGCTGTTTCGCTTCTTCCGCCTGCACGATTGGGTTCTCGATGATGAAGGTCATCACATCCCAGCACAGATCTTTCACGCCAACCTGGCTTGCCGCAGAGATCAGGTAGTATTTATCTTCCCAACCCATCGCTTCAGCAATCGCTTTGGCTTTCTCTTCCGCTTCGGCTTTGTCCATCAGGTCGATCTTGTTGAAGACCAGCCAGCGTGGTTTATTCGCCAGTTTTTCGCTGTATTTTTCCAGCTCACCGATGATGATACGGGCGTTTTCAACCGGATCGGAACCATCGATAGGATCGATATCGATAAGATGCAGCAGCACGCGGCAACGCTCAAGGTGTTTCAGGAAGCGAATACCCAGACCCGCGCCTTCCGCAGCGCCTTCAATCAGTCCCGGAATATCGGCAACCACAAAGCTCTTCTCGTTATCCATACGGACAACGCCCAGGCTTGGTACCAGCGTGGTAAACGGATAGTCCGCCACTTTTGGTTTCGCCGCAGAGACGGCGCGAATGAACGTCGATTTACCGGCGTTTGGCATACCCAGCATGCCCACGTCTGCCAGAAGCATCAGCTCCAGCTGCAGATCGCGCTTATCACCCGGCGTACCCATCGTTTTCTGACGCGGAGTACGGTTAACGGAGGATTTGAAACGGCTGTTACCCAGACCGTGCCAGCCGCCTTTAGCCACCATCAGGCGCTGACCGTGTTTGGTCATGTCACCCATGGTTTCACCGGTTCCCTGGTCAATCACACGAGTACCGACCGGAACTTTAATAGTGACATCTTTACCGCGTTTCCCGGTACAGTCACGGCTCTGGCCGTTCTGGCCACGTTCAGCGCGGAAGGATTTCTCGAAACGGTAGTCGATCAGCGTGTTGAGGTTCTCATCCGCCTCCAGCCACACGTCACCACCATCCCCGCCGTCGCCGCCGTCAGGACCGCCACGTGGGATATACTTTTCACGGCGGAAGCTTACGCAACCATTGCCGCCATCACCAGCCACGACCAGGATCGTCGCTTCATCAACAAACTTCATTTTACTCTCCGTAACTCATTCGCCTGAGCGGGGGACTACTACAACCGCTTCATTTTTGCGCCAACGTCCCCAAAGACGATGACCAATGGCGGAATACATCGCGCCCGCAACCACGACAAACGCACCGAGATAACCCAACAGGTTGAGCATCGGTCTGACGAAGACATCGGGCCAGGCCATTGATAACAAATCTGAAAATAACAGCGTAAACAGCGGAGTAAGCGTAATTAACGCGCTCACCTGTGCTGCCTGCCAGCGCGCCATCGCTTCGGCCAGCGCGCCATAACCGACCAGCGTGTTCAGCCCACAAAAAATGAGGCACGCCAGTTGCCAGTCGCTAAGCTGGGAAATCACACCCGGCTTTGCTAATGGCAGCAATGCTATTGTACACAAAGTGTACAGCAAAAAGAGGATCTGCTGTGAGGCAAGACGACGCAATAACACCTTTTGCGCGACGCCATAGCTCACCCAGACCGTTGCCGCCCCCACACCGAAAATTACACCCCATGTGTAATCCGTCAGGCGGGTAAAAATCTCTATCAGACTGGTATTGAAGAACATCACCAGACCGCACAGCAGCATGCTCGCCCCGATAATCTGCGTACCGCGCATCTTCTCCTTGAGGATAAAGACGCTGGCGACCATCATGCCCACAGGTGAAAGCTGACCTATCACCTGCGACGCCGTGGGGCTGAGATATTGCAGGGAAGAGCTGAACAGGATGAAGTTACCGAACAGACCGCCCGTCGCGATAGCCAGTAATACCAGCCAGCGCGGTTTGCGGAAGAGCCGCAAGGGTGGAAGCTTACCTTTGATAGCCAGAATGGCCCCGAGGCCGATGCTTGCCATCAGAAAGCGATAAAAGACCACCGTAGGCGGCTCCATCACTTCCAGTACCTGCTTCATTGCAATTGGCAGCGCACCCCAGCACATTGCGGTAGTGAGCGCCAAAAGAATACCAATGCCGGCCTGCTGCTTCATGCCCGTTTTCCCTACAGAAAAAATTACCGGGTTTCCAATGTAAAAAGCCCCGCAACAGGTTGCGGGGCTTTAATCCGTTACCGGACCGAGAAAACCTTACTCAGCAACGATGCTGATGTATTTACGGTTGTTCGGGCCTTTAACTTCAAATTTCACTTTACCGTCTGCTTTAGCAAACAGAGTGTGGTCACGACCGCAACCTACGTTGTTGCCAGCGTGGAATTTGGTACCACGTTGACGAACGATGATGCTACCCGCCAGAACGGATTCGCCACCGAAACGCTTAACGCCAAGACGTTTAGCTTCTGAATCGCGACCATTACGTGTGGAGCCGCCAGCCTTTTTATGTGCCATTTAAATCTCTCCTCAGGTCTTAGGCGCTGATGCCAGTAATTTTCACATCAGTGAACCACTGACGGTGGCCCTGCTGCTTACGGTAGTGCTTACGACGACGAAACTTAACGATTTTAACTTTCTCGCCACGACCGTGTGCAACAACTTCAGCTTTGATAACGCCGCCATCAACGAAAGGAACGCCGATTTTGACTTCTTCACCGTTTGCGATCATCAGAACTTCTGCGAACTCAACAGATTCGCCAGTTGCGATGTCCAGCTTTTCCAGGCGAACGGTCTGACCTTCGCTTACTCGGTGTTGTTTACCACCACTTTGGAAAACCGCGTACATATAAACTCCGCTTCCGCGCACGTCCTCGTATGAATCAGAGTGCGCTATAAATATTCACAATAGGGCGCGAATATTACGCAAAACGCGAGCCTTTGACAAGTGCTACCGTCAATACATGAAGAAAAAAAACACAACACGTACGGTAACGTTTATCTGTGCCGTTTTTTCAGTACAATCAGCACTACTATTGATAAACCGAAACCCTTCGTTACCCCATTGAAGATGGGATCAACAGGATAAAAAGCCCGGCTTTTGCGATGAATTTAGAAAAAATCAACGAGTTAACCGCGCAAGATATGGCGGGTGTGAATGCAGCAATCCTGGAGCAACTCAACTCTGACGTTCAGCTGATCAATCAGTTGGGCTATTACATCGTCAGCGGCGGCGGTAAACGCATTCGTCCGATGATTGCCATTCTGGCTGCCAGAGCCGTTGGCTATCAGGGAAATGCTCACATCACTATCGCAGCGCTCATCGAATTTATTCACACGGCGACGCTTCTGCATGACGATGTTGTGGATGAATCGGATATGCGTCGTGGCAAAGCCACGGCAAACGCCGCTTTCGGAAACGCAGCCAGCGTCCTGGTGGGGGATTTTATCTATACCCGCGCCTTCCAGATGATGACCAGCCTGGGTTCCCTGAAAGTGCTGGAAGTGATGTCCGAAGCCGTAAACGTCATTGCTGAAGGCGAAGTGCTGCAGCTGATGAACGTCAACGACCCTGATATCACCGAAGAAAACTACATGCGCGTCATCTACAGCAAAACGGCGCGCCTGTTTGAAGCGGCTGCCCAGTGTTCCGGCATTCTGGCTGACTGTACCGAAGCACAGGAAAAAGGCCTGCAGGACTATGGCCGCTATCTGGGTACTGCCTTCCAGCTGATTGATGATTTGCTGGACTACAGTGCGGACGGCGAGACGCTCGGTAAAAACGTGGGCGATGACCTGAACGAAGGTAAACCAACCCTGCCGCTGCTTCATGCTATGCGCAACGGAACAGCTGACCAGGCGAAAATGATCCGTGAAGCGATTGAGCAGGGAAATGGCCGCCATCTTCTGGAACCTGTACTGGAAACTATGGCTATCTGCGGATCGCTGGAATGGACGCGTCAGCGCGCGGAAGAAGAAGCCGACAAAGCCATCGAAGCGCTTCAGGTCATTCCAGACAGTCCGTGGCGCGAGGCACTGATTGGTCTTGCCCACATCGCCGTTCAGCGCGACCGTTAATCCCCTTGTTTCTCCCCGCAGCGATAGCGGGGAGATTCCAGTACACTCCAGTAAATTCCGTGTTCATTTAAATTCATCGGTTTAGAGACCGCATGAATAAAGCCGTGTCTTATTCTGAATATCCCATCAAGTAACGCGAACTTTTTAGAACAAGAAGTTGAAATGGGTATAGTAACCGCGTCGTTTCAGAAAAAACGGCGTAGGTGAATCCAAACTTAAGGACGGCGTTATGGATACGAAATTTATCGACTGGCACACGGCTGATATTATTGCCGCACTGCACAAAAGAGGCACTTCACTGGCAGCAGAGTCCCGCCGCCATGGACTAAGTTCTTCAACTCTGGCAAACGCCCTCACTCGCCCCTGGCCCAAGGGAGAATTAATCATCGCGACGGCGCTGGATACGCATCCGTGGGTGATTTGGCCTTCGCGCTACCACGACCCCATTACCCATGAATTTATCGACAGATCGCGCATGATTCGCCAGAGAAAGGCAAAAAGAGAACCACAGGAATAACGCTTTTTTGACAGGAACAGCAACCCCCCGGTCATTGCTGGCAGGGGGCTGCCGGAACGATTACTCGCCCTTCACACGCTCAATGTTGGCACCCAGCGCGCGCAGTTTATCTTCGATACGCTCATAGCCACGATCGATGTGATAGATACGATCCACGATCGTTGTGCCTTCCGCAATACAACCCGCCAGCACCAGGCTTGCAGACGCACGCAGATCGGTTGCCATCACCTGAGCCCCTGACAATTTCTCAACGCCGTGGCAAATCACGGTATTACTTTCGATCTCAGCATGCGCGCCCATACGGATAAGTTCCGGTACGTGCATAAAGCGGTTCTCGAAAATGGTTTCGGTGATGAAACCAGTGCCTTCGGCAACCAGGTTCAACAGGGTAAACTGCGCCTGCATGTCCGTAGGGAACGCCGGATGCGGCGCCGTACGCACATTAACCGCTTTTGGACGCTGACCGTGCATATCGAGGCTGATCCAGTCTTCTCCGATTTCGATATCCGCACCCGCATCGCGCAGTTTCGCCAGCACCGCATCCAGGGTATCTGGCTGCGCGTTGCGACAAACAATCTTCCCGCCAGAAATCGCCGCAGCGACCAGGAAGGTACCGGTTTCGATACGGTCCGGCAGAACGCGATAGACACCACCGCCCAGACGCTCAACGCCTTCGATGGTGATACGGTCGGTACCCTGACCGGAAATCTTCGCCCCCAGCGCCACGAGGAAGTTGGCGGTATCCACAATCTCCGGTTCGCGCGCGGCGTTTTCGATGATGGTGGTACCTTCTGCCAGCGTCGCCGCAGACATAATGGTCACCGTTGCGCCCACGCTCACTTTATCCATGACGATGTGCGCGCCTTTCAGACGACCATTGACGGACGCTTTAACGTAACCTTCTTCGAGTTTAATCTCTGCGCCCAGCTTCTCCAGACCAAAGATGTGCAGGTCAACCGGACGCGCACCGATGGCGCAGCCGCCGGGCAGAGAGACCTGACCCTGCCCAAAACGCGCTACCAGCGGGCCAAGCGCCCAGATGGATGCACGCATGGTTTTCACCAGATCGTAAGGGGCTGAAAAGTTGTTCACCTTGCTGGCGTCGATCCAGACGGAACCGTTACGCTCAACTTTCGTGCCCAGTTGGGTGAGCAGCTTCATGGTGGTGTCGATATCTTTCAGCTTCGGTACGTTCTGAATTTCTACCGGCTCTTCAGCCAGCAGCGCAGCAAAGAGGATTGGCAGCGCGGCGTTTTTTGCGCCAGAAATTGTGACTTCGCCCTGGAGACGTGTTGGCCCCTGTACACGAAATTTATCCATTGTGTGTTCTCTTATAAAATCAACCGTGCTGCGGGCCTGTCGCCCTCAGCTCAAAAACCGTTTAGTTTGCGATCGCGTGCCCACTCTTGCGGGGTGAACGCTTTAATCGACAGGGCGTGGATGCGGTTATCCGCAATATATTCCATCAGAGGCGCGTACACAGCCTGCTGCTTCTTCACGCGGCTCATACCGTCGAACATCTCACCCACAGCAATAACCTGGAAGTGACTGCCATCGCCAGTGACGTGGGCTTCCTGAAGGGAGAGTGCATTCATCAGCACTGTCTGGATTTCATGATTTTCCATGGGCTCTTAATCATCTGATAGTGAAAACAAGCTCAACATCTTAGAGCAAAGTGGCGTTGTCTTAAACAAGCAAAAAGCCCCGACGATGAAACAGTCAGGGCTTTCGGAAGTAACGCACTGAAAATATTAACGAGGCAGTACGTCCTGAGGAAGATTGTAGAGCTGCGCAAGGGTCACGACATTATCGCTCGCGCCGTGAAGCTTAGCGCTTGTCCCCTGCTTTTTCCCCACGGCAACCAGATGGGCAAGCAGCGCAACACCCGCCGTATCCACCCGCGTAACGTCGGTTAAGTCGATACGCGTCACGCCCTGCATCGCTTCGTGGCGTTTGTCCCACAGTGGGTTCAGCAGATCCTGATCCAGTTCACCGGACAGCTTTAATGTCTCGCCTTCACGCGACCAGCTGAGTTGCTGTGACATTACTTCTTCTCGTCCAGGGTAATTTTCTGGCGAGAGATAGACTGCAGCTGAGCGGTCAGGCCATCAATGCCTTTAGTGCGCAGCAGGTCGCTCCATTCGTTCTGTTTGGTGGTGATCATGCTTACCCCTTCGGCAATCATGTCATACGCCTGCCAGTGACCGGTCTGGCTGTTTTTACGCCACTGGAAATCCAGACGAACTGGCGGACGACCGTTAGGATCGTTGATCGTCACACGGATAGGGACGATGGTCGCATCGCCCAGCGGCTGTTCAGGCGCAATCTGATAGGTCTGACCGTGGTACATCGCCAGCGCCTGGCCATAAGCCTGTTTCAGGTATTCACGAAACGCGGCAAAGTACGCATCACGTTGCGCAGGGGTCGCGTCTTTGTAATAACGTCCCAGCACCAGCGCACCCGCATATTTAATCTGCACGTACGGCAGCAGTTCCTGATCAACGACGTCACGCAGATAATCAGGATTAGCACGAATTTTAGGCTGTTCGTTTTTAAGACGGTCGAAGGTCTTCTTCGCCGCTTCGTCCATCAGTTTGTACGGGTTACTCTGATCCGCAGCGTGGGCGGCGGTTAGAGGGGCGATGACCAGCATGGCAACCATTAACAGTCGTTTAAACATGAATGACTTCTCCTGAAATTAATGCGTCGCGCCAGATGTCGGTGCGACGTCGGTATGATCTTCGCTCTGCGCAGGGGCAGCGTCGGATTTTTTCTCATCCCCTTTACTGTTGTAAAGGAACTGACCAATCATATCCTCCAGAACCATCGCGGATTTCGTATCCTGAATGACGCTACCGTCTTTAAGGATAGTCGTTCCCAGCTCGGGGTCTTCAAAGCCAACGTTAAGCGCCAGATATTGTTCGCCCAGCAGACCGGAAGTACGAATAGAAAGGGAGCTGGTGTCCGGGATATGGTTGTAACGCTCTTCGATATCCATCGCGACGCGTGGCAGGTAGGTTTTCTCATCCAGCGTAATGTCAGATACGCGTCCGATCACCACGCCGCCGATGCGGACCGGTGAACGCGCCTTCAGCCCGCCGATGTTATCGAAGGTGGCATAGATGCGATACGTCGGCTCGGTGCGCACAGACGTAATATCCGCCGCTCTCAGGCAGATAAACAGCGCGGCCAGCAGCGCCAGCAGCAGGAATACACCGACCCAAATTTCATTTTTTCTCGTTTGCATGAACTCAATTCCCAAACATCAGTGCGGTGAGCACAAAATCCAGACCCAGTACGGCCAGCGACGAATGTACGACGGTACGTGTAGTTGCACGGCTAATGCCCGCCGACGTCGGGATGGCATCGTAACCATTGAACAATGCAATCCAGGTGACCGTAATGGCAAATACCACGCTTTTAATCAGACAGTTAACCAGATCCATTCGCAGGTCGATTGCGTCCTGCATCGCGGACCAGAAGAAACCGGCATCAATGCCTTTCCAGTGCACGCCAACCAGCGAACCGCCCCAGATACCCACGGCGACAAACAGAATAGTCAGTAACGGTAAAGAGATCACCCCAGCCCAGAAACGCGGCGAGATCACGCGACGCAGCGGGTCGACCGCCATCATCTCCATGCTGGAGAGCTGCTCGGTCGCACGCATCAGGCCAATTTCAGCCGTTAATGCCGACCCCGCGCGCCCGGCGAACAACAGCGCCGCCACAACAGGCCCCAGCTCGCGCAGCAGCGAGAGCGCCACCAGCATCCCGAGGCTGGTTTCCGCACTGTAGGTTGTCAGAACCAGATAGCCCTGCAGCCCAAGCACCATACCGATAAACAGACCGGAGACAATGATGATGAGCATCGACAGCACGCCGACATTATAAAGCTGCCGCACCAGCAGAGGTGCGTGCTTACGGAATTCCGGCTTGCCGACCAGCGCGTTGAATAACATCAATCCGGCACGCCCGAACGTCCTGATGGTTTTTATGCCACGGTGTCCGAGAGCGGCCAACGCATTTAACAGCATGAGTGGCTTAACTCCCTATTCCCAGTAAATCGTCACGATAGTCGCCCGCGGGGTAGCGGAACGGCACAGGGCCATCGGCAATACCGTCAAGGAACTGCCGCACGCGCGGATCGCAATTTTCCTGCAGCGCCTGAGCGCTACCGTGTGCGACGATCTTTTTGTCCGCCACGATATAGGCGTAATCGGCAATGCTCAATACTTCCGGTACATCGTGAGATACCACAATGCAGGTGACGCCAAGCGCGCTGTTCAGTTCAGAGATGAGCTTCACCAGCACGCCCATCGTGATGGGATCCTGTCCAACAAACGGTTCGTCGAACATGATTAAATCAGGTTCTAATGCAATGGCTCGCGCCAGCGCGGCACGACGCGCCATCCCGCCGGACAGCTCCGAGGGCATCAGCTTTGCGGCGCCTCGCAAACCGACGGCTTCGAGCTTCATCATCACCGTGCTTTTCAGCAGTTCAGGCGGCAGGCTGGTATGCTCGCGCAGCGGATAGGCCACGTTATCAAAGACATTCATGTCGGTGAACAAGGCTCCCGACTGAAAGAGCATGCTCATGCGTTTGCGGACAGTATACAGACGCGAGCGTGACATCTCCGGGATGTTTTCGCCATCAAAGAGGATTTCACCGCTATCAGGTGGGATCTGCCCACCAATGAGGCGCAGCAGGGTCGTTTTACCGATCCCGGACGGCCCCATGATGGCAGTGATTTTGCCACGCGGTACGGTCAACGAAATATCATCAAATATCAATCTGTTGGCGCGGGAAAAACTCACGCCGCGAACATCGACTAAATTCGCCATCGTTTGGCTCATTTATGGTTCCTTTATTACCCTGCTCACGTTAAGGCATGCCGCCTGAATCAGCCCTCAACTCCGCATTTTTACAGAATAATAGCCGTTGAGGTTAGCGAAAGCTGGCATTTGTTTTACTTTTCCGGCGCATAAAGTCAAAATTAGGAATTCGTTACGCCTCAGACTGTATGCAGTCCAGCCATTCCCGTGCGATGGACCGACGAGTATACCTGAAGAAAGGACTTTTGATGCTTTTAGCAACAGCACTGTTAATAATTGGTTTACTTTTGGTGGTCTACAGTGCTGACCGTTTAGTGTTTGCTGCATCTATCCTGTGTCGCCTGACCGGCGTACCGCCTGTCGTCATCGGGATGACCGTTGTCAGTGTTGGAACGTCACTTCCTGAAATCATCGTCTCTGTAACAGCATCGCTGCATGGTCAGTTAGACCTGGCAGTAGGCACCGCGATTGGCTCTAATATCGTCAATATACTCTTGATTTTAGGCCTGGCCGCATTGCTCCATCCATTTCGCGTGCATTCTGATGTTCTGCGCCGTGAATTGCCGCTAATGTTAATCGTAAGCCTGCTGGCAGGCTGCGTATTTTATGATGGTGTACTGAGCTACAGCGACGGCATTTTCCTGCTGGCGCTGGCCATCATCTGGCTGCTGTATAGTGTTAAAATCGCCCGTCAGGCTGAGAAGCAGGGTCAGGATAGCCTCACGCGGGAGCAGGTCGCCGAACTGCCGCGAGAAGGCACGCTGCCTGTTGCCCTGCTCTGGCTTGGCGTTGCGCTGATCATCATGCCGATGGCAACGCGCATGGTTGTGGATAACGCGACGGTGCTGGCGAACTATTTCGCCATCAGTGAACTGACCATTGGCCTGACGGTGATTGCCATCGGCACCAGCCTGCCGGAGCTGGCCACGGCCATTGCGGGGGCACGGAAAGGTGAGGATGACATTGCCATTGGTAATATCATCGGTTCCAACATATTTAATATCGCCATTGTGATGGGCCTACCGGCCCTGATTACGCCAGGGCCCTTTAATCCCCTGGCGTTCTCACGTGACTACGGCGTGATGTTATTGGTCAGCGTGATATTTGCCCTGCTCTGCTGGCGGCGGCAACGACAGATCGGCAAAGGCGCAGGCGCGCTGCTGACGGGTGGATTTATCGTATGGATGGCGATGCTGTACTGGCTCTCGCCTCTTATCTCTGGGTAAACGGAAACGCATTATGTCGCAAATAGAATTGCAGCCGGGTTTTGACTTTCAGAAGGCAGGCAAAGAGGTTCTGGAGATTGAACGTGAAGGTCTGGCGCAGTTAGATCAGTACATTAATCAGGATTTTAGTCTGGCATGTGAGAAGATGTTCTACTGTGCCGGCAAAGTCGTGGTGATGGGGATGGGCAAGTCCGGCCACATTGGACGCAAAATGGCGGCAACGTTTGCCAGTACCGGCACCTCGTCCTTCTTTGTACATCCGGGGGAAGCCGCGCACGGTGATCTGGGTATGGTCACGCCGCAGGATATCGTCATCGCGCTGTCCAACTCCGGGGAATCCAATGAAATTTTGGCGCTGATCCCGGTATTGAAGCGACTGCAGGTGCCGCTTATTTGCATGACCAGCCGTCCGGAAAGCAGCATGGCGCGGGCAGCCGATATTCACCTGTGCGTGAAAGTGCCCAAGGAGGCCTGTCCGCTTGGCCTGGCGCCGACGTCCAGCACCACCGCCGCGCTGGTCATGGGTGATGCGCTTGCCGTCGCGCTGCTCGAAGCCCGCGGTTTTACGCCGGAGGATTTCGCGCTTTCCCACCCGGGCGGTGCGCTGGGGCGCAAGCTTCTGCTTCGGGTAAACGATATTATGCACACCGGGGACGAGATCCCTCACGTCAGTAAAGAAGCCTCCCTGCGTGATGCGCTGCTGGAAATCACCCGTAAGAATCTGGGTATGACGGTCGTGTGCGACGATCTGATGAAAATTCAGGGGATCTTCACCGATGGCGACCTGCGTCGCGTGTTCGACATGGGTGTAGACGTCCGCACGCTCGGCATCGCCGATGTGATGACGCCGGGCGGTATACGCGTCCGTCCGGGTACGCTGGCGGTGGATGTGCTGAACCTGATGCAGTCCCGTCACATTACCTCAGTGATGGTTGCCGATGGCGACCAGATGCTGGGTGTGGTACATATGCATGATCTGCTGCGCGCAGGCGTAGTGTAATGAAGGATAAGACAATGAGTAATGCGGGTGCATCCCTTGCAACCTGTTATGGACCGGTCAGTACCCAGATGATGGCAAAGGCGGAAAACATTCGTCTGCTCATCCTGGACGTGGATGGCGTACTTTCCGATGGCCTGATTTACATGGGCAATAATGGTGAAGAGCTGAAAGCTTTTAACGTTCGCGACGGCTACGGTATCCGCTGCGCGCTCACCTCGGGTATTGAGGTGGCTATCATCACCGGACGAAAAGCTAAACTGGTAGAAGACCGCTGTGAAACCTTAGGAATTACCCATCTGTATCAGGGTCAATCCGATAAGATGGCGGCGTTTAAGGATTTACTGGGTAAACTGGCTATCGCACCGGAAAACGTAGCCTACGTCGGGGACGATCTGATTGACTGGCCTGTGATGGCTGAAGTCGGGCTGAGCATCGCCGTTGCCGATGCGCATCCGCTGCTGATCCCGCGCGCAGACTACGTTACCCACATCAACGGGGGCCGTGGTGCCGTACGTGAAGTCTGCGATCTGCTTTTGCTGGCGCAGGGCAAGCTTGATGAGGCCAAAGGGCAATCGATATGAGTAAAACCAGACGCTGGATTATCATTTTGCTTTCGCTTGTCGCACTGATATTGATTGGCGTGAACCTTGCCGATCGCGACGATACGCAAACGGAAGTGGTCAACAATAACGATCCAACCTATAAAAGCGATCACAGCGACACCGTGGTCTATAGCCCGGAAGGCGCGCTGAACTATCGTCTGATTGCCCAGCATGTTGAATATTTTTCAGATGACGGTATTTCGTGGTTTACCCAACCTGTCATGACCACATTTGATAAGGACAAAGTGCCGACGTGGTCAATTAAGTCAGATAGGGCAAAACTGACAAATGACCGTATGCTTTATCTGTATGGCCACGTTGAAGTCAACGCCCTGACCGCTGACTCGCAACTGCGAAAAATTACGACGGATAATGCCCAGATTAACCTGGTAACCCAGGACGTGACCTCGCAGGATCTGGTCACACTGTATGGCACAACATTTAATTCCAGCGGTTTGAGAATGCGCGGGAACTTACGCAGCAAGAACGCCGAGCTGATTGAAAAGGTTAGAACCTCCTATGAAATTCAAAACAAACAAACTCAGCCTTAAAGTAATTATCGCCAGCGCGATGCTGGCGACCAGTCTCCCCGCGCTTGCTGTAACGGGCGATACCGACCAACCGATCCATATCGAGTCTGATACCCAGTCACTCGATATGCAGGGCAACGTCGTCACCTTCACGGGTAACGTCGTCATGACTCAGGGCACCATCAAAATTAACGCCGACAAAGTGGTCGTGACCCGTCCGGGTGGCGAGCAGGGCAAAGAGATCATTGATGGTTACGGCAACCCGGCCACCTTCTACCAGATGCAGGACAACGGCAAGCCGGTGAAAGGCCGCGCCTCGCATATGCACTATGAGCTGGCGAAGGACCTGGTCATCCTGACCGGAAACGCGTATCTGGAACAGCTGGACAGCAACATTACCGGCGACCAGATCACCTATCTGGTGAAAGAGCAAAAAATGCAGGCCTCCAGCGAGAAAGGCAAACGCGTCACGACCGTCCTGGTTCCGTCGCAGCTGCAGGACAAAGGCAAAGGCCAGGCCCCGGCACAGAAGAAGAGCAACTAATTCGTTATGGCAACATTAACTGCAAAAAATCTCGCGAAGGCCTACAAGGGCCGCCGTGTCGTAGAAGATGTCAGTCTGACCGTCAACTCCGGCGAAATCGTGGGGCTGCTTGGCCCTAACGGTGCGGGTAAAACCACCACTTTCTACATGGTCGTTGGCATTGTGCCGCGCGATGCCGGCAACATTATCATTGACGATGAAGACATCAGCCTTCTGCCTCTGCACGCGCGCGCGCGTCGCGGGATCGGCTACCTGCCGCAGGAAGCCTCCATTTTCCGTCGTCTTAGCGTTTACGATAACCTGATGGCGGTCCTGGAAATTCGTAACGATCTGACCAGCGAACAGCGCCAGGATCGTGCCAACGAGTTGATGGAAGAGTTCCACATTGAGCATCTTCGCGACAGCCTCGGTCAGGCACTCTCCGGGGGTGAACGCCGTCGCGTTGAGATTGCGCGTGCGCTGGCCGCAAACCCGAAATTTATCCTTTTGGATGAACCGTTTGCCGGCGTTGACCCGATCTCGGTTATCGACATTAAACGCATCATTGAACACCTGCGTGACAGCGGGCTTGGCGTACTGATCACCGACCACAACGTCCGTGAAACGCTGGCCGTGTGTGAACGCGCGTATATTGTGAGCCAGGGCAATCTGATCGCCCACGGTACGCCGCAGCAGATCCTCGAAGACGATCATGTTAAGCGCGTCTATCTTGGGGAAGACTTCAGACTCTGATAGGGTAGAGGTAACGTAACGCCGAACCGGAGAAAAACGCTCTGAACATGAAGCAAGGTTTGCAATTAAGGCTCAGCCAACAACTGGCAATGACGCCGCAGCTACAGCAGGCAATTCGCCTGTTGCAACTGTCCACGTTAGAACTTCAGCAGGAGCTCCAGCAGGCGCTGGACAGCAACCCCCTGCTGGAACAAACCGATCTTCATGACGAGGTAGATGCTCAGCAGTCACAGGATACAGAAGCGCTCGACACCGCGGATGCACTCGAACAAAAAGAGATGCCCGACGAGCTACCGCTGGATGCCAGCTGGGATGAAATCTACACCGCCGGAACCCCTTCCGGTACGCGTGCAGACTACCAGGATGATGAGCTACCGGTCTATCAGGGAGAGACCACCCAGTCGCTGCAGGATTACCTGATGTGGCAGGTGGAACTTACCCCCTTCTCCGATACCGACCGCGCGATTGCCACCTCAATTGTCGATGCCGTTGACGACACCGGCTATTTGACCGTCACGCTGGACGATATCCTGGAAAGCATGGGCGACGACGAGATTGAGCTTGAGGAAGTTGAAGCCGTTCTGAAGCGCATCCAGCGTTTCGATCCGGTAGGCGTAGCCGCAAAAGATCTGCGCGACTGCCTGCTGATCCAGCTTTCTCAGTTCAGCAAAGAGACGCCATGGCTCGACGAGGCGCGCTTAATCATCAGCGATCATCTGGATCTGTTGGCCAACCACGATTTCCGCAGCCTGATGCGCGTCACGCGCCTGAAGGAAGAGGTGCTGAAAGAAGCGGTGAATCTGATCCAGTCGCTCGATCCGCGCCCGGGACAGTCGATCCAGACCAGCGAACCCGAGTACGTCATCCCGGACGTGCTGGTCAGAAAACACAATGACCGCTGGGTCGTTGAACTGAATTCAGACAGCATCCCTCGCCTGCAAATCAACCAGCAGTATGCCTCCATGTGCACCAGCGCGCGTAACGACTCCGACAATCAATATATTCGCAGCAATCTTCAGGAAGCGCGATGGCTGATTAAAAGTCTGGAGAGCCGAAATGATACGCTGCTGCGCGTCAGCCGCTGTATTGTCGAACAGCAGCAGGCGTTCTTTGAGCAGGGCGAAGAGTATATGAAACCGATGGTACTGGCGGATATCGCCCAGGCCGTCGAGATGCATGAATCAACCATTTCCCGTGTCACCACGCAGAAGTATCTGCACAGTCCACGCGGTATATTTGAGCTTAAGTATTTCTTCTCCAGCCATGTGAATACCGAGGGCGGCGGCGAAGCGTCGTCAACGGCCATTCGTGCCCTGGTGAAGAAGTTGATCGCCGCGGAGAACCCCGCGAAGCCACTAAGCGACAGTAAGTTAACCACCATGCTGTCCGATCAGGGTATTATGGTGGCACGTCGTACTGTTGCGAAGTATCGAGAGTCTTTATCCATTCCGCCGTCCAACCAGCGTAAACAGCTGGTCTGACACAACCGATAAGGAAGACACTATGCAGCTCAACATCACTGGACAAAACGTCGAAATTACTGAGGCTTTACGCGACTTCGTTAACGCGAAGTTTGCAAAACTCGAGCAGTATTTCGAAAGGATCAATCAGGTCTATATTGTGTTGAAAGTGGAGAAAGTGACTCATATCTCGGATGCCACCCTGCATGTTAACGGGGGTGAACTGCATGCCAGTGCGGAAGGGCAAGACATGTACGCTGCTATCGACGGCTTGATTGATAAGCTTGCACGACAGCTCAATAAACATAAAGATAAACTGAAACAACACTAATTGTCCGGGCAGTTAACGGGTGCAGGAAGGCCTGTTGTGAAACACAACAGGCCATTTGTACAGTTAGCGCTTAGGTGAAATTATGATGAACAACGATTCCGCTCTTCAACTGAGCAATGTCCTTAACCAGGAATGTACCCGCTGTGCGGTTCACTGCCAGAGCAAAAAACGTGCGCTGGAGATCATCAGTGAACTGGCTGCCAAACAGCTGGGCCTGCCGCCGCAGGTGGTGTTCGAAGCGATTCTGACCCGTGAAAAAATGGGCAGTACCGGTATCGGCAACGGCATCGCGATCCCGCATGGCAAACTGGAAGAGGATACCCTGCGTGCCGTTGGTGTGTTTGTGCAGCTTGAAACGCCCATCGCCTTCGATGCCATTGATAACCAGCCCGTCGATCTCCTCTTCGCGCTGCTGGTGCCTGCCGATCAGACGAAAACCCATCTGCATACGCTGTCGCTGGTCGCCAAGCGTCTGGCCGATAAAACTATTTGCCGTCGACTGCGCTCGGCTCAAAGTGATGAAGAGCTCTATCAAATTATCACTGAAGCAGAAGGCAATCAGGATGATGCATAACCAGGAGATGGCCTTCACATCTGTTGTCCTGAGGAGAAACGGAACATGGTGCTGATGATTGTCAGTGGCCGTTCAGGGTCGGGGAAATCCGTTGCTCTGCGCGCCCTGGAAGACATGGGTTTTTACTGCGTCGATAATCTGCCGGTCGTGTTGTTACCCGACCTGGCCCGCACGCTGGCGGAGAGACAAACCTCTGCCGCCGTCAGTATCGACGTTCGTAACATGCCTGAATCGCCAGAGATATTCGAACAGGCCATGAGCAACCTGCCTGATGCGTTCTCGCCTCAGCTGCTGTTCCTCGATGCAGACCGCAATACGCTGATCCGCCGCTATAGCGATACCCGTCGTTTGCACCCGCTTTCCAGCAAGAACCTCTCTCTGGAGAGCGCTATTGATGAAGAGAGCGACCTGCTGGAGCCGCTGCGCTCTCGTGCCGACCTGATTGTCGACACCTCTGAGATGTCCGTTCACGAGCTGGCGGAAATGCTGCGTACCCGGCTGTTGGGTAAACGCGAGCGCGAACTGACGATGGTGTTCGAATCCTTCGGCTTTAAGCACGGTATTCCGATTGATGCGGATTACGTTTTCGACGTGCGCTTCCTGCCGAACCCGCACTGGGATCCAAAACTGCGTCCAATGACCGGTCTGGATAAGCCGGTGGCGGCGTTCCTCGACCGGCACACAGAAGTACACAATTTTATCTACCAGACGCGAAGCTACCTTGAGCTATGGTTACCTATGCTGGAGACAAACAATCGTAGCTACCTGACGGTGGCGATTGGCTGTACCGGCGGTAAACATCGTTCGGTTTATATCGCCGAACAGCTGGCCGACTATTTCCGCTCGCGCGGGAAGAACGTTCAGTCCCGTCATCGCACGCTGGAAAAACGTAAAACATGACCGTAAAACAAACCGTTGAGATCACCAATAAGCTGGGTATGCATGCGCGCCCGGCGATGAAGCTTTTTGAGCTGATGCAGGGTTTCGATGCAGAGGTACTGCTGCGGAATGACGAAGGCACCGAAGCGGAAGCGAACAGCGTGATCGCGCTGCTCATGCTCGATTCCGCCAAAGGGCGCCAGATTGAAGTAGAAGCCACCGGGCCTCAGGAAGAGGAAGCGCTGGCGGCGGTGATTGCCCTGTTTAACGCAGGGTTCGACGAAGATTAAGGTCTGCTATTCACGCGGGTAGCGCTGCGCTTACCCGCTCTACATAAGATTATTACGCTGCATAAACCCCTCTCCGCCCAGCTGATTCATCTGGCGCATAATCCACGCCTGACGGCTTCGCACGTACCCTGATGGGGCACTGGCCTTAAGGCGGATAGGGTTCGGTAACACAGCGGCCAATAGCGCTGCTTCTGACATGCTCAGACGGCTGGCTGGCTTATTGAAATACCGCTGTGCGGCAGCTTCCACGCCAAATATGCCGTCGCCAAACTCAGCGACGTTGAGATAGACGGTCAGAATGCGTTTTTTGCTCCAGACCGTTTCCATCCCCAGGGTCAGCCCCGCTTCCAGCCCTTTTCGCACCCAGCTTCGACCATCCCACAGAAACAGATTTTTGGCCGTCTGCTGCGACAAGGTTGATGCCCCGCGCACGCGGTTTTCATGGCGTTCGTTATGGGCTAGCGCCTTTTCAATGGCCGCCATGTCGAACCCCCAGTGCTCAGGGAATTTCTGATCCTCCGCCGCGATGACCGCCAGCCCCATGAACGGGGAGATCTCGTCCATGCTCACCCAGTCAGAGTGGGCAACATAGCTGAAATCGCCGCTGAACCACGCGCTAAGCTGGCGCTCAACCATAACGGCAGAGAACGGTACCGGCATAATGCTGAATAAAGCCAGCCCGCCGCCCCAGAATACCGCCAGCACAAGTACGATGCGCAAGAGAAAACGTTTCACCCCTGCGCCTGCGGCAAATTTACGCCTCATTCAGTCAGCACCAGCACGCGGGCCACCAGCTTTTCAATACCTGAGGCAGCCTCAGCGATATTATTCGCCAGCATATACGCCGGCGTGGTGACAATTTTGTTATCTTCATCAACCACAATGTCATCAACCGGGCACGGAACGTGTTCGCCCCCCATTTCCTCCACGATCTCTGCGGTATCAATATCCGTCCCGATAGTCAGGCGCAGCGGGAAATCAAAAATCCTGGGCAGCATTGCCGGCGCGATGCAGATAAAGCCCTGCGGTTTTCCAGCCGCATGCATGGCCTGCGACAGCGCTTTAAGATGAGGATCGATCTGACACTCCGCTCCCTGCGCAGCAAAGGTACTGAGATTTTTGGCCGCCCCAAAGCCACCCGGCACAATGAGCGCATCAAGCTCTGTAGGGTCTGCCTGAATAAGAGGATGGATATCACCTCGCGCAATACGTGCGGCTTCAATCAGTACATTACGGGTTTCCGCCATCGGCTCGCCGGTCAGATGATTAATCACATCCGCATGATTTTTATCTGGCGCAAAACAAATAACCTCTGCTCCCTGCTTAGCCAGGGCCAGCAGCGTGATTACGGCTTCATGTATTTCAGAACCATCATAAACACCGCATCCGCTCAGCACGACACCAATCTTTTTCATCATGACAATCCTTTTCTGCAACTTGCTGAAGCACATTAATAATTTTGATTAAAACGCTATGCTTCACACATTTCACTGATTCATGTAACAAACCATTTAAGATTTGCTATCTTATCTGCGTGCGGCCTAAATTTTTCAGGCAGCGCCATTTCGAAAATAACTTTAAAAAACAGGCGCAGCCACGATTTCCCTGGTGTTGGCGCAGTATTCGCGCACCCCGGTTAATCCGGGGTCATTTTTTTCTGGCGTCGACCCAGGCTTTAAGTACCGCAACATCGTTTTTGCCACTCTTGTTTCATCTCTTCAACCCAATCACCCACGTTATCTTCCCATGCAGGTAAATCAGGCGACTGAATCTGTTGACCCAGTTGCTGCAGATGGCGTAAGCCAACCGAGCCGGCGGCACCTTTGATTTTATGACCTTCTTCGACGATGCCCTTCTGGTCCCGGGCCGTCAGGTTTGATTCCAGCACGCTCAGGTAGCCTGGCATCATTTTTTCGAACACTGCCAGACCGTCGGTAATCAGTTTCGGCCCCACCAGATCGATGTACTGCTCCAGCATCGCGGTATCGAGTATCGTTTGGGCTTTTGCGCTATCTAAAGACGTCATGGTGCTCTCCTCTTCATCATGGGTATCCCAGAACTTCTTAATCATGGCGGTCAGAGCAGGCACCGCCAGCGGCTTGCTGAGTACATCGTCCATACCGGCATCGAGATACTCTTTTTTATCTTTCAGCACGTTCGCCGTCAGCGCCACCAGCGGCGGCAGTTCGTCGGCCGCGTACTGACGCGTCAGCTCACGCGAAATATCCAGCCCGGTCATATCCGGCAGCTGAATATCCAGCAGGACAAGATCGTATTCGCCCGGTTTAAACATCTCCAGCGCGGCCTTACCGGTCATCGCGACATCCACGCTGTTGCCCAGTTTTTCCAGCACAGAGCGCGCCACAATCACGTTCAGCTCGATATCTTCCACCAGCAGGACGTGCAGCGCGGGCAGCGGCATATCGTCGTCTGCAAAGGTATCCTCAACCTCTTCCGCCACCGCAGGGGCATGAACCGTCAGCGTGAAGGTTGATCCGCTGCCAGGCTGGCTGGCAACGGTGATATCACCGCCCATACTCTTCGCCAGCCGTTTAGACACGGCCAGGCCAATGCCCGTTCCGGTCGCCGGTTTCCCGCCGTTGCTGTCCTTAACCTGATAGTACATCGCGAAAATTTTGTCCTGCTCCTCCTGCGGAATGCCCATCCCGGAGTCCTCCACCTCGAAGTGCAGCATGTCGCCTTCGTCATAGCGCACGCGCACCGCCACCTGACCCTTCTGGGTAAACTTCACCGCGTTGCTGATAAGGTTCCACAGGATCTGACGCAGACGCGTGCCGTCAGTCACCACTTTATGCGGCAGCGGCAGGGTAGGATCCATAACAAAACTCAGTCCCTTCTGCTGCGCCTGCAGGCCGGAGAGGTTCTCCAGATCGGCAAGGAAGCTGGTGAAATCAACAGGCTGATTATCAAGCTGAACTTTACGGCGCTCCATCTTATCCATATCAATAATATCGTTGAAGATATTACCCAGCGTGACCGCTGAGACATGGATAGTCTTAAGGTATTTTTCCTGCTCTGCGGTCAGGTCGGTATCCAGCAGAATACGGCTCAGCCCGACAATGCCATTAAGCGGCGTACGCAACTCGTGGCTGATGGTGGAGATAAAGGTAGTCTTATCACGGCTGGCGCGCTCCAGGGCATCCTGGTAGCGCTTACGCTCGGTGATATCGCGGCCAAAGCCCATCAGGCCGTGGCGTTTCCCCACGCGGTCATAGTAGGGCACCTTACGGATCTCAAAGCAGGCTTTGCGTCCGTCCGGATAATCCAGCCACTGTTCATAGGTCAGCGAGACGTTATGGCGGAATACTTTTTCGTCTGTCTCCATAACCTTGGCCGCCGCCTCTTCAGAGTAAACGTCCTGCGGCTTCAGGTTAATCAGCTGCTTCTCGCTTTTCCCGGTGAGCAACTCCATCGCCCGGTTACAGCCGGAAAACTCTTTATCTTCATTACGGTAAAACACCAGATCCGGCGAAGCATCGAGGAATGACCGCAGGAAAGAGGATTGCTGCTCAAGCTGGATCTGCGTGACTTCACGCTCTTTCATTTCGATTTTCAGCTGCTCCAGCGTGGCCTGACGCTCGGCTTCCGCCTTCTCACGATCGGAGATCTCCTGATTCAGCTGCGCAATGTTGTCTTTAAGCTGGACGTTGAGCTTCAGGTCGCGCTCGCGCATCTCTTCCAGTTTATCGACCAGTTTTGACAGACGCTGACGGGACTCTTCCAGCTGTTCAACCACTACGGAAAGGAAATAGACCGCCCAGGGCGTAATGAGCAAGCCAAAGAAGATGGAGCGGATGACGTCGATACTCTCGACCTGACCATGCAGAACCATGGTGACGGCCATTTGCACGACAATGGCCAGAACGACCAGCGCCAGCGCAAGCAGCATGGAGAAACGCACCAGCCCAAGCTTCATCATCAGGTCGACGTAATACTGGGCAAGCATTCGAATTTGCTTCATAGAGGATCCCTTCACGACTTTATCGCTCAATAATACTCAAATTCAGGGCGAGGCGTTGAAGGTTGTGAGAAAAAGTGCGGGGTGAAACAGGAGATTAGCCTCGCTCCCGGTTAACCGGAAGCGAGGAGAGGTCGATCAGGAGCGTTTCAACAGCAGCCAGAGGCTGATCAGGAGGAAACTTGCGCTTGGCAGCAGCGCTCCAATTATCGGCGGAATGCCATAAACCAGCGTCAGCGGACCGAAGATCTGATCGAGCACGTAGAACACAAAGCCGAAACTGATGCCGGTTACGACGCGAACCCCCATCGGCACGCTGCGCAACGGACCGAAGATAAACGACAGCGCCATCAGCATCATTACAGCCACGGACATCGGCTGGAAGATTTTGCTCCACATGTTGAGCTGATAACGTCCCGCATCCTGCCCGCTCGACTTCAGGTATTTCACATAGTTGTGCAAACCGCTGATGGAGAGCGCGTCAGGATCCAAGGCAACAACACCGAGCTTGTCAGGCGTCAGGTTGGTCTTCCACGTGCCGGTTACCGTCTGAGAACCCGTAATCTGTTTCGGATCGGTCAGGTTAGATTCATCAACCTGGGACAAACGCCACTGCTTATGTTCGGCGTCAAATTTCGCCGAAGAGGCGTGGCGAACGGACTGCAGACGGCGCTGGTCATCGAAAGCGTAGATGCTCACCCCGCCCAGTTCATCATTCCCCTTGACCCGTTCGATGTAGACGAAGTTTTTACCGTCTTTCGCCCATAAACCTTGTTGAGTCGAGAGCAGCGAGCCGCCGAACATGGCCTGAGCACGGTAGTTACGCGCCATCTGTTCACCCTGCGGCGCGACCCACTCGCCAATCGCCATGGTCAACAGCACCAGTGGGATTGCGGTTTTCATCACCGACAGCGCAACCTGCATACGGGTAAAACCCGAGGCCTGCATAACGACCAGCTCGCTGCGCTGCGCCAGCATTCCCAGCCCCAGCAGGGCACCCAGCAGGGCCGCCATCGGGAAGAAGATCTGCACATCTTTCGGCACGCTGAGCAGGGTATACATCC
The DNA here is from genome assembly GCF_000762975.1 of Enterobacter sp. UCD-UG_FMILLET. Lineage (NCBI taxonomy): Bacteria > Pseudomonadati > Pseudomonadota > Gammaproteobacteria > Enterobacterales > Enterobacteriaceae > Enterobacter > Enterobacter sp. UCD-UG_FMILLET. The sequence continues at coordinate 48,195 of NZ_JRJC01000014.1, forward strand.
CCGCGCCCAGCGCGTCGTAGCTCCCCTGCCCGGCTTTTTTCAGCTGATCGACAAATTTGATAATGCCGGAGAGCGACACCAGCATGAACAACGTCATCATGATGGTGGTAAAAATGGTTTTACCGATATAGCGATCAAGAACGCCAAACGCCTGCATTAGATGGCTCCTTTACGCGAGAATCGGGCACGTATGCGGCGCACAGGCACCGTATCCCACAGGTTTAATCCCAGCGCCAGTAAGATGTACAGGCTGTTGACGAACCATGTCCAGACCATAGGGTCCAGCTTACCCTTCGCGCCGTTAGAACGAATCGAGGTTTGCAGCAGGAAATAGATCAGGTAAAGCAGCATCGCCGGCAGCATAGAGAGCACGCGTCCCTGGCGCGGGTTAACCACGCTCAGCGGAACGACAATCAGCGCCATCATAAACACGGTGAATACAAGCGTAATACGCCAGTGGAACTCAGCGCGCGCTCTGTCGGTATCGGTATTCCACAGGGTACGCATGTCCATTTGCTCGGTATCCGTTGGATCGAGCGCCACAGTCTGATGGCCGATAATGGCCTGATAGTTCTGGAAATCCGTAATGCGGAAGTCGCGCAGCATCGCGGTGCCTTCGAATCGAGTGCCTTTGTTCAGCGTCACGACCTGAGAGCCATCTTTGCGTTGAGCCAGCTGACCGGAATCTGCCACCACCACGGAAGGACGCGCGTTACCTTTTGGACGCAGCTGCGCCAGGAAAACATCGTTGAATTTACTGCCGTCAACGCTCTCAATAAACAGCACGGAGTTGCCGTCGGTCGCCTGCTGGAACTGCCCCTGGGCTAACGCCGCCATGCCGGGGTTGGCTTTCGCTTCGGCCAGCACTTCGTCCTGATGGCGGGAAGACATGGGGCCCGCCCACATCACGTTCACCGCCGCAACAATACCCGTGAACAGCGCCAGTATCATGGCCGCTTTCACCAGTACCGCTTTGCTCAGGCCACAGGCATGCATCACCGTGATTTCACTCTCGGTGTAGAGTTTCCCAAGCGTCATGAGCAGGCCAAGGAAAAGACTTAGCGGCAGGATGAGCTGCGCCATTTCCGGGATCCCTAAACCAAGCAGGGAAAGCACCAGATTTGTTGGAATTTCGCCGTCAACGGCCGCACCGAGGATCTTAACCAGCTTCTGACAGAAAAAAATCAGCAGCAGGATAAAGAGGATCGCCAGTTGGCTTTTGAGCGTCTCCCGCACCAGATATCTTATGATTATCACTTTAAATACGCCCGTAAAAACCCGTCTCTTTGCAGGAATTTCGCTTGTTTCATGGCTTAAACGTCATTTATTCTCTTGAGTCGTCGAAATCATCGCTAAGATTAAAACATCCAGCGGATTCACGCTTCAGGACTTTTTCTGACGTGTCGAAACCGTAGTAACGTAAGATTAACACGAAGTCACCACAACAGCGGACATGAGTTACGAAAGGTTTCAATTCTATCCGTAGCAGCCGCCGTTGTCTTTAAGATTCAGGAGCGTAGTGCATGGAGTTCAGTGTAAAAAGCGGTAGCCCGGAGAAACAGCGGAGTGCCTGCATCGTTGTGGGCGTCTTTGAACCACGCCGACTCTCCCCGATCGCCGAGCAACTCGATAAAATCAGTGACGGCTATATTAGCGCCCTGTTGCGCCGTGGCGAACTGGAAGGCAAACCTGGGCAGACGCTGTTACTGCACCATGTTCCGAACGTACTGTCAGAGCGTATTCTGCTGATTGGCTGCGGAAAAGAACGCGAGCTGGATGAACGTCAGTATAAGCAGGTGATTCAGAAAACAATCAATACGCTGAATGATACCGGCTCAATGGAAGCCGTCTGCTTCCTGACTGAACTGCACGTCAAAGGACGTAACACCTACTGGAAAGTGCGTCAGGCGGTTGAAACGGCAAAAGAGAGCCTCTACAGCTTCGATCAGTTGAAGACCAATAAAAGCGAGCCGCGCCGTCCGCTGCGTAAAATGGTCTTTAACGTGCCAACCCGCCGCGAACTGACCAGCGGCGAACGCGCGATCCAGCACGGTCTGGCGATCGCCGCCGGCATTAAAGCGGCTAAAGATCTCGGCAACATGCCGCCTAATATCTGTAACGCGGCGTACCTGGCCTCTCAGGCACGTCAGTTGGCCGACGCCTATAGCAAAAACGTCATTACCCGCGTCATCGGCGAACAGCAGATGAAAGAGCTGGGAATGCACTCTTACCTGGCGGTCGGTAACGGCTCGCAGAACGAATCCCTGATGTCCGTCATCGAGTACAAAGGCAACCCGTCCGAAGACGCACGCCCCATCGTGCTGGTCGGTAAAGGCCTGACCTTCGACTCCGGCGGTATCTCCATCAAGCCTGCCGAAGGCATGGATGAGATGAAGTACGACATGTGCGGTGCGGCGGCGGTTTACGGCGTCATGCGCATGGTCGCGGAACTTCAGCTGCCTATCAACGTGATCGGCGTTCTGGCGGGCTGCGAAAACATGCCTGGCGGCCGCGCCTATCGTCCGGGTGACGTTCTGACCACCATGTCCGGCCAGACCGTTGAAGTGCTGAACACCGACGCCGAAGGCCGTCTGGTACTCTGTGACGTGCTGACCTACGTTGAGCGCTTCGAGCCGGAAGCGGTGATTGACGTCGCTACCCTCACCGGAGCCTGCGTGATTGCCCTGGGTCACCACATCACCGGCCTGATGTCGAACCACAACCCGCTGGCGCATGAACTTATCGGTGCCTCAGAACAGGCCGGCGACCGCGCATGGCGTCTGCCGCTTGGCGATGAGTATCAGGATCAGCTGGAATCTAACTTTGCGGATATGGCGAACATTGGCGGGCGTCCTGGCGGGGCGATCACCGCGGGCTGCTTCCTGGCACGCTTCACCCGCAAGTACAACTGGGCGCACCTGGATATCGCGGGCACCGCATGGCGCTCCGGTAAAGCCAAAGGCGCAACCGGTCGTCCAGTGGCGCTGCTGTCGCAGTTCCTGCTCAATCGTGCGGGTTTTAACGGCGACGAGTAAGTCAAAACGGCAGTAAACCGTAGGCCGGGTAAGGCGAAGCCGCCACCCGGCTTAAGCATTTAAAGTGAGCACAAGAAGCCCCATATATGAAGAATGCAACGTTCTACCTTCTGGACAACGACACTCATCAGGATGGCCTGAGCGCCGTCGAACAGCTGGTGTGTGAAATTGCCGCAGAACGTTGGCGCGCAGGTAAACGCGTTCTGATTGCCTGTGAAGATGAACAGCAGGCGATTCGCCTGGATGAAGCGCTGTGGGCGCGCCCGCCCGAGAGTTTTGTGCCGCATAATCTGTCGGGCGAAGGCCCGCGCGGCGGTGCACCGGTTGAAATTGCCTGGCCGCAAAAGCGCAACAGCAGCGCGCGCGATATTCTGATTAGCCTGCGGATAGATTTTGCAGATTTTGCCACCGCTTTCACAGAAGTGGTAGACTTTGTCCCTTACGAAGAATCTTTGAAACAACTGGCGCGCGAACGCTATAAAGCGTACCGCCTGGCTGGTTTTAACCTGAATACGGCAACCTGGAAATAATGGAAAAGACATATAACCCACGCGATATCGAACAGCCGCTTTACGAGCACTGGGAACAGCAGGGCTATTTCAAGCCTAACGGCGACGAAAGCAAAGAGTCCTTCTGCATCATGATCCCGCCGCCGAACGTCACCGGCAGTTTGCATATGGGTCATGCTTTCCAGCAGACCATCATGGACACCATGATCCGCTACCAGCGCATGCAGGGTAAAAACACCCTATGGCAGGCGGGGACTGATCACGCGGGTATCGCGACCCAGATGGTGGTTGAGCGTAAAATTGCCGCTGAAGAAGGAAAAACCCGCCACGACTACGGTCGCGACGCGTTCATCGACAAAATCTGGCAGTGGAAGGCGGAATCCGGCGGCACCATTACCCGTCAGATGCGCCGTCTCGGCAACTCCGTGGACTGGGAGCGTGAGCGCTTCACCATGGATGAAGGCCTGTCCAACGCCGTTAAAGAAGTCTTCGTCCGCCTGTACAAAGAAGACCTGATTTACCGCGGCAAACGCCTGGTAAACTGGGATCCAAAACTGCGCACCGCCATCTCTGACCTGGAAGTGGAAAACCGCGAGTCTAAAGGCTCCATGTGGCACATCCGCTATCCGCTGGCCGACGGCGCAAAAATCGCCGACGGTAAAGATTACCTGGTGGTCGCGACCACCCGTCCGGAAACCCTGCTGGGCGATACCGGCGTGGCCGTTAACCCGGAAGATCCGCGTTATAAAGACCTGATCGGCAAATTTGTCGTGCTGCCGCTGGTAAACCGCCGTATTCCGATTGTGGGCGACGAACACGCCGACATGGAAAAAGGCACCGGCTGCGTGAAAATCACCCCGGCGCACGACTTCAACGACTATGAAGTGGGCCGTCGTCACGCCCTGCCGATGATCAATATTCTGACCTTCGACGGCGATATCCGCGAAAGCGCAGAAGTGTACGACACCAAAGGCAACGAATCCGACGTTTATTCCAGCGACATCCCGGCTGAGTTCCAGAAGCTGGAGCGTTTTGCCGCCCGTAAAGCCATCGTGGCTGCCGTTGACGCACTCGGACTGTTGGAAGAGATCAAACCTCACGATCTGACCGTGCCCTACGGCGACCGTGGCGGCGTGGTTATCGAGCCAATGCTGACCGACCAGTGGTACGTGCGTGCCGACGTGCTGGCGAAACCGGCTGTGGAAGCGGTTGAAAACGGCAGCATTCAGTTCGTGCCGAAGCAGTACGAAAACATGTACTTCTCCTGGATGCGCGACATTCAGGACTGGTGTATCTCCCGTCAGCTGTGGTGGGGTCACCGTATTCCGGCGTGGTACGACAACGAAGGCAACGTTTACGTTGGCCGTAGCGAAGACGAAGTGCGTCAGGAAAACAACCTGAGCGCGGATGTTGCGCTGCGTCAGGACGAAGACGTGCTGGACACCTGGTTCTCCTCCGCGCTGTGGACCTTCTCCACCCTCGGCTGGCCAGAAAATACCGACGCGCTGCGTCAGTTCCACCCAACCAGCGTGATGGTGTCCGGCTTCGATATTATCTTCTTCTGGATTGCCCGCATGATCATGATGACCATGCACTTCATCAAAGACGAAGACGGCAAGCCACAGGTTCCGTTCCATACCGTCTACATGACCGGTCTGATCCGCGACGACGAAGGCCAGAAGATGTCCAAGTCCAAGGGGAACGTTATTGACCCGCTGGATATGGTTGACGGTATCTCTCTGGAAGATCTGCTGGAAAAACGTACCGGCAACATGATGCAGCCGCAGCTGGCTGAGAAAATCCGCAAGCGCACCGAGAAGCAGTTCCCGAACGGGATCGAGTCTCACGGTACCGACGCCCTGCGCTTCACCCTGGCGGCACTGGCCTCAACTGGCCGTGACATCAACTGGGACATGAAGCGTCTGGAAGGTTACCGTAACTTCTGTAACAAGCTGTGGAACGCCAGCCGCTTCGTGCTGATGAACACCGAAGATCAGGACTGTGGCTTCAACGGCGGCGAGATGACGCTGTCTCTGGCAGACCGCTGGATCCTGGCAGAATTCAACCAGACGGTGAAAGCGTTCCGCGAGGCGCTGGACAGCTACCGCTTCGATATCGCGGCGGGCATCCTGTATGAATTCACCTGGAACCAGTTCTGCGACTGGTATCTGGAGCTGGCGAAGCCGGTGATGAACGGCGGCACCGAGGCGGAACTGCGCGGCACGCGCAACACGCTGATTACCGTTCTGGAAGGTCTGCTGCGCCTGGCGCATCCGGTCATTCCATTCATCACAGAAACCATTTGGCAGCGCGTGAAGGTGATTGCGGGCATCAACGCCGATACCATCATGCTGCAGCCGTTCCCGGAATTCGATGCGGCTAAGGTTGATGAAGCGGCGTCCGCGGATACCGAGTGGCTGAAACAGGCGATCGTTGCGGTACGTAACATCCGTGCTGAAATGAACATTGCCCCTGGCAAACCGCTGGAGCTACTGCTGCGTGGCTGTAGCGAGGCTGCCGTTCGTCGCGTCACCGAGAACAACACTTTCCTGAAAACCATGGCGCGTCTGGAAAGCATCACCGTGCTGCCTGCGGATGATAAAGGTCCGGTTTCCGTGACCAAAATCATCGACGGCGCCGAGCTACTGATCCCGATGGCGGGCCTGATCGACAAAGACGCCGAGCTGGCTCGTCTGGCGAAAGAAGTGGCGAAAGTCGACGTGGAAATTGGCAAAATCGAAAGCAAGCTGGCGAACGAAGGCTTTGTCGCCCGCGCGCCGGAAGCGGTCATCGCGAAAGAGCGCGAGCGTCTGGTTGCCTTCGCCGATGCGAAGACCAAACTGATCGAGCAGCAGGCGGTTATCGCAGCCCTGTAATGCTTTTACCCCTTACGCTTCAGGGCGTAAGGGGTATCCTTCCTGAAAACTCCTCGCTTGCACTCCCCTTTCTGCGGTGCTATTAACAGCAGTTATGTGTCAATTTTTGTAATGAGTAATGCTATGAGCGTGATTACCCCCGTCGCGACGACGATGCGTCGGATCACTGAGCAGGATAACCCGGCTATCGCCGCCGTTATCCGCACCGTTTCTGCCGAATATGGCCTGACGGCTGACAAAGGCTACACGGTTGCTGACCCGAATCTGGACGAGCTTTACCAGCTCTACAGCCAGCCAGGGCATGCCTACTGGGTAATTGAGCAGAACGGCCAGGTCGTGGGCGGCGGTGGCGTGGCGCCCCTCAGCTGCAGCGAGCCGGATATCTGTGAGCTGCAGAAAATGTATTTCCTCCCAACGGCGCGCGGGCAAGGACTGGCGAAAAAGCTGGCGCTAATTGCGCTGGACCACGCCCGCAAGCAGGGTTTTACGCGCTGCTACCTTGAAACAACCGCTTTCCTTAAAGAGGCCATCGGCCTGTATGAACATCTGGGCTTTGAGCATATCGATGCACCGCTGGGCTGTACCGGCCACGTTGATTGCGAAGTCAGAATGCTGAAAACTCTGTAAGTTTCGTTCCTGCCCTCTTCTGTTAAGCGGCTGTAAACTGAATGCTCTACACTCTCAGTTCACACCACAACGGGGGAAACACGATGTCGAAGATAAAAAGCTACGCCGCACCGCAGGCGGGTGCAGAACTTGAGCTGTACGAGTACGATGCGGGCGAACTAAAAGCAGAAGACGTCGAAGTACAGGTTGATTACTGTGGGATCTGCCACTCGGATCTCTCGATGATCGACAACGAATGGGGCTTCTCCAGCTATCCGCTGGTTGCCGGGCACGAAGTTATTGGCCGCGTCGTGGCGCTCGGTAGCGCCGCACAGGACAAAGGGCTGAAGGTAGGCCAACGCGTGGGCATCGGCTGGACGGCACGCAGCTGTGGTCACTGCGACGCCTGTATCAGCGGGAATCAGATCAACTGCCTCGAAGGCGCCGTTCCCACCATTCTGAACAAGGGCGGTTTTGCCGACAAACTGCGCGCCGACTGGCAATGGGTGATTCCGCTGCCGGACAGCATTGATATCGAATCCGCCGGTCCGCTGCTGTGCGGCGGTATCACCGTCTTCAAACCCCTGCTGATGCACCATATCACCGCCACCAGCCGCGTGGGCGTCATTGGTATTGGCGGCCTGGGGCATATCGCCATCAAGCTGCTGCACGCGATGGGCTGTGAAGTCACGGCGTTCAGCTCGAACCCGGCGAAAGAGAAAGAAGTGCTGGCGATGGGTGCGGATAAAGTCGTGAACAGCCGCGATCCTGACGCGCTGAACGCGCTGGCCGGGCAGTTTGACCTGATCATCAACACCGTTAACGTCGATCTTGACTGGCAGCCGTACTTTGAGGCGCTGGCCTACGGCGGTAACTTCCACACCGTAGGTGCCGTGATGAAGCCGCTGCCGGTTCCGGCGTTTACCCTGATCGGCGGGGATCGCAGCGTGTCAGGCTCCGCGACCGGTACGCCGTTTGAGTTGCGCAAGCTGATGAAGTTTGCCGGACGCACCAAAGTGGTGCCGACCACCGAACTGTATCCGATGTCGAAAATAAACGAAGCGATCCAGCACGTGCGTGACGGCAAAGCCCGCTACCGCGTGGTGTTGAAAGCGGATTTTTGATGTGATAGTGCCGGGTGGCGGCTTCGCCTTACCCGGCCTACTTTCACTGCTGCGACAATACGTTAAATACTTCCGCTATCGCGACCGCTCCCGGATCCATTACCCCATCCAGATTCTCTTTATTCACATACGATGAACGTCCCGCGCCGGCTTTCGCCATTTTCGCCGTTGCTTCGGCACCGTGCTGTGCGGCCTGCGCCGCTGCCTGAAGATCGCCATTCTTCAATGCTTCAAGCGCCGGTTGCAGCGCGTCGATCAGGGTACGATCGCCGAGATCTGCCCCACCGTACTGCTTCATCTGCGCCAGCCCGCTGAGCAATGCCTCGGGCAGCGGCTGACCATCGTGAAGCTTTTGCCCGGCCGCGGTAAAGAAGATCGACATCAGCACCCCGCTCGATCCGCCCATCACCGTCGCCAGCCGCTCGCCCACCAGCAACAGCAGCGTCGATACGTTATCAAGCGGGAGCTTGCGATCCTCCAGACGCTGCGCAATATCCCGCGCCCCTTGCGCAAAAGTGGAGCCGCTATCGCCGTCGCCCACTTTGGCATCCAGCACGTTCAGTCGGTTTTCCAGCTGGAGCAGCGTTTTTGTCACCGAGGAGACATACTCGCCCACCCGCAGATTGTCCGACGGAGTGTATTCCACGCGATCGTGAATGGCGGTATGCGCCACGGTGCGCAGCGGCGCAAACGCCACGGGTTTCTGCCAGCCCAGCGTCTCGACCTCGGCGTGAATCGCCTTTTCAAAGAAGTCATTGAGCTTCAGCAGCGTGAGCGAAAAGCCCTTCATGTCCAGCGCGCTCACCAGCGGCGCGGGGCCTATCAGATACGCGATATCCTCTTTCAGCGCCGAATGCGCCAGCTCTTTGGTCAGCAGCGCCATCTCCAGCGCCGATACGCCGCCGAGATTGTTAATCAATACCGCAAACCGCCCCTCGCCCGCCTGCGCGCGTAACGGCGTCACCAGCGTGTCGATAATGGCTTTGCTGTTCTGCGTATCCACGACGGAAGCCCCGGGCTCTCCGTGAATGCCCAGGCCCAGCTCGACATGGCCTTGCTTAATCCGCCCCTCTTCATCATCGCTGCCCGGCAGGTTGCACGTTTGCATCGCCACGCCCAGGCTCCAGAGGTTATCGCAGGCCTGTTGCGCAATATCCCGCACCTCGCTCAGCGATTTCCCCTGCTCCGCCGCATAGCCGGCAATCTTGTGCACCAGTGCCGTACCGGCAATACCGCGCGGCTGTTTGTTATCCGGCAGCGCGATATCGTCCGCCACGATCGCCATCTCCACCTTCAGGCCGTAGCGTTTGGCCTTTTCCGCCGCCAGACCAAAGTTCAGGCGATCGCCGGTGTAGTTTTTGACGATCAGCAGACAGCCGCGATCGCCCGTGACCGCCACAATGGCGTTCAGCACCGCATCCACGCTCGGCGAGGCAAACAGATCGCCACACACTGCCGCCGTCAGCATCCCTTTGCCAACAAACCCGGCGTGCGCGGGTTCGTGGCCTGAGCCGCCGCCGGAGATCACCGCCACGCGGCTTTTGTCCCAGTCGCCGCGCGCGACGATCCTGATGGCCGGATCGATATCAAGCTTGACGAGATTTGCGTGTGGCGCAGAAAGCAGTATGCCTTCAATGGCATCGTTGACCAGCTGTTTGCGATCGTTAAAGAAGAATCTGGACATCGTTTCCCACTATTTTTGTGAACCGTATGCAAAAGCATAGTCCGCGCTGGATAATGCGCCGCAAAGTCAGGAATTTACTCAACCAAATTGCGGTCAGGTTGCCTATACTCCACCCAGGACAAAGAGAGGAAGCGCATCATGAGTACACCATTGTTAATTGCCAGGACGCTGGAAAAAGAGCTGTATTTACTGCCCGCGATGGCGAACCGCCACGGTCTGATCACCGGAGCGACCGGGACGGGGAAAACCGTCACCCTGCAAAAGCTGGCAGAGTCGCTTTCGGAGATTGGCGTACCGGTCTTTATGGCTGACGTGAAAGGCGATTTAACCGGTGTGGCTCAGGAAGGGACGGCCTCTGAGAAACTGCTCGAACGGCTGAAAAATATTGGCATCACGGACTGGACGCCGCATAACAATCCGGTGGTAGTGTGGGATATCTTTGGTGAGAAAGGCCACCCGGTGCGCGCTACCGTCTCCGATCTCGGCCCGCTGCTGCTGGCCCGTCTGCTTAACCTCAACGACGTGCAGTCCGGCGTGCTGAATATTATCTTCCGTATTGCCGACGATCAGGGGCTGCTGCTGCTTGATTTCAAAGATCTGCGCGCCATTACCCAGTACATAGGCGATAACGCCAAATCCTTCCAGAATCAGTACGGCAATATCAGCAGCGCCTCAGTGGGAGCCATTCAGCGTGGGTTATTGACGCTGGAGCAACAGGGCGCCGAGCACTTCTTCGGCGAGCCGATGCTGGATATCAAAGACTGGATGCGCACCGACAGCAGCGGCAAAGGCATCATCAACATTCTGAGCTCCGAGAAGCTCTACCAGATGCCAAAGCTCTACGCCGCCAGCCTGCTGTGGATGCTCTCCGAGCTCTACGAACAGTTACCCGAAGCGGGCGATCTGGAAAAACCGAAGCTGGTCTTCTTCTTCGACGAAGCGCACCTTCTGTTTAACGACGCGCCGCAGGTATTGCTGGATAAGATTGAACAGGTCATTCGCCTGATCCGCTCCAAAGGCGTTGGCGTCTGGTTTGTGTCGCAAAACCCGTCGGATATCCCGGATAACGTGCTCGGCCAGCTCGGTAACCGCGTGCAGCACGCCCTGCGAGCCTTCACGCCGAAAGATCAGAAAGCGGTGAAAGCCGCCGCGCAAACCATGCGCGCCAATCCTGCCTTTGATACCGAAGCGGCGATTCAGGCGTTAGGCACCGGTGAAGCGCTGATCTCGTTCCTGGATGCGAAGGGCAGCCCATCCGTGGTGGAACGCGCTATGGTGATCGCGCCCTGCTCGCGCATGGGGCCGGTGACCGACGATGAACGCAACGGCCTGATTAACCACTCGCCGGTTTACGGGAAGTACGAAGACGAGGTGGATCGCGAGTCCGCGTTCGAGATGCTGCAAAAAGGGGTACAGGCGACAACCGAATCGCAGGATGCGCCTGCCGCTAAAGGGCAGTCCGTCGCCGTGGATGACGGTATTCTCGGGGGGCTCAAAGACATCCTGTTCGGCAGCACCGGGCCGCGCGGCGGCAAGCGCGACGGCGTGGTACAGACCATGGCGAAAAGCGCGGCGCGGCAGGTCACCAATCAAATCGTGCGCGGCATGCTGGGGAGTTTGTTAGGCGGCCGTCGCCGGTAGACGGGGATAAAGTAAAACTGTCCTATACTTACCTGAGATTCGCCTGTTTGAATACCTCCCCCGTTTGGGAAGGTATTCAAACGCCTCAGTGCTTATCCATATCGCAGCGCATATGATCCCAGCCGGTATAATTTTTTACCTCCGGTACCTTATCCGGCTGTCCTTGCCAGTTGATTTTAAATTGCTCAGTACTGCTCGGAAGCCCTTCTTTGGTCATGTACACCATGCCCCATGCCGCTCCCGGAGAGCGTGGTTTAATATGATGCACAGAGCCGTCCTCAGCTTCATAGGTTATCCCCGGCCCCCCTGTTGCCAGACGGGGGTCATCATAGGGTTTGGATGACATATATAGTCGGTGTTTGGTTTGCAAGAATCCCTGATCGTTTACGACAGTGAAAGAAAGCACGTCTTTGTAGTACGGCGCATCGCTTCCGTCCGGCTCATTCGGACCACGCATTGATGCCCCCCCTCTTTCCCAGGTTCGACCATAATCTTTTGAGACAGTAAAACCACCCGTGATGGTGTCCCACCATGGTATGGCGATATATCTCTCTGAAGGATGAATAAATGGTCTGGTGAAAATCTGATAAAACTGGTAGGCAATTTGCGAGTGAATATTACGTTGTTTGTCGATGTACCAAAGCTCACCTTCGCAATTCCAACCTTTCAGCTCCAGGTAGCGGTGGTCGTCAAAACGATACACTATCTGAGCAGGACGGGTATCTGCGGCAGGCTGATTCACCACCCAGATGACCACAATGCCGATAACTAATACTACCCATAAGATAAAAAATTTCCGGCTCATGCGGCATCCCTATTTTTCGTTAATTTGGCTAAGACTTAACGCCCGTGGCATATCCCATTGCAAAATATTTTTTTCCTCGAAACTGGCTGACTTCACAATTCCCGTATCAATTTCCAGCTTATTACGTTGATTAGGTCGTGTTCTTACATAATCATTCACCACGCCAAAACATCCTTTCGGAAGTACATCTTGGGGCTTATTCATAAAATCTTTAGTATTTTCCTTATTAAGGCGTCCCGTTTTATAATAATCGGTTGCATAGCTATTTTTATTCAACGGATCCCGCCAGTCCGCACGATGCAAAAGATCCTCCCAAAAACGGCCTGCCTTAAAATCAAATGACTTACATTGACCAATTGCCAAATCAAAAGCCATGGCCTGGGAAGGTGCACACTCGCTCATCACAATGGAGGAGTGCTGGCTGTACCCAACGGGATCAGCTTTCTTCCATTCATCTTCCAGCTCATCGCGGTTTTTCAGCCAAACCAGCGTCAGGTTTCTGAACGTATCGACGCCCGACACAACTCCCTGAATCACTTTGTGCTTCCGCTCAACTGTCATCTCTTGAAGCTCGTCAGGGGTCAGCGAATGGCCTGGCTTCATCGTTGGGTAATAATATTTATCCATAGGAAACATGCCTGAGGCTGTTCTGCTCAGGGCATGGGCTTTCGCGGAATACGATATATAGGCGTCGGGACTTTCTGGATCGATATAAGCTTCATAGGGTATATCGCAGGTTTTCGGGTCGTTGTCTTTTCGATTTTTCTCACCCTGTAATTCAAATACAAATGGCTCAGGTAATTCTTCGCCATTGATGACAACATCACGAGCAGAGTAAATCGCGTTCGTAACAGAACTGTATTTCGCATCCCCTTTATGTATTGCGGGCAGTTCGAAGCACGTTTTGTCTGGCGGGAGACCGACATGACCATGCTGGTAAAAGACCCGCTGATACAGGTTTGGAATATGACAGGCGATGTTTTGCGGGATGCCGCGCCAGCCAATGCCCTGAATGTTTTTCAGGGATACCGTTCCGTCGTTCGGGCAGAAATAATTATACACCTTGCCGTTATTATCCCGTCGGAACCGAGCATCCTGCCGTAATAGGTTATCTGACGGTTTTCGTAATGTGCAAGCGGCCTCCATCGCCAGCATGTCTGCCTCAGTCACCTCGCCACCTTTATACTGCGTTGCCATCAGGGCACAGAAATTGCTGAATGTCTGCTGACGGGCAGCGCTGGTCTGGTGATGGCCAGACTGGGCATTTTCTAATAGTCGCTCTTCCAGCGAATACGGGGAGTGGGTCAGAATGGTGCAGTTAACGGGATCATAACCAGCCTGCTTCACCAGCATATTAGCCAGCATTGTAATGATGGTGCCCTGGCTGTGCGCCACGATGTTAATCACATCGTTCTCTGTGACTGGCTCTTTTCGGATTTGAATAATCAAATCCGCCAGCCGCTGAGCGGCAAAAAACTGATAGATGCGGTGCGGATTAGGAAAGATCGGGTGGGTGAAATCACCGCCATTCGCATGCAGAGTCATAAAACCGGTGGCAGCGACGACAACCCCACCCGCTCCTGGGCCGAGCATATCCGGTATGCTGGTTGTCGCATTGGCAAACGTGCCTCCTCCTTTGGCAAAATTGATATCGAGAGCGTTTTTAAAGCAGTCGTTCTGAAAATACGTAGGCGCCTTGACTGTCATTACCCAGCGCAGCTCTCTTTGTTTCGTTGTCTTCCTGATAGGCGTCGTAAGGAATATGGGCTTCGTTGCCCAGCTTACCTACTTCATCCCGATAACGTTTCTGGTCGGCACGCCACTCCTCATGCGTAACCGGCTTATAGCCCCAGTAAAAGGGAATAACAGGAGAGCGACCAGGCTCACAGATTTTCTGTTGCGCCTCTTCGTTGTGGGACATGATGAAATCTTTCCACTCGTGCGCATACAGGTCCGAACGGTTCAGGCGCTTGCTTAATCCGGCAATGATGCCTTTTTCCTGGTTCTGATAAGCCTCTCCAACGTCGTTCACCCCGTGTACCAGAATCACAATGCATGGCATCGGGCGCGGAACGCCAACTTTACGGGTCTGGGCTACCAGGCCCAAACTTTTGTGAACAGGAATATCGTTTTCAGATATAACGCGTGGACAATACGGACTTTTTCTTACACCTGTCATCAACATATCTCCAGATAATGAATACCGCTGAGACGGCTAAAGCAACATAAATTACCTTCCATACGGAATATCCTTTTTAAGAGTGGCGATGTAAGACGTTACGCCTGTAAGAAAGACATTTAAATACGAAATAAAATATCAATAAACACCACAGAAGCTCGGATTATTCATCCAGTGAATAACTCACAAAAAAGAGAAAATGGATCCACTGCGATATTAATAGTCTGAGGACTACCCACAACTGAAACGAATAAGAACCATAGCGGCTTAAATAGATAAAACTCATCAAATAAACAAATAACAGTATTCATTTATATTGATAAGTTTTCATTAATACTATTCAAATTATTTATAGCAAAACGCTAACGGTCAGAAATTGGAACCCACGGCGTTCCCAGCGCCGAACCCTGCACACCGTTCTCCTGCAGATAGCGGTCAATTTCCACCATCCCCGTCCAGCGGTTCTCACACCATAGCGGAGCCAGAAGCGTTGGACGGCGGGCGCTGGCCGAGATGCGGTGGTAGACAATTTCCGGCGGGGTGTGGCGAATCATCTCCCCCGCCGTCACCGTATAGTCCTCAAGCTCAATACCGCTCAACCGCCCGGCCTCCCAGGCTTTTGCCATAATGCTTCCCGTAACGATATGCAGCGGGTGCAGCTTAATGCCGTCCACGCCTGTATCAACCACCTTTTCCAGCGTCTCCAGGCCGTGCTGCTGCCCTTCACCCGGCAAGCCAACAATCAGATGCGAGCAGACCTTCAGCCCGCGCTCACGGGCCAGGCGCGTGGTGCGCTGGTAGCAGGCGAAATCATGGCCACGGTTAATACGGTGCAGCGTTTTGTCATGTGCGGTCTGTAAGCCCAGCTCCAGCCAGATCTCGTAGCCTTGTTCTTTGTACTCGCTGAGCAGGTCCAGCACCGCGTCCGGTATGCAGTCCGGGCGCGTGCCTACGCACAGCCCAACGATGCTGGCCTGGCTGACGGCCTGCTGATACATAGAGCGCAGCACCTGCACCTCCGCCCACGTGCTGGTGTAGGCCTGAAAATAGGCCAGATACTGCTTCGCGCGGTTCACCAGGCTGGCCTGATGGGCAAGCTGTTCAGCGATAGATTTATGCTGCTGGGCTTCGTCAGCAAAGGACGCAACGTTACAGAAAGTGCAGCCGCCGCGCCCGATGGTGCCATCGCGATTCGGGCAGCTAAACCCGCCGTGCAGCGTCAGCTTATGAACCTTTTGCCCGTACCGCTGCAAAAGATCCCCACCAAACATATTGACTAATTTCTGTAACTGCATAATCTGATAGACCGTCCCGGAGAAAGGGGACAAGCCTGCCACTTTTAGCCTCTGTCGGCGATGACCTGGATCAATCGCCCCGGTCGGCCTTTATCTATATGAATAAATACTCAGGATTACTGCAATTTCATTCACGCCGCATGTGATTACTTTTCCTTATGTTCTGATTGTTTTTTTCATTTATAGCGCCACCACTGAAAAACAGTGGGTTTATGCGGGTTTGCAGTCAATGCCAGATTATTATTCTGCTATAAAACTGCTATTCAGCACGCTACATTGATAATACCGCTTTCATATAGTGAGTCAGATCACACTCCTCTGCGTCCTGTCAGGGCATTCAATCAATGTAAAAATAGTTAAATACCCTTTAATAACAAACAGATAAACTCTATTTAGCACATTTTTGTATAAATAAGATTGCCATTTGACCTGTGTACCAATTCCCGATAAGTTGGAAATCCGCTGGAAGCTTTCTGGATGAGCGGCCTGCTCATCATATTTATGCAGTAATTGAGATTCCCTCTGAAGCAAGTCCTCAAACTTGTTTACCTGCGCGAAAGGATGAAAAAGAGGGCGAATGCGAGGTCCGCGTATGAAACGCAAACCCCGTCGCCATGCTCTTTCTGCGCCTGTGCGCCACGGTAAAGTTCAGTGGGAAGCCCGACGAGCCTGGGGAGGTTCACTGATATGTTGTACGATAAATCCCTTGAGAAGGATAACTGTGGTTTCGGCCTGATCGCCCACATAGAAGGCGAACCTAGCCACAAGGTAGTGCGTACCGCTATTCACGCACTGGCCCGTATGCAGCACCGTGGTGCCATCCTTGCCGATGGTAAAACTGGCGACGGTTGCGGCCTGCTGCTGCAAAAACCGGATCGTTTCTTCCGCATCGTGGCGGAAGAGCGCGGCTGGCGTTTAGCCAAAAACTACGCTGTCGGCATGCTGTTCCTGGACCAGGATCCTGAAAAGGCTGCCGCCTCACGCCGCATCGTCGAAGAAGAACTTCAGCGTGAAACCCTGTCGATTGTCGGCTGGCGCGATGTGCCAACCAACGAAGGGGTGCTCGGTGAAATCGCCCTCTCCTCGCTGCCTCGTATTGAACAGATTTTCGTCAACGCGCCTGCGGGCTGGCGTCCGCGTGATATGGAACGCCGTCTGTTTATCGCCCGCCGCCGCATTGAAAAACGTCTCCAGGACGATAAAGAGTTCTACGTCTGTAGCCTCTCTAACCTGGTGAACATCTATAAAGGTCTGTGTATGCCGGCTGACCTGCCGCGCTTCTACCTGGACCTGGCGGACCTGCGTCTGGAATCGGCCATTTGCCTGTTCCACCAGCGCTTCTCCACCAACACCGTTCCACGCTGGCCGCTGGCTCAGCCGTTCCGCTACCTGGCGCATAACGGCGAGATTAACACCATCACCGGTAACCGCCAGTGGGCCCGCGCCCGTACCTATAAATTCCAGACGCCGCTGATCCCTGACCTGCACGATGCCGCGCCGTTCGTGAACGAAACCGGCTCTGACTCCAGCTCCATGGATAACATGCTGGAACTGCTGCTGGCAGGCGGGATGGACATCGTGCGCGCCATGCGTCTGCTCGTGCCACCGGCCTGGCAGAACAACCCGGATATGGACCCTGAGCTGCGCGCGTTCTTCGACTTCAACTCCATGCACATGGAGCCGTGGGACGGCCCGGCGGGCATCGTCATGTCCGACGGCCGTTTTGCCGCCTGTAACCTGGACCGTAACGGTCTGCGCCCGGCGCGCTACGTCATCACCAAAGACAAGCTCATCACCTGCGCCTCTGAAGTCGGTATCTGGGATTACCAGCCTGACGAAGTGGTCGAGAAGGGCCGCGTCGGCCCGGGCGAGCTGATGGTTATCGACACCCGCGGCGGGCGCATTCTGCACTCTGCCGAAACCGATCACGATCTGAAAAGCCGCCATCCGTACAAAGAGTGGATGGAGAAGAACGTGCGTCGCCTGGTGCCGTTCGAAGATTTATCGGATGAAGAAGTGGGTCGCCGCGAACTGGACGACGATACGCTTGCAAGCTTCCAGAAACAGTTTAACTACAGCGCAGAAGAGCTGGACTCCGTTATTCGCGTGCTTGGTGAAAACGGCCAGGAAGCGGTCGGCTCAATGGGTGACGATACCCCGTTTGCCGTGCTCTCCAGCCAGCCGCGCATCATTTACGATTACTTCCGCCAGCAGTTCGCGCAGGTGACCAACCCGCCGATCGACCCGCTGCGCGAAGCGCACGTGATGTCGCTGGCCACCAGCATCGGTCGCGAGATGAACGTCTTCTGCGAGGCCGAAGGCCAGGCGCACCGTCTGACCTTTAAATCGCCGATCCTGCTGTACTCCGATTTCAAACAGCTCACCACCATGAAAGAGGAGCACTACCGCGCCGACACGCTCGATATTACCTTCGACGTGACCGAAGCGAGCCTCGAAGAGACGGTGAATGCGCTGTGTGACAAAGCCGAACAGATGGTGCGTAACGGTACCGTTCTGCTGGTGCTGTCCGACCGCAATATCGCGAAAAACCGTCTGCCGGTGCCTGCCCCGATGGCGGTCGGCGCTATCCAGACGCGTCTGGTCGACAAGAGCCTGCGCTGTGACGCCAACATCATTGTGGAAACCGCCAGCGCACGCGACCCGCACCACTTTGCCGTGCTGTTAGGCTTTGGCGCGACGGCGATTTACCCGTACCTGGCCTACGAAACGCTGGCCCGTCTGGTGGATACCTGCGCGATCGACAAAGATTACCGCGCGGTGATGCTGAACTACCGTAACGGCATCAATAAAGGCCTGTACAAGATCATGTCCAAAATGGGCATCTCGACCATTGCCTCCTACCGCTGTTCGAAGCTGTTTGAAGCGGTCGGCCTGCATGACGAGGTCGCCAACCTCTGCTTCCAGGGCGTGGTCAGCCGCATCGGCGGCGCCGGTTTTGCTGACTTCCAGCAGGATCTGGTGAACCTGTCCAAACGCGCGTGGCTGGCACGTAAGCCGCTGGATCAGGGCGGTCTGCTGAAATACGTTCACGGCGGCGAATACCACGCCTACAACCCGGACGTGGTGCGCACGCTGCAGCAGGCGGTTCAGAGCGGTGAATACAGCGATTACCAGCAGTACGCTGAGCTGGTAAACAACCGTCCGGCGGCAACGCTGCGCGACCTCATTGCCCTCAATCCGGGCGATGAAGCGGTCAGCATTGACGAGGTTGAGCCTGCATCCGAACTGTTCAAACGCTTCGATACCGCGGCGATGTCCATCGGCGCGCTGAGCCCGGAAGCCCACGAAGCGCTGGCGGAAGCCATGAACAGCATCGGCGGCAACTCCAACTCCGGCGAAGGCGGTGAAGATCCGGCCCGTTACGGCACTAATAAAGTGTCCCGTATCAAGCAGGTAGCATCCGGTCGCTTTGGCGTGACGCCTGCGTACCTGGTCAACGCCGACGTGATCCAGATTAAAGTCGCTCAGGGTGCTAAACCGGGCGAAGGCGGCCAGCTGCCGGGTGATAAAGTTACTCCGTACATCGCCAAACTGCGCTATTCCGTGCCGGGCGTGACGCTGATCTCCCCGCCGCCGCACCACGATATCTACTCTATCGAGGACCTGGCGCAGCTAATTTTCGACCTGAAGCAGGTCAACCCGAAGGCGATGATCTCCGTGAAGCTGGTTTCCGAACCGGGCGTCGGCACCATCGCTACCGGCGTGGCGAAAGCCTATGCGGACCTGATCACCATCGCCGGCTACGACGGCGGCACCGGCGCAAGCCCGCTCTCCTCCGTGAAATACGCGGGCTGCCCGTGGGAGCTTGGCCTGGTGGAAACCCAGCAGGCGCTGGTGGCTAACGGTCTGCGTCACAAGATCCGCCTGCAGGTGGACGGTGGCCTGAAAACGGGCCTCGACATCATCAAAGCGGCGATCCTCGGCGCGGAAAGCTTCGGCTTCGGTACCGGCCCAATGGTTGCGCTCGGCTGTAAATACCTGCGTATTTGCCACCTGAACAACTGCGCAACCGGCGTGGCTACCCAGGACGAGAAGCTGCGTAAGAACCACTATCACGGTCTGCCGTTCAAAGTGACCAACTACTTTGAGTTCATCGCCCGCGAAACCCGCGAGCTGATGGCGCAGCTGGGCGTGAAGCGTCTGGTGGACCTGATTGGGCGTACCGACCTGCTGAAAGAGCTGGAAGGCTTCACCGCCAAGCAGCAGAAGCTGGAGTTGAGCAAGCTGCTGGAAACCGCGCAGCCGCATCCCGGCAAAGCGGTCTACTGCACCGAGAACAACCCGCCGTTCGATAACGGCGTGCTGAACGCCCAGCTGCTGCAGCAGGCGAAGCCGTACGTGGACGACAAGCAGAGCAAAACGTTCTGGTTTGATATCCGCAACACCGACCGCTCCGTGGGTGCCTCCCTTTCCGGCTACATCGCGCAAACGCACGGTGACCAGGGGCTGGCAGCAGATCCAATTACCGCGCACTTCAGCGGTACCGCGGGTCAGAGCTTCGGCGTATGGAACGCAGGCGGCGTTGAGCTGTATCTGACCGGCGATGCCAACGACTACGTCGGTAAAGGCATGGCGGGCGGTCTGCTGGCGGTGCGTCCTCCGGTCGGCTCAGCCTTCCGCAGCCATGAAGCCAGCATCATCGGTAACACCTGTCTGTACGGCGCGACCGGCGGTCGTCTGTTTGCAGCAGGCCGTGCGGGTGAGCGTTTTGCGGTGCGTAACTCCGGTGCTATCACCGTGGTGGAAGGCATTGGCGATAACGGTTGTGAATACATGACGGGCGGGATTGTTTGCGTTCTGGGTAAAACCGGCGTGAACTTCGGCGCGGGCATGACGGGCGGTTTTGCCTACGTCCTGGATGAAGACGGTGAGTTCCGCAAACGCGTGAACCCGGAGCTGGTGGAAGTACTGGACGTTGATACGCTGGCCATTCACGAAGAACACCTGCGCGGTTTGATTACCGAACACGTGCAGCATACCGGTTCTTCGCGTGGCGAAGAGATCCTGGCGAACTGGCCGGCGTTCTCTGCGAAATTCGCGCTGGTTAAGCCGAAGTCCAGCGATGTTAAAGCCCTGTTGGGTCACCGTAGTCGTAGCGCAGCAGAGCTGCGCGTGCAGGCGCAGTAAGGAATTCAGATGAGCCAGAACGTATACCAGTTTATCGACCTGCAGCGTGTTGATCCGCCAAAGAAACCGCTGAAGATCCGCAAAATTGAATTTGTTGAAATCTACGAGCCGTTTTCAGAAGGCCAGGCCAAAGCACAGGCAGACCGCTGCCTGTCGTGCGGTAACCCTTACTGTGAGTGGAAATGCCCGGTACACAACTACATCCCGAACTGGCTGAAGCTGGCCAACGAAGGGCGTATTTTTGAAGCCGCCGAGCTGTCTCACCAGACCAACACCCTGCCGGAAGTGTGCGGCCGCGTGTGCCCTCAGGACCGTCTGTGTGAAGGTTCCTGTACGCTGAACGACGAGTTCGGTGCGGTGACCATCGGCAACATCGAGCGCTATATCAACGATAAAGCGTTCGAAATGGGCTGGCGTCCGGACATGACCGGCGTGAAGCAAACCGACAAGCGCGTGGCAATCATCGGCGCGGGCCCGGCGGGCCTGGCCTGTGCGGACGTGCTGACCCGGAACGGCGTGAAGGCGGTGGTCTTTGACCGCCATCCGGAAATCGGCGGTCTGCTGACCTTCGGCATCCCGGCCTTCAAGCTGGAAAAAGAGGTCATGACCCGTCGCCGTGAAATCTTCACCGGCATGGGCATTGAGTTCAAACTGAACGTGGAAGTGGGCCGCGACGTGCAGCTCGACGACCTGCTGAAGGATTACGACGCCGTGTTCCTGGGCGTGGGGACATATCAGTCCATGCGCGGCGGTCTGGAGAACGAAGAC
Source organism: Enterobacter sp. UCD-UG_FMILLET (assembly GCF_000762975.1). Lineage (NCBI taxonomy): Bacteria > Pseudomonadati > Pseudomonadota > Gammaproteobacteria > Enterobacterales > Enterobacteriaceae > Enterobacter > Enterobacter sp. UCD-UG_FMILLET. The sequence continues at coordinate 69,865 of NZ_JRJC01000014.1, forward strand.
GCGCCGGGCGTGTTTGACGCACTGCCGTTCCTGATTGCCAACACCAAGCAGATCATGGGCTACGGCGAAACCGCCGACGAGCCGTTCGTCAGCATGGAAGGCAAACGCGTGGTGGTGTTGGGCGGCGGTGATACCGCGATGGACTGCGTGCGTACCTCCATCCGTCAGAATGCGGCACACGTGATCTGCGCCTATCGTCGTGACGAAGAGAACATGCCGGGCTCTAAGCGCGAAGTGAAAAACGCGCGTGAAGAGGGTGTGGAGTTCCAGTTCAACATCCAGCCTCTGGGTATTGAAGTGAATGCCAACGGTAAAGTGAGCGGCGTGAAGATGGCGCGCACTGAGATGGGCGCACCGGATGCGAAAGGCCGTCGTCGCGCCGAGATCGTCGCCGGTTCTGAGCACGTGATCCCGGCCGATGCCGTGGTGATGGCGTTCGGTTTCCGTCCTCACAGCATGGAATGGCTGGCGAAGCACAGTGTTGAGCTGGATTCGCAGGGCCGAGTGATTGCGCCAGAAGGCAGCGACAACGCATTCCAGACCAGCAACCCGAAAATCTTCGCCGGTGGCGATATCGTTCGCGGTTCTGACCTGGTGGTCACGGCGATTGCCGAAGGTCGTAAAGCGGCTGACGGGATCCTGAACTACCTGGAAGTGTAAAAAAAACAGGCCCGATTGGGCCTGTTTTTTATTTCACGACGCGAAGAGCCGGACGACCACCGCGCGGAGGCGGATCGTCATCAGGATCATTGTCGTCGTGATGATCGGGTTTATCGCCATCGATAAGTGACATCACCGTGTCGCTTTCGCGCTCGTCGGATGCGTTGTCATCATTCAGGCTGGTAACATCTTCATCATACGCCGCTTCCGGCTCGAACATGGTACCCGCACCGTTTTCACGCGCGTAGATAGCCAGCACGGCTGCCAGAGGTACGGAAACCTGACGCGGCACGCCGCCGAAACGCGCGTTGAAGCGCACTTCATCGTTTGCCAGCTCCAGGTTGCCCACCGCACGCGGCGCAATGTTCAGTACGATTTGTCCGTCACGCGCGTATTCCATTGGAACCAGCACGCCCGGCAACGTCACATCCACAACCAGGTGCGGCGTGAGCTGGTTATCCAGCAGCCATTCATAGAAGGCGCGCAGCAGATAAGGACGGCGTGGGGTAAGTTGTGACATTTCCACAGTCATTAGCCTCGGCCGAGACGCATTTCACGTTCCGGTTCAGTTAAAGATGCCAGGAAAGAGTCGCGTTCAAATACGCGAGTCATATAGCCCTTCAGCTCTTTCGCGCCAGGACCGCTGAACTCTACGCCCAAGGTTGGCAGACGCCACAGCAGCGGTGCCAGGTAGCAATCCACCAGGCTGAACTCATCGCTCAGGAAGAATGGTTTCTGACCAAACACAGGGGCGATTGCCAGCAGCTCTTCACGCAGTTGCTTACGTGCAGCGTCAGCTTCAGAAGCGGAACCGCTGGTAATTACGTTCATCAGCGAGTACCAGTCTTTTTCGATACGCTGCATGTACAGGCGGCTTTCACCACGCGCGACAGGGTAAACAGGCATCAGTGGCGGATGCGGGAAACGCTCATCCAGATATTCCATAATGATACGGGATTCCCACAGGGTCAGCTCGCGATCCACCAGCGTCGGTACGCTTTGGCTCGGGTTGAGATCGATCAGATCCTGAGGCGGGTTATCCTTTTCCACATGCTCGATCTCAAAACTGACACCCTTCTCGGCCAGCACGATACGAACCTGATGGCTATAAATGTCAGTAGGACCAGAAAACAGCGTCATTACCGAACGTTTGTTGGCAGCGACAGCCATGAAAACCTCCAGGTATATTCAGAATTTTTACTGCTACCAGCCCAACAGGGGCCAGCCAGATGTTGTATCGCCCATCCCAGAGAAAACACATTGTTCAAGAAACGAACAAAAATCGAGTATTCACCGATATTTGGGCAGAAAATTGGATGATAGTTTACCAGATTTTGATGGCTTTGTGGTGAGGGGATTCTGGAAATGTGGAAAAAGAGAAGATATATGCATGGATATTGTGGATAACCTGCGCATTATCCATAAAAAAACCCGCCGAAGCGGGTTTTTCGCCAATCGTTCTGCGTAAGCAGAATGGATTAACGTTTGGAGAACTGTGGACGACGACGTGCTTTACGCAGACCCACTTTCTTACGTTCAACCTGACGCGCGTCACGAGTAACGAAGCCAGCTTTACGCAGTTCAGAACGCAGGGATTCGTCGTACTCCATCAGAGCGCGGGTGATACCGTGACGGATCGCACCTGCCTGACCGGAGATACCACCACCTTTAACGGTGATGTACAGATCCAGTTTTTCTACCATGTCAACCAGTTCCAGCGGCTGGCGAACTACCATGCGGGCAGTTTCGCGACCGAAGTATTGTTCCAGAGAACGCTGGTTGATTACGATTTTACCACTGCCCGGTTTGATGAAAACGCGAGCTGCGGAACTTTTGCGGCGACCAGTGCCGTAGTATTGATTTTCAGCCATTGCCTATAATCCCGATTAGATGTCAAGAACTTGCGGTTGCTGTGCCGCGTGGTTGTGCTCGTTGCCTGCGTAAACTTTCAGTTTACGGAACATAGCACGACCCAGCGGGCCTTTTGGCAGCATGCCTTTAACCGCGATTTCAATCACACGCTCAGGACGGCGGGCAATCATCTCTTCAAAGGTCGCTTCTTTGATACCACCGATGTGGCCGGTGTGGTGGTAGTACATTTTGTCAGTACGCTTGTTGCCGGTTACAGCAACTTTATCAGCGTTCAGAACGATGATGTAATCACCGGTATCAACGTGCGGAGTGTATTCCGCTTTATGCTTACCGCGCAGGCGACGAGCCAGTTCAGTAGCCAGACGGCCCAGAGTTTTACCGGTCGCGTCAACAACATACCAGTCGCGCTGTACGGTTTCTGGTTTAGCTGTAAAAGTTTTCATTAAAAGCTTACCCAAATAATAAGTTACACGTTGGTGAACACCCAAACGTTTAGTCAGTTGAGGTTCACACGACAAAGTCCGGCAAACCTACCCCTTCGAATAGCACATGCCGACACATAGAAAGTTTCGGGAAAAAAACCTTCTCGTAACGTGGGGTCGCAAGATTATAGAGAAGTTGAGGTCAAAGATCGACCCTTAAATGTGATTTGGAATGGGTTTTTCGGGGGTGAGTGATGTGCGGTCTGGTGCCCTCCCACCCAGCCCCTCTCCCACAGGGAGAGGGTGGCATTTATGGCATATGCTCCAGCTTCAGGTATTCCTCACTCTGCATCTCCTGCAGGCGCGACAGGCAGCGCTGGAACTCAAACTTCAGCCGCTCGCCCTGGTAAATCTCATATAAAGGTACCTCGGCGCTGACCACCAGCTTGACGTGCCGCTCATAAAACTCGTCCACCAGCGCAATAAAGCGCCGTGCTTCGCTCTCCATCAGCCGCGTCATCACCGGCACGCCCAGCACCATCACGGTGTGGAACAGACGCGAAAGCGCAATATAGTCGTGCTGGCTGCGGGCATCCACGCAGAGCGTCGTAAAGGAGACCGCCAGCGTTTGGTTTTCGACGCCAAGCGTGGGCAGCGGGCGATGGTTAATCTCAAGTTCCGGAGCGTGCTCGCGTTTTGCTCCCGCCAGCGCCAGCCAGAGTGTATCCATCTCGCGGGTGGTCTCTGCATTTAACGGCGAAAGCCACAGGTGCGCCTGGGTCAGCGTGCGCAGACGATAATCGACACCTGCATCGACGTTCATGATGTCGCAGTGCTGCTTGATGGCATCGATGGCGGGCAGGAAGCGTGCCCGCTGCAGGCCGTTGCGGTACAGCTCGTCCGGCGGGATATTCGACGTGGCCACCAGCGTGATCCCGCGGGCAAAAAGGGCTTTCATCAGGCCGCCTAACAGCATGGCATCGGTGATGTCAGACACAAAAAACTCATCGAAGCAGAGTACGTCCGTTTCCGCCTTGAACCGGTCGGCCACAATCTCCAGCGGATCGCTTTTGCCCTGCAGTGCGGTCAGCTCTTCATGCACCCGCAGCATAAAACGATGGAAGTGCAGACGCTGTTTACGTGCGCCAGGCAGGCTCAGATAAAACAGGTCCATCAGCCAGGTTTTTCCACGACCGACCCCGCCCCACATATATAAACCGCGCACCGGCGCGTGAGCCTGTGGCACTTTTTTACCGAGCAACCGCCCAAACGCCGCCTTTAGCCCGCCGTTCTGTTCGACTTCGGCGGGTTTTGCCGTGAGCTCCTGATAAATTATCTCCAGACGGTTTACCGCCTCACGTTGAACGTCGTCAGGCTGATGAGTGCCCTCGTTAAGGGCCAGTTGATAACGCGATGCAGGGGACAGGTTTTGCATAATCTTATTGTTATTCCTTCAATTAACGCTCACCAGCAGACGTGACTGATGAAAAAAAGGCCGTTCTACACTACGCGATGATACGTCAGGATTCCACTTCTGCAGAAATAGCGGTTATAGTGGCATTATCAGGCACAGGCAGGAGCCGAGCCAACACCCTACGGAACAACAAGACAACGGGAGAAGTTCATGACCTGGGAATATGCGCTAATCGGTTTAGTCGTCGGCATCGTCATCGGTGCTGTGGCCATGCGTTTCGGTAATCGCAAATTGCGTCAGCAGCAGTCACTGCAGTACGAACTGGAAAAGAACAAAGCTGAACTGGAAGAGTATCGTGAAGAGCTGGTCAGCCATTTTGCCCGTAGCGCCGAGCTGCTGGACAACATGGCGACCGACTATCGTCAGCTGTATCAACATATGGCAAAAAGCTCCAGCAGCCTGCTGCCGGAAATGACCGCGGAAACCAACCCGTTCCGCAACCGTCTGGCAGACTCTGAAGCCGGTAACGATCAGGCGCCCGTTCAGATGCCTCGCGACTATTCCGATGGCGCGTCCGGCCTGCTGCGCGGCGGTGTAAAACGCGATTAATCGCACAACCAGAATTTATTTTACGGGCGCAGCGATTGCGCCCGTCCTTTCCTGATGACCCCAGCTATCATTTAGTTAAACACCTCATTGTTCAGCGGTTTAGAATTCAATAACATCAACGTGTTTTTAGGGCCGTTTTTCCTTTATTCCAGGTTACGAGAGTCAACATCGATGAAGAAAAAAAACCAGCTGTTGAGCGCTATCGCGTTAAGTGTCGGGTTATCTCTCTCGGCGTCCGTCCCTGTATTTGCCGCCCTTCCCTCCCAGGTGCCTGGCCAGGCGGCCATTCCAAGCCTCGCGCCTGTGCTGGAAAAAGTGTTGCCAGCGGTCGTCAGCGTTCAGGTTGAGGGCACCGCAGTACAAAGCCAACGCGTCCCTGAAGAACTGAAAAAATATTTTGGCGATGAGTCTCCCGACCAGCAGGCTCAGCCTTTTGAAGGCCTGGGTTCTGGCGTCATTATTGATGCAGCAAAAGGCTATATCCTGACCAACAACCACGTCATCAGCCAGGCCGATAAGATCAGCGTCCAGCTGAACGATGGCCGTGAATTTGATGCCAAACTGATCGGCGGCGATGACCAGAGCGACATCGCGCTGCTGCAGGTGCAAAACCCGAGCAATCTGACCCAGATTGCCATTGTGGATTCAGACAAACTGCGCGTCGGCGACTTTGCCGTCGCCGTGGGCAACCCCTTTGGTTTAGGGCAGACCGCCACCTCCGGGATCGTCTCGGCGCTCGGGCGCAGCGGCCTCAATCTGGAAGGGCTGGAAAACTTTATCCAGACCGATGCCTCCATCAACCGTGGTAACTCCGGCGGGGCATTGCTCAACCTTAACGGTGAGCTGATTGGGATTAACACGGCGATTCTGGCCCCGGGCGGCGGCAGCATCGGGATCGGTTTTGCTATCCCCAGCAATATGGCCAAAACCCTGGCGCAGCAGCTGATCCAGTTCGGTGAAATCAAACGCGGGCTGCTGGGTATTAAAGGGATGGAGATGAGCGCGGATATCGCAAAAGCGTTCAATATCAACGTACAGCGCGGAGCGTTTGTCAGTGAAGTGCTGCCAAACTCCGGCTCGGCAAAAGCGGGCGTGAAATCGGGGGATGTGATCGTCAGCCTGAACGACAAACCGCTGAACAGCTTTGCAGAACTGCGTTCACGGATTGCCACGACGGAACCTGGCGCCAAAGTGAAGCTGGGCCTGATACGTGACGGCAAGCCGCTTGACGTTGAAGTGACGCTGGATAAGAGCACCTCATCCTCGGCCAGTGCGGAGCTTATCGCCCCGGCGCTGCAGGGGGCGACGTTGAGCGACGGGCAGCTGAAGGACGGTACGAAAGGCATTAGCATCGACACCGTCGAGAAGAGCAGCCCTGCCGCACAGGCCGGATTGCATCAGGATGACGTGATTATCGGTGTAAACCGCAACCGCGTGCAGTCTATTGCTGAACTGCGCAAGGTGCTGGAAACTAAACCGGCGGTTATTGCCCTGCAGGTCATGCGTGGCAATGAGTCCATCTATATTCTGTTGCGCTAAGCATTTGCGACCCGGACATCACCGCTGCGTGTGATGTCCGGATAACTCATGTTATGCTGCAAATCGTTCCTTTTTTAACGACACGCGCATCATGCTTTTAAAGCTCTTACGTTCTACTGTCATCGGTTTGATTGTCGCTGGCCTGCTGCTGCTGGCGCTGCCGTCATTACGTCAATTCAATAAACTGTCGGCTCCCCAGTTCGATAGCACGGATGAAACGCCGGCCACCTATAACCAGGCCGTCCGCCGTGCCGCACCTGCCGTGGTTAACGTCTATAACCGTGGCCTGAATACCTCAGCCCATAACCAGCTGGAGATCCGCACCCTCGGCTCCGGCGTGATCATGGACGAGCGCGGCTACATTATTACCAACAAGCACGTGATTAACGATGCCGACCAGATCATCGTCGCTCTGCAGGATGGCCGCGTGTTTGAGGCGTTACTCGTTGGCTCTGACAGCCTGACCGACCTGGCCGTCCTGAAGATTAACGCCACGGGCGGTTTGCCGGTCATCCCGATCAACCGTAAACGTACCCCGCATATTGGTGACGTCGTACTGGCTATCGGTAACCCTTACAACCTTGGTCAGACCATCACACAGGGGATTATCAGCGCGACCGGTCGTATCGGTTTGAACCCCTCCGGGCGGCAGAACTTCCTGCAAACCGATGCCTCCATCAACCACGGTAACTCCGGCGGGGCGCTGGTCAACTCGCTGGGCGAGCTGATGGGTATCAATACCCTCTCGTTCGATAAAAGTAACGATGGTGAGACGCCAGAAGGGATCGGCTTCGCCATTCCGTTCCAGCTGGCGACCAAAATTATGGATAAGCTGATCCGCGACGGACGCGTGATCCGCGGCTATATCGGTATCGGCGGGCGCGAAATTGCGCCGATGCATACCCAGGGCGGCGGTATCGATCAGATTCAGGGCATCGTGGTTAACGAGGTGGCACCGGGTGGTCCGGCGGCCAACGCGGGGATTCAGGTAAACGATGTCATTGTGTCGGTCAACGGCACGCCAGCGGTCTCTGCGCTGGAGACGATGGATCAGGTGGCAGAAATTCGCCCGGGTTCTATCATCCCGGTTGAGGTCATGCGCAACGATAAGAAACTGACGCTGCACGTGACGATTCAGGAATACCCGGCCACTAACTGACAGGCATAAAAAAACCGAAGCCAGTAAGTGCTTCGGTTTTTTTGCCGGGAGACGGTTCGTATTACTTGTTAACGAACTCTTCGCCCAGGGTGATATCTTTCTTCAGCGTATCCAGCATGCCTTCCATCGCGTGTTGTTCAAACGCGCTCAGCGTACCAATAGATTTACGCTCTTCGATACCGTTTTTACCCAGCAGCAGCGGCTGAGAGAAGAAGCGAGCGTGTTCGCCATCGCCTTCAACGTAAGCGCATTCAACAACGCCTTTCTCGCCCTGCAGAGCGCGAACCAGTGACAGACCGAAACGTGCAGCCGCCTGGCCCATAGACAGGGTTGCAGAACCGCCGCCCGCCTTCGCTTCCACCACTTCGGTGCCCGCGTTCTGGATGCGTTTGGTCAGGTCAGCCACTTCCTGCTCGGTGAAGCTCACGCCTGGGATCTGCGACAGCAGAGGCAGGATGGTGACGCCAGAGTGACCGCCGATGACCGGTACTTCCACTTCTGTTGGCTGTTTGCCTTTCAGCTCAGCAACAAAGGTGTTGGAACGGATGATATCCAGCGTGGTTACGCCGAACAGTTTGTTTTTGTCGTAAACACCCGCTTTCTTCAGCACTTCTGCCGCGATAGCCACGGTGGTGTTCACCGGGTTAGTGATGATACCGATGCATGCTTTCGGGCAGATTTCTGCAATCTGCTGCACCAGGTTTTTCACGATGCCCGCGTTGACGTTGAACAGGTCTGAACGATCCATGCCTGGCTTACGCGCCACGCCTGCAGAAATCAGCACCACGTCGGCACCCTGCAGCGCAGGACGTGCATCTTCACCGGAGAAGCCTTTGATTTTTACAGCAGTTGGGATGTGGCTCAGGTCAACCGCCACGCCTGGGGTTACCGGAGCAATATCGTACAGGGAGAGTTCTGAGCCTGAAGGCAGTTGGGTTTTCAGTAGTAGGGCAAGCGCCTGGCCGATACCACCAGCAGCGCCGAGGACTGCGACTTTCATCCTAAACTCCTTATTATGGTTAACTTAAGTATCTGTAAATCCGTTGCGGCGACCATAATTCAGCAAGTAAATAATTACAATTTTCGTAGCTAAAGAATTTGAGGTCACGCGACTTTATCTCTCACCAGAAAACTATCTGACGACAGAGGGCAACGCATTAAGAGGTGGTTACAATACACCCTGCCCCGCCACCAAAACAACATCATTTTGATAACATTTAATTTACTTTTAAGCTTATTTGCGCGGCGTGACCCAGGCATGTTTTCTGATAACGAAATCTGATAAAATCACTCCCTTTCATAACATTATTTCAGCCTGGCGCTGAGTAGATAATTTGCATAAAAATTCATCCACATGCATAATAATGTTGTTTCTATCGTCATATTCCGGGTGACTTATGCGAAGCTCGTCTAAGCAAGAAGAATTAGTAAAGGCGTTTAAGGCGCTACTCAAAGAAGAGAAATTCAGTTCTCAGGGAGAAATTGTTCAGGCGCTGCAGGAACAAGGCTTCGATAACATCAATCAGTCGAAAGTCTCCCGCATGTTAACGAAATTTGGCGCGGTGCGTACGCGTAACGCCAAGATGGAGATGGTCTATTGCCTGCCGGCAGAACTTGGCGTGCCGACCACCTCCAGCCCGCTCAAAAACCTGGTTCTGGATATCGATCATAACGACGCCGTCGTGGTGATCCACACAAGCCCGGGTGCCGCGCAGCTGATTGCCCGCATGCTGGACTCGCTGGGTAAAACGGAAGGTATCCTCGGGACTATCGCCGGTGATGACACCATCTTTACCACACCGGCTAACGGTTTCTCCGTGAAAGATCTCCACGAAGCCATTCTGGTACTGTTCGAGCAGGAACTCTAATCCCCTCTCCCCGTAGCGTCGCTGCGGGGATCGTTCTGCTTCCGCTGCGTTCTCCCCTCTTTTGTACTGCCCTTCACTTTGACAAATAGTGCTTTTTACCACCCATTAACATTGATCTGGTGAATGCTAAATCAAAAAATCGCACAAAAAATCAAAAGCTGATATCCATATGATTTAATTAGATATAGCTATCCAAACTGAACAAAAAACGCCCAATATTATGCAATTTGGTTATAAAAAATAGACTACTTAATACGTAATAACAAAGGAAACCATTAGCCTGGTATTAATTTTTACCGTTATTAGTGTATACTTGATTTTGTGATGAGGGTCACGAAACAAGACCCCACTAAAAAATTCGACGAGGTAAGAATCATGAAAATCAAATCAACTGTAGCGGCGCTCAGCGTCCTGTCCGTCCTGTCATTCGGTGCTTTCGCAGCAGACTCTATCAATGCTGACCAGGCGCAATCCCGCCAGGCCATCGGTACGGTTTCTGTCGGCGCGGTCGGCACATCGCCAATGGACATGCATGAGATGCTGAACAAAAAAGCGGAAGAACAGGGTGCGTCATCCTATCGCATCATCGAAGCGCGTTCTGGTGACCACTGGCACGCCACCGCTGAGCTGTACAAATAAGTTTTAGTAATAGCTGAAAACGTAAATCTCCACTCAACGGCACCAGGCATAAAAATAGCGGTTCAACCCTTCTCGCCGTTGAGTAAAAACCCTATTCAGGAGTAAAGACTATGAAAACCAAATTGATCATCGCAACCCTCGGTCTGGCATCCGTTCTCTCTTTCGGCGCGAGCGCAGCGGTACAGCAGGTAAATGCCGACCAGGCACAAAATCTACAGCGTATGGGCAGCGTCTCCGTAACGTCTGTCACCGGTTCACCGATGGATATTCGTCATGAACTTGCCGCCAAAGCTGAAAAAGCAGGCGCCAGCAGCTATCGCGTCACCGAACTGAATCAGGGTGACCACTGGCATGCAACGGCAGAGCTGTATAAATAAACCCTCGTCGTATCTCATCATACGACTTGCCCCTGGCCTCATGGTCAGGGGCTTTTTTTTTCATTCAATGCCGAGCGTTAAAGCGCAGCTGCCCTTCAAGCTCTTCTTCCGCTTCATCGAACAGCAAGATCAGCGCACCAAAACGTCTTCGCAGCTTATCGGGCAAATGGATGAACTCAATTTCCAGCGGTAGCGGCAACAGACTGCCGGTGACCACGTCCCACAGCGTATCCAGATTCGTCACGCTTTCCCGCTCAAGATCAAACACCCGGATAAATTCACGGTAGAAGTCTTCCTGACTGTCGATCTCGTCAAAATCAAACGTATAGGTTTTCATTGCCAGCCACCCAGTCCAGGCGAGCGGCAGATGCCGCCCTGTCTATTATAATCCCCCAATATGCAGGGTTTTAACTTCCAGATACTCTTCCAGCCCCAGCACGGAGCCCTCTCGTCCAAGGCCTGACTCTTTTACGCCGCCAAAGGGGCCGAGCTCCGTGGAGACGGCGCACTCGTTGATGCCGATCATCCCGCTCTCGATGGCCTGTGAAACGCGGAAGACCCGTGAGAGATTCTGGGTGTAGAAGTAAGCCGCCAGCCCATAAGGGGTGTTGTTGGCGCGCTGGATGACTTCATCTTCCGAGGTGAAACGGAAGCACGCCGCCACCGGGCCAAACGTCTCTTCTTCTGCCAGCTTCATGCCCTCATGGCAGTCGCCCAGTACGGTTGGCATCCAGAAATTCCCGCCAAGCGGATGAGGCTTACCCCCTGCCAGGATGGTCGCGCCCCGGGCAACGGCATCGTCGACATGCTCACGCACCTTGTTGACCGCAGAAGGTTCAATCAGCGGCCCGACGACCACCCCCTCCTCAAGACCATTACCCACCTTCAGCGCATTCACCGCATCGGCGAGTTTATTCACAAATTTGTCGTAGACGGTTTCCTGAATATAAAAACGGTTCACGCTGACGCAGACCTGCCCGGCATTGCGGAACTTGTTGGCGATCGCGCCCTTAACCGCTGCGTCGATGTCCGCATCCTCAAAAACGATATACGGGGCATTTCCCCCCAGCTCCATCGAGACTTTTTTCATGGTTTCCGCGGCGTTACGCACCAGCGTTTTGCCGACGGAGGTTGAGCCGGTAAAGGAGATTTTACGCACGTCGCGGCTGGCCATGATCGCATCGCTGATTTCATGCGTATTCCCGGCCACGGCGTTGAGCACGCCGTCGGGCACTCCGGCCTGTTTCGCCAGCGTAAGCAGCGCAAAGGCGCTGAGCGGCGTGTTATTGGCCGGTTTAATGACCCCGGTGCATCCGGCCGCAAGCGCCGGGCCTAACTTGCGGGTGAGCATGGCCATCGGGAAGTTCCACGGCGTAATCGCCGCAACCACACCAATAGGCTCACGGGTCGCCAGAATGCGCGAGCCGGGTTTGATCGGCGGAATAATTTCACCGTTCGCGCGTTTGGCCTCTTCAGCAAACCACTGGATAAAGCTGGCGGCGTACTCGACTTCTCCCTCCGCCTCTTTCAGGGGTTTGCCCTGTTCGGTGGTCATCAACCGCCCGAGCCAGCTTTTATTCTCAATAATCAGTTCGTACCAGCGGTAGAGAATCGCCGAGCGCTCTTTCGCGGTTTTGGCACGCCATGCAGGGAAGGCCTGGGTAGCCGCTGCGATAGCGTCTTCGGTTTGCGCTTTACCCGCTTTTGCAACTTTAGCAATGACCTCGCCGGTCGCGGGATTCAGCACATCAAAGGTTGTATCCAGCGTTTTCCAGATTCCGTTGACCAGATAACCGGTCTGAAAAAGGATGTGGTCCTGAAGCGCCTGGGTCGTCATGTGTTCTCCCTTTCTGAAATGTAAGAACGTGCTGGAATAAGTATAGCCACAAAAAAACCGACGCTTTTGGCGTCGGTTTTTTTACTTCAGTCAGTTATCAGTGAGGGCATTCTGGTAGCGATGCAGCATAAACACCAGCCGTCCTACCGGCTCGGTCACCTGAGGCGGTGCCTCCCAGTGCTTGAGCTTTTCCTGATAGGTATCGAGCTCTTCAAGAAGCTGCGTAAAGTAGCGACGCCGTTTGTCATCGCTGCTGGCAGAAAGCACGTGATCGGCGGTACGACGCAGCTGGCGGTGGTATGCCGACAGATCGTCGTTGATCGGCACGGGCGCGTTACGCAAACGCTGGTGTGCGATGATCATGGTTAACGCCAGGCGGAACTTCGCGATATCGCCCGGGAACTTGTTCAGCAGCAAAAACAGCTGCTGGTAGAGCGCGGGCAGGTGGTTCTCTTTACGGCGCGCGGTATTGGTTGTTAAAGACGACACGGCAGCCGACACAAACTGGTTCAGCAGCACGCGGCCCGTTCTTGCCTGCGAGTTATCCCGCACCAGCAGTATCACCATCATGGCCAGGAAACAGCCCACCAGCTGACCTAACGCACTGTCGAGGAACTGGCTGAAATGAAAGGTCATCGGGTTATCGAGCACGATAATGTTAATCGTACTCGCCAGCGCCCCCAGCGATCCCAGGCGCCGCTTTTGCACTTCAATGCCGATAAAGAACGCCATGACCGCCAGGCTAATACAGAGCAGCAGCATGCTCTGTTGCGTCGACGGGATGATGACCAGGAAATAGAGCGCGCCTATCGGCAACGCGGCAATCGTGCCGTAAAGGAAATCAATGGCGACCATACGCGGGTTAGGCAGACGCATCGCCAGTGCGGTCACGACGGCAATCATCACCATCGCGCCGCTGCCGGACGTCCAGCCCGTCCACAGCCAGAACAGCGTGCCGAGCATGCAGGCAAGCGTCGTACGCCAGAAGTTAACCATCGCGTGATGGCGCTCGGCGGATTCCGCCTTGATCACCACTTCCCCCTGCAGCACCTCTTCTTCCGCCGCGCTGATTTTAGTGTTACCGATCACACCGCGCTTCAGCAGCAGATAGCGCGTCGCGGCGCCGACCCAGGTGTAGATGGTCACCGGCGTGTCGCGCTCCCCGGTCCAGGCAATCACCCGGCGCATGCGCTTAAGCTGCTTATGCACGTCCTGCACGGTTTCCACCGGCTCGGCAAACAGTTCGCGGAACGTATCGGTGACCACTTCCGGCCGGGTGTTCTGAATCAGATAGGTTTCACAGGCCTGGGTAATCAGCGTCAGAGAGACGGTGTTGAGGGCTTTAAGGCGACGATTCGCTCGGGCCCAGCGCGAGGACTCCATATTAAGATTGCTGCGCATCCCTTCCAGCGCCTGCGTACGACGTACCAGCCCGCTCCAGGCTTTATCCACCTCTTCGCTGTCGCCATGCTTAATGCACAGCTGCATCAGCTGATACTGGGCAACGATCAGCGCGTCAAGCTCACGGTCGACTTCCTGCTTGATGGAGCGCGGGGAGAAAAGCAGGTCAGCGACGATCGCGCTGACAATACCAATCACAATCTCGCTGCAGCGCTCAACCGCAAACTGCGGTGCCAGCAGCGGCTCGGACTGGATGGTGATGATAATAATCAGCGCGGTATAGCCCGCCAGGCCCCAGGCGTAGGAGTTCTCCACTTTCACCAGAGACGAGATCCAGGTGCAGAAACCCGCCCAGATGCAGCAGACCATCAGCATCAGCAGCGGGGTGCGGATCATCAAAATAATAATGGTCAGCGCCGCGAAGCAGCCGATAAACGTCCCGATGATACGCAGCATCCCGCGATAGCGGATCGCGCCTGAATAGGGTTCCCCGCCCGCGGCAAAGGCCGGGCCTGCCGCGACAATCGCAGCCGTCAGCACTGCCCAGCGAGGGGTTTCAAGCTGGAAGTGGAAGCCAACAAACAGCGCCAGCACGATGGCGCACGCCAGCTTCACGGCGAAGCGAATGTGCTGGCTGGCGATGGAAAAGATACCCATGGCGATTAACCAAACTCGCGCAGGCGGTGGGCAATTTTACGGAAGAACGAGTCCTGGCTGGCATCCCGGTCCTTTTCACCGGTAATCACCACCGTCGCCGTGGTACCCGCAGGCCACAGATTTCCCTGCTGTTCATCCAGATGAATACGTACCGGCACGCGCTGGGCCAGACGCACCCACTCCAGGTTGGAATCGACCGTCGCCATCCCTTTGGCATCGTTAGAGCTGCTGGAGTTAGTCACCCCTGCGGCAACGCTGTCGACGGTGCCTTTAAAGACGCGGTTGCTGCCGAGTGGCGTGATTTCAGCCCGGTAACCCGGACGCACGCCTTCCAGCTTGGTCTCTTCCATATAGGCGAGCACGTAGAAGGAGTTCTGTTTAACCAGCGCCACGGCGGTTGAGCCACGGGTAATGAATTCCCCGGCATAGACGTTGAGGTTGGTGACCCAGCCATCGGACGGCGCGCGGATCACGGTGCGCTCGAGATCGAGCTTCGCCAGATCGCGCGTTGCCTGCGCTTTCGCCAGCTGGTGCAGCACGGTTTGCAGCACGTTGTTGGACTGGTCAATCTCTTCGCGGGACATTGCCTGAACGCCCAGCTGATTACGGCGGCCTGCCTCGCGGCGTTTCTCCGCAGCGAGCGCCTGATAATAGGCCACGTCCGCTTCCGCCTCTTCCAGCGCTTTCTGGTAACGAGGCTGGTCGATGGTGAACAGGACCTGATCTTTTTTCACCAGCTGGTTATCGTGGACGTTAACCGCCGTGATAAGACCGGCTACGTCGGGGGCGATGGCCACCACATCGGCGCTGAAGCGTGCATCACGCGTCCACGGCGATTCGGTGTAATAAACCCAGGCGCGGAAAATAGCGATGAAGGCGAGGATAACCAGCGCCATGGTGATGGCAGTGCGGGAGATATTTCTTGTTAGCGTTTTCACATCAACCTCAGACAAACATGCGCGATATCAGGTAAAACAGGCAGCAATACAGCGCGGTATTGAACAATGCAGGGTGCCAGACGAAATCGTAGATCCCGGTAGGGACCAGCACCTTGCGCACCAGCCAGAAGATCGCCAGTGATAAAAGAAGCTCGAAAAATATCGGTGGGAACGACAAACCGAACACCACGATAACGGGAAACAGACTCATGTTGACCTTGATAAGAGAGAGTGCAGGCTTCAGAATTTTTTAGCGCACGCCACCGCAGGAGAGCAAGAAACGCCGGGCGAGAATGGCGCAGCCGTTATGTAATTAATAATATATTAACGTAACTGTTATGCTGTTATCTATAATATGTGATCTAAATCACTTTTAAGCCAGAGTGAACAATGGAACGTTTAAAACGCATGTCGGTCTTCGCCAAAGTGGTTGAGCTGGGCTCGTTTACCGCCGCTGCACGCCAGCTTCAGATGAGCGTCTCATCCATCAGCCAGACGGTGTCCAAACTGGAAGATGAGCTTCAGGTCAAGCTGCTCAACCGCAGTACCCGCAGCATTGGGCTGACGGAAGCGGGTAAAATTTACTATCAGGGCTGTCGCCGCATGCTGCTTGAAGTGCAGGATGTCCACGAACAGCTCTATGCCTTTAACAACACCCCCATCGGCACGCTGCGCATCGGGTGTTCTTCAACTATGGCACAAAATGTTCTCGCTGCCATGACGGCAGATATGCTGAAAGAATATCCCGGGCTTACCGTTAATCTGGTGACGGGTATCCCGGCGCCGGACCTGATTGCCGACGGCCTGGACGTGGTGATCCGCGTCGGCGCACTGCAGGATTCCAGCCTGTTCTCGCGACGGCTGGGCAGCATGCCGATGGTCGTCTGCGCCTCGAAAAGCTATCTGGCGCAGTACGGTGTTCCGGAGAAACCCGCCGATCTCGCCAACCACTCGTGGCTGGAGTATAGCGTGCGGCCCGATAATGAATTTGAGCTGATCGCTCCGGAAGGGATCTCCACCAGGCTGCTGCCGGAAGGGCGGTTTGTCACCAACGATCCGATGACCATTTCACGCTGGCTGGTGGCCGGCGCCGGGATCGCCTACGTGCCGTTAATGTGGGTGATCAACGAGATCAACAGCGGCGTGCTGGAGATCCTCTTCCCGCGCTACCAGTCCGATCCGCGTCCGGTGTACGCCCTGTATACCGAAAAAGACAAACTCCCGCTCAAGGTACAGGTGTGTATTAACTATCTGACCGAATATTTTGTGGACGTGGCGGAGCTGTTTCAGGGGATGCGGGGGAGAAGGAAGGAATAATCGATTTAACGCTGAAAATATATGAGCGTTGAATATTTCCAGGATGAAACCCCTCTGCATTCTGGAATATTCCTTCGTCACTATCAGGAATAGAGAATTGACACTGCCGCCGTCTGCCCTTTACCTTAATAACAGTCAGCCTTTCAGACTGTTATTAATTTGTTGCTGATATGAATAATAAAATGAATTCCGCAGGATGATGTTAAACAAGGAAAACAAATGAATCTATTTGAACAAACACCGCCTTCACGCAGGCGCTATGGGCTCGCTGCGTTCATCGGTTTAATTGCAGGGATTGTCTCCGCCTTTGTCAAATGGGGAGCCGAGGTGCCGCTTCCGCCACGCAGTCCCACCGATGTATTCACCGGCGCATGCGGGCCCGAGCAATTAATAAGAGCCGCCAGCCAGATTGACTGCTCACGAAACTTCTTAAACCCTCCCTATGTATTTTTACGCGACTGGCTGGGCGTCGTCGATCCTAACGAGGCGGTTTATACATTTGCCGGACATATATTTAACTGGGTCGGCGTAACACATATTATTTTCTCAATCGTGTTCGCTGTAGGTTATTGTGTAGTTGCGGAAGTCTTTCCGAAAATTAAACTCTGGCAGGGTTTGCTGGCGGGTGCGTTAGCTCAGCTTTTTGTTCATATGATCTCCTTCCCTCTGATGGGGCTGACGCCACCGCTGTTTGAGCTACCGTGGTATGAACACGTGTCAGAGATCGTGGGCCATCTGATCTGGTTCTGGTCGATCGAAATCATTCGTCGTGATTTGCGTAATCGCATCACTCACGAGCCGGATCCGGAGATACCGCTGAGTAACTTACGCTAAAAAAAGGCGCTACATCAGTAGCGCCATTTTTTTAAGCAGGGTCAGGTCAGGCTGTGCCGCCCACCGTCAGGTTGTCTACCTTCAGCGTTGGCTGGCCTACACCAACCGGCAGGCTCTGGCCCTCTTTACCGCAGACGCCCACGCCGTTATCCAGCTTCAGATCGTTACCGACCATGGAGATCTGCTGCATGGCTTCAATACCGGAACCAATCAGCGTCGCACCCTTCACCGCTTTGGTCACTTTGCCTTTCTCGATCAGATACGCTTCTGACGTGGAGAAAACAAACTTACCGGAGGTAATGTCCACCTGGCCGCCGCCAAAGTTTGGCGCAAAGATACCGTAATCGACGGATTCGATAATCTCCTGCGGCGTGGATTTGCCCGGCAGCATGTACGTGTTGGTCATGCGCGGCATCGGCAGGTGCGCGTAGGATTCACGACGGCCATTACCCGTCGGCGCCACGCCCATCAGGCGCGCGTTGAGTTTGTCCTGCATGTAGCCTTTCAGCACGCCGTTTTCGATCAGCACGTTGTACTGGCCTGGCGTGCCTTCGTCGTCGATAGCCACCGAGCCGCGACGATCGCGCATGGTGCCGTCATCCACAACGGTGCACAGTTCAGAGGAGACAAGCTGCCCGATCTGACCGCTGAATACGGACGTCCCGCGACGATTAAAGTCGCCTTCCAGACCGTGGCCTACCGCCTCGTGCAACAGCACGCCCGGCCAGCCAGCGCCCAGCACCACCGGGAATGAGCCCGCCGGCGCCGCGACGGCATTCAAATTCACCAGCGCCATGCGCACGGCTTCTTTCGCCCACGCGTCGGCGCGCGCTTCACCGTCAACATCGCCCAGGAACCAGTCATAGCCGAAACGACCGCCGCCACCGCTTGAGCCGCGCTCGCGTTTGCCGTCGTCATCGACCTGCACGCTGATTGAGAGACGCACCAGCGGACGAACATCCGCTGCCAGAGTGCCATCCGTTGCCGCCACCAGAATCAGTTCATAGACACCGCTCAGGCTGGCAGAGACTTCCTGCACGCGTTTGTCCGCCGCGCGGGCGACTTTGTCTACGCGACGCAGGATATCCAGCTTCTCTTCACGACTCATGCTCTGCAGCGGATCGATGCTGGTATAGAGCGCAGAGTGCTGCACTTCTCCCAGGGTTTTCACGCGACCATCGCCGGTATCACGCACAATAGTACGTGCGGCCTGCGCGCTCTGTTCAAGTGCGGTGAGGCTAATCTGATCGGCATAGGCGAAACCGGTTTTCTCGCCGCTGACGGCACGGACGCCGACGCCCTGGTCAATGTTGTAGGAGCCATCTTTGATGATGCTGTCTTCTAAAACCCAGGATTCGTGATAGCTCGACTGGAAATAAAGGTCGCCGTAGTCGAGACGGCGTTCGGTCAGTTGACCAAGAATGGAAAACAGGTCCTGATGGCTCAGGCCGTTCGCTGCGAGCAAATGTTCACTTACCAGGTTCAGACTCATCGTATTGCTACTCGTTCGTTGCCGCCCGTGGCGGTATAAAGATCGTATTTATTGAGAGTGAGGCAATTACCTGCCCACGTCAAATCATTGCTGTTCATCTTTGCGCGGCTGGCGCAGCACCTCGTTAATCTGCGGTTTATCTACCGGACCGGTAATGCGGTAGCGCAGAATGGAGACCTTGCTCCACAGCGGACCCAGCACTTTGCTGGCAGCAAACACCGCCGCACCGACAATCGGGTTCACCACAAAGGCCGCCGCCACGCCCACGCTCGCGGAAATTTCCGGCGCCACCACGGCTTCCATATCCAGCTCGCGACGCACGAGGTTAACGGAGCCTTTCATGGCGATATCCGCTTCCAGGCCATCCACCAGCGTGTCGTCCGTATGCAGAACGCCGTCCTTGATCCACGCCGTGCTGCGGATGGAATCGTAGTAGAAACCTTCGCTGAAGGTATCGCTGAAATCGAAGCGCAGCTTGCGCAGCAGCGCATCAAAACTCAGCAGGCGCAGGATCTGCCCGGCGCGCCCCGTGCTCACGTCGGCAATTTCACCTTTGCCGAAGCGGGTTTTCAGAATGCCGTTCAGCGAGGCCGCATCCGGCTTCCACGGGGCGTCACGCCAGTGAAGATCGTAATCGACGTCAAATGACGAGCCGCGCAGCGGCGTGCTGATACCAAAGAAATTGGCTGCCGCATCCAGCTTGTTGCCTTTAATGTCGCCCTTCAGGGACGTTCGCTGCTCGCCCGGGTTATTCACCCATTCCCCTGCGGCCGTCATGCGGCCAAAACCGGTATCAACCAGGCCGCCGGAGAGCGTAAGCGTGTTGGCCTGAATAGTGAAATCACCGTCGATACGGCCATATTTCTGCCCCCACAGCCAGCACTCCGCACAGCGCAGTTGGAGATCGGGCCAGCCGCTAAAATCGACGCGGGAGACATTACTCAACGGCGACGCCGCTGCCGTTTTGTCTTTCCCGCTCGCGGCGCTTGCCGGGTTGTAATAGAGGTAGCGGATCGCCGCCTGCCACGGCGCGTGATTGCGCATGGTCAGCGTGCCGTTGATCTCCCTTCCCTGGGCCTCCACCTTCGTACCGTTAGCGCCAGGCTGTGAAACAAGGCTCAGGTTGTTCCACTGCTGTCCGCCCAGCATCAGCGACGGCGTGCGTACGGTAATGGTTTGCGGGAACTGGGCAGCTTCATCAACGTTCTGCCCGACGCCTTTCTGGAACAGCGCCAGCCACTCAGCACCGTCCATCGGCGGGAGATTCAGCTCAATGCCCGACTGCTCCGGCAGAGGCGGCGTGGAGCGGCTATCCGTTGTCCAGATGGCTTTGTCGAGGGTGAGCTTGCGGTTAAGCAGCCAGCGGCTGTTGAAGTGGTTTGTCCCGCCCGCGCTTCCGGTCAGCGCGAAGCTGTTCAGGTTGCCATCGACGTTCAGCTTTACCGGCAGCGGCTGTCCGGCCTGTTTATCCAGCGGCGCAGGCAGCTGGCTCTGAAGGTTTTTCAGATCGCCCGTGATGTCGACCTTATACTGAGCACCCGCGTGATATGGCAGGTCGATTGCCACTTTACCCTGCCAGGCGACTGCGCCCTGCACTGACGCCTCAATGGGCTTCGGCAGGACGTCCATACGCGCGGGCTGCCAGTTACCGTCCAGATTGACGGCCACCTGATAAGCCTTTTCACCCTCTGTGGTCGTGAAGTCGATATTAACGGGCTGATTAAACCAGCTGGCCGTAAGCGGCTCGCTCTTCAGGTTACCGTTCTCAAAGCTGAACTGCCCGCTGAGATTTTTCAGGGTGCTCTCAAGGGGTTTGATGAACAGGCTGTTGTTCTTCAGACGGACGTCGCCTTTGGCGGTGGTCATGTCTCCGTCCAGAGGGATATCAAGATGTAAGCGAGCATTCACATCGCCATCAAGCTGCAGCTGCTGAAGCGTCGCCGCCAGCGACTCTTTCAGCGGCGTCTCCTCAAAGTACGGTCCTACCGCTTTGCCCGGGCCGTTGATGTCGGCATCAATCAGCAGCTTCTCTTTTGAGTAATCCGGGATGTTGGCCGTCAGGTTACTGGCCGTCACGCCGCCCAGCGCCACGCTGTCGGACTTCATCCAGAGTCCGTCATTGAGGAAATTAAGTTCGATATCCAGGTTTTTCAGCGCGGGCCAGCCGGGCTGGAACGCGAAGGTAGCGTCATGCAGCGGGACCAGAACCTGGAACTGACCTTCATTGTGTTTGTACGGGAACAGATGGGGATTACCGCCGTAGACCAGCGTGGCATTATCCGCCTGACCGCCCTGAATCGCGCCGCTGAGATAGTCTACCAGGGCTTTTCCCATCAGGTTTTCCGGGAAGTAGCGCCAGGCCTGAGAGCCGTCATCGGTGCTGATCCCGGCCAGAATACCCAGCCACGGCTCGTCACCTACAGGCTGCAGATAGCGGAAATCGCCGCGCGCGTGCACCGCTTTGGCTTTCACGTCGATATGCCGGCCATCAAGCTGGAAACCCTTATCGTTACGGAGCCAGTTAAGCACCGCGCTGCCCTGCTCGATTTCCAGCGGCGCGCGGAAGACCGTCTCGTAAGGCATTTTGGCGTCGTGCATATCAACCGTCAGCCTGCCGTTCTCCACGCTGCCTTCCAGCTTGCCGCTAAAGTGCTCCGCCCCCGGCAGCAGCTTCCACTGCTTCCAGGCAAGATCTTTCCACGTTGCCTGGAAGCGGGTTTTTTCCGTCGCCTGGAGCGGGATATCCAGCCCCAGAGCGTCGATCGTCCCGCTCGGCTGCGTAGCCAGCCAGATCTCGCCCAGGTCAGGAGAGAGCTTAGCCGCCATCGATCGCAGCCCTTCAATGGCAGCCAAATCCAGGTTGCTGGCGCGGATGCGCAGCTCGTCGCTGCGTTTACTGGCCGCGCCGCCGACGTCCTGCTCCGGCATCCAGGCCAGCGTCAGCGCACCGCGCGGCCACGGCTTGCCGTCCATGGTGATGCGTGTATCCGGAATGGCAAACTGCCAGCCCTCTTTCTCCTGCGTCACGTGCGCGGTGAGGTTATCGACGGAAAGCTGATGCTGCTGTTTTTCACCTTTCCAGCTCGCGCCCCCCTGCTTGAGCCAGATATCGCCGCTGGCAAATTCGCCTTTCGTCAGGGTCAGCCAGCCTTCAAGACTGAAGCGGGCCGTTTCCAGCTGCATATTTTGCTGGAGCCAGTCGCCCAGCCACGGCTTGACGTCCACATCGTCGGCCTGTAGCCAGACTTTGCCGTTATTTAACAGGCCGTCATCGTCGCGCAGATCCATCCGCACCTGCATCACGCCGTGCTGGCCGTTCAGGCTTGAGAGATTGACCTGCCCCTCGGCGCGGTGCCGATCCTTACCGTTGAGCCAGGTCAGCTGCGGGATCGCCAGTTCGGCGCGCTGGCCGGAAAGGGTAATAAAGCTCACTTCGCTGTCGCGCAGATCGAAGTGATCGAACTGACGGAGGAAAAGATCGCTGAAGCGGTTGGCTTCCAGACCCTGACCGCTATCGCCGCCGGACAGCGGCGTATTGGTCAGGAACTGGAGCTGATAAAAGGTGAGATCGCGAAACTGCCAGCGCAGATGCAGCAGGCTTTGCCAGACGTCCAGCGCCAGGGTCACGCGTTTGATTTTCAGGTGGCCGCCATCTTTGAGGCTGGCGTTGATATCCCGGACATCGAGCGTCGGGCCAAAATTCTGCCAGTTAGCGCTAATCTGGCTTACGTTCACCGGCACGCCGGTGGTGGATTCGATTTTAGCCAGCAGCTGCGGACGCCAGCTGTCCAGATGCGGTAATACGAGGCGTAGCCCGCTCACGAGCAACGCGACAATCACGACCAGCGTTGCCCCTGTAAGCAATAAAATCCCCGGCAATCGCCTCACGCATCTCTCCTTGTCAGCTTTCGTCACGCAGCGTACTGCGTCTTACATCATCACGACGTCAAACTGCTCCTGGTTATAGAGCGGTTCAATTTGTACTTTTACCTGTTTGCCGACAAAGATTTCCACTTCCGCCAGCGCGTGCGACTCTTCGCCTTTCAGCGCTTCAGCCACCGCAGGGGAAGCATAGACCAGAAAACGATCGGAGTCGTAGGCATGATGAACACGGACGATTTCGCGCATAATTTCATAGCAGACGGTCTCAACCGTCTTTACCGTTCCGCGTCCATGGCAGGTTGGGCATTCATTACACAGCACATGCTCAACGCTTTCACGGGTACGCTTACGCGTCATTTCCACCAGCCCCAGCTGCGAGAAGCCGTTAATGCTGGTTTTCACGCGGTCTTTGCTCAGCGCCTGCTCAAGCGAGTGCAGCACGCGGCGACGATGGTCTTCATTACTCATATCGATGAAGTCGATGATGATAATGCCGCCCAGATTGCGCAGACGAAGCTGGCGCGCAATCGCCTGCGTGGCTTCGATGTTGGTGTTGAAGATAGTGTCATCGAGATTGCGATGGCCGACGAACGCGCCGGTGTTGATATCGACGGTGGTCATCGCTTCGGTCTGATCGATGATCAGATAGCCGCCGGACTTCAGCTCGACCTTACGCTCCAGCGCGCGCTGGATCTCGTTTTCGACATCATAGAGATCGAAGATCGGCTGACGCCCTGAATAATGCTCCAGCAGGCCCGGCATCTCCGGGATATATTCGGCGGTAAATTCCAGCAGCGCTTCATAGGTCAGGCGCGAGTCCACGCGAATGCGGTCAAGCTGCGCATCGGCAAAGTCGCGCAGCACGCGCTGAGCCAGCGCCAGCTCACCGTAGAGCTGGTAGCGGGTCTGGTTGCGTTTTTTACGCTCCATCACTTTGGTCCAGACGCGCTTCAGATAAGCCGCATCCGACGCCAGGTCTTCTTCGCTGATCCCTTCCGCAGCGGTACGGATGATAAACCCGCCCTGTTCATCGCAGTAGGCGCTGACCACTTTCTTCAGACGCTCGCGCTCGGTTTCGCTCTCAATACGCTGCGAAACGCCCACGTGCGACGCGCCGGGCATAAAGACCAGATAGCGGGAAGGTAAGGTGATGTCGGTGGTCAGACGGGCGCCTTTGGTACCGAGGGGATCTTTCACCACCTGCACCATCAGATCCTGCCCCTGACGCACCAGTTCAGAAATATCGCGCACGGCAAACTGCTTTTGCTCTTCGCCCGCGACGCACTCGGTGTGCGGCATGATATCGGAGGCATGTAAAAACGCCGCCTTATCCAGTCCAATATCTACAAAAGCCGCCTGCATACCCGGTAGTACACGACTGACACGACCTTTGTAGATATTGCCTACTATTCCGCGCCGCGCTTCACGCTCAATATGAATTTCCTGAAGAATGCCACCATCAATATAGGCCACACGGGTTTCCGATGGCGTTACGTTTACCAACAATTCAGCCGTCATAATTATCCCTTCCCTCACGCAGTGAGTTAAAATTGCTCAGCAACTCATACGTTTCCACCAGCGGTAAGCCGACTACGGCGTGATAGCTGCCATTAATCTTCCTGACAAAACAGCCACCCAGCCCCTGAATACCGTATGCACCTGCTTTATCCATTGGTTCACCGCTGGCAATATAAGCGGCGATGTCGTCGTCGGTAAGTACTCTGAACGTCACTTCGGTCACCACCAGGCAATCCAGCACGTGCTGGCGGTCAGCCAGCGCGACGGCCGTCATCACCTGATGCGTTTGTCCGGACATTTTGTGCAGCATGCGCGCCGCATGATCGGCGTCGCGCGGTTTCTCAAGCACTTCACCGTTCAGAATAACGATGGTATCTGCTCCCAGCACGGGAAGATCGCGCGGCACACTGGCCACGCCCGCCTGCGCTTTCTCGCGCGCCAGGCGAGACACGTACTGTTGAGCGCTTTCGCCCTCAGCACGTTTTTCTTCAATGCCGGTAACGATGCGTTCAAAAGAGACCCCTAGCTGCGTCAGGAGTTCCTGACGGCGCGGGGAGCCGGAAGCGAGATACAAAGACGTCATAGAAACCTTTTATTGCACAGCAAACTGCTGGCGAACCTTACGCATCAGCAGGAATAACCATGGCCAGAGCACACCGTTTACTACACTACTCCAGAACACTTCCGGTCGGAAAGAGACGTTGATCACTAAAAACTCTGCCCAGAAAACAACGATATCCGCAGCGAGCGACAATAGCATCACCACCAGGGCCTGTTGCCAGAGCGCAAGGTTACGAAAGAGCTGGAATTTGAGTGCGACGAGGTACGCAATAATGCTCATGGACAAGGCGCGCACGCCAAGCGTAGAGCCGCTAATGAGATCCAGTATGGCACCCATCACGAAACCTGTGCCGACATTTACGCGATGCGGCAGGGCAAGGATCCAGTAGAGTAAAATGAGCAATACCCAGTTTGGCCGGAAAACGAGAATGTCATCCGGCCAGGGCATCACTTGCAGTAACAGTGCAATGAGAAACGAGAGCCAGATGACCCAGCGTCCCTGGCTACGATAGCTTGCCACTACTGCCCTCCCGAAGAGAGTTTAGGCGGTGGCGGCGCATCCGGCAGCGGCTGCGTTAACCCGGTTGCCGGCGCCGGTACTGGCGCAGGCGGCCCCATGGAATCCGCAGGCGGGAGAACCTGCGGCATCATCTGCATCAGGCGCTCATTTGCTACGCGATGCACCTCTTCAGGCGTCATCGGATTAGCACCATTACGATCGGCGCCCCACAGCAGCAGCAGATAGCGCAGACGCTGCAAACCGGCGGTTGGACGCGCCTGAATCACGGTATAGGCACGCTGGGTATCCAGCTTGACCGAAGAGACCACCGCAACCGGATAGCCTTCAGGGAAGCGTCCCCCCAGGCCGGACGTCACCAGCACGTCGCCCACGCGAATATCCGTGTTTGCCGGCAGATGTTCCAGCTGCAGATCGTCCGTACAGCCGTTACCGGCCGCTATCACGCGAATGTCGTTGCGCAGAACCTGGATCGGCAGCGCATGCGTGGCATCGCAAATCAGCAGCACGCGGCTAGTCAGTTTGGCTACGGCAACAACCTGGCCCACAACGCCTTTATCGCTAATAACAGGCTGACCTTCATACACCCCGTTCACGCTCCCTTTGTCGATCACAACCTGATCGCTGTAGGGGTCGTTTACGGTAGAGATCACCTGCGTGACCATCTTCTGCTCATCCTGACGCAGCGGCGAGCCGAGCAGTTCACGCAGGCGCGCGTTTTCCTGCTTGTATTGCCCCAGCATCAGCAGTTCGCTGTTTTTCAGCAGCAGTTCCTGACGTAATGCCCGGTTTTCGAGTTCGAGTTGGTCGCGCGAAGACAGCGTTTGAGAAACGGAGTCGAGCAGTTCACGGGGACCATTTGAAACAAAGTAGAAAGGACTGACGGCGGTATCCATGTACGTTCTGATCTGGCTGAACGTACCGAGGCGGCTATCGGCAATAATGACCCCAAGCGCAACCAGAACCGCCAGAATAAGGCGAAACTGTAGCG
The DNA here is from genome assembly GCF_000762975.1 of Enterobacter sp. UCD-UG_FMILLET. Lineage (NCBI taxonomy): Bacteria > Pseudomonadati > Pseudomonadota > Gammaproteobacteria > Enterobacterales > Enterobacteriaceae > Enterobacter > Enterobacter sp. UCD-UG_FMILLET. The sequence continues at coordinate 96,369 of NZ_JRJC01000014.1, forward strand.
ATGGGCCACGGCTAAAAATTGGCTTCATAGGCTATGCGTATTCTCGCGTCAGAGAGAAAGGGTAGCAAATTGCTACCCTCTCAAACTCGACTACTCTTCGCTGAACAAATCGCCGCCGTGCATGTCGATCATTTCCAGCGCCTTGCCACCACCACGGGCGACGCAAGTCAGTGGATCTTCTGCAACTACGACAGGAATACCTGTCTCTTCCATTAACAGGCGGTCGAGGTTACGCAGCAGCGCACCACCACCGGTCAGAACCATACCGCGCTCGGAGATATCGGACGCCAGCTCTGGTGGGCACTGTTCCAGCGCAACCATTACCGCGCTCACGATGCCCGTCAGTGGTTCCTGCAGAGCTTCCAGAATTTCGTTGGAGTTCAGGGTGAAACCGCGCGGAACACCTTCAGCCAGGTTACGGCCACGAACTTCGATCTCACGCACTTCATCGCCCGGATACGCAGAGCCGATTTCGTGTTTGATACGCTCTGCGGTGGCTTCACCGATCAGAGAGCCGTAGTTACGGCGCACATAATTAATGATGGCTTCATCGAAGCGGTCACCACCGATACGTACGGAAGAGGAGTACACCACGCCGTTCAGAGAGATAACGGCCACTTCAGTGGTACCACCACCGATGTCCACCACCATAGAACCGGTCGCTTCGGAAACAGGCAGACCCGCACCGATGGCCGCAGCCATTGGCTCTTCAATCAGGAACACTTCACGTGCACCTGCACCCTGGGCAGATTCACGGATTGCGCGACGCTCTACCTGGGTTGCGCCAACCGGCACACACACCAGAACACGCGGGCTTGGACGCATGAAGCTGTTGCTGTGAACCTGCTTGATGAAGTGCTGAAGCATTTTTTCAGTCACGAAGAAGTCGGCGATAACGCCGTCTTTCATTGGGCGAATGGCGGCGATGTTGCCAGGGGTACGACCCAGCATCTGCTTCGCGTCATGACCCACTGCAGCCACGCTTTTCGGCGAGCCTGCACGATCCTGACGAATGGCCACAACGGAAGGCTCATTCAATACGATGCCTTGTCCTTTTACATAAATAAGGGTATTCGCGGTACCCAGGTCAATGGACAGGTCATTGGAAAACATGCCACGAAATTTTTTCAACATACTAAGGGATAATCCTGAAAGCTGGGGCGGAAAACAAAATCCGCTTACTTTACCAACCACACGCAGCAGCGACAAGGCGCAAAAATCATCTGCAACGGTGAAAATTTGTGCAGTACGTTTCCTGATGTTACAAAAACATCCCCTGACTCCCTCAGGGCTGAGTAAACAGTAGCGTTCCCCACTGACGTTTGTAACCCGTTACAGGTCGTTCACTGGCTTTTTGCTCGACATACTCAAAGCTACAGGCGCGATATTCTACGTGAAAACAGCGTAAACGGCAGGTCAAACAGAGTATCTTTGCAAATATTTTTTCACGTTGGTGTCAAGCGGTTGAGAGGCAGCAAAAAAATCCCCCTGACCGCCCATCACGCCGCGCGCTGTTAACATCTGCCATTCGCTTCTGGAGCGCACGCCCGTGGCAAATACTTGTGTTCGCGTACCCTTACACGCTTCTACCAGACTCTGTACCAGCAGCTGGTTTTCCGTACGCTTCTCAATATTCCTTACCAGCCCCGGATGTAGCTTTAATAACTCCACATCCAGCTCCTTGATCCAGTTAGTGCTGACCAGCGTTAAACCTGCCTGCGTCACAGCGATACGTGCACCGAGCGCATTGATCAAACGCACCACCGGACGTAACCGGCTGATGTGTTGACCTACATCGGCCTCAGCAAGTTCAAAAATAATGTGTTTGCGTTGCGATTTTTCGCATTGCATTAACGTATCACGTAGCCAGCGCTGAAAACGTGGGCGTATTAACGACTCCACGGTGACCTGTAACGCCAGGTTTTCTTCAGGCCAGAAGGATAAAAACGGAATCAACCGGGTAATCTGCTGGCGGTCATACTCTTCGGACAGGCCAAATTGCAGCACCATCGGCAGATATTCCGCAGAGATGACCTCTTCGGTACCATCAAAAATACGACACATCAGTTCACGGTGATGAACGTTGCCGTTTTTCATGACCGCGGGTTTTTGATAAATACGCGGTCCGCCGCGGCTGAGCATCTGCTCAATCAGGGTGCGCCAGCGCACGTTGCCGCGCCCTTTTTCCGGCAGCGAGTCATCGTAAACCGCCCATCCATTGGCCCCCTGCAACACGGCGTTGCGGGTAGCGGCTTCCGCATGTTCCATCACCTGCTCTGTGGATTGTCCGCCACGCCAGGCGCAAATCCCCATGTGGACCATATCGTCCCTGTCGAGCATTTTGCTCTGCGGCAGCGCATCTACCGCCTTCAGCAGCTGGCTGGCGATGCTTTCGGATTCCTTCAGCGTACGATGAGGCAACAGCACGGCAAAGTCGCTGCGGTGATAGCGGGCCAGCAGCGCGCCCGGGTAGCGCATAATAAAGGTGGAGAGCAGGTTGATCAGCGTAAAGAGGTTTTCTTCCGCGGCCCGCTGTCCCCAGGTGTCGCGCAGGAGATCGAAATCGGGCAGGCGAATCATCATCACCACCCCGTGTGTCCCCACTTTTTCCGGATCCTCAAGCAGCGTGGCGAGCTGATTATCAAAGAAAAGACGGTTGTTAAGACCGGTTTTATTATCCTGCGCGGCATAAGAGCGGATCAGCGTATCCATACGGCTGCGCTGGTCGCTGGCAAACTGGATTTCGGAGAGCAGGGTATCGAGCGCGCTGCTGGCGCGTGAAGGCCACTCGTGGACAGAGCCACGCACCTGAGGGCCGCGTTCACCGTTCAGGATCCGCACGGAGCGCATCTCCAGCAGCTCCTGCCCGGAAAGCTGGCGGCGCAGCCAGCGGACCGCGAGAAAGATCAGCAGGACGATAAACGCAACGGCGATGGTGAGCGGCGCGGTGGTCATCATGGAACGGAAATAGCTGGCCATCGGATCGAGATAGACCATACGTATGGTCATCCCCGGATTTTTGAGGGAATGCACCGTCACTTCCCGATACTGGCTCACCACGCCCGCAGGGCGATAGCTTCCCGGTCGTTCATGGCTTAAAACACGATGCTTTCCCTGCTGAATGTCGATCTGAACAATATCAACAGGAACCATCAACTCATCAAGCTCACTGGTGAGCGTTGGTAGCGGCGTCGTTAGCAGACGCGTATCAATCACCGATGCCACAGACTGCACCCGGTTGACCAGCTTGTCCTGAATGGCGTTGTAAAAGCTCAGAGAGCAGCCCAGAAGGGTGACAAAAATGGTAAGCCCCGTCAGCAAGGTGATAAAAGCTGAGAACTTCGTCGTTAATCGCATCCTTGAGATTACTCCGTGGGTTGATGGGGGTAGCGAGTAAGCGCTAACTTGCATTTCAAATGCGGCATACTACCAAATCGGGTGTATCTGGCAATTTATTGCGTTAAATCGGCACTGCTATTCCCTGAGCGAGTATAGTCTTCAGAAATTATTTTCCAATCATATGAGTCGTGAGGACCCCGTATGCAGGCTTTGATCTTAGAACAGCAGGACGGCAAAACGCTTGCCTCAGTGCAGCCGGTAGAAGAGAGCCGCCTGCCGGAGGGCGAAGTAACCGTCGACATCGACTGGTCCAGTTTAAATTATAAAGATGCGCTGGCTATTACCGGTAAGGGTAAAATCATCCGAAATTTCCCTATGGTGCCGGGGATCGATTTCGCTGGCCGGGTTCATGCCAGCGAGGATCCTCGCTTCCATCCAGGCCAGCATGTACTGCTCACCGGCTGGGGCGTGGGTGAAAATCACTGGGGCGGGCTGGCCACGCAGGCGCGCGTGAAGGGCGACTGGCTGGTGCCTATGCCGAAAGGCATGGATGGCCGCAAGGCGATGATCGTCGGCACGGCAGGCTTTACCGCCATGCTTTGCGTGATGGCGCTGGAAGATGCGGGTATCCGCCCTGAGTCAGGTGAAATTGTCGTCACCGGCGCCAGCGGCGGCGTGGGCAGCACGGCAGTCACGCTGCTCCACAAGCTGGGCTATCAGGTCGCTGCGGTTTCCGGCCGGGAAAGCACCCATGACTATCTGCGCCAGCTTGGCGCCAGCCGCATTCTCAGCCGCGACGAATTTGCCGAAACCCGTCCGCTGGAAAAACAGGTTTGGGCAGGGGCGGTGGATACCGTCGGTGATAAGGTGCTGGCAAAAGTTCTGGCGCAGATGAACTACGGCGGCTGCGTGGCAGCCTGCGGTCTGGCGGGCGGATTTGCCCTGCCAACCACTGTGATGCCATTTATTCTGCGTAACGTACGCCTGCAGGGCGTGGATTCCGTGATGACCCCGCCGGCCCGTCGTCATCAAGCCTGGGAACGGCTGGTGCGCGATCTGCCGGAATCTTTCTATACCCAGAGCGCAACGGAGATAACCCTCAGCCAGGCGCCGGAATACGCCAGTAAGATCATGGACAACCAGTTCCACGGCCGCGCGCTGGTGAAAATCGCCTAATCTTCAAATTTTCGTGACATATTCGCGCGAATCCCTCTCCTCCGTCATGCTTAGAAAAACGCATGACGGAGGATGCCATGAAAAACCGAAAACTGACGGAAGCCGACGTAACGTCTGAGTCTGTCTTTATGTTACAGCGCCGCCAGATCCTGAAAATGCTTGGCATCAGCGCCACAGCCCTGACGCTCTCTCCGGCGGCACACGCCGACCTGCTCGACTGGTTTAAAGGCAACGATCGGCCAAAGGCCCCATCCGGCGCCCCGCTCACCTTTACGAAACCGGCCGAATGGCAAAACAAGCTGACGCTCACGCCGGAAGATAAAGTTACCGGCTACAACAACTTCTACGAATTTGGTCTCGATAAGGCCGATCCTGCTGCCAACGCGGGGAGCCTCAAAACCGATCCCTGGACGCTGAAAATTGATGGCGAAGTGGCAAAACCGCTGACGCTGGACCATCACGATCTCACCACCCGTTTCCCGCTCGAAGAGCGTATCTATCGCATGCGCTGCGTGGAAGCCTGGTCGATGGTGGTGCCCTGGGTCGGCTTCCCGCTGCATAAACTGCTGGCGATGGTTGAACCCACCAGCAACGCAAAATATGTCGCTTTCCAGACGCGCTATGCGCCGGACGAGATGCCCGGACAAAAAGATCGGTTTATCGGCGGCGGGCTTGAGTATCCCTATGTGGAAGGGCTACGTCTCGACGAAGCGATGCACCCCCTCACCCTGCTGACCGTCGGCGTTTATGGCAAAGCGCTTCCGCCGCAGAACGGCGCGCCCATCCGTTTAACCGTACCGTGGAAATATGGCTTCAAAGGGATTAAATCTATCGTCAGCATTAAGCTTACCCGCGAACGTCCGCCAACCACGTGGAATCTGGCGGCCCCGGACGAATACGGCTTCTTCGCCAACGTGAACCCGCACGTGGATCATCCGCGCTGGTCGCAGGCAACCGAGCGGTTTATCGGTTCCGGCGGTGCGCTGGACGTGAAGCGCCAGCCGACGCTGCTGTTTAACGGCTATGCGGATGAAGTGGCCTCGCTTTACCGTGGTCTCAACTTACGGGAGAACTTCTGAGTGCGTTTAACGGCAAAACAGATTACCTGGCTGAAAGTGCTGCTGCACCTGGCCGGGCTGCTTCCTTTTATATGGCTGTTCTGGGCCGCCAGCCAGGGGCTTTTTAGCGCAGATCCGGCAAAGGATATCCAGCATTTTACCGGTCGGATGGCTCTGAAATTTTTGCTGGCCACCTTGCTCGTCTCGCCGCTGGCGCGCTACGCTAAACAGCCATTATTGGTACGCACCCGTCGGCTGTTAGGGCTATGGTGTTTTGCCTGGGCGACGCTGCACCTCACCAGCTACGCCCTGCTGGAACTGGGAATTAACAATCTGGCACTGCTTGGCCGCGAACTGGTGACACGTCCTTATCTGACGCTAGGTATCGTGAGCTGGGTGGTTTTACTGGCGTTAGCGCTGACATCCACGCAATATGCGCAGCGAAAACTGGGCAGGCGCTGGCAGCTTCTGCACAACTTCGTCTATCTTGTCGCGATCCTCGCTCCCATTCATTACCTGTGGTCGGTGAAGATCCTCTCGCCACAGCCGATCCTTTATGCACTGGCGGCCGTGGCGCTTTTAGCATGGCGTTACAAGAAGTTCCGCCAGTGGTTGCGATAGTTCGCGAAACTGTGCGTTTTCCCGCAGATTACCGGTCAACCGCAAATCTTTTTCGGATAGCGGTTGATAATCTTCCCTGATAAGACCAGTATTTAGCTGCTAAATGCTACGAAATCGTTATAATGTGCGACCTTGGTTCGCCTGACAGCGGTTTTAAGCCTCTGAAAAGGTGACATTTGCGTTTCGAAGGTATATTTTGTTTTTTACCCGAAAATCGCAGGAGATAGCGGCATTATGACTGATAAGTTCCATATCTTAGTTTTGAACGGACCGAACCTGAACATGCTCGGCACCCGTGAGCCAGAGAAGTACGGCACGCTAACATTGAGTGAAATTGTTAACCGTCTGGGAACGGAAGCAGCGTCACTGAATGTGGATTTGGATCATTTTCAGTCGAATGCGGAGTACGCACTCATCGACCGTATTCATCAGGCTAAAGACAATGTGGACTATATCCTGATCAATCCGGCCGCGTTTACGCACACCAGTGTTGCTATCCGCGACGCACTGCTCGCGGTGGGTATCCCGTTTATCGAGATCCACCTGAGTAATGTGCACGCCCGAGAGCCGTTCCGTCACCATTCGTATCTGTCGGATATCGCTGCTGGCGTTATCTGTGGACTGGGCGCAGACGGCTATTCATACGCTTTACAGACAGCGGTAAAACGCTTGTCACAATCACACTAAACAAGAGTACGGAACCCACTCATGGATATTCGTAAGATTAAAAAACTGATCGAGCTGGTTGAAGAATCAGGCATCTCCGAACTGGAAATTTCTGAAGGCGAAGAGTCTGTACGCATCAGCCGTGCAGCCCCAGCCGCTAGCTTCCCGGTAATGCAGCAAGCTTATGCTGCGCCAGTGCAGCAGCCTGCGCTCTCCGCAGCCGTTGCGCCAGCAGCTGAAGCCGCACCTGCCGCTGCAGCAGAAATCAGTGGTCACATCGTACGTTCCCCAATGGTTGGTACTTTCTACCGCACCCCGAGCCCGGACGCGAAGGCGTTCATCGAAGTGGGTCAGAAAGTCAACGTAGGCGATACCCTGTGCATCGTTGAAGCGATGAAAATGATGAACCAGATCGAAGCAGACAAATCAGGTACTGTGAAAGCGATTCTGGTCGAAAGTGGTCAGCCGGTTGAATTTGACGAGCCGCTGGTCGTCATCGAGTAACGAGGCGTACATGCTGGATAAAATTGTTATCGCCAACCGCGGCGAGATCGCACTGCGTATACTTCGTGCCTGTAAAGAACTGGGCATCAAGACCGTCGCTGTGCACTCAAGCGCGGATCGCGATTTAAAACACGTATTGCTGGCGGATGAGACGGTTTGTATTGGCCCGGCTCCGTCCGTAAAAAGCTATCTGAACATCCCGGCTATCATCAGCGCCGCTGAAATCACCGGCGCGGTGGCAATTCATCCGGGTTACGGCTTCCTCTCTGAGAACGCCAACTTTGCTGAGCAGGTTGAACGCTCTGGCTTCATCTTCATCGGCCCGAAAGCCGACACTATCCGCCTGATGGGCGACAAAGTGTCTGCAATCACCGCGATGAAAAAAGCCGGTGTTCCAACCGTACCAGGCTCTGACGGCCCTCTGACCGACGACATGGATGCTAACCGTGCTCATGCTAAACGCATTGGCTACCCGGTTATCATCAAGGCGTCCGGCGGCGGCGGCGGTCGCGGTATGCGCGTTGTGCGTAGCGATGCTGAACTGGCGCAGTCCATCTCCATGACCAAAGCAGAAGCGAAAGCCGCTTTCAGCAATGACATGGTGTACATGGAAAAATACCTGGAAAACCCACGCCACATCGAAATTCAGGTGCTGGCAGACGGTCAGGGTAACGCGATCTATCTGGCAGAACGTGACTGCTCCATGCAGCGTCGTCACCAGAAAGTGGTCGAAGAAGCACCTGCACCGGGCATTACCCCGGAACTGCGTCGCTACATCGGCGAGCGTTGCTCCAAAGCGTGTGTCGATATCGGCTATCGCGGTGCAGGTACCTTTGAGTTCCTGTTCGAGAACGGCGAGTTCTATTTCATCGAAATGAACACCCGTATTCAGGTTGAACACCCGGTTACCGAAATGATCACCGGCGTTGACCTGATCAAAGAACAGCTGCGTATCGCTGCAGGCCAGCCGCTGTCCATCAAGCAGGAAGAAGTTGTGGTGAAAGGCCATGCGGTAGAGTGCCGTATCAACGCCGAAGACCCGAACACCTTCCTGCCAAGCCCGGGTAAAATCACGCGTTTCCACGCGCCGGGTGGCTTTGGCGTGCGCTGGGAGTCTCATATCTACGCCGGTTACACCGTACCGCCGTACTATGACTCAATGATCGGCAAGCTTATCTGCTACGGCGAAAACCGTGACGTGGCGATTGCCCGCATGAAAAACGCCCTGCAGGAACTGATCATCGACGGTATCAAAACCAACGTTGATCTGCAGATGCGTATCATGAGCGATGAACACTTCCAGAATGGTGGAACTAATATCCACTATCTGGAGAAAAAACTCGGTCTGAACGAGAAGTAAGAGACCTGTGTTGCTAAAAGGCCGGATTATCCGGCCTTTTTTATTTCTGGGGATCGCCAGGCCCCATCATGTACAATCCCCGCTTTCTTCATCCACAAGGGACAAAAAATGGACAAACGTTTTGTTCAGGCCCATAAAGAAGCGCGCTGGGCGCTGTGGCTGACCCTTCTCTATCTCGCTGCATGGTTAGTAACTGCTTACTTACCTGACTCCGCTATTGGCATCACCGGCCTGCCGCACTGGTTCGAAATGGCGTGTCTGCTGGTACCGCTGGTCTTCATCCTGCTGTGCTGGGCAATGGTGAAATTCATCTATCGCGATATTCCGCTGGAGGACGATGATGCAGCTTGAAGTCATTCTGCCGCTTATCGCTTACCTGTTAGTGGTATTTGGTTTATCCGTTTACGCCATGCGTAAAAGAACGACGGGCACCTTCCTGAACGAGTATTTTTTGGGTAGCCGCTCGATGGGCGGCGTCGTGCTGGCCATGACGCTGACCGCGACCTACATCAGCGCCAGTTCGTTTATCGGCGGACCCGGCGCAGCCTATAAATACGGGTTAGGCTGGGTGCTGCTGGCGATGATCCAGCTTCCAGCCGTCTGGCTCTCGCTGGGCATACTGGGTAAAAAATTTGCCATTCTGGCGCGCCGTTATAATGCCGTGACGCTCAACGATATGCTGTTTGCCCGCTATCAGAGCCGTTTACTGGTGTGGCTGGCCAGCTTAAGCCTGCTGGTGGCCTTTATTGGCGCAATGACGGTGCAGTTTATCGGCGGGGCACGCCTGCTGGAAACGGCTGCCGGGATCCCCTACGAGACAGGCCTGATTATCTTCGGCGTCAGCATTGCGCTCTACACCGCGTTTGGCGGATTCCGCGCCAGCGTGCTGAACGATACGATGCAGGGTTTGGTAATGCTTGTTGGCACTCTTGTCCTGCTGGTCGGCATCGTCCACGCCGCGGGTGGCCTGAGCCACGCCGTCGAAACGCTGGAAACCATCGACCCGAAACTGGTCTCTCCGCAGGGCGCGGATGACATCCTTTCGCCAACCTTTATGACCTCGTTCTGGGTGTTGGTGTGCTTTGGGGTGATTGGCCTGCCGCATACCGCCGTGCGCTGTATCTCTTACAAAGACAGCAAAGCCGTGCACAGAGGTATCATTATCGGCACTATCGTTGTCGCAATCCTGATGTTTGGTATGCACCTGGCGGGCGCGTTAGGTCGGGCAGTTATTCCTGACCTTACCGTACCCGATCTGGTTATCCCAACCCTGATGGTTAAAGTGCTGCCGCCATTTGCCGCCGGGATCTTCCTTGCCGCACCGATGGCCGCCATTATGTCGACAATCAACGCTCAGCTGCTGCAAAGTTCCGCTACGATCATTAAAGATCTCTATCTGAACCTGCGTCCTGAGCAGGTAGAGAATGAACGACGCCTGAAGCGCATGTCGGCCGTTATTACTCTGGCGTTAGGGGCATTGCTGCTGTTAGCCGCGTGGCGCCCGCCGGAGATGATCATCTGGCTGAACCTGCTGGCATTTGGTGGGCTTGAAGCGGTATTCCTGTGGCCGCTGGTGTTAGGGCTCTACTGGGAGCGCGCGAATGCCGCCGGTGCGCTGAGCGCGATGATTGTCGGCGGCGTGCTTTACGCCGTCCTCGCAACGTTTAAGATTCAGTACCTGGGCTTCCATCCGATTGTGCCTTCGTTACTGCTAAGTTTACTGGCGTTTGTGGTGGGGAACCGTTTCGGTCAGCCCGTCCCACAGCCCGCTATGATTTCTACTGATAAATAAAGAGTTTTGCCATGCCGTGGATCCAACTAAAACTGAACACAACCGGCGCTAACGCCGAAGAGCTGAGCGATGCGCTGATGGAGGCCGGTTCGGTCTCTATCACCTTCCAGGACACGCATGATACGCCGGTCTTTGAGCCGCTGCCGGGCGAAACCCGCCTGTGGGGTGATACCGACGTTATTGGCCTGTTTGATGCCGAAACCGACATGAAAGAGGTTGTCGCGATTCTGGAGAATCATCCTCTGCTGGGCGCGGGTTTCGTGCATAAAATCGAACAGCTGGAAGATAAAGACTGGGAACGCGAGTGGATGGATAACTTCCACCCGATGCAGTTCGGCAAACGTCTGTGGATCTGCCCGAGCTGGCGCGACGTCCCTGATGAAAGCGCAGTCAACGTGATGCTCGATCCGGGTCTGGCGTTTGGTACCGGCACTCACCCAACCACGTCTCTGTGCCTGCAGTGGCTGGATGGTCTGGATCTGGACGGTAAGACAGTGATCGACTTCGGCTGTGGATCCGGGATCCTCGCGATTGCAGCCCTGAAGCTGGGCGCGGCAAAAGCCATCGGGATCGATATCGATCCGCAGGCGATTCAGGCCAGCCGCGATAATGCCGAGCGTAACGGCGTCTCCGATCGTCTGGAGCTGTATCTGCCGGATGCACAGCCAGACGCCATGAAAGCCGATGTGGTGGTCGCTAACATTCTGGCGGGCCCGCTGCGCGAACTGGCTCCGTTAATCAGCGTGCTGCCCGTTGAGGGCGGTCTGCTGGGGCTTTCCGGTATCCTGGCAAGCCAGGCCGACAGCGTGTGTGAAGCCTATGCCGATCTCTTTGCTCTCGACCCGGTGGTGGAAAAAGAAGAGTGGTGCCGCATCACCGGTCGTAAAAAATAAGAATCTGGCGTGGTCATCTGACCACGCCTCTCCCCCTCTGATAATCCTCTCTCCACCGGTCATTCTTCGGTAAAATAACCCTACAAATCATGTTGATTTGTATTACAAAAATTCACCGGAAGAATATGATGACACACGTTACAGGCAAGGCAGCGCTGCTGGCGCTGAGCATGATCTCGGCTTCAGCATTCGCATCACACTGGAGCTACGAAGGGGAAGGTTCACCGGAACACTGGAGTGAGCTGGACGGGGCATACAAGACCTGTCAAAGCGGAATGAACCAGTCTCCCATTAATATTGATTCCACCACTAACGCCCATCTCTCCCCGCTACAAACCCACTACGTTGATGGCCCTGTTACGCTGACGAACAATGGTCACACCATTCAGGCCACTGAACAGGCGAACACCCGAGATACCCTTATTCTTGATAAGCAAACCTGGACGTTACAGCAGTTCCATTTCCACGCGCCGAGCGAAAACACCGTGCATGGCAAGAGGTACGCGATGGAAATGCATCTGGTTCATAAAAATGCCGGCGGGGAACTGACGGTGGTGGCGGTCATGTTTGATAAAGGGGCCGTAAACCCGGAGCTTGAAAAGCTATGGCGCGTTATGCCTCAGCAGGCCGAGCAGAACGTCTCCATCAAACAGGATCTCAACCTGAACAAACTGCTGCCGAAAGATAAAACGTACTGGCGCTTTAGCGGTTCACTGACCACCCCACCGTGTTCAGAAGGCGTCACCTGGATTGTGCTTAAACAGCCCCTGACGGTTTCTGCAGAACAGCTGGCCAGATTCACCCAGACGATGCATCACGATAATAACCGTCCGGTACAGTCGCTGCATGGGCGCGTCGTGGTCGAATAACACACATTTTTCGCATGATGATCATGTTCTAAAATGCGACGCAGATCGCAAAGAAGTAGGGAAATCTGCTGCTAAAAACAGCAGATTATCCCGCTTCACCTGGGCATTTATTCAGAAATGATGAGAAGTTACGGGAAATTGTAAGCGCCCATAAAATAACCATTATCATATAACTTAATGATTTAAATAATGAATAATTTTGAACTGAAAGATTGGGCGGCGATTCCTTGATCTACAACAGTGGATTGTTCAAAGTTTGGCCTTTCATCTCGTGCAAAAAATGCGTAATATACGCCGCCTTGCAGTCACAGTATGGTCATTTCTTAACTCATGCGCATCGGACACCACCAGCTTAGAAATCGCCTGATCGCAGCCCCTATGGCAGGTATTACAGACCGGCCGTTCAGGACGCTGTGCTATGAGATGGGAGCCGGTTTAACCGTATCCGAGATGATGTCGTCTAACCCGCAGGTTTGGGAAAGCGATAAATCCCGCCTTCGGATGGTGCACGTTGATGAACCAGGTATTCGCACCGTGCAAATTGCCGGAAGCGTGCCTGAAGAGATGGCAGATGCCGCGCGGATTAACGTGGAAAGTGGTGCCCAGATTATTGATATCAATATGGGGTGCCCGGCCAAAAAGGTGAATCGCAAGCTTGCAGGTTCAGCCCTTCTGCAATACCCCGACCAGGTGAAAGCTATCCTGACGGCGGTTGTCAGCGCGGTGGACGTTCCTGTTACGTTGAAGATTCGCACGGGTTGGTCGCCGGAACACCGTAACTGTGTAGAGATTGCCCAACTGGCCGAAGACTGTGGCATTCAGGCCCTGACCATCCATGGACGCACTCGCGCCTGTTTGTTCAACGGTGAAGCTGAATACGACAGCATTCGGGCAGTTAAGCAGAAAGTTTCCATTCCGATTATCGCGAATGGCGACATAACTGACCCGCTTAAAGCCAGGGCTGTACTCGACTATACGGGAGCTGATGCTCTGATGATAGGACGTGCAGCTCAGGGAAGACCCTGGATCTTCCGGGAAATCCAGCATTATCTGGACACTGGGGAGCTGCTTGCCCCGCTGCCTCTGGCAGAGGTTAAGCGCTTGCTTTGCTCGCATGTTCGGGAACTGCATGACCACTACGGTCAGGCAAAAGGGTACCGAATTGCGCGTAAACACGTCTCCTGGTATCTCCAGGAGCACGCTCCAGATGACCAGTTTCGGCGCACATTCAACGCCATAGAGGATGCCAGCGTACAGCTGGAGGCGTTGGAGGCATACTTCGAAAATCTTGCGTAATGAAATAAAGAGCTGACAGAACTATGTTCGAACAACGCGTAAATTCTGACGTACTGACCGTTTCTACCGTTAACTCTCAGGACCAGGTAACTCAAAAGCCCCTGCGTGACTCGGTTAAACAGGCACTGAAGAACTATTTTGCTCAACTGAACGGTCAGGATGTTAATGACCTGTATGAGCTGGTACTGGCTGAAGTTGAACAGCCACTGTTGGACATGGTGATGCAATACACCCGCGGTAACCAAACCCGCGCTGCGCTGATGATGGGTATCAACCGTGGTACTCTGCGTAAGAAACTGAAAAAATACGGCATGAACTGATACTAATCAGTTAAATGCTTGTTTAAAAAGGCGCTCTTCGGCATGGGGAAGCGCCTTTTTTATTATCTGTGCCTCTCCGTCAACGCATTGTAAACCTTCGCGTCTCCCGCTTTTCAACCCCGGTTTTTCGTGTATATTTCCCCCACCTTACTGGCGATTTTCTCGCGGAATGACACAATGATTCGTAAATACTGGTGGCTGGTTGTCTTTGCAATCTCCGTTCTCATTTTCGATGCACTCCTGATGCAGTGGATTGAACTGATGAGTACCGAAACCGATAAGTGTCGCAATATGAACTCCGTGAATCCCCTTAAACTCGTTAACTGCTCAGAGCTCGACTAAGCGCCAGATTGCGCAAATCACCTGTTATTACCCACTAAAAACGGGGATTTAAATCCCTTTGAGCCATTACCTGACGGTGATAATGTCTCGCCCTTCTCAACCGCTCTAGCGTAACCCCACACTCGAGTAGAACCGTCCATGCTGGTCAGCCAATACAACCCTATCCTTGTCGTCCTCTCCTTTGTTGTTGCCATCCTTGCTGCGTATACCGCGCTGAACATGGCTGCACGCGTCGCCGGGAGTCATGGCGTCGCTGCCCGCATCTGGCTTGCTGGCGGCGGTATTGCTATGGGCATCGGCGTGTGGGCCATGCATTTTATCGGCATGCTGGCGATGGACCTCTCCATGAGCATGAGCTACAACGCCACCCTGACGGTGTTATCTATGGCCATCGCCGTGGGTTCGTCGCTGTTTGCGCTATGGCTTGTGAGCTGCGAGCAACTACGCCTGCGCCGACTGCTGCCCGGCGCGCTGGTGATGGGGAGCGGTATTGTTGCTATGCATTACACCGGCATGGCGGCGCTGGAAGTGATGCCCGGGATTATCTGGAACAAGATGTGGGTGGCCATTTCGGTCGTGATTGCGCTTGCCGCTTCGCTCGCGGCATTATGGCTGACCTTCCGCCTGCGTCGCGAAGCCGCGCAGGTCGTGCTGATGCGCATGGGTGCCGCCATCACGATGGGTATTGCCATTGCCGGCATGCACTATGCCGGGATGAAAGCGGCGCAGTTTCCAATGTCCACAATGGTTCACCATGAGGGGATTAACGGGAGCTGGCTGGCGGTGCTGGTCAGCGTCGTCGCGCTCTCTATTCTTGGGATCACCCTGCTGGTTTCGATGCTGGATGCCCTCCTTCAGGCACGCACCGCCCTTCTGGCCTCGTCGCTGGCAGAAGCTAACCGGGAACTCGCTCAACTGGCGCTACACGATACCCTGACGCGCCTGCCCAACCGTATCCTGCTGGAAGACAGACTCGATCAGGCCATCAGCAAAGCCGATCGTGAAGGAAACCACTTTGCCCTGATGTTCATGGATCTTGACGGCTTCAAAGCCATAAATGATGCCTACGGCCATGATGTCGGTGACAGGCTGCTGGTCGCCGTTACGCAGCGTCTGCTGCTGCTTCTGAAAGGCCAGTTCACCCTTGCACGTATCGGCGGTGATGAGTTTGTTCTGCTGGCAGAGGGAGAAGGTCCGGACGACGCGGCATCGCTGGCGAATTCGCTGGTGCGCGCGATCGATAGCCCGTTCAATCTCAGCCCCTATGAACTGGTGGTGACCCTCAGCATAGGTATTGCGCTGTACCCTCACGACGGAAAAACCGAGCGTGAGCTGATGTTTAACGCCGATGCGGCGATGTATCACACGAAGCATATGGGCCGTAACGGTTACCACTTTTTCCAGCCCTCCATGAACACCCTGGCGCAGACCCATCTCCAGTTAATGAACGATCTGTGGATGGCGATCGATCGCAATGAGCTGCGCCTGCTGTATCAGCCAAAATTTCACGCCCCGGCGGGCCCGGTCCTCGGATTCGAGGCGTTATTGCGCTGGCAGCATCCTAAGCAGGGGTTACTGACGCCGGACCTTTTTCTGCCGCTGGCGGAAAAAACGGGGCTAATCGTCCCCATTGGCAACTGGGTGATTAATGAAGCCTGTCGCCAGCTGCGGGAATGGCATCTTCAGGGACATCAAAGCTGGTCAATGGCGGTAAACCTGTCGACACTGCAGTTTGAACAACCTTCGCTGGTTAAAACGGTTCTCGACTGCTTGGCACTTCATCAGGTGCCACCGGAAATGTTGATCCTCGAAGTGACGGAAACCACGGCGATGAGCAACCCGGATGAGAGCGTACGGGTGCTGACAGAGCTGACGAATGCGGGGGTGAAGGCCTCCATTGATGATTTTGGCACCGGATATTCGAGCCTGCTGTACCTCAAGCGCTTACCGGCCTGCGAGCTAAAAATCGACAGGGCGTTTGTGCAAGAGCTCAGCGGCGAGAGCGAGGATGCCACTATTGTCTCAGCGATTGTGGCCCTCGCTAAAACACTTAACCTGAAAGTCGTGGCTGAAGGTGTGGAAACCGAAGCGCAGCAAGCCTTTTTGACCGAGCTGGGCTGTAACACCCTTCAGGGTTATCTGCTAGGTAAACCCGTCAGCGCGCAGACCATAGAAGCACTTTGTGCCCGCGGGGAAATGTTACCTGGCGCTGAGCAGTAACCGCCCTCATCTGGCGACACGCGAATAACCGGGAGTGTCGCCAGTATGCTATCGACCAGAGCGGGAGCCTGCTGATGAAGATTAAAACTGTCGTTATTCATTAACCAGTTTTTAATTATTCCGCTAAAAAAACCGTGGAATACAATTAAGGTGAGATCAACATTCACCTGTGGCGAAATGATGTTCCGCGAAATACAGGTTTCAAGCGCGGCACGTAGCGTATCATCGTTAAGCCCGATACGCGTTCTGATTTCGCGCTCTGAAATCATATCGCTGCTAAATTCACACTTATGATACAGAATTTGTAAAAGCGCACATTGCCGGGGTTCATTGGCAATATACTGCAGCGCAGTAATAAATTGCTCACGAAGTTTTAACAATGGATCGTCACTATCGGAAAGCGAAAGCCTGTCGTGAATCATATCGCGAAGCGGTAATTGTTGTTCCCAGATGGCATTAAATATTTCAGATTTACTGGTGAAGTGCCAGTAGATCGCGCCGCGCGTCACCTTAGCGGCATCAGCGATATCCGTCAGCGTCGTGCTGGCTACGCCACGCGTGGCAAACTGTCCGATAGCCGCCTCAATCAGCTGCTGCCGGGTTTGTTGAGCCTCTTCTTTCTTTTTACGCGCCATAGGCAACTACTCGTTACTCACAAGGGTTAAAGGTCATATTGCGTTCATGCAAATGTAAGTATTCACTAAAAATCGTTTTAATTTTGCACAAAAAAAGTCACACCTCTGGATTTATAATTAATACAAATAAGTCCAATCAATTAAATTGACGGAGTGAATAATTATAAAATATTAAACTCATTTATCTAATTAACATACCTGAACTATATCCCAGAATGGAGCCGGTCTTATTCTGATTTTCGTCTACAAGCCTGATGATTCGCACTTATAAATTAAAAAACATTAAATACCCTCATTATTATACGCAGCTACATTTTATTTTTATCCCTCTGCCCCTGCTACCGATTCGCAGCATATATCGGTTAATGGGTATTTAAAGGAACAGTAATGACGAATCATTTCAGACGCTTGCCCTTATCCGGTTTCATTGTCTGCGCGGTACTGCTCACTGGATGCGATGATCAGGAAAATCAACAACAGCATCTGCAGGCGCCTCAGGTCAGCGTGCATATTGTGAAAAGCGCGCCTCTGGCTGTCACCACTGAACTCCCGGGCAGAACAGATGCATTTCGCGTTGCGGAGGTTCGTCCTCAGGTTAGCGGCATTATCCTGCGCCGTAACTTCGCGGAGGGTAGCGATGTAAAAGCGGGCGAGTCACTTTACCAGATTGATCCTGCGCCCTATCAGGCCACCTATGACAGCGCGAAGGGTGAGCTGGCGAAGGCTCAGGCGGCGGCCAATATTGCGCACCTGACGGTGAAACGTTATCTCCCGCTGGTAGGCACCCAGTATGTCAGTAAGCAGGAGTATGACCAGGCCGTGGCGACGGCTCAGCAGGCAGATGCCAGCGTGGTTGCCTCAAAAGCGGGTGTTGAAAGCGCACGTATCAACCTTGCCTACACCAAAGTGACCTCTCCGGTTGATGGTCGTATCGGAAAATCCAGCGTGACAGAAGGGGCGCTGGTGACGAACGGGCAAGCCGCAGCGCTGGCAACGGTTCAGCTGCTCGATCCGATTTATGTTGATGTCACCCAGTCCAGTAATGATTTTATGCGCCTGAAACAGACGAGCCTGCAAAAAGGGGATATCGCCAGCAACGTTGAGCTGCTGATGGAGAACGAGCAGCCCTACCCGCTAAAAGGCACATTGCAGTTCTCTGACGTCACGGTCGATGAAAGTACCGGCTCGATTACCCTGCGCGCCATTTTCCGGAACCCTCAGCATCTGTTGTTACCCGGCATGTTCGTTCGCGCCCGCATTGATGAGGGCACCCAGCCGGATGCGATTCTGGTACCACAGCAGGGCGTAACCCGTACACCGCGAGGCGATGCAACCGTGCTGGTGGTGAACGATAAAAACCAGGTTGAGCCGCGAACCGTCGTGGCCCCTCAGGCAATTGGCGATCGCTGGCTGGTGACGGAAGGGCTGAAAAACGGTGACCGCGTGATTGTCAGCGGGCTACAGAAAGTCAGGCCGGGGGTAACCGTCGTCGCCACGCCGGATATCACCACGACGCCAGCCGGTTAAGGGACGACGACATGGCTAATTTCTTTATTCAGAGACCGGTTTTCGCCTGGGTGCTTGCTATCATTTTGATGATTGCAGGCGGGCTGGCCATTCTCAAACTTCCCGTCGCACAGTATCCGACCATTGCTCCTCCCGCCGTGGCGATATCCGCGACCTACCCGGGCGCTGACGCTCAAACGGTGCAGGATACCGTGACCCAGGTTATCGAACAGAACATGAACGGCATCGATAATCTGATGTATATGTCCTCCACCAGCGATTCAGCGGGTAACGTCACCATCACCCTGACCTTCGAGTCAGGAACCGATCCGGATATCGCCCAGGTACAGGTGCAGAACAAGCTGCAGCTCGCCATGCCGCTACTGCCGCAAGAGGTACAGCAGCAAGGGATTGGCGTGGAGAAATCCAGCAGCAGCTTCCTGCTGGTCGCCGGCTTTGTTTCAGACAACAAGAATCTCACGCAGAATGACATCTCTGACTATGTCGCTTCGAACGTCAAAGATGCCATCAGCCGAACGTCTGGCGTCGGTGACGTTCAGCTGTTTGGCGCTCAGTATGCGATGCGCATTTGGCTCGACAGCAACGCGATGAACAAATACCAGCTGACGCCGCAGGATATTATCAACCAGTTGAAAACGCAGAACGACCAGATAGCTGCAGGCCAGCTGGGCGGAACGCCGTCCATCCCCGGGCAGCAGCTCAATGCCTCAATCATCGCGCAAACCCGCCTGAAATCACCGGAGGAGTTTGGTCGCGTGACGCTCAAGGTGAACCAGGACGGCTCGATGGTTCATCTGAAGGACGTGGCTCGCATTGAGCTGGGTGGCGAAAACTACAACATGGTCACTAAAATAAACGGGCAGGCGGCAACCGGCCTGGGGATTAAGTTGGCAACCGGGGCAAATGCGCTGGACACCGCGGCAGCCATTAAGAGCAAGCTGGCGCAACTGCAGCAGTTCTTCCCGCAGGGGCTGAAAGTGGTCTATCCCTATGACACCACGCCTTTTGTGAAAATCTCCATCCACGAAGTGGTGAAGACCCTGTTTGAAGCGATCGTTCTCGTCTTCCTGGTCATGTACCTGTTTCTGCAAAACCTGCGGGCAACGCTCATCCCGACTATCGCTGTACCGGTCGTTCTGCTGGGTACCTTTGCGATTCTGGCGGCGTTCGGTTTTTCCATTAATACCCTGACGATGTTCGGCATGGTGCTGGCGATTGGTCTGCTGGTCGATGACGCTATCGTGGTAGTTGAGAACGTCGAGCGCGTCATGGTCGAGGACAAACTGCCGCCAAAAGAGGCCACACAGAAGTCTATGGAGCAGATCCAGGGCGCACTGGTGGGGATCGCCATGGTGCTCTCGGCGGTCTTTATTCCGATGGCCTTTTTTGGCGGCTCGACGGGGGCGATCTATCGCCAGTTCTCGCTGACTATCGTTTCCGCGATGGCGTTGTCCGTACTGGTTGCGCTAATCCTGACGCCCGCCCTCTGCGCAACGTTGCTTAAGCCCGTATCCGGCGACCATCATGAGAAAAAAGGGGGCTTTTTCGGCTGGTTTAATGCGCTCTTTGATAAAAGCGTGGAGCACTACAGCAACAGCGTGAGCGGTATTTTGCGTAAGGCAGGGCGCTATCTGGCGGTGTACGTCATTATCGTCGGTGGGATGACGGTGCTCTTCCTGCGCTTGCCCACCTCCTTCCTGCCCGAAGAGGATCAGGGGGTGTTTATGACGATGGTTCAACTCCCGGCGGGTGCAACCCAGACGCGTACTCAACAGGTGCTCGATCAGGTTCAGGACTACTATCTGAACAACGAAAAGGCGAACGTGGAATCCGTCTTTACCGTTAACGGCTTTAGCTTTAGCGGCCAGGGCCAGAACTCCGGTATAGCCTTCGTCAGCCTGAAGCCCTGGGAGGAGCGCCCGGGGGCGGAAAACGGCGTTGAAGCCATTGTGGGTCGCGCGACGAAAGCCTTCAGTCAAATTAAAGATGGCCTCGTGCTCCCGTTTAACCTGCCAGCAATCATCGAACTGGGTACCGCCACGGGCTTCGATTTTGAATTGATCGATCAGGCCAACCTGGGGCATACCCAGCTGACGCAGGCGCGTAACCAACTGCTCAGCATGGTGCATGAGCACCCTGACCTGCTGGTTCGCGTGCGCCCTAACGGCCTTGAAGATACGCCTCAGTTCAAGCTGGATGTCGATCAGGAGAAAGCGCAAGCGCTGGGCGTCAGCCTTTCTGACGTGAACCAGACGATTTCGACGGCCTTAGGGGGCACCTATGTTAACGACTTTATCGATCATGGGCGCGTGAAAAAGGTCTACGTCCAGGCCGACGCAAAATTCCGTATGTTGCCGGGAGATATTAATAACCTTTACGTGCGCAGCGCGAATGGGGAAATGGTCCCGTTTTCAGCCTTCAGCAACGCTCGCTGGGTCTATGGTTCACCTCGTCTGGAGCGCTATAACGGGATGCCCTCTATGGAGATCCTGGGTGAATCCGCTCCGGGTAAAAGTACCGGTGAAGCCATGGTTATGATGGAAAATCTCGCGGCAAAACTGCCTTCCGGCATCGGCTATGACTGGACAGGGATGTCGTATCAGGAGCGCCTCTCGGGTAACCAGGCGCCTGCCCTGTACGCCATTTCACTGATCGTGGTATTCCTGTGCCTGGCTGCGCTGTATGAAAGCTGGTCCATTCCGTTCTCCGTTTTGCTGGTTGTGCCGCTGGGGGTCATTGGGGCTCTTCTCGCAGCGTCGCTGCGCGGGTTAAACAACGACGTCTATTTCCAGGTCGGCCTGCTGACGACGATTGGTTTATCGGCGAAAAACGCCATCCTGATCGTCGAATTTGCTAAAGACCTGATGGATAAAGAAGGTAAAGGCATTATTGAAGCCACTCTGGAAGCTTCCAGGATGCGCCTTCGACCGATCCTGATGACGTCCCTGGCCTTTATCCTTGGCGTCATGCCGCTGGTGATCAGCTCGGGGGCCGGGAGCGGCGCGCAAAACGCCGTCGGTACGGGCGTTATGGGGGGAATGCTTTCCGCAACGCTTCTGGCGATATTCTTCGTGCCCGTTTTCTTTGTGGTTGTTCGGCGAAGGTTTACTCACCCTAAAGATTAATGTTTCCCTGAAAAGGCACCTCTGGTGCCTTTTTTATTTTTAACATAAACAACGAATTAGGTTTTACAGAAAGACAGTATTAAGAATACGATGATTTGCATTAAGTAAAAACTGTCTCTTGCAACTCCATAATGTCTCCATTAATTCTTCCTGAAACCGACTTTTCTCCACGATTTTTACAAACTACATAATTTGAGATTATTCCTCGTGTAACGAGAACTTACCCCGGTGGTAAAATAACCTCCAGTTCGTTAATAGCCCTCCTGGCTATAGGACGGATGAGAAATAATACTGAGGTAACATCATGAAAAGATTCATTTCCGTTGCACTTCTCGCTGCGCTGCTTGCTGGTTGCGCGCACGATTCTCCATGTGTACCGGTTTACGACGACCAGGGCCGACTGGTTCATACCAATACCTGTATGAAAGGCACAACCCAGGATAACTGGGAGACTGCGGGTGCGATCGCGGGTGGTGCTGCCGCAGTAGCGGGTCTGACGCTGGGTATTGTTGCCCTGACGAAGTAACATCTGTTGAGAAAGCGCGGCTCTGGCCGCGCTTTTGCTTTTAATGAGTGCAGTATTTTCAAATAAGTAAAAAAATAGCTCCGTATTTATTCACATAATTAATCTAAGCCTGAAGTCAGTCACAACTTTTTCGCATACTCATTCAAATTACTTATTCTATCGTGATGATTTTCACACATTAATATTATTGAATACCCTGCCAATATTCACGCTGAAAACTATCTCTTCTTTTTCCTGACCCGACTCGCAACTTTTGCTCCAATTTGTGGCACAGGTTGTAATTTCGCACCGTTTCGGGGCGCTCGTTTTATTTAAGCCTGTCTACACTCAGCATTAAGCGTTCACTCGTCTCTTATTTTGTCGAACGCAAAACTGGCATTACGTTTGCTTTATAAACGTTGGCCAAAGCCACAGACAGGTTAAGCGTTTAAAAACGCCTCTATAACGATAAATTTCGCCACACAGGATGCATTATGAAAAAGACGATGATAGCCAGCCTGGCCGCTGCAGGCATGTTGTTTGCCTTAGCCGGTCAAGCCCATGCGGGAACGACACTGGATGCCGTTAAAAAGAAAGGTTTTGTTCAATGCGGTATCAGTGATGGTTTGCCTGGCTTCTCTTATGCCGATGCGAACGGCAAATTTACCGGTATCGATGTGGACGTCTGCCGTGGCGTTGCTGCCGCCGTTTTTGGTGATGACAGCAAAGTAAAATACACTCCGCTGACGGCGAAAGAACGCTTTACGGCGCTGCAGTCCGGCGAGGTCGACATGCTCTCCCGTAATACCACCTGGACGTCCTCACGTGATGCAGGCATGGGGATGTCATTTACGGGCGTGACCTATTATGACGGCATCGGCTTCCTGACCCACAATAAAGCGGGCCTGAAAAGCGCTAAAGAATTGGATGGCGCTACCGTTTGTATCCAGGCGGGCACCGATACCGAGCTGAATGTCGCGGATTATTTCAAAGCAAACAACATGAAATACACCCCGGTGACATTCGACCGCTCGGATGAGTCGGCCAAAGCACTGGAGTCCGGCCGTTGCGACACGCTGGCCTCTGACCAGTCACAGCTGTATGCCTTACGTATTAAGCTGAGCAACCCGGCAGAATGGATTGTTCTGCCTGAAGTGATCTCCAAAGAACCTCTCGGACCGGTGGTCCGTCGTGGCGATGAAGACTGGTTCTCCATTGTTCGCTGGACGCTGTTCGCCATGCTGAACGCAGAAGAGATGGGCATCAACTCGAAAAACGTTGATGAGAAAGCCGCTAAGCCATCCAACCCGGATATGGCACACCTGCTCGGTACAGAAGGTGATTTCGGCAAGGATCTGAAGCTGGATAACAAGTGGGCCTACAACATCATCAAACAGGTGGGCAACTACTCTGAGATCTTTGAGCGCAACGTGGGATCGGAAAGCCCGCTGAAGATCAAACGCGGCCAGAACAATCTCTGGAACAACGGCGGTATTCAGTACGCGCCACCGGTACGTTAAGTCATAGCTGTAACGGGCACTGCTCCGGCAGTGCCCACTCCAGAGTCATGGTTACTGAGGTTTCTTTATGTCCCATCGCCGCTCAGCCGTAAAAGGATCGCTATCCTTTTCTCATCCCGCGGTCCGCGCCTGGCTATTCCAGATTATTGCTATTGTTGCGGTTGTTCTCATCGCCGTGTATCTGATCCATAACACCATCACCAACCTGAATAACCGCGGCATTACCTCCGGTTTTGCGTTTTTAGATCGCAGCGCGGGGTTTGGTATTGTTCAGCACCTTATTGATTACCAGGAAGGTGACACGTACGGACGCGTGTTTGTGGTCGGTTTACTGAATACGCTGTTGGTATCGGCGCTTTGTATCGTCTTCGCGTCGATACTGGGCTTCTTTATTGGCCTGGCGCGTCTTTCTGAAAACTGGCTCCTGCGGAAACTGTCGACCGTTTATATCGAGACGTTCCGTAATATCCCCCCGCTCCTGCAGATCTTCTTCTGGTATTTCGCCGTACTGCGTAACCTTCCCGGTCCCCGTCAGGCCGTCGACGCATTTGAGCTGTTTTTCCTCAGTAACCGAGGGTTATCCATTCCTTCTCCTCAGCCGGGTGAAGGACTGTACGCTTTTATCGGCGCAATTGTGATAGCGCTTGCGCTCTCTGCGGGGGTATTCCGTTTTAACCGCAAGCATCAGGTCAAAACCGGTCAGCTTCGTAGAACCTGGCCCACGGCAGTTGTCCTGATCGTTAGCCTGCCGCTAATTGCGCACTGGCTGTTTGGGGCAGCGCTGCACTGGGATATTCCACATCTGCGGGGCTTTAACTTTCAGGGCGGGATGGTATTAATTCCCGAGCTGGCGGCCCTGACGCTGGCGCTGTCGATTTATACGTCCGCGTTTATCGCAGAGATTATCCGTGCAGGGATCCAGGCCGTTCCCTATGGGCAGCACGAGGCGGCGCGCTCGCTGGGATTACCCCATACCGTAACGCTTCGTCAGGTCATTATTCCGCAGGCTTTACGGGTCATCATTCCCCCCCTGACCAGTCAGTATCTCAATATTGTCAAAAACTCGTCGCTGGCCGCTGCCATTGGTTACCCGGATATGGTGTCACTCTTCGCCGGAACCGTGCTTAACCAGACCGGACAAGCCATCGAAACCATCGCCATCACGATGTCTGTCTATCTGATCATCAGCCTGGTGATTTCACTGCTGATGAACCTTTATAACCGCCGTATAGCACTGGTCGAGCGCTAAGGATCTATGATGACAAAAGCGATACTGTCGCACTCCTCGCGCCCTGCCAACTCGACAGGTGGACGTTTCATTCTCTGGGCGCGTAAGAATCTGTTCTCCAGCTGGAGTAACAGCCTGCTGACGATTGTTTGCCTGTGGCTCATTTGGGAGTTGATTCCTCCCCTGCTGAACTGGGCAATTTTACAGGCCAACTGGGTCGGTTCAACCCGAGCAGACTGCACAAAAGCCGGCGCCTGCTGGGTGTTTATTCATGAGCGCTTCGGTCAGTTCATGTATGGATTGTATCCCCACGAACAGCGCTGGCGGATTAATCTGGCGCTAGTTATCGGCCTGCTTTCTGTCGCAGCCATGTTCTGGAAAAAGCTGCCTCATCGTGGACGCTATATTGCCGGCTGGGCAGTGGTTTATCCGATTATTGTCTGGGTACTGTTGTATGGCGGTTTCCTGGGACTGGAACGCGTTGAAACGCGCCAGTGGGGCGGGCTGACGCTGACGCTGATTATCGCTTCAGTAGGGATAGCCGGTGCGCTACCGTGGGGGATTTTACTGGCACTGGGACGGCGTTCAAAAATGCCGATCGTACGCGTGCTCTCCGTTATCTTCATTGAGTTCTGGCGCGGCGTACCGCTTATCACCGTGTTGTTTATGTCGTCGGTCATGCTGCCGCTGTTTATGGCAGAAGGAACAACCATCGACAAGCTGATCCGTGCCCTGGTGGGGGTGATTCTCTTCCAGTCCGCCTATGTCGCTGAAGTTGTACGTGGTGGTCTGCAGGCGTTGCCTAAAGGCCAGTACGAAGCGGCGGAATCACTGGCTCTCGGTTACTGGAAAACGCAGGGACTGGTCATTCTTCCACAAGCACTCAAGCTGGTCATTCCGGGTCTGGTCAACACGATCATTGCCCTCTTCAAGGATACCAGCCTGGTGATCATTATCGGATTGTTCGATCTCTTTAGCAGCGTGCAACAGGCAACCGTTGACCCCGTCTGGCTGGGCATGTCCACCGAAGGATATGTCTTTGCTGCCCTGATCTACTGGATCTTTTGTTTTAGCATGTCGCGCTACAGCCAGCATCTGGAAAAGCGCTTTAACACCGGGCGTACGCCGCACTGAGGAAATTATGAGCCAAATAACTATGACACCCGCCGACGCGATGATTACGCTGGAAAATGTGAATAAATGGTACGGACAATTTCATGTCCTGAGGGACATTAATCTTAAGGTAAAGCAGGGAGAACGCATCGTCCTTTGCGGCCCTTCGGGCTCCGGAAAATCCACAACCATTCGCTGTATTAATCATCTTGAAGAACATCAGCAAGGACGCATTGTGGTCGATGGTATCGAGCTGAATGAAGATATCCGCAATATCGAACGCGTACGTCAGGAAGTAGGAATGGTATTTCAACACTTTAATCTGTTTCCGCACCTGACCGTTCTGCAGAACTGTACGCTTGCGCCGATTTGGGTACGAAAGATGCCGAAAAAGGAAGCGGAGGCGTTGGCAATGCACTACCTGGAACGTGTACGTATCGCAGAGCATGCCAATAAGTTTCCGGGCCAGATATCAGGTGGCCAACAGCAGCGTGTGGCTATCGCCCGTTCGCTGTGTATGAAACCGAAAATTATGCTGTTTGATGAACCGACATCTGCCCTCGATCCGGAAATGGTGAAAGAGGTTCTGGACACCATGATTGGGCTGGCACAATCCGGCATGACCATGCTCTGTGTGACGCATGAGATGGGGTTTGCGCGAACCGTGGCCGACCGGGTGATCTTTATGGACCGCGGTGAGATTGTTGAGCAGGCACCGCCGGATGAGTTCTTTGCGCATCCAAAGTCAGAACGCACGCGAGCATTCCTGTCACAGGTGATTCATTAGTTGTTTGCTCTGCCGGGTGGAGGCTTCGCCTTACCCGGCCTACCGTTTTTTCGGCGCATAAACGCAAAAAGGCCATCCTTTCGGATGGCCTTCTCACTTATTTAATGTCTGGCAGTTCCCTACTCTCACATGGGGAGACCCCACACTACCATCGGCGCTACGGCGTTTCACTTCTGAGTTCGGCATGGGGTCAGGTGGGACCACCGCGCTAAAGCCGCCAGACAAATTCTTTTACTTCTTGCCGAACTTTAACCTAAGTATAAAGTGGTGCTGATACCCAGAGTCGAACTGGGGACCTCACCCTTACCAAGGGTGCGCTCTACCAACTGAGCCATATCAGCACGCTAAATTTGATGCCTGGCAGTTCCCTACTCTCACATGGGGAGACCCCACACTACCATCGGCGCTACGGCGTTTCACTTCTGAGTTCGGCATGGGGTCAGGTGGGACCACCGCGCTAAAGCCGCCAGGCAAATTCTGTTAATCTGTATCAAAGCTGAAATTTGATTGTCTGTCTCTTCGCCAAAACACCTTCGGCGTTGTAAGGTTAAGCCTCACGGTTCATTAGTATCGGTTAGCTCAACGCATCGCTGCGCTT
>NZ_JRJC01000015.1:0-301336 GCF_000762975.1 Enterobacter sp. UCD-UG_FMILLET
CGTCTCGGTGGTCAGGCACATGAGCGACCGCGTGGCGGTGATGTACCTCGGGCAGATTGTGGAGCTGGGCAGCGCCGCGCAGGTGCTTGGCGAGCCGCAGCATCCTTACACCCGCCTGCTGCTCGACTCGGTTCCCCGCACCGGTGAACCGCTGGATGAAAATCTGGCCTTGCGCAAAACGGAGCTTCCCGGCAACCGTCACCTGCCCGAGGGCTGTTTTTTCCGCGACCGTTGTCCGATGGCAGCGCAGGGGTGTGAGCGTCCCCAGCCGTTACAGCCCTCTCGCGAGGGCCGTAACGTGCGCTGCTGGCGCAGTCTGGGTTAGATTTGCGCCATTCCGCCGTCCACAAACAGCTCGGTGGCGTTAATAAAGCTGGCCGCGTCGGAGGCCAGAAACGCCACCGCTTTCCCCACCTCGCCCGGCGCGCCTAAGCGCCCCAGCGGTACCTGCGCGGCCAGCGCGTCGTACAGCCCCTGACGATGTTCTTCCGGCACCAGATCGCCAAGTCCTGGCGTTTTGATCGGGCCCGGGCTCACCACGTTGACGCGGATCCCGCGGCCCTGCAAATCCAGCGCCCAGGAGCGGGCAAAGTTGCGCACGGCGGCCTTGCTGGCGCTGTAGACGCTGAAGTTGGCCGTCCCCTTAATGGACACCGTCGAGCCGGTCAGAATAATCGACGATCCGGCGGAGAGCAGCGGCAGCGCCTTCTGCACCGTAAACAGCACTCCGCGAACGTTGGTGCCAAAAATCCTGTCAAACTGTTCTTCGGTGATCGCGCCCAGCGGCAGCATATCGCCGCCACCGGCATTGGCGAACAGAATATCGAGGCGGCCTTCTTCTTTGGCTATCCGGGCATAAACCTCATCCAGATCGGCAAGCTTAGAGACGTCCGCGCGAATGCCCACTGCCGTTGAAGCAATTTCTGCGACCGCCGCGTCAAGTTCGGCCTGACGACGACCGGTGATATACACCTTCGCGCCCTGTGCCGCCAGCTCCTGCGCCGTGGCAAGACCGATACCGGTGCTGCCGCCGGTGACCAGTGCGATTTTTCCTGAGAGAGTCGTGTTCATGTCATTTACCTTTTGTTGGGTTTGCGTTGAACAAACTTTAGCCCTTGCGGCATTAGTGAAAAACAGGCAAAAATGAAAATGACTATTCACATACAGAAATAATCAGAGGTCATCATGGACCAGCTCATGGCGATGCGCGCCTTTACGCGGGTCGTAGAGTCCGGCAGCTTTACCCGCGCGGCGGACTCGCTGAATATGCCGATCGCCACGCTGAGCAAGCTGGTTAAATCGCTTGAGGCGCACCTGGAGATACGCCTTCTGCACCGCACCACTCGCCGGGTGGTCGCAACGCCTGAAGGGATGGGATACTATGAAAAAGCGCTCAGGGTGCTGATTGATATCGAAGATATCGACACCTCGTTTCGCGTTTCCCGCGCGACGCCAAAAGGGCATTTGCGGGTTGACGTGGGCGGATCCACCGCCCGGGACGTGCTCATTCCCCTGCTGCCGGATTTTATGCAGCGCTATCCGGAGATCCGCATCGATCTTGGCGTGGCCGACCGGCCGGTCGATCTCATCAGCGGTAACGTAGACTGCGTGATCCGCGGCGGTCCGCTGGACGATTCAACCCTCATCGCCCGTCATCTCGGTAACGCCGAAATGGTCACCTGCGCGACGCCGGGTTACCTGAGAAATCATGGCGTTCCGGCCTATCCGCAGGAGCTGCGCAACGGCCACAAGCTGATTAGCTATCTCTCGCCCGTCACCGGACGGCCGTTTCCGTTTCGCTTCCGGCAGAACGGCGAGGCGCTGGAAATCAACATTCCGCACTATCTCGGCGTCAATGAAAGTAATGCCCATCTGGCGGCTGCCGCGGCGGGGCTGGGGATCGTTCAAACCTTTGAGTATTCGGCAAAGTCGTATCTGCAGGCGGGAACGCTGGCGGCTATCCTGGGCGACTGGCGCCCTGCCGCGTATCCGTTTCATGTGGTTTACCCGCAAAACCGGCATTTGACGCACCGCCTGAAGGTATTTATCGCCTGGCTGGCGGAGGTGTTCCCCGCCGCGCTGAAGGGATAGCCGGGCGCAAACCCGGCTTTGGCTTAATTGAGCTTATAGTCCAGGGTAATCTCGGCTTTCAGGAGCTGCGAGACCGGACAGCCCGCTTTTGCTTTCTGAATAATGCCGTCGAACTGCTGCGGGGCAATGCCTGGAACGGTCACCTTGCTATTCAGGGCAACCTTAGTGATGGCAAAGCCGCCGTCGGTTTTATCCAGAGAGACGTCCGCGGTGGTATCAATGGAATCGGCGGTATAGCCCGCTTCCCCGAGCATCAGCGACAGCGCCATCGAGAAACATGCCGCGTGTGCTGCGCCGATCAGCTCTTCGGGGTTGGTCCCCTTTTCGCCCTCAAAGCGGGTATTGAAACCATAAGGCTGCTGATTGAGAACGCCGCTCTCGGTGGAAACCGTTCCTTTTCCGCGCTTAATGTCGCCAGACCAGTGTGCCGAACCGTGCTTATGAATAGTCATTCTTGCTCTCCTTTTGGCTTACAAAGGGTTAAGTATAGACTACGCATCTGCCCCACCCTGGAACACAGACAATTCCGGGACTTTCACCTGCTGTACCGACAAAAAGGATAATGATATGGCGCTAAAAATCAGGATGGCCGTTGCCGTCACCACGCTGGCTCTGTCGCTCTCTTCACTGGCGAAAACGCCAGAGAACTTTATCTATACCAGCTCGGGCGATCTCGACGCGGCGTTTCCGCTCGTTGCGCGAAGCGATATCGGCGGCGTGCAGATCGTTTACAACTGGCGCCTGCTGGAACCCGAGAAGGACAGCTATGACTTTTCGCGGATTGAACAGGATCTGGCGCGCGTTAAGGCCGCCGGAAAAAAGCTCTTTATTCAAATCCAGGATCGTTTCTTTGAGCCGGACGCCCGCTACGTTCCGGACTATCTGATGCGCGACACGCAGTACGGTGGCGGGATTGCGCCGCAGTTCGATAACCCCGGCGAAGGTAAGCCGGTCGGGTCAGGATGGGTGGCGCGTCAGTGGGATCCCGCCGTGCGCCAGCGCTACCAGGCGCTGCTGGCCGCCCTCGCGAAACGCTTTGACGGCGAGGTGTATGGGGTAAACCTGCCCGAAACCGCCATCGATCTCGACGAAAAAAATCCGCCCGCCGGATTTACCTGCGACAGCTATTTCGCGGGTGAAATGGAAAACCTGGCCTTTGCGCGAAAGGCTTTTCAGAAATCACACGTGGTGCAGTACGTGAACTTCTGGCCGTGCGAATGGGATAACGACCACAACTACATGGGGCGTCTGTTTGCGTACGCCAGCGCTAACAATATCGGCCTGGGCGGGCCGGACATTGTTCCCAACCGCAAGGCGCACATGAAGAATGCCTATCCCTTCTTCCATAAAAATAAACAGACGCTGCCGCTCATCGCCATGGCGGTTCAGGAGCCGACCCTGACCTATAAGGATCCTCAGACCGGAAAACCGTTCACCAAAGCGGAATTTGTCCGCTTCGGCGAAAGTTATCTCGGTGCCGATATTATTTTCTGGAGCACGACGTCTCCCTGGCTAAAGGCGAAGTAATCCCTTCTTATGCCAGGTAGCGCGACAGTTCGTCAAGGAACACGCGCAGCGCGGCAGGCTGGTATTCCCGGGACTGATAAATGCCATGGATGGCAAGCGCTTTCGGCTCAAGCGCCTCCAGTACCGGCACCAGCAATCCCTGTTCCAGCGCGGCAGACGCTTCGCGCTCCGGCAGCATGGCGATACCGCAGTGCTTGATCGCCGCGTCCATCAGCAGCGAAGAGATGCTGGCGCTCAGGTTGCCGCTGACGGCCACGCTCAGGCTTTCCCCTTCCGGCGTCAGGAAGTGCCAGGACTGCCCGGCAAAAAAGCTGTAGTGCAGGCAGTTGTGCTGCGCTAACTCTTCGGGGCTGACGGGGGTACCGTGCTGTGCCAGATACGCCGGCGAGGCGCAGAGCACCGAGCGACATTCCCCCAGCCGGCGGGCAATCATGCCGGGTTCGGGGTTGTCGGTAATGCGCACGGCGACATCAATGCGCTCTCCCACCAGGCTCACCGGGTGGTTGTTCACGTCCAGCTCGATGCGCAGCTGCGGGTAGCGCGAGAGCAGCTCAGGCAGGACCGGCGCAATCAGGTGCATGGCGGTAAAATGGGCGCAGGCCACCCGCAGCGTGCCGGACGGCAGATCCTTCTCCGACTGGCCCTCGATTTCCTGCGAAATCTGCGAGAGCGTCCGGGTTTTTTGCAGCACCTTTTCCCCTGCCGCGGTCAGCGTCAGCTTGCGCGTGGAGCGGTTTACCAGCCGCGTTCCCGCCCACTTCTCCATTTGTTCAAGGTAGCGGCTCACCATCGGTCGGGAAATGCCCAACGCGCGGGCCGCCGCGCTCAAACTGCCCAGCTCGCATATCCGGTTGTAGACCTGAGCGGCGATAACGCGATCCATATAAGCTCCATTTG
Organism: Enterobacter sp. UCD-UG_FMILLET; assembly: GCF_000762975.1. Lineage (NCBI taxonomy): Bacteria > Pseudomonadati > Pseudomonadota > Gammaproteobacteria > Enterobacterales > Enterobacteriaceae > Enterobacter > Enterobacter sp. UCD-UG_FMILLET. Next base: position 4,516 of record NZ_JRJC01000015.1, read on the forward strand.
CTCGATTTATGAAACTAAGCATGTCTTGTTTCAGGAATTCTGGCAAATGCGAATATCCGTACAATAGAGACATTCCTGAACAACAGAGACAACAGCATGAAATTCACTCACCTTGCCCTGCTTTCCACCCTTTTCACGCCGGTCGCGTTTGCCGCGCCGTTAACCATTGATACCTGGAACCCGCAGGAAAAAGGCATTTTCCCGGTCTCCTCCACGCTGGTTTCCGGCCCGAAAGAGGCGGTGCTGTTTGACGCGCAGTTCAGCGTGAAGGATGGCGAAGCGCTGGTAGAAAAAATCCGCCGCAGCGGTAAAACCCTGAATAAGATTGTGATCACCTCCGGCGATCCGGATTTCTATTTTGGCCTGCAGCCGCTGGTCAAAGCCTTCCCGAATGCCAAAGTGGTGGCCACGCAGCATGTGGTTGACCATATTAAAGCCACCAAAGACGCCAAGCTCGCCTTCTGGGGGCCGCAGATGAAGGACGGCGCGCCAACGGAGCTGGTCGTCCCGCAGGTGCTTGCCTCCACCACGTTCATGGTTGACGGGGAAAAGATCGACATCGAACAGCCAGACAGCTATGCGGCGTATGTGTGGATCCCGTCGGCAAAAACGATCCTCGGCGGCACCGGGGTAGCCTGGGGTATTCACGTCTGGACGGCAGACACCCAGACGCCGGAAAGCCGCAAGCAGTGGCAGGAAACGCTGGAGAATATGGCCGCGCACAAACCTGAACGCGTGATACCGGGCCACTACCTGGGCACTCCACCACCGGGCACTGGCGCGATTGATTTTACCCGCGACTATCTGCAGCGCTTTGAAAAGGCTTTAGCCGCGCATAAAGATTCCGCAGGCGTCATCAGCACCCTGAAAAAACAGTATCCAGGCCTGGCTGATGAGAGCTCGCTGGAATTAAGCGCCAAAGTGAATACCGGCGAAATGAAGTGGTAATTTAAAAACGGCTCCTGCTATATTTCCGCGATAGCAGGAGCCCCGCCAAAATATCCCCGCCGTTACCCGTCGATATAGCCACACCTTTTAAAAGCGCATAAAAGCATGCACTTATGTCATTTTTATTTCTAAGATGAATCTGAACCACAACCGGGAAAATATTTGCCATTCTGTTTATGAATTAAATTTTTTGCGAGCCGTACCATTAAACAGACAACGACACGGAGGCAGCATGTTTACTTATTACCCGGCTAATACTGCAGCAGCACAACCTGAACTCGTTAACGCGATTGCGCAGGGTCTTCACGCCGAGCACGGTGCTGTGACTGAAGATGACATTTTGATGGAACTGACCAAATGGGTGGAATCCACGGATAATGACATCCTCAGTGACATCTACCAGCAGACCATTAACTACGTCGTCAGCGGGCAAAACGCACCCTTGTAAAAACCTGCTAAGCTGGATCTGCAACCTAAGGGGTTACATTTCGTTTGCGTGAGCAAACTGGTCCTTAAAACTATCAACAGGATTGAGGAGTTAACATGAAATCGAACCGTCAGGCACGCCATATTCTGGGACTGAACTACAAGCTTTCCAATCAGCGTAAAGTGGTGATTGAAGGCGACCACGAAACGCAGGTCACTCACGCCACGGGCAGAAAACGCCACGCGGGCAAGTAAGTTCCAGACTGAGATCCAGAACACCATCGGTAATCCCGGTGGTGTTTTTGTTTATGTGTTGCGGTAATTAATATTTAGCTCCTTTATAATACCGTCGGACCGCACCCCATCGCACAGGCCAGAAAGATGACAAACAGCAGTGTCAGGGACGGATCTTCATAAAAAGAGTGAGTGACATGGACAACAAACTGAAAAAACATCGTTCCTTATACATCCCATACGCCGGACCGGTTTTACTCGAATTCCCCCTGCTCAACAAAGGCAGCGCCTTCAGCATGGAAGAGCGCAGCAGCTTTAACCTGCTGGGTTTACTGCCCGAAGTGGTTGAAACTATTGAAGAACAGGCGGAGCGCGCGTGGATCCAGTATCAGGGTTTCAAAACTGAAATCGACAAGCACATCTACCTGCGCAACATTCAGGACACCAATGAAACCCTCTTCTATCGCCTGGTGCAGAACCATCTCGAAGAGATGATGCCGGTGATCTACACCCCAACGGTGGGTGCGGCCTGCGAGCGTTTCTCAGAGATCTACCGTCGTTCACGCGGGGTATTCATCTCCTATCAGAACCGTCACAACATGGACGATATTCTGCAGAACGTGCCGAACCACAATATCAAAGTGATTGTGGTAACCGACGGCGAACGTATTCTCGGCCTAGGCGACCAGGGCATTGGCGGGATGGGGATCCCCATCGGTAAGCTCTCACTCTACACCGCCTGCGGCGGCATCAGCCCGGCGTATACCCTGCCGGTAGTGCTGGACGTCGGCACCAACAACCAGCAGTTGCTCAACGATCCGCTCTATATGGGCTGGCGCCATCCGCGCATCACCGACGACGAGTACTACCAGTTTGTCGACGATTTCATCCAGGCCGTGAAGCACCGCTGGCCGGACGTTCTGCTGCAGTTTGAAGACTTCGCGCAGAAAAACGCGATGCCGCTGCTGAACCGCTATCGCGATGAGATCTGCTCCTTTAACGACGACATCCAGGGCACCGCGGCCGTGACCGTGGGTACGCTTATCGCCGCCAGCCGCGCAGCCGGCAGCCAGCTGAGCTACCAGAAAATCGTCTTCCTGGGCGCAGGCTCTGCGGGCTGTGGTATCGCCGAGCAGATCATCGCCCAGACGCAGCGCGAAGGCTTAAGCGAAGAGCTGGCCCGCTCCCGCGTCTTTATGGTTGACCGTTTCGGCCTGCTGACCGACGCTATGCCGAACCTGCTGCCGTTCCAGAACAAGCTGGTGCAGAAGCGCGAGAACCTGAAAAACTGGGATACCGACAACGAAGTCCTGTCCCTGCTGGACGTGGTGCGCAACGTGAAGCCGGATATTCTGATCGGCGTTTCCGGGCAAACCGGCCTCTTCACCGAAGAGATCATTCGCGAGATGCACAAGCACTGCGAGCGCCCTATCGTGATGCCGCTTTCTAACCCGACCTCCCGCGTGGAAGCGACGCCGCAGGACATCATCGCCTGGACCGAAGGTAACGCGCTGGTCGCGACCGGCAGCCCGTTCGACCCGGTGGTGTGGAAGGATAAAACCTATCCGATTGCCCAGTGCAACAACTCTTACATCTTCCCGGGCATTGGGCTGGGCGTGATCGCTTCCGGCGCGTCCCGCATTACCGATGAGATGCTGATGTCGGCGAGCGAAACCCTTGCGGGCTACTCGCCGCTGGTCAACAACGGTGAAGGGCTGGTGCTGCCGGAGCTGAAAGACATTCACAAGGTGTCGCGCGCTATCGCGTTTGCGGTAGGTAAAATGGCGCAGCAGCAGGGCGTGGCGGTGAAAACCTCTGCCGACGCGCTGCAGCAGGCCATCGACGACAACTTCTGGAAACCTGAATACCGCAGCTATCGCCGTACCTCGATTTAATTCTGCCTTCCGACCGTTCCCTCTCCCTTTGGGAGAGGGAATTACATTTGTACCCCCACTAGCCAAACCCCTTTTCCCCCGCTACACTCCCTTCATCCATCAACCTACTGAATATATAAGGAGGCCAATTATGCTGTATCGTGAAATTTTCAATGTTTCACATACATTTGGTGATCGCACCAGCTCAAGCGTTATCGGTATCGTGCTGCGATAACTTCTGCTTGAGCGAAGACACCAACCCCTGAAATCCCTTCTCTCGGGCTTACTGAGTTATCGTCAGCGATGTTTGACGAGGCATAAACATGCCTGTAACTCTTGGGTAAGCAACAATGAGCACTTTACTCACTGCACAATCTTTACGCGTTGATACGGCGTTTGGCACGCTCTTCGACTCACTCTCCTTTACGCTGAAAAAAGGCGACCGCATTGGCCTGCTGGGCGACAACGGCTGCGGTAAAAGCACGCTGCTCAAGGTGCTGGACGGTACTGGCTCCCCCGCCGCCGGAACGGTAGCGCAGGCCGGGCACTGCCTGATGGCGCGCGTGGAGCAACATCTTCCGGACGCCATTTTCCCGCTGACCATGCTGGATGCCGTACTCGCACAGCTGCCTCTGGCTGAGCGCGATAGCCTGCGCTGGAAAGCCGAATCGCTGCTGGCGAGCATGGGCTTCACGCCGCAGGATATGGCGCTGCAATCCGCCACGCTGAGCGGCGGGCAGCACACCCGCCTGCTGCTGGCGCGGGCGTTGATTCACGAGCCGGACCTGCTCCTGCTCGATGAACCCAGCAACCACCTTGATTTGCCGACCATGCTCTGGCTGGAACACTTTCTGCAGAACTGGTCGGGCAGCTTTGTGCTGGTCTCGCATGACAGACAGCTGCTGGATGCCGTCACCAACGGCAGCTGGATCCTGCGCGATAAAACGCTGCACTACTTCGCCCTTCCCTGCACGGCAGCCCGCAAGGCGCTTGAAGCAAAGGATGAAAGCGACGCGCAGCGCCACAAGGCGGAGCAAAAGGAGATCGACCGCGTGACCGCCAGCGCGAAGCGGCTGGCGACCTGGGGCAAGGTTTACGACAACGAAGACCTGGCCCGCAAAGCCAAACAGATGGAAAAACAGGTCGAACGGCTGAAGGAGAGCCAGACGGCGCTCACGGCGGGCAGCCAGTGGACGTTAACCCTGCGCGGCGACGCGCTGCGGGCCGACCGTTTGCTGGAAATGGAGAACCTCGACGTGCCTCCTGCACCTGGCCTGCCGGCGTTGTTCAGCATCGAAATGGCGCGGCTGAAAAGCGGCGATCGCGTGGCGATTGTCGGTCGTAACGGCTGCGGAAAATCGTCGCTGATGAGGCTTATCTGGCAACAGTTTGCCGATGAGTCCGCAGACAGCGGGTTGAAAATCCATCCGCGCGTGTCGCCAGGCTATTACGACCAGACGCTTCACCAGCTTGCTGACAACGCCACGCTGCTCGACGCGCTGGAGCCTTTCGCACCGGATCCGCAGAACCGCAAAATGGCGCTGATAAGCGCGGGTTTCCCGTGGTCGCGTCACGGGCAAACGGTCAGCACGCTCAGCGGTGGCGAACGCTCGCGCCTGCTGTTCGTTGGCCTGACGCTTGCTCGCTACAGCCTGCTGATGCTGGATGAGCCGACCAACCACCTCGACATGGAAGGCAAAGAGACGCTGGCGCAAACCCTTCAGCAGTTTGAAGGCGGCGTCCTGCTGGTCAGCCACGATCGCCAGTTAATTAGCCAAAGCTGCAACCGTTTCTGGCTGATTGAAGAGGGAAAGCTGAGCGAGTGGCACGATGCTGAGGCGGTGTTTGAACGCCTGCGTGAAAGCGCGGGGCTGACGACACCCGCCGCACCCGTCATCGACGCGGCGACGGTTCCATCCTCGCCGTATGACGATCTGCTCGAACGGCTGGTCGCGCTGGAAACGCTACTGGAAGACGATCTGGCGCGTAAGCCGAAGCATCAAAAGCCGCAGCTGCAGGCGCAATGGCGTAAAGAGATTGAGGAAATAGAAGCACTGCTGTAAGTCTGCGCCCGCCGGGTCTCTCTCGGCGGGCCAGTTTTTTCCCCCTAAATTATTAGAGGAACGCCGTATTCTTATTCTGAAATCGGATTAAATGATGACATTATGTTGCCGTTGCCTTGCATTACAGTCCCAAAGCACTAATCCTTGAGGAGTATTACACCTGCTATGCAGATACTCATCATGAACAAGGAGATACACATGAAGGCTGCTGTTGTCACTCAGGATCATCAGGTTAATGTCACCGAAAAAACCTTACGCCCGCTAAAGCACGGGGAAGCCCTGCTGAAGATGGAGTGCTGTGGCGTATGCCATACCGATCTCCACGTGAAGAACGGTGATTTTGGCGATAAAACCGGGGTTATCCTGGGCCACGAAGGGATTGGTATCGTAAAAGAAGTTGGCCCCGGCGTGAAATCGCTGAAAGTCGGCGACCGCGCAAGCGTGGCCTGGTTTTTTGAAGGCTGCGGCCACTGTGAATACTGTAATACCGGCAACGAAACCCTCTGCCGCGATGTGAAAAATGCCGGTTACTCCGTTGACGGCGGTATGGCGGAAGAGTGCATCGTCACCGCTGACTACGCCGTAAAAGTGCCGGACGGTCTTGAATCCGCTGCGGCCAGCAGCATCACCTGCGCCGGGGTCACGACCTACAAAGCGGTAAAAATTTCCGGTATTAAACCGGGCCAGTGGATCGCAATCTATGGTCTGGGCGGTCTGGGCAACCTTGCGCTGCAGTACGCCAAAAACGTCTTTAACGCCAAAGTCATCGCTCTCGACGTTAACGACGAACAGCTGAAGCTGGCGGCCAGCATGGGTGCGGATTTAACCATCAACTCCCGCAGCGAAGACGCCGCAAAAATTGTGCAGGAGAAAACCGGCGGCGCGCACGCCGCAGTCGTTACTGCCGTCGCAAAAGCGGCCTTTAACTCAGCCGTTGACGCCGTGCGTGCCGGTGGCCGCGTGGTCGCAGTTGGCCTGCCGCCGGAAGCGATGAGCCTCGACATTCCGCGTCTGGTACTGGACGGCATTCAGGTGGTAGGTTCCCTGGTCGGCACCCGTCAGGATCTGCAGGAAGCGTTCCAGTTTGCCGCCGAAGGTAAGGTCGTGCCGAAAGTCACGATGCGTCCAATCGAGGACATCAACGCCATCTTTAAAGAGATGGAACAGGGCCAGATCCGCGGCCGTATGGTGATTGACCTGCGTTCATAATCACCCACCGTTCAATTACCGCTCCTGACAGGAGCGGTTTTTTTATAGCCATTTTCTGGCAATCCTTATCTTAATTCCTTTGTTCCCTTGTTTTCCTCCGCGCCCGATGATGAATCCGACGCTAACAAGAAGATAACAAAGGAATTCACCATGCAAACCCCATTTCGTCTGCCGCTGCTGACGGCGCTGATCCTGGCGACAACCGCAGCCTGGGCAGCAGATGCGCCCGTCAAAGGCGGCACGCTGATTTATCTGGAGCAACAGGCGCACACCAATCTCTATCCGCCTGCCGGTGGCTTTTACCCGAACGGCGGCATTCTGAATCAAATCACCGACAAGCTGACGTGGCAGAACCCGAAAACGCTGCAGGTGGAACCCTGGGTGGCAGAAAGCTGGACCACCAACGCCGATAAAACCGAATATACCTTTAAGCTTCGTCCCGGCATCACCTTCTCCGACGGCACGCCGCTGGACGCCAACGCCGTGGCGAAAAATTTTGATACCTACGGTTTAGGCAATAAGGCGCAGCGCCTGCCAGTGTCAGAAGTGATCAATAACTACGATCGCAGCGAAGTCATCGACCCGCTGACCGTGAAGTTCTACTTCAAAAAACCGTCGCCGGGGTTCCTGCAGGGCACCGCCACCATTGGCTCGGGTCTGGTCTCGCTCAGCACGCTGAAGCGCAACTTCGAAGAGCTGGGAGATGCCCGCCACATCATCGGTTCCGGCCCGTTTGTGGTGAAGGACGAGAAGCTGGGTCGTGAAGTGACGCTCGAAGCCCGCAAAGACTACCAGTGGGGACCGAAAAACCTGACGCAACAGGGGCCCGCCAATCTCGATGGCATCAAGTTTATCGTGACCCAGGAAGACAGCGTGCGCGTCGGCGCCCTGCTGGCCGGTCAGGCCGACTTTATTCGCCAGGTGCAGGCGTATGACGAAAAGCAGGCGACAGACCAGGGCTATAAGATCTACGCCGCCCCGACGCGCGGGGTGAACGACAGCATCAGCTTCCGCCCGGATAACCCGCTGGTCTCCGATATTCGCGTTCGCCAGGCGCTGCTGCATGCCACCAATGCAAAACAGGTGGTCGAGACCCTCTTCTCGGCCAACTATCCGCAGGCGAAGTCCGTGATTGCCGGTTCCGCCGCAGGCTTTGTCGATCTCAGCGACAAATTGACCTTTGACCCGGCAAAAGCCAACCAGCTGCTGGACGACGCGGGCTGGAAAGCAGGCAGCGACGGGATCCGCGCCAAAGACGGCCAGCGGCTGGCGCTGACGGTATACGAATCTCTGCCGCAGCCGCAAAACAAAGAGGTGCTGCAGCTGGTTGCCCAGCAGTGGCGACAGGTGGGCGTGGCGCTGAACGTCAAAGCCGGTGACGCAGGCAGCCGCACGCTTGATAACCTTGACCCGCTGAAAACCCCGTTAACCGTTTCCGAAGTGGGCCGCGCCGATCCGGACGTGGTGAAAAGCATGTTCTACCCGGCTAACCGCGACGCGCTGCTGCAAAAAGGCGGATCCAGCGACAAGGTCAAAAACTTCCGTGACGACAGGCTGAATGCGCTGCTGGTGAACATTTCGGCTGAGGTCGATCCGCAAAAACGCCTGCAGCTGACGGGAGACGCCCAGCGCTACCTGCTGGATAACGCCTACGTCATTCCGATTTTCGAGGAGCCGCAGGTCTTTGCCGGTGCGCCGTGGCTGAAAGGCGTCAATTTTGAAGCGGTTGGCCGCCCGTCGTTCTACGGCGCGTGGATTGAGAAACACTGAGGAGCTGACGATGCGCCACGCACTTCTTCAACGCTTTGGGCACGGGCTGCTGGTACTGTGGGCCGCCTTTACCCTCTCGTTCGTGTTGCTCCAGGTGCTGCCGGGCGACGCGGTGCTGATTAAATTTCAAAACCCGGACCTGGGCTTAAGCCCGGCGCAAATCGAGGAGATGCGCGTGGCCTACGGCGCGGACATCCCGCTGTGGCAGCAATACGGCCACACGCTGCTGGCGATGCTGCGCGGCGATTTCGGCTATTCGCTACAGGCCGGGGTGTCGGTCAGCGAGCTGATTGCCAGCAATCTGCCGGATACCCTGAGTCTTGCCCTGCCCGCGTTTGTACTGGCGGTCCTGCTGGCGTTTGCGCTGGCCTTTGCGTCGCGTCTGCCGGGGCTGCGCTGGCTGAGCAATACCCTTCAGTCTCTTCCGGTCCTGTTTATCTCCTTACCCACGTTCTGGCTGGGGATTGCCCTCATCCAGCTCTTTTCTTTTCAGCTGCGGCTGATCCCGGTGATTAACCCGACGCCGCTGCAGGGGCTGATCCTGCCGATCGTGACCGTAGCGATCCCGATCTCCGCCCCGCTGGCGCAAATCCTGATGCGCAGCCTGGACCAGGTGGCGACGCAGCCGTTTGTCGCCGTCGCCCGCGCCAAAGGGCTGAGTGAAACCGCCGTCCTGTGGCGTCACGTGACCGGCAACGCCCTGCTGCCGGTCCTGAACATTGCCGGACTGCTGCTGGGCGAGCTGATTGCCGGGGCGCTGATCACCGAAACCGTTTTTGGCCGCAGCGGGCTCGGGCAGCTGACCCAGCAGGCGGTGAATAATCAGGACATCGCCGTGCTTCAGGCGGTCGTGATGATTTCTGCCCTCGGTTTTGTCCTGATCAATCTGCTGGTGGATCTGCTGATGCCGCTGCTGGATCCCCGTCTGCAAACCGTTACCGGAGGTGCATCATGAGTCTGGTCGATTACGCGGCCGCCGCGCGAAAACGCGTTCCTGCCTGGCAGGGAGTGGAATGGCAGCCGGGGCTGTGGCTGGCATGGGCGGTGATTATTCTCGCCGCTTTTGCCGCCGTAGCGCCCGGCCTGTTAACCCACTACAGCCCGATTGAGGGCATCGCCGGGGCACAGCGCCTGGCGCCGCAGGCGGGTCACTGGCTCGGAACCGATCAGCTTGGCCGCGATGTTTACACGCGTATCGTTTATGGCGCCTCCCACTCCCTGAGCGCGGCGCTGGCCGCCGTGACGATGGGCCTGGTGGTCGGCACCGGCTTAGGGGTAATTGCCGGGGCGTTCGCCGGACGCGTCGAGTCTCTGCTGATGCGCTTCGTCGACGTGTTGCTCTCCATCCCGTCTCTGCTGCTCTCGCTGACGGTGATTATTCTGCTCGGGTTTGGCACCGTTAACGCCGCGATTGCCGTCGGCGTTGCCTCCATTGCCAGCTTCGCCCGCCTCGCGCGCGGTGAAGTCGTGCGTATCCGCCATACGGATTATGTCGAAGCGGCGTTTGGCAGCGGCGGGACGTTTTTCGCCGTGCTGTGGCGACACATCCTGCCCAACGCATTAAACGCCGTCCTGGCCTTTGCCACGCTGCAGTTTGGTCAGGCCATCCTGGCGCTCTCCACGCTGAGCTTTCTCGGCTACGGCACCCCGCCGCCGGTGCCGGAATGGGGCTTACTGATTGCCGAAGGCCGTAACTATCTCTCTACCGCATGGTGGCTCACCACCTTCCCCGGCGTGGTCGTCATCGCCGTGGTGCTGGCCACCAACCGTATCAGCCAACAGTTCAGCGGAGGTCGCTAATGACCGTGCTCTCAGTGGAAAATTTGACGATTAGCTACCGTACCGCTCGCCAGTGGCGAGAGGTGGTGCATAACGTCAGCTTCACGCTTGAACGAGGGGAAATGCTGGCGTTTGTCGGCGAATCCGGATCCGGCAAAACGACCACGGCGCAGGCGATCATTGGCCTGCTGGCCGATAACGCCCGGCGCGATGCGGGAAAAATATCGCTCAACGGCGAAGAGATTAGCGGATGGTCCGCTAAGCGTCTCGATACCCTTCGCGGAGCGCGAATTAGCCTGGTGCCGCAGGATCCGGGTAATTCGCTCAACCCGGTGAAAACCATCGGTGCGCAGGTCGGAGAAATCATTCAGCTCCACAACAAAGTGACCCGCGCCGAGCGCGACGAGCAGGTGCTCGCCCTGCTGACAAAGGTCGGCCTGAGCCACCCCGAACAGCGCATGACGCAGTATCCCCATCAGCTCTCCGGCGGGATGAAACAGCGCGTGCTGATTGCCATCGCGATAGCGCTGCGTCCGGACGTGATCGTTGCCGATGAGCCCACCAGCGCGCTGGACGTGACGGTGCAAAAACGCATTCTCGATCTGCTGGATATCCTGCGCCGGGAATCGGGTACCGCCGTTCTGTTTGTCACCCACGATCTGGCGCTGGCCGCACAGCGCGCGGACAGGCTGCTGGTGTTTCGCGATGGCGAGGTTCAGGAACAGGGCAACACCGCCGATATCGTCCGCACGCCGCAGCACGCCTACACCCGCCAGCTGTTGAGCGATCTCCAGGGCCAGCGCCTGACCATCGCCCCGGTGGCCGGTCGGCCGCTCGCGTCCCCGGCCATTCGCGCCCGCGCCATCAGCAAGCAGTTCTCCCTGGGCAAAGGTCATCAGCTTCAGGCGCTGGATCGGGTAACGTTTGACGTCAGGCGCGGCAGCACGCATGCGCTGGTCGGTGAATCCGGCTCCGGGAAAACCACCCTCGCCCGTATTTTGCTGGGTTTTGAACAGGCCGACAGCGGACAGGTCATTATTGATGATATTGATGCCACCACGCTCAGCCGCGAGGCCCGCCGTCAGCTGCGCCAGAAGATCCAGTTTGTCTACCAGAACCCGTTTGCCTCTCTCGACCCGCGTCAGACGCTCTTCGAGATCATCGAAGAGCCCCTGAAGAACTTTTCTCGCCTCGGTAAGGCGCAGCGAAAACTCCGGGTGGAGACGGTGGCGCAGCGGGTTGCCCTGCCCGTCGAATTCCTGACCCGCACCGCCCGGGAGCTTTCAGGCGGACAGCGCCAGCGCGTTGCCATCGCCCGGGCGCTGATCCTGGAGCCGACCATTCTGGTGCTGGACGAAGCCACCTCCGCGCTGGACGTCACCGTGCAGGCGCAGATCCTGGCGCTGCTTCAGCAGCTGCAGCAGCAGCTGGGATTGACCTACCTCTTTATCACGCACGATCTCTCCACGGTTCGCCGGATCGCCCACAGCGTCACGGTGCTGCGCAGCGGTCAGGTGGTCGAACAGGGCGACGTCGGAACCTTATTCGCGTCGCCGCAGAACGACTATACCCGCGAGCTGATTGACGCCATTCCCCATTTTTCACCCGCTACGGAGGAGTTCGCATGACGCGAAAACGCCTGGGATTTTTCACCCGCCTGCTTGACGACGCTTCGCCGAAGGAGCGCTATCGTCTGGCAACGGAACAGATCCGCCACGCCGAACGCCACGGTTTTGACAGCGCCTGGATTGCCCAGCACCACTTCCACGAAAGTGAAGGCGGCCTGCCGTCGCCGCTGCTGTTTCTGGCGCACGTAGCCGCGCATACCGAAACCATCCGGCTGGGCACGGCCATCATTACCCTGCCGATGGAAAACCCGCTGCGCGTCGCGGAAGATGCCGCCGTGCTCGATTTACTCGCCGATGGTCGTCTTGAGGTCGGTTTTGGTTCGGGCGGCACACCAACCTCATTTCTGCCGTTCGGCCTGACCTTTGAGGAGCGCGGCGCGGCCTTTGCTGACCATCTGCATGTGATCCAGAGCGCCTGGCGCGGGGATTCGCTCACCCATCCGGATAACCACCTTTACCCGCCTGCGCCGCAGCTTGCCGACCGTATCTGGATTGCCACCTTCTCCGTGGACGGAGCCGTTCGCGCCGCGCGGGCCGGACACGGGTTAATGCTCTCGCGCACGCAGCCGCGCCCGGCAGATCGGCCGGATCTCACGCTCGACGAGATCCAGAACCCGATTGTGGATGCCTACCTTGAGGCGCTGCCTGCGGGCATCGCACCGCGCATTCTGGCCTCCCGTACGGCGTTCGTTGCCGACAGCGACGACTATGCGCTCAGGGTCGCGACACCGGGGCTCACGAAACAGGCACAGCAGCATCGCGCTGGCGGTCACACTGTAAAAGGTGACAGCGTCACCGATTATCGCCGTCAGTTTGATGCGCATATTGGTTCGCCCGATACGGTGCTGCATTCGCTGAATGCTGATTCCATTCTCAGGCGCGCCACGGATATCTCATTCCAGGTCCATTCGGTCGAACCCACGCATCGCGACACGCTGCGGTCCATCGAACTGATCGCCGAACGTATTGCCCCACACATCCTTTGAGGAGACACCTATGTCGTTAAGTCAGGACATTCTCGCCGAGCTGGCGGAAATTAAACCCGGTTCCCCTCTGGCAGAGGCGCGCGCCACGCGTGATGCCGCCACGCGCCACGCGCAGGGCAGCTACGAAATTCTCTTTAGCCAGCAGGATGCTGATTTTGCACTCGACGAGCGCTTCGCCGTGGCGGCAAAAGTCGCCAGGTGGCACAGCGCGGAGGCGCTGGCCGCGCACTATGCGGGATTTGGCCTGGCCGACCCGACCTCAGAACGCCTGACCCCGGCGCTGAACTTCGCGCGCCTGCTGACGTTCTCCCCCGTCGAAGCGACGCCCGCAGCGTTAAGGGCGCTGGCCCAGGCGGGATGGAGCAAGGAAGGCATTGTTACCCTGGCGCAGCTTATTGCGTTTGTGAGCTTCCAGAGCCGACTCATCACCGGGCTGCGGCTGCTGAACGACAGGCCCGTCGCCAGAAGCGATGCGCCGGTGGCGGCGGGCATCTGGCACACGACCGCAACAACGGTCACCGGAAAGGCGGCCCCCGTCGCGTTCACCCGGCAGGAGCTGGGATGGGAGCCGTGGATAGCGGCCAAACCGCTGGCGGATTTCCGTGACGATGAGGTTGCCATCCTGGCGAAATTTGGCCATACCGATTCCGACTACTTCCGCCTGCTGGCGCGCAACCTGCCGGTGCTTGAACAGCGCACGTTAACGGATAAAGGAATTTTTTATACATCGGGGGGATTGCCGCGCGCCGAGCGCGAGCTGGCCGCAACGGTCGCCAGTAAAATCAACGGCTGCATTTACTGCGCATCTGTCCATGCGCGCAAAGCCAGCCAGCTGTCAAAGAATGACGCGGCGGTAGAGGCCCTGCTGGCGGTGCGTCCTGGGCAATCTCTCAGCGAGGGGCAATCTGCACGCTGGCAGGCGGAAATCGATTTTGCGGCGGCGCTGTCGGTCACGCCACCCGCCGCCACGCCGCTGCACCTTGCCGCGCTGGAAAAAGAGGGGCTGGATACCTTAGCCCAGCTTGATCTGGTGCAGTCCACCGCATTCTTCGCCTGGGCCAACCGCCTGATGCTTACGCTGGGTGAGCCCTGGCTTGACTGAAGCCTGTCAGGCTAGCGCGCGAGCGTTAGCCTGAGCCCGTCTGGCCCGCAGGTAACCATAGATCAGCAGTGCACTCATGGCCGAGAACGAGAGTATCGCTGCAGGCAGCGTGACGTAGCGCCAGCTAAAGCCGAAGGTAATCATCATCCCACCAAAGTACGCCCCGATCGCACTGCCGAGATTAAACGCCATCTGCCCCCCTGCCGCCCCCAGCATTTCACCGCCCTTCGCATTTTGCAGCAGCAAAATTTGTAGCGGCGCAGAGAGCGCGAACAGCCCGGCACAGCAGATAAAGCCCATGACCAGCGAGGCCGTTTTCAGTTCACCAAAGGCGAAAAGCAGCAGCAGCGAGGCGACAATCACCATGTCGGTGGTGGCCGCAATGCGCAGCGGGCTAAAACGCCCCGAGAGCTTACCGCTCAGCAGATTGCCCAACACCATGCCAAGCCCCATCAGCATCATGATGGCCGTCATCATCCCTTCTGAATAACCGGAGACGGTGACCATAAACGGCTTAACGAAGCTGAACCACGCGAACACCCCGGCGTTGCCAAACATGGTGGCGGCAAAAATCAGCCAGGGTTCTGGTTTTTTCAGAAAGTGGAACTGCTCGGTCAATTTGATTTCTGATGTGTCGCGGATGTCCGGCACCCAGAGCAGAACCGAGAGGATCACCAGCGCATCGAACACGGCAATCAGAAAAAAGGTATAACGCCAGCTGAACTGGTGCCCGAGCCAGGTCCCCAGCGGAACGCCCATCAGGTTCGCCACGGTCATACCGGCGATCATCCCAGCCACCGCGACCGTCACCTTACCCGGAGGCGCAATTTTAGACAGGATAATCGCCCCGACGCCAAAAATAGCCCCGTGCGGAAAGCCGGAAATCAGCCGCCCCACCGCCAGCCAGAAATAGGACGTGGAAAACGTGAACAGGGCATTACCGACAGCGGACATCGCCACCAGAAACAGCAGCGTGGTCTTTAACGAAAACTTGCCTGAGAACAGCGCCACAACCGGGGCGCCAATCACTACGCCGAACGCATAAAACGAGATCATATTCCCGGCGGAGGGAATCGAAATACCGGTGTCATGTGCCAGCTCGGTTAACACGCCCATAATGCCAAATTCGGCCATTCCGAGGCCAAATGTGCCAAGCGCCAACGAAAAAATTGTCTTTTTCATACTTCAACCACGGGTTAATCACACGCGACGGACATTATTGAATAATCTTGTATGGTGAGCCAGTTCAAATCAGCTGGCTGACAGGTTAATCCATTAATTCAGGTGGATTACACTTCATTGTGCGGCCTCGCTTTTTTCCGCATCGGACAACCTGAGGATGACCATCATGGGAAGCAAAAAGAAAACCAGTGTCGCTGTTGATGTCGTAAAGAACGCTCCGTTAAAGACCAAAGAGTATGAACAAGAGCTACGTCGCCTCCACGTTGAACTGGTTAAGCTCCAGCAGTGGGTCGTCGCCAAAGGGCTGAAAGTGTGTATTGTTTTTGAAGGACGCGACGGGGCTGGCAAAGGCGGCACCATTAAAGCGATCACCGAGCGCGTCAGTCCTCGCGTGTTTCGCGTTGTTGCGCTCCCTGCTCCGACTGAAAAGGAAAAAAGCCAGCTTTACTTCCAGCGCTATGTGCCCCACCTGCCATCGGCTGGTGAAATCGTGATCTTCGATCGCAGCTGGTATAACCGCGCGGGCGTTGAGCGGGTGATGGGGTTCTGCACGGAGGAACAGGCCGAGAAATTTTTAGATGGTGCGCCGGTGATGGAAAAAGCGATGGTGGATGCCGGAATTATCCTGCTGAAGTACTGGCTGGAGGTGACGCCGAAAGAGCAGGAGCGGCGCCTGCGCGACCGTATTAACGATGGGCGTAAGATCTGGAAGCTATCGCCGATGGATATTAAGTCCTTTAACCTGTGGGACGAGTACACCCGCGCCCGCGACGCCATGTTTGAAGCTACCGACACCGCCTGGGCGCCGTGGTTTGTGGCACGTTCAGAAGATAAAAAACGCGTGCGCCTGAACATTATTTCGCATCTGCTTTCGCAGATCCCTTATAAAGAAATACACGTTGAGAAGGTGGATTTACCGAAACGCAAAATCGGCAAAGTCAAACCCACAAAATATCCGTTCCGCTATGTGGAGGAGCGGTTCTGAAATTACTGGAATACGCTTCGCAGAATGTAGATTACCAGGGGATACGGTATTGTTTTTTGTTGGCTTCGGTTAATAATGACCGCACCAACAAAGGAGATGCTGATGACATACCCAGCAGAGCACACCCCCTCCCAACGCGTAAAATCGGCAAAACCGTCGAGCAACACCGCACCAGACTCCGCTGACCCGCGTCAGCAATCAGAAGCGGATCGTTCATTTATTCGCTCAATGAATAAGTTTGTCGAAAAACATGGAACCATTACCGATGATGAGTTTTTCAGGGTGCTATAATGCTGAGACAATTTAATGTTTACCGAAATACATCTGCGGCCACCCGGGATAAGCTTCCCTATTATATGCTCATTCAGGATGATTGTTATGATGATCTTGCCACGCGCGTCATTGTGCCGCTCGCGAGAAATAATAAATTACCGTTATGGCAGAGCCATCTGGCTCCAGGCGTAAATATCGATTTTGAAACATTTCTGATTTATTCGCCAATGATAACCAACCTTAACAATAACAAAATAAATCCTAAAGACTTTGTTTGTAACCTACGCAACGCACGTCATGACGTTATAGCGGCAGTTGATCGTTTATTGACTAACACATGACGCCAGTCGGTCAGGCATTTGCCCTGTCTGCACAAGCGCAGCGCCGCCGGCGCAAAGCCGACGGCGCAGGGTTTACTTCAATCCTTCCGTACTTTCCCGTTTCGCTTCCAGTCGTTCCACATCACGATACCAGCGCGGGTGGTGTTTCTGCGCCCAGCGGCGGCTCACATTCCCTTCAATCATCCCTTTGATCGATCCTTTGACCCAGAACGCCATATACATGTGGATCAGGATGGCGTGGATCAGAATGATGGCAGACGTGGCGTGGATCAGCAGCGCGTAGCGAATCACCTGAATCGGAAAGTAGTGCGCAAAATACGGACGCCAGATAATCACACCGGTCACCAGCAGCACAAAAATCATGCTCATGATGGTCCAGAACATCATCTTCTGCCCGGCGTTGTATTTCCCCACCTTCGCGACCTTATGCTCGTTGCCCTTCAGGACTTCGACGATCCCTTTCACCCACGGGATATCCTGCTTGTCCGGGATGTTGTGGTGGACAAAGCGCACGAACATAAACATCAGCACCACGAAAATAAGCACGCCGAAGAACGGATGCAAAATGCGCCCCATCTGCGGCGTACCGAAGGTCTCGGTCAGCCACTGCAGCGTCGGGAAGAAGAACGAAATCCCCGACACCGCCACCAGGAAGAAGCAGATCACAACCGTCCAGTGACAGGCGCGGTCAACGAACTTCGTGCGCACGATCGTTTTCGACTTACTCATGGTGCTCCTCCTCGTCCTCATCCACCTCTTTGTTTGGCCCGATACCGATGTAGTGATAAATCAGCCCGGCAAAGGTGGCGATAAAGCCCGCCGCCGAGAGCGGCTTAAGCGCTCCTTTCCAGAGGTTGATGGAGGTATCGATCGCCGGATCCTTCGGCAGGTTGTGGTATAGCTCCGGCTGGTCGTTATGGTGCAGCACATACATCACGTGCGTACCGCCCACGCCCTGCGGGTTATAAATGCCCGCATTCTCGTAGCCGCGCGCTTTCAGCTTGTCCACTCGCTGTTGCGCCACGTCGAGCATCTCTTTTTTAGTGCCGAAGTGGATAGCCCCGGTCGGACAGGTTTTCACACACGCGGGCTCCTGCCCGACGCTGACGCGGTCCACGCACAGGGTGCATTTGTATACCCGGTTATCCTCTTTATTGAGGCGGGGGATATTAAACGGACAGCCCGCGATACAGTACCCGCAGCCGATGCAGTTGTCCTGCTGGAAGTCGACGATACCGTTGGCGTACTGAATAATTGCGCCGGCAGACGGGCACGCCTTCAGGCATCCCGGATCTTCACAGTGCATGCAGCCGTCTTTGCGGATGAGCCACTCCAGCCTGCCGTTCTGGTCGGTTTCGCTAAAGCGCATCACCGTCCAGGATTTGGCGCTCAGGTCAGCCGGATTATCGTAGACCCCCACGCAGTGCCCCACCTCGTCGCGGATATCGTTCCACTCCGAGCACGCCACCTGGCAGGCCTTACAGCCCACGCAGGAGGAGACGTCGATAAGCTTAGCGACCTCTGCCTTGTAGTCCCGCGCGCGGGGCGCGGGCGTTATAGGGTTGGTCGCGGAGCGTTTGATAACGTCTTGTGTTTCCATCGCCATTGAATCGCTCCTTACGCTTTCTCGATGTTGACCAGAAACGCCTTGTACTCCGGCGTTTGCGAGTTGGAATCGCCGACGTTTGGCGTCAGGGTGTTGGCGATGTAGCCTTTCTGCGCCACGCCCTCAAAGCCCCAGTGCAGCGGGATCCCGACGGTTTCCACCTGCTGGCCGTGCACGTTCAGCGACTGCAGGCGGCGGGTGACCACAGCCACCGCACGAATAAAGCCACGCTTGCTGCTCACCTTCACGCGGTCGCCGTTGGCGATGCCTTTCGCCTTCGCCAGCGTTTCGCTGATCTCCACAAACTGTTCCGGCTGCGCGATAGCGTTAAGCCGCGCGTGCTTGGTCCAGGTGTGGAAATGCTCGGTCAGACGGTAGGTCGTCCCTACGTACGGGAACTTGTCCTTTTTACCTAAGCGCAGGACGTCGTCTTCGTAGATACGCACCACCGGGCTGGAGACCACGTTCGGATGCAGCGGGTTGGTGCCGAGCGGCGTTTCCATCGGCTCGTAGTGTTCCGGGAAAGGCCCTTCCGCCAGCTTGTTGAGGGCAAACAGGCGTCCCAGCCCTTCCGGCTGCATGATGAACGGCCCGGTGTTGCTGCCCGGCGCGGCGGTGCTGTAGTCAGGGATATCGTTCCCCGTCCACTTCGCCCCGTTCCACTGGATCAGCATACGTTTCGGATCCCACGGCCTGCCGTTTACGTCTGCAGACGCGCGGTTGTAAAGCACGCGACGGTTCAGCGGCCACGCCCATGCCCAGCCCAGCGTGTTGCCCAGCCCGGACGGGTCGGCGTTGTCGCGGTTGGCCATCTGGTTGCCCTGCTCCGTCCAGCTGCCGGTGTAAATCCAGCAGGACGATGCCGTCGTACCGTCATCGCGCAGCAGCGCGAAGCTGTTCAGCAGCTGGCCTTTCTTCGCCACCAGGTTGCCGCTCGCGTCATAGAGATCCGCCAGCGCCACGCCGTTATTCTCCTTCGCGACTTCCTCTGACTCAGGACGATCCGGCTGCTTGTAGTGCCAGCCCATCTTCAGCAGCGGCTCAGCGCCCTTGCCGCCTTCGGTGCGGTACATTTCGCGCAGGCGATGGTAAATCCCGGCCAGGATTTCGCCGTCGTTACGCGCTTCGCCCGGCGCGTCCTGGCCTTTCCAGTGCCACTGCAGCCAGCGGCCGGAGTTTGCAATCGAACCGTCCTCTTCCGCAAAGCAGGTAGACGGCAGGCGGAACACTTCGGTCTGAATCGATGCTGGATCGACATCGTTTGATTCCCCGTGGTTCTGCCAGAAGGTGGACGTTTCGGTCACAAGCGGATCGATAACCACCATGTACTTCAGCTTGCTCAGGCTGCGAACGACTTTGTTTTTGTCCGGGAAGGAGGCCACAGGGTTAAAGCCCTGGCAGATATACCCCGTGACGTCGCCCTTATCCATCATGTTGAAATACTTGATGACGTCGTACGCCTGGTCCCACTTCGGCAGCCACTCAAAGCCCCAGTCGTTCTCCTTCTGTGCCGCATCGCCGTAGAAGGATTTCATCAGGCTGACGTAGAACTTGGGATAGTTGCTCCAGTAGTTCACCTGATCCGGCAGCGTCGCTTTCGGCGTATTGGCCTCAAGATACGTTTGCAGATCGGCCTGCTTTTCCGACGGCAGCGTCAGGTAGCCCGGCAGGCTGGTGGAAAGCAGGCCAAGGTCAGTAAGCCCCTGAATGTTGGAGTGACCGCGCAGCGCGTTTACGCCGCCACCGGCCATGCCCATGTTGCCGAGCAGCAGCTGGATCATCGCCATGGTGCGGATGTTCTGCGCGCCGACGGTGTGCTGCGTCCAGCCAAGCGCATACAGGAACGTGGTGGTTCTGTCGGCGGCGCTGGTGGAGGCCAGTACCTCACACACCTTAAGGAAGTCCGCTTTCGGCGTGCCGCAGATGTTTTCAACCACGTCCGGCGTATAGCGGGAGACGTGCTGCTTCAGCAGGTTCCACACGCAGCGCGGGTGCGTCAGGGTTTCATCACGCAGCGCATAGCCGTTTTCATCGAACTGATAGTTCCAGGACGTTTTATCGTACTGGCGTTTTTCGGCGTCAAAGCCGCTAAACAGCCCGTCATCGAAGGCAAAATCATCCCGCACCAGCAGGTTTGCGTTGGTGTAGTGCTTAACGTATTCCGCGTTAATTTTGTTGTTTTCGATCAGGTACAGCAGCACGCCGGACAGGAACGTAATGTCCGTGCCGGAGCGGATTGGCGCATAGATATCCGCCACCGATGCCGTACGCGTAAAGCGCGGATCGACGACGATAAGCGTCGCATCGTTGTTGTTTTTCGCTTCCATCGCCCAGCGGAATCCCACCGGATGGGCCTCCGCGGCGTTACCGCCCATCACCACCACGACGTTAGCGTTTTTGATATCAACCCAGTGGTTGGTCATCGCACCGCGACCAAATGTTGGAGCAAGACTTGCTACCGTTGGTCCGTGTCAGACGCGCGCCTGGTTGTCTACCGCCAGCATGCCGAGAGAGCGCACAAATTTTTGCGTCAGCATGCCGGTTTCATTACTTGCCGCGGACGCGCACAGCATCCCGGTGGAGAGCCAGCGGTTGACCGTTACGCCCTGGGAGTTCTTTTCAATAAAGTTGGCGTCGCGGTCGGCTTTCATTAATTTTGCAATACGGGAGAAGGCCTCGTCCCAGGAGATACGCTGCCATTTATCTGAACCCGGCGCGCGGTATTCCGGGTAGCGCAGGCGGTTTTCGCTGTGAACATAGTCCAGCAGCCCCGCCCCTTTCGGGCAAAGCGCCCCGCGGCTCACCGGATGATCCGGGTCCCCTTCAATATGGTAAATCGCTTCTCTGGCGTTCTTCGCGCCATCGCCCAGGCTATACATTAAAAGCCCACAACCTACGGAGCAGTATGTGCAGGTGTTACGGATCTCTTTTGCACGCAGTAGCTTATAGTTGCGTGCCTGAGCCAGCGCCATTTTGGGAGCAAATCCCAGCATGGCTGCCGTTGTTCCGGCCATACCGCCCGCGCAGATTTTAAAAAATTGTCTGCGGCTGACGTCCATTGTTGTCCTCGTTTTCATATAAGACTTCGCGCCGCAAACTAACAGCAAAGCCCCTGTTTTTTTTGCGTCAAATCAAGGTCATCTGCTTTCCCCCCCTTAATAGTCACCCCCGGAACCTTTAAATACTCCTTTTTGATTAACGGTTTAAGAGAATAATTGGCGACAGCGTCAGGATGAATGCGATACATTTTTGCTCTGATTTTTATGGCAATGGCGAAGTAATGGACAGAAAGAGAGCAACGCTTATTGGGCTGGCAGCAATACTGCTATGGAGCACCATGGTCGGCCTTATTCGCAGCGTTAGTGAGGGACTGGGCCCGGTAGGCGGCGCGGCGATGATCTACACGCTGAGCGGATTACTGTGTCTGGTGACGGTAGGATTTCCTGATATCAGGCGGTTTTCACCTCGCTATCTTATTGCCGGCAGCGTTTTATTTGTCAGCTACGAAATATGCCTGGCGCTGTCGCTGGGCTATGCCGCAACGCGATCGCAGGCGATTGAAGTGGGCATGGTCAATTACCTTTGGCCAAGCCTGACCATTGTGTTTGCCATCTTGTTCAACGGGCAGAAATCGACCCTGTGGGTGATCCCCGGCCTGGTCATTTCGCTGCTGGGCGTCTGCTGGGTATTGGGCGGTGAACAGGGTTTACATCTTGATGAAATAACCCGCAATATCGTTTCCAGCCCGCTGAGCTACGCGCTGGCGTTTGCCGGGGCATTTATCTGGGCCGCCTACTGCACGGTCACCAGCAAATTTGCGAAAGGACAAAACGGCATTACGCTGTTTGTTTTGCTGACCGCGCTGAGCCTGTGGGTGAAATATTTCCTGAGCGATCCGCCCGAGATGGTGTTCACGCTTCCGGTGGTCGTGAAGCTCGTCATGTGCGGTATCGCGCTTGGGTTTGGTTACGCCGCATGGAATATTGGCATCCTTCACGGTAACGTCACGGTACTCGCTGCCGTATCCTATTTTACCCCTGTCCTCTCCGCCGCGCTTGCCGCCGCAGTGCTGAGTTCGCCCCTCTCATTCTCGTTCTGGCAAGGCGCGCTGATGGTCTGCGCCGGGTCGTTGCTCTGCTGGTACGCAACAAGAAAATAATGCTTCTCCAACGGCCGGGCGAATTTCAGCCCGGCAACATAATTAACATAAATTTAAAGTGTGATCGCTCCTCAGAATATTTATCATAATTATCGTATTTCCGTTTAAATTCGGTTTATATTTGGCGTCTTCTGTAAACGGCCGATAAGATAATTGACACAAACTGACAACGCTGTGAAATTAATCAACCGCGAATATTAACGCCATGGATAGCAATGAGTGCAATAATTCATTTGTGACGTGTTCATGGTAATATTCGCAATATACGTCGTAATTTACCCCTAACCTACTGTTATTAAGTCAAAACAGTAATAACACCCCTCTCAAAGCATCGACAATACCGAAATCTAACGCAATAGATTAAAACACGCAGAAATTATAGCGATAGCAATAGTCCCGCAGAATACATAATAATTAATCGTATGAAATTCGATCGCATTGTTTGAATAATCGCCTTTTTGCACGATCGAGATCACACTAATTGAAATTATCTCTAATATTTTGAAACTTATTATTGAAATAAGACTACGAGATTTTTAAAAATAGCATGCCATTGACGAGCAGCCTCGTTTAGAAATCGTTCACAGTGGTTCAGGAAATACTCAAAAAAATTATAAGGAACATTTAAGATGAAACTTAAATTAGTTGCAGTGGCAGTCACTTCCATGCTGGCAGCAGGCGTTGTTAACGCTGCCGAAATTTACAACAAAGACGGTAACAAACTGGATCTGTACGGTAAAGTAACAGGTCTGCACTATTTCTCTGATGACGCTGGCGCAGATGGCGATAAAACCTACATGCGTATCGGCTTCAAGGGCGAAACCCAGGTTAACGACCAGCTGTCCGGCTACGGCCAGTGGGAATACCAGATTCAGGGTAACAAAGACGAAGGCGACAACCAGTCCTGGACCCGTGTGGCGTTTGCAGGTCTGAAGTTTGCTGAAGCAGGCTCCTTTGATTACGGTCGTAACTACGGCGTGATTTACGACGTGACCTCCTGGACCGACGTTCTGCCAGAATTCGGCGGCGACACCTACGGTGCCGACAACTTCCTGCAGTCTCGTGCAAACGGCGTTGCGACCTACCGTAACCAGGACTTCTTTGGTCTGGTTGACGGCCTGAACTTTGCTCTGCAGTATCAGGGCAAAAACGGCAGCGTAAGCGGTGAAAACACCAGCGGCCGCAGCCTGCTGAACCAGAACGGCGACGGTTACGGCGCGTCCCTGACTTACGATCTGGGTGAAGGCTTCAGCGTGGGTGGCGCAATGTCCTCTTCACGTCGTACCGCTGACCAGAATGCGGCTGGCGTATACGGTGAAGGCGACCGCGCGGAAGTGTACAGCGGTGGCGTGAAATACGACGCGAACAACATTTACCTTGCTGCGCAGTACTCTCAGACCTATAACGCAACCCGCTTCGGTACCTCTAACAACAAGCGTACCGACATTTACGGCTTTGCAAACAAGGCGCAAAACTTCGAAGTTGTGGCTCAGTATCAGTTCGACTTTGGCCTGCGTCCATCCATTGCTTACCTGCAGTCCAAAGGTAAAGACATCGAAAACTTCGGCGACCAGGATCTGGTTAAATACATCGATGTTGGCACGACCTACTATTTTAACAAAAACATGTCCACCTACGTGGATTACAAAATCAACCTGCTCGACGACAACCAGTTCACTCGCCAGGCAGGCATCGGTACCGACAACATCGTTGCGCTGGGTCTGACCTACCAGTTCTAAATCTTGTCTGTACAAAAGCCAGCTGAATAAGCTGGCTTTTTATTATCCGTCGCTTTTACCCGGATGACGGCTCCCCGCTCGCCGCCCGACGCAGCCAGTTTTGCAGCAGCTTACCGTCCTCGGTCATCTCTGAATCCGAACGCACGCAGAGGTGATAGTCGCGCCCGTCATCAATGGGTAAGTCAAATATCTTCACCAGCTCGCCGCTCTCAAGATAAGGCGCGATCAGCGGCTCGCGCATCAGCGCGCAGCCCAGCCCGGCCTGTACGCCCGCCAGCGACAACAGCCCGTCTTCAAACAGAGGGCCGCTGCGCCGCAGAGCTCGTTTTACCCCCTGCAGCAGAAACCACTGCGGCCACGTGGTGCGCTCCTCATCATGCAGCAGCGGCATTTGCAGCAGTTGCTCAGGCGTGTCGATATGGCCATGAATGCGCAAAAACGCGCGGCTGCACACCGGCACCATCTGTCCGGAAATCAGCTTTTCGCTCTGATAGCCCGCCCACTGGCCGTTACCAAAACGAATCGACATATCCGACGCATCGCTCAGATAGTTACGGTGGTTGGCATACACTACGTTGATCTCGGTCTGCGGATTGGCACGCATAAAATCAGGCAGACGCGGGATAAACCACCCCATGCCAAAAAGCGGGATCAGGCTGATGGTGACCTGACGCGTTTGCGCCTGCTCTGCCAGATGCTCCGTTGCCTGGCGCAGCACGTTAAACGCCGCACGGATCGAGCGGTAATATTCCCGTCCGTGCTGGCTCAGCACCAGCCTGCGCCCCTGACGCTCCGTCAGCGGCATTTGCAGATACCCTTCGAGCACCTTGAGCTGATGGCTGACCGCCGACGGTGAGATATCCAGCTCCTGCGCGGCAAGCGTGACGCTGCCCAGCCGGGCGATGGCCTCAAAGGCACGGACGGCCCGAAGCGGCGGATCGTTTGCCAGACGGCTGTCTGCATACGCAGGCAATCCCGCCGATTGTTCTGTTTTATTCATATGTTGATTTCTTTAGGCTTTTCACCTGAAAATGCGATTACATTATCTTTATATAAATCATTAAGATAAAACAATATCGGATTATCATAAGAAATAATATATGTGTATTTTACAATTAAATTCATTTATTGGATGGTAGCCGCAGAAAGAAGACTTTTCGGGAACAGACGTTGGATACACTCATACAACAACTGATCAACGGTGTGATGCTGGGAAGCATTTATGCGCTGATCGCGCTGGGCTATACCATGGTGTATGGCATCTTGCGCATTATTAACTTTGCTCACGGCGATATTCTGATGGTCGGTGCGCTCACCACCCTTTCCGCCATTAACGCCCTGAACACTACCTTTCCTCACATGCCGCTGCTGTTGCAGCTTGGCGTTGCCCTGGTGATTGCCATGGCCGTTTGCGCCCTGCTGGCAATGGCCGTGGAGCGCTTTGCCTATCGTCGACTGCGCAACGCCCCGCGCCTGGCACCGCTTATTTCGGGTATCGGCGTCTCGGTCCTGCTGCAAACCGTGGCGATGATTATCTGGACGCGCAATCCGCTGATGTTCCCGCAGATCCTGCCCATGGAACCGATCGCCGTGACGTCAGGAAGTGAACAACATCCCCCCGCCATTGTGACCGTCACCGGCATTGTTACCGTGGCGCTGGCGCTTGCGGTGATGACGGGGCTATGGCTGCTGGTGGAATACACCCGCCTGGGCCGCGGCATGCGCGCCGTGGCGGAAAACCCGCGCGTGGCCACGCTGATGGGGGTTAATCCCAATGCCATTATTACCCTGACGTTCGCCATTGGCGGCGTATTTGCCGCGCTGGCAGGCGTCATGATGGCCAGCAACTACGGCAACGCCAGCTTCTCGATGGGCTTTTTGCCCGGGATCAAAGCCTTTACCGCCGCCGTGCTGGGAGGCATTGGTAACATTCGTGGCGCAATGATTGGCGGGATCCTGCTCGGCATCATCGAAGCGCTGGGCGCAGGCTACCTGGGTGAACTGACCCACGGCGTCTTCGGCAGCAACTATCAGGACGTCTTTGCCTTTATGGTGCTGATCCTGGTGCTTGTCTTCCGTCCGGCAGGCCTGCTGGGCGAGCGCGTAGCGCACAGGGCGTGAGGGAAACAATGACAACGCTTCAACTACAAACCCCGGCGGCGACGGGCAAATTCTGGTCAGGCATGGTTCTGTTCTGCCTCGCGCTGTTGGTTGCCCCCGTGGTAGCCACGCAGCTTGGCGGCAACTACTGGGTACGCGTTATCGACTTCGCCCTGCTCTACATCATGCTGGCGCTGGGGCTTAACATTGTGGTGGGCTATACCGGCCTGCTGGATATGGGGTTTATCGCCTTTTACGCGGTCGGCGCCTATCTCGCCGCGCTGATGGCCTCGCCACACCTGCTGGAGGTTTTCCCGATCCTCAACGTCTGGTTCCCGGACGGGCTGCACACCGCATATCTGCTGATTATTCCGCTGGCGGCGCTCGTCGCTGCGGTCTGCGGCATTTTACTGGGCGCTCCCACGCTGAAGCTGCGCGGGGACTACCTGGCGATAGTGACCCTCGGCTTTGGCGAAATCATCCGCATCCTGATGCGCAACCTCGACCGTCCGGTGAACATCACCAACGGTGCAAAGGGCATTACGGGGGTGGATACGCTGAATCTGTTCGACCTGAAGTTCAGCGGCGTATACCACTGGTTTGGTTTCAAAGTGCCCGCCCTGTGGCTGTGGTACTACCTGCTGATACTGGTGATTGTGGCGATTATTTTTGTCTGCCTGCGCCTGCAGCATTCCCGTATTGGCCGCGCCTGGCACGCCATCCGTGAAGATGAGGATGTGGCCCGCGCGATGGGCATCAACGTGCGTAACTATAAGCTGCTGGCCTTTGCGATGGGTGCCTCTTTTGGCGGCGTGGCGGGTGCCCTGTTCGGCGCGTTTCAGGGCTTTGTCTCCCCGGAATCCTTCACGTTACAGGAATCCATTGCCGTGCTGGCGATGGTGGTGCTGGGCGGGATGGGACACATTCCGGGCGTGATCCTCGGCGCGATACTGCTTACCGCCCTGCCAGAACTGCTGCGCAGTCAGGCAGCCCCGGTTCAGCAGGCGCTGTTCGGTACGGTACTGATTGACCCGGAAGTGCTGCGTCAGCTGTTCTACGGCCTGGCGCTGGTGCTGGTCATGCTGGTGCGTCCTGCCGGGATCTGGCCGGTACGCCACAAGGAGGTGAATACATGAGTCTGTTAACCGTACGCAACATGTCAAAACGCTTCGGCGGGCTTACCGCCGTGGATGACGTTTCGCTCGCCGTGAACAAGGGCGAGATCTACGGCCTGATTGGTCCTAACGGGGCGGGAAAAACCACCTGTTTTAACCTGATCACCGGGCTTTATCCGGCGGACAGCGGTGAATTTTCCATTGCCGATAAGCCCTATTTTCCAAAGCACATTGAGAAAGTCACCGCCGCCGGGATCGCGCGCACCTTCCAGAACGTGCGTCTCTTTAACGACATGTCGGTGCTGGAAAACGTGATGGTGGGACGCCACGTGCGCACCCGCAACGGCCTGTGGGCCGCGCTGAGCCGTCACAAACGCGCTCGTAAAGAAGAGAAACAGACCCGGGAGCTGGCCTGGCACTGGCTGGAGTACACCGGCATTGCGAAGTTCGCCCACTACCGCGCCTGCGATCTGGCGTATGGCCATCAGCGCCGTCTGGAGATTGCCCGCGCGCTGGCAACGGATCCGCTGCTGCTGGCGCTGGACGAACCCGCCGCCGGGATGAACGCAGCGGAAAAAGTGGCGCTCGGCGAGCTGCTTATCCGACTGCGCGATGACGGCAAAACCCTGCTGATGATTGAACATGACGTCAAGCTGGTGATGGGCATCTGCGATCGCCTGACGGTGCTTGATTACGGCAAAACGCTCGCCAGCGGCACGCCGGAGAGCGTGCGTCGCGACCCGGCAGTGATCGCCGCCTGGCTTGGAGGCAACGCCCATGTCTGAATTACTGAAGGTTGAACGTGTGGACGTGCATTACGGCGGCATTCAGGCCGTACGCGATGTCTCTTTTACCCTGCACGAGGGCGAACAGGCTACGCTGATCGGTGCTAACGGCGCGGGGAAAAGCTCCACCGTGCGCGCCATTACCGGGCTGGAAAGCTTTAGCGGCCGTATTGAATTCAACGGTAAAGCGGTGCGTAAGCACAGGCCCGAAACCCTGCTCCGTGACGGTCTGGTGATGGTCCCGGAAGGCCGGGGGATCTTCTCCCGAATGACGGTGCTGGAAAACCTGCAGATGGGCGCCTGGCTCAGGCGTGACACTGTCACCGTTAAGCGCGAGATGAACGAGATCTTCGAGCGCTTCCCGCGCCTGGGCGAACGCCAGCATCAGCTCGCCGGCCTGCTGTCCGGCGGTGAGCAACAGCTGCTGGCCCTTAACCGCGCCCTGCTCAGCCGCCCGCGCCTGCTGATCCTCGACGAACCCTCGATGGGCCTTGCCCCGAAGATGGTCGAGAACATTTTTGCCGTCATTGCCGGCCTGCGCGAGCGCGGCGTTGCCCTGCTGCTCATCGAACAAAACGCACGTCTCGCGCTGGAAGTCACCGACAGCGCGTGGGTGATGGACAGCGGCAGCATTGTTCATCACGGCGAATCGAAAGCGCTGCTCAATGACGACCAGATTGCACAGATTTATTTGGGCGAGATGCCCGTTTAACAACACCAGCCAACATCAGGGAAATACAATGAAAACAGTAAAAATCAGTGCGCTCAGCGCCGCTATCCTCCTCGGCAGTTTTGCCTCGACGGCCGCGTGGGCAGCCGACAGTGAAACCGTGGTTATCGGTCTGGCAGGCCCGCTCACCGGCCCGTCTGCCCGTATCGGTAAGGATCTGGAGAATGGCGCGCAGCTGGCCATTGCCGACATTAACAAGCAGCACCCGACCATCGGCGGCAAAGCGGTGACCTTCAAACTGCAGTCCGAAGACGATCAGTCCGACCCGCGCACCGCCGTGGCCGTGGCGCAGCGTCTGGTGGATAGCGGCGTGGCGGGCGTTGTCGGTCACTGGAACACCGGTACCAGCATTCCTGCGGCACGCGTCTATCACGATGCGGGCATCGCACAGGTGGCACCGGTCGCGACCGGTCACGCCTATACCAAACAGGGTTTTGATACCAGCTTCCGCGTGATGGGCCACGACGACGACGGCGGTCAGCTAGCCGGCCAGTACGCGGTCAATACGCTGAAAGCCAAACGCATTGCGGTGATCGACGACCGTACCGCCTTTGGTCAGGGACTGGCGGACCAGTTCATTAAATCCCTTGAAGCGCAGGGCGTGAAGGTTGTCGATCGTCAGTACGTTGATGACAAAACGGTGGACTTCAGCGCCGTGCTGACCGCCATCCGGAGTAAAAACGCCGATCTGATCTTCTTCGGCGGCGTCGACAGCCAGGCCGCACCGCTGGCGCGTCGTATCAAACAGCTGGGCATGAACGCCACGCTGATGGGCGCAGGCGGATTTGTCAGCCAGACGTTCCTGCAGCTGGCGCAGAAAGAAGGCGAAGGCGTGGTGGCGCTGGAGCCGGGTCTGCCCGTTGACCAGATGCCGGGAGGAAAGTCATTCGAACAGGCTTATCAGTCTCGCTACCACACCCATATCGAACTGCACGCCCCGTTCGCCTATGACGCCACCCGCGTGCTGGTTGCGGCGATGGAAAAAGCAGACTCCGTTGAGCCGTCCGACTATCTGCCCGCCCTGCGCGCCATTAGCTACTCCGGCGTCACCGGCCAGATCGCGTTTGATAAAGAAGGTAACCTGAAATCGCCGTCCTTCACCGTTTACAAAGTTGTCGACGGCAAATGGCAGCCGCAGACCGTGCTGGGTGGCGCAAAAGCGAAGTAACGCAGCGAGGGCAATGTGATGAGTGATAATAACGAGCTGGGCATTCTCGCCCGCCGCAAAATTGAAGCAGAAATTATCAAGCCAATTTATGAAATCCTGGTGCGCGAGATAGGGAAAACCCGCGCCCAGGCGGTCATTGGCGAGGCCATTGAGCAGGCCGCGATTGACGCAGGCAAAGCGTTTGCCAGCAAAGAACCCAACGGCACGGACGTAAAGAGTTTCATCGCCCTGCAGTATCTGTGGGAGAAAGATAACGCGCTGGACGTGAAGGTGATCGACGCCGACGACCAGCAGTACAACTACAACGTGACCCGCTGCCGCTACGCGGAGATGTATCACGAAATGGGGCTGGGCGAGATTGGTCATCTGCTCTCCTGCGCGCGCGATGAAAAATTCATCGTTGGCTATGCGCCGGACGTGAAGCTGACCCGCACGACCACCATCATGCAGGGCGGCGCGTGCTGTGATTTTCGCTACCGCAGCAGTAAGGACAAGCCATGATCCGCGTCAACGCCGAACGGCTGTGGTCAACGCTTGAGATGATGGCGCAGATCGGCGGCACGCCCGCCGGTGGCGTGACCCGTCTGGCGCTGAGCGAGGAGGATCGTATTGCGCGTAACCTGCTGCGCGACTGGGCGCTGGACGCGGGTTTCGCCTGCGACGTCGACAGCATGGGCAATATGTTTATCCGTCGCGCCGGGAAAAACCCGCAGCTTGCCCCGGTCATGACCGGTTCACATGCGGATACCCAGCCGCTGGGCGGTAACTACGACGGGGTTTACGGCGTGCTGGCCGGGCTGGAGCTGCTGCGAACCCTTAACGACCATAACGTTGAGACTGAACGTGATGTTGTGCTGGTGAACTGGACTAACGAAGAAGGCGCGCGCTTTGCGCCAGCCATGCTCTCTTCAGGGGTCTGGACGGGACAGTTTAGCGAAGCGTACGCCCATGCCCGCGCGGATAACGATGGCATCACCGTGGGCGAAGCGCTGGAGAGCATTGGCTACCGGGGTGAAACCCCTGCCCGCGCCTTTCCCGTTCACGCCTGCTACGAACTGCACATCGAACAGGGCCCGATCCTTGAAGATGAGGCCATCGATATCGGGTTAGTCCGCGCGGCAATGGGCCAGCGCTGGTTTACCCTGACGCTGGACGGATTCGCCGCCCACGCGGGCACGACGCCGATGCACAGCCGCCGCGACGCGCTGACCGCCTTCGCAGAGCTGGCGCTGAAGGTGGAAGAGATTGGCTATCGGCATGCCCCGGACGGACGCGCGACGATCGGTATGGCGAAGGTAACGCCAAACTCGCGCAACGTTGTGCCGTCCCGCGTGGAATGCAGCGTTGAGTTTCGCCACCCTCTGCAGCAGGCGCTGGAAGCCATGGAAGCGGCGCTGCATAAAGTGGCTGAAAGCCTCAGCCTGCGCGGCGTCGCTGCTGCCGTTGAGCGCATTTTTGACTACGCGCCCATTGCGTTTGATGTCGAATGCCTGGCGCGTTCGGAAAAGGCCGTGGCGGAACTGGGCTATTCGTCGAAACCGATGGTCTCCGGTGCGGGACACGACGCCTGCTATGTCAGCAAAATTGCGCCCGCCAGCATGATCTTTATCCCCTGCGTGAAAGGCATCAGCCATAACGAAGCGGAAAGGATCCTGCCAGAGTGGTCGGAGAAAGGGGCGAATGTGCTATTGCATAGCGTCCTGTCCGCGGCCCTGGAGAGATAAAACGGAGCGAAAGCAGAGGAGCTCTGCTTTCGCCAGAATCTACACGGCAACGCGTCGGCTGAGATGCCGTACGCAGGGTTGAGGGCCAGCAATAACGACGGGTGTTGAACGATCCCTCGCACGCCCAGCGCAGCAATCGCCAAAAACCACAGCGCCATGAGCGGGCCAAATATTTTACCTATTCGCGCAGTGCCAAAAGGCTGAAGAAGAAACAGCGCCCGCCTTTGCCTTTCTCCACCAGAAGCGACATCAGGGTCATGATGCCCCCCTCGCCATGATTATCAATTCGCATGGCGAAGGCGGCATATTTTCCAGCAAGAGTCAGATAATCCTATAAAAAACATAGCCCATCTGCCCCACCCGCGCGCCCTGTATTACTGCGGCTTGACCTTCGCCAGGCTGAACCAGATCCCTACCGCCAGCAACAGCAGCATGCCGCCCGCGCTGCCCAGCGCCACGCTGTGCGAGGTGATAAACGCGCTTTTCGCGGCCTCAATCACCGGCTCCGCCAGCGTCGGGGTCAGATCCTGCGCCACCTTCATCGCCTCACCAATGGATGACGAGGCCTTATCGACGAGCGAGGCGTTCAGCCCCTGGGGCAGGTCAATTGACGCCGAGAAGCTGCGGGTCAACAGCAGACCAAAGATCGCGATCCCCAGCCCGGCGCCCAGCTCATAGGACATGGTTTCAATCGCCCCCGCAGCGGCGGCTTTCTCTTTCGGCGCAGCGGCCATAATCGCCGAGGTCGAGGCCAGCAGCGCGCTGGCGGCGCTAAAGCCGAGCAGAACCATCAGGGCAGAAGCCAGCAGCTGCTGCGTGCTGAAATCAAGCATCGACAGGCCGATAAAGCTAACGGCGCTGAGCCCCATTCCGCCAGCCGCGACGATGCGTAGCCCTAAACGCCCCACCAGCACACCCGCGATCGGGCCGCTAAACCCGCTCGCCACCATCAGCGGCAGCATGAACATCCCCGCTTCAAACGGCGTAAAGCCATGAACAAACTGCAGCTCCTGGGCCATCAGCAGCTCAAACCCGACCAGGGCAATCATGGCGGTCATCGCCATCACCACGCCGCTCAAAATGATGCGATGGCAGAACAGACGCATGTCGATCATCGGTACGCGAGCGCGGAGCTGAATACGCACGAAGATAAACAGCAGCACCGAGCCGGTCACCAGCGCGGAGGCGACCAGCCACGGTGACAGCGCGCCTTTTAACGCGGTTTTGGCGCTGTAGACCAGCAGCAAAATCGCCACAATCAGCATAACGGCATGGCTGATATTCAGCGGCTGCTCCGGGCGCCCCTGCTGAGGTGGCACAAAACGCGCGGCCAGCGAAACCACCACCAGCACAATCGGCACGTTGATTAAAAACACCGATCCCCAGTAAAAATGCTCGAGCAGCATACCGCCAATCAGCGGACCAAACGCCGCCCCACCGGAGCCCACCGCCGCCCAGACGCCGAGCGCAATATTCCGATCCCGCGCGTCGATAAACAGCGTGCGGATCCCGGCAAGCGTAGCCGGAATAATCATCGCCGCGCCGATTGCCAGCGAGGCGCGCGCCGCAATCAGCCACCCTGCTGAAGGGGCAAACGCTGCCGCGAGCGACGACAGGCCAAACAGCGTGCTGCCAATCATAAGCAGTCGTTTAAAACCGATGCGATCACCCAGGGCGCCCATCGGCAGCACCATACCCGCCATTACCAGCGAGTAGATATCGATGATCCACAATAATTCGTTACCGCTGGCACCCAGCGTCATGCTCAATGTTGGCGCCGCCACGTGCAGCACCGTCGCGTCAATCGCCACCGGGATATACACCAGCACGATAATCACTAACGCTAACCACTGACGAAACATAAATTTCCTTTTCATTTTAAACCTGGACACATGTCCAGATTGCGATCCTACGTAAAGTTGAACGCGTGTCCAGCTTTTTGTTACACTCGTTTCATTCCCATTGAGAGTGAGTAAAGATGCGATATCTGAGCAAGGATGAACGGCGGGAAGCCATCTTACAGGCCGCCATGCGCGTGGCGCTGACCGAGGGACTGGCTGCAATGACGGTACGCCGCGTTGCGGCTGAAGCCGGAGTCGCGACCGGACAGGTTCACCATCATTTTACCTCCGGCGGGGAGTTAAAATCCCTGGCCTTCGTACGGTTGATTCGCGAGCTGCTGGATGCCGATGTTGCGGGTAAACAGGCCGGCTGGCGGGAACAGCTCCATGCCATGCTCGGCAGCGATGACGGGAGGTTTGAGCCCTATATTCGCCTGTGGCGTGAAGCGCAGATCCTGGCCAGCCGCGATGCCGACATCAAGGGCGCGTATGTGATGACCATGGAGATGTGGCACCAGGAAACGGTGGCGCTTATCAAAGCAGGAACGGAGGCTGGGGCATTGCGTCCTGGCGATCGGGCAGAAAATATTGCCTGGCGCTTGATTGGGCTGGTGTGCGGCCTTGACGGAATGTATATCTTAAACATGCCTGAAATGGACGAAGCCGCCTTTAACAACCATCTTGATACATTAATCACGCTCGAGCTGTTTTCTGGCCCGTCTCATCAGTGATGTTGCCGGGTGGCGGCGACGCCCTACCCGGCCTGCGTTTTACCGTCTCCTGGCCCGTTAAGACTGCAGCATGCCGTGCTGCATCAGGAAACCCCACCAGGGAATGCCGAGGAACATGTGGATTAAAAACGTGCACAGCGCCACGAGCGTGCCTATTGTCCACCATGACCTGATGTCGTTATACCCGGCGGCGAAGATAATCGGCCCCGCTGCGCCGCCATAGTGCGTGATGCAACCCCCATAAGAGTTGGAAAACAGAATGGCGAGGGCAAGCAGAACGGGTGCCGTTCCGGTGACCAGCCCCACGGTGGCAAAGACCGGCACCATCGCCGCGACGTACGCCCCGCCGGAGGCAAAGAAATAGCGAACCAGCACGCTGAGAAACACGATAATAACGATGGTCATATTCCCCGCGCTGAGAAAATCGAGGTGCGTTGACAGGAAATCAGCCAGCCAGCGGAAAAATCCCTCCTTGCTCAGCGTAGCGCTCAGACCGATGATGCCCCCGTACCACATGAGGGTATTCCAGCCGCCTTTGTTTTTCTGTACATCGCTCCAGCCGATAATATTAAACAGCAGCGCTGCCCCCATCGCGATAATGGCGACGGCGGATTCATTTAGCCCAAGGTGACGCGAGAAGATCCAGCCTAATAACGCGGCGATAAAAATCACCACCAGCCCCTTCTCTTTGAGGCTCATTGCACCGAGGCTTTGCAGACCGTTGGTAGCAATCGCGACATTATCAATCTTTTTAATTTCCGGCGAGGCAACGCGGTAACAAATATAGGGGATAATACACAGCATCAATAACCCCAACGGTGCACCCGCCAGCATCCAGCCGATCCAGCTAATATGAATATGGAAAATGTCGGAAATAAGCTGTAGCGCTAACGCGTTCCCGGCAAAACCGGTTAAAAACATATAGCTGGTCGTTTTAGTCACCATATAGACATTGACCATTAAATAACGTCCGGCCTTGCGCGGTGACTCTTGTGGCGTTGAGCCTAATACCGTCGCGATACTGTTAATAATAGGGAAAACCACCCCACCTGCCCGCGCGGTATTTGAGGGCGTGGCGGGTGCCAGCACCAAATCCAGCAAGGCGGTTACATAACCCAGCCTCAGCGTCGTGCTGCCAAATTTCAGGATAAACCAGTAAGCAATCCGTTTCCCCAGACCGGTGGTGACAAACGCCGCGCTAAGCGTAAAGGCGCTAAACACCAGCCAGGTTGTGCCTGAGGCGTATCCGCTAAGAACGTCCATGGATTTCACCGGAGAATCGGGGAATTTGGTCACGGTAAAACAGGTCAATGCGACCGCGACCAGCATGATGACGGGTTCAGGATAGGGTTTAATGACCAGCCCAACGATGGCGGAAAGATATATACCTGCCAGTATCCACGCCTCTTTGGTTAACCCATCAGGTGGAGGAATAAATATTGATAAAAATATTATTACGGCAAGTAAGATTGTTTTTAAAACATTGGAGTTAAGCATATCTCACCCATGAGAAAAGGGTCCCTGAATAGCGGAGGCCGCTCCTGAGAGAAGCCCCCACCGATAAAATATCGTTTATCAAATATAAAAATGACAATTACACACTAACAGTATTGATATTAACACTTTCATTGAGCTGATATTCGGCAAGAGTATCAAAACTGAGATAGCGATAGATTTTTTCATGCGCATCATGAAGTTTATTCGTATAGTCAAAATATTCTTCCACGGTTGGCATTTTTCCCAGCATGGCCGCGACGGTGCTTAATTCAGCTGAGGCAAGGAATACTTTCGCATTCGTTCCCAGACGATGCGGGAAATTTCGGGTGGACGTTGATACCACGCTACTCCCTTCACGCACCCTCGCCTGGTTCCCCATGCACAGGGAACAGCCCGCAGGCTCGATTCTCGCCCCCGCTTTAATAAACTGATTAAAATAGCCCTCGCGGGAGAGCTGTTGGGCATCCATTTTTGTCGGCGGTGCGAGCCACAAACGCGCCTGGTTTTCGCTGGCACCGGCCATGATTTCACCCGCAGCGCGGAAGTGACCGATATTTGTCATGCAGGAGCCAATGAAGACCTCTTCGACAGGAGTGCAGGCAACTTCCGAAAGTAACCGGGCATCGTCCGGATCGTTCGGGGCGCAGACCACCGGCTCGGTGATTTCATTGAGATCGATCTCAATGACTGCCGCATATTCCGCGTCAGGATCGGCGCGGAGCAGCGACGGGTTAGCCAGCCACGCCTCGATTTCAGCAATGCGTCGTTCAAGCGTGGCGGCGTTCTCGTATCCCTGCTTAACCATCCAGGCGCAGAAGAGCCGCATTGGAGCGAAGATATTGCGCGACATTCTCTTCCGCCAGGCGCATAACGCACGCGGCGGCGGACCGTTCGGCGGAGGCGTCAGCCAGTTCAAACGCCTGCTCTGCGCTTAATGTTTCCAGGCCTTCAATTTCGAGGATCCGGCCCGAGAAAACGTTGCGCTTATTCTTTTTCTCGACCGTCAACAGTCCCTGCTTTCTGGCGTAGAGCGGAATGGCATGCACCAGGTCGCGCAGGGTGATCCCTTTCTGCATCTCGCCCTTAAAGCGCACCAGCACAGATTCAGGCATATCCAACGGCATAATGCCGGTTGCGGCGGCGAACGCAACCAGCCCGGAGCCGCCCGGGAAGGAGATCCCCAGCGGGAAGCGGGTATGGGAGTCGGCACCCGTGCCTACCGTATCCGGCAGCAGCATGCGGTTAAGCCAGGAGTGGATGATGCCGTCGCCCGGCCTAAGCGCCACCCCATTCCGTCGGGTGATAAACTGCGGCAGGGTTTCATGCAGCTGGACATCTACCGGCTTAGGGTACGCAGAGGTATGGCAGAAAGACTGCATCACCAGATCGGCTGAAAACGTGAGGCAGGCAAGGTCGGTCAGCTCGTCGCGCGTCATTCCGCCGGTGGTGTCCTGAGAACCGACGGTAGTGATTTTTGGCTCGCAATACTGTCCCGGGCGGATCCCCGCCACGCCGCAGGCTTTACCCACCATTTT
The DNA here is from genome assembly GCF_000762975.1 of Enterobacter sp. UCD-UG_FMILLET. NCBI lineage: Bacteria > Pseudomonadati > Pseudomonadota > Gammaproteobacteria > Enterobacterales > Enterobacteriaceae > Enterobacter > Enterobacter sp. UCD-UG_FMILLET. The sequence goes on from NZ_JRJC01000015.1 coordinate 42,046, forward strand.
CTGCGCCAGCGTAAAGCCGGTTGCGGATGGCGCAGGTGAAGCGGGCGTGCGGAATACCGCTGAAGGCTCAAGCTTCAGTGATTCCCGCGCTTTCGCCGTCAGGCTGCGTCCGATAATTAACGGGATCCGCCCGCCGGCGCGCACTTCGTCCAGCAGCACCTCGGTTTTCAGGGTAAAAGTCGTCACCAGCCGCTGGCTTTCTGTCTCACGAATTTCGCCCTTGTACGGGTAAAGATCGATCAGCATCCCGGTCGTCAGCGCGGAGACATCCATCTCTACCGGCAGCGCGCCGGAATCTTCCAGGGTGTTGAAGAAAATAGGCGCGATTTTGCCGCCAAACACAAACCCGCCGTTACGTTTATTCGGCACGTACTGAATGTCGTTCCCGATGTGCCACAGAATGGAGTTGGTGGCGGATTTACGTGAGGAGCCGGTCCCCACGACGTCACCGACGTACGCCAGCGGCCGGCCCGACGCTTTCAGTTCTGCCAGCTGGCGCAAAGGGCCACGCACGCCGGGCTCATCAGGCGTAACCCCTTCCCTGACGTTACTGAGCATGGAGAGCGCGTGCAGCGGAATATCCGGACGTGACCACGCCTCCGGTGCCGGAGACAAATCGTCGGTATTGGTCTCGCCGGGAACCTTAAACACCTTCAGGGTAATTTTTTCAGGCATGGCCGGACGGAGCGTGAACCAATCGGCATTTGCCCAGGAGTGAAGCACCTCTTTTGCCCGGACGTTGCCGCTCTTCGCTTTGGCTTCCACCAGGCTGAATTTTTCAAAGATCAGGATGGTAGAAGAGAGCTGCTCGGCGGCCAGCGGCGCGAGGTTCGGATGATCAAGAAGCTCAATCAGCGGCTGGACGTTATAGCCACCCTGCATAGACCCCAGCAGCGTTGTGGCCGCGTCGGGAGAAAGCCCGTTTACACGGTATTCCTGCAATGCCACCTTAAATAAAAAATCGGCTTTTAGCTTTGCAGCGAGATCAACGCCCGGCGGAACGCTGTGGGTTAATAAATCCAATAATTGCGGATGATATGCGGACGCATCATTTATTAAACAATGAATAAGTGCATCGGTTTGTTCCGCCGTTAACGGTTTCGCCGGAATGCCTGACTCAGCGCGCGCTTTCTGGTGCTGATGATAATCATCTAACATAGGTTCTCCTGTTAAAGCTAAAGTTGTTCGCAAAATTCTGTTAATCGTTCGAGTCCGTATGGCCATTCGCCAAAACCGGACTCAGAATTAATGTGCCCGGCCTCACCGATATCGATGAGATGGCCGCGCCAGCGCGTAGCCCAAAAGTGAGCGCGCGCAAAAGGCATCAGAGGATCGTTTCGGCTGGCAAATACCATGCAGGGGACGGGTAATGGCGTAGGCTGAATGGCCTCTTCAAGTCCGAAAAAAGCAGGCTCTGCCGGTGCGACCATCACCACCCCGGCTACGTTTATCCGCCGCGTTTGCAGCAGCCGACAGGACGCCAGCGCGCCAAAGCTGTGGCCGACGAGAATGGCGGGCAGCGGGCACATTGCCAGCTCGCGGGTAATGGCCGAAACCCAATTTTCGATATCGGGCTCTAACCAGTTTTTCTGCTGGATCCGTTTCCAGAAGGGAAAACGCCGCCCCCAGCAGCTTTGCCAGTGATGTTCATCGCTGTCTCTGAGACCCGGGACCAGAACAAGGGTGTACACCTTACTGAGCTGCTGCAGACGTTGTTCGATCATGAGGTTTTCCTGTTACGCTATTCGCGATTATTCGGGTGGCAACTGCGACAATAGCCAGCCAACGGAAATAAGATCGGCGCTACCGCCGGGGCTTAAATTGCGTTTAATAAATTCCGCGTCCATTCTGAGCAGCGCGTTAACCAATTTATCCGCCGGGAGACGTTTTATTTTTAATAACCGCCTCGAATAGCGTCTGGCGTAGCTCAGACCTTTTATTCCCCCACGGGAAACCAGATTGGTATCCGGATTCGCCGCCATCAAACCCAGCAGCATTCTTAAGAGCGCCACGTCTTCGAATTCGCCCTGACCTAACGCGGTGTGCAGGTGCGGGAGACCCGCCTGGCGAACGGTCATAAAACCGCTTGCCGCTTCCCCTCTCGCCCCGGTAAATCCGTATGTCTGGAACTGCTGCTCGCCCTTCGTTCTGGCGATGCCAGTGGTTTTCAGCTCCTGCTCAACGATGCCGGTACAGATAATGCGGGTCTCGCGGCATAAACTGCGCTGCGTGAGCGTTTCATCCCTTTGCGTCAGACGTCCCGCCGCGGCGCACAGCAGCCCCAGCGAGAAGATCCCGCCTTTATGGGTATTCACCCCGCCGGTCGCGTTAAACATCGCCTGCTCGCAGGCCAGGCCGGTCGGTCTTATGGCTCGCAGCGTTTGCGGGCCAGCAAGACGAGCCGTCTCTCTGCCAACGTTAAAGAACGTTGAGAACCAGGGCGCAATCGCCGCAATGCTGGTCATGAACAGCGCAAAATCCATGTCGCTATGCGCCCCGCTGTTTACGCAATCCACCAGACCCGGCTTCGGGGTTAAGCGAATTTCCCGATACATTGCCTCGGCAGCCAGCTCAGCGAAGGTGCGCTGAACGTCTGGCGCTTTACATCTGGCAAGCGAAGTAGTCATCGGTTAACTCCTCGATTATGCGCGCGAGTTCGGCCTGCGAATGACGCCGCGCACGAGAGCAAACGTGGGCCGGTTCATGACAGATAAAGCAACTGCGCATCGGCTGCTGGATGGCGTTTCTTTTCAGCAGCCCCTTTTTCGGACAAAGCACGTCGATGTCCCACAGGCGCCCCAGAGGATGGTTATCTTCCAGATGCGCCGTGACGTGTTTTATCATCCACGCGGGTGCCGACACCGACCAGAGCGCTTCGGGGCCGGAGACCGGCTGCAGGATCTGATGCCGGCACACCGTCCACTGATGGGTGCGGAATACTTCGCCGAGCGCCTGATCCGCGGCGGCCATCACCCGTCTGGCCAGGTCGGTATCCTTCACCTCCCCCGGCCAGACCAGCGTGACGGATACAACCGTATGTTCCGACTGAAACAGCCACGCCTGCTGGCGACGGGCTCGCTGCTCTCTGGCGCTTAACACCTGTTCCAGAGAGACTTTCGCGTTCGAGGCTTTATCCGTCATGACGATTACTCCTTCACCTGACGAACCACGTCAATCACGCTGCCGTCGCGGTAGCGCACCACGCCGACGATGCGGTCAGTGAACTCAACAGACTTAGGTTCACCCGAGATGAGCAGCGCCTTTTGATACAACGCGTCGATGTCGACAACGGCCAGCCCGGCGTTAATCAGGCGTTCGCGAATTTCCGGGCGCGCCGGGTTAACGGCAATACCGTGATCGGTAACCAAAACGTCGATACTTTCGCCCGGCGTCACCAGGGTGGTGACCTGCCTGACGACGGTAGGAATGCGGCTGCGGATCAGCGGCGCAACCACGATGGTGAGATTTGCCGCCGCGGCGACGTCGCAGTGTCCGCCCGACGCGCCGCGCATCACGCCGTCGGAGCCGGTCAGGACGTTAACGTTGAAGTGGGTGTCCACCTCCAGCGCGCTGAGGATGACCACGTCCACCCTGTCGCAGCAGGCGGCTTTTGCGGCCGGGTTCGCATACACGTTGGTGGAGATCTCCACGTGGTCGGGATTGATGGCCATGGAGGCTGCTGCCGCGCCGTCAAAGCTTTGCGTATCGAGAATCTTTTCAATTAACCCTTTCTGATGCAGATCGACAATGCTGCCGGTGATCCCGCCGAGCGCGAAGCGGGCGACAATATTGTGCTTGCGCATGCGGGTTTCCATAAACCGCGTGCAGGCGGTTGACGCCGCCCCTGAACCGGTCTGAATGGAAAAGCCGTGGCGGAAGTAGCCGGAGTGTTCGATAACGTCGGCCGCAGAGCGGGCAATCATCAGCTCGCGCGGATTACTGGTCACCCTGGCGGCGCCGACGCTGATTTTTGCCGGGTCGCCGACGCTCTCAATCTGCACAACATAGTCAACCTGATCCTGAACGATACTGGCTGGCAGGTTGGGGAACGGCTTCAGGGTTTCGGCGAGCAAGACCACCTTTCTGGCATATTTCGCGTCAACCATCGCATAGCCGAGAGAGCCGCACTGCGAAGTGCCGCCGTTGCCGCTGGCATTGCCGTATTCGTCGCTGCATGAGACCGCCAGAAACGCGACATCAATGGCAATTTCGCCCTGCTGAATCAAATTCACCCGCCCGCCGTGGGAGTGGATCTGCACCGGCTCGTCCATCAGCCCGTGCGAAATCGCATCCGCCAGTTCGCCGCGCATCCCGGAGGTGTAGATTTTGCCGATCACGCCGTTGCGAATGTGCGCGATAAGTGGCGAATTGCACGACATCAGCGAGCTGGACGCGAGCGTGATCCCCTTTAAGCCGCGCTGGGCCAGCTTATCCATCACGTAATTGATGACCTTATCCCCTTCACGAAAGGCGTGATGAAAAGAGACGGTCATGCCGTCATGCAAATCGCAGCGGGCCAGCACATCGTCCACGCTGGCAAAGAGTTTGCGCTGATACTTTTGCTGGCTGTCAGCAAGATAAGGCGTCGTCGCGTTAGCGCCGCTGAAGGCGACGTACTCACGGCGAGAGCCAGGAATGTGGTGCAGGGTTTCAGTTTGGTTTTTCATTTTTCATCCTGTCGCTTGCGATAAAGGGGATTACTGACGAATGCCGGAGGCATTTTTACGTTCGATCACGACGCGGGCATGGTTGATGATTGGCGCATCGATCATTTTTCCGTTCAGCGAAATCACCCCCAGTCCGTTGCGTTCACCCTCCTCTGCGGCGGCAAGCACGCGCTCTGCATAATCCACCTCTTCCTGCGTTGGCGCGTAGGCGTTATGAAGAATTTCAATTTGTCGTGGGTTAATCAGCGATTTTCCGTTGAAGCCCATCCGGCGGATGAGATCCACTTCTTTCAGGAAACCGGCCTCGTCGTTCACATCGGCGTACACCACGTCGAAGGCGTCAATACCGGCTCCGCGCGCGGCATGTAATACGGCGCAGCGGGCATAGAACAGCTCTGTCCCGTCGCCCCGCTCGGTTTGCATATCCATCACGTAGTCAAAGGCGGCCAGCGCAATACCCATCAGGCGGTCGGAGGATTTCGCAATGGCGACAGCGTTAATCACGCCAACCGCAGATTCTATCGCCGCCATTAATTTCGTTGAGCCAACGGGACGTCCGCAGGTTTCTTCAATGCGGACGATTTCACGTTCGAGCTGATGAATATCTTCCGGGGAATCGGTTTTGGGTAAACGAATGACATCGACGCCCGCCCTGACGGCAGCTTCCAGATCTTTTAATCCAAAAGGCGTATTCAGCGGATTAATTCTGACAACGGTTTCAATATCGTTGTACATCGGGTGTTGCAGGGCGTGAAATACCAGAAGGCGGGCGCTGTCTTTTTCTTTTAGCGCAACGGCATCTTCCAGATCAAACATTATGGAATCAGGCTTGTAGATAAATGCCGTTGATAGCATGGCGGCACTCGAACCGGGAATAAATAACATACTGCGGCGTAACTTTTTCATTATAACGTTTCCCATGCAATGTCTTCCCGGGCCATTCCTCTGAGCAGAGCAGCCTGCACGCGGGCGCGGATCACGCAGTCCAGCGCACCTTTATCATCAATAACGACAAGCCCTTGCTCAATGTTGAACGTGGCCAGGGTTTCATTGACAACCTCAGTAATTCGGTCGCCAAATTGCTTATACACTTCGCTCTGGATGACCACATCCAGCCCGCTCTCGACGGGACTGACCTTGACCATCAGGTCGCTGGACTCCAGCGTTCCCGCCATTGCGGCTTGCACAATTTTCATATCATTTTTCCTGTGATAACGCGGTTAAACCGCTGCCGACATCGGTTCAGAAAAACAAGGCTGATGCTGTACCTCTTTATTCAAAAACGCGCGCGTGGTGGCTGGCACCATGCGGCTGGCAGCAGTGAGTTTGTTTTCATCTAATAAACGACGAACGGCTGAAGCTGAGACCGGCACATTATTGCCATCCGTTCTTCTTTCTATTTCGTGTACGCTGATTCGCGCCGCTGAACACGCTTCGTCTTCCAGCCAGCGGTGCATCGCCCGGTTATATTCCGCGGTTAACGGGCAGAACGGCTCGGTACCGACAAAACGATGATTAATATTCAGCGCGGGGGCGATAAAACTTCTGAACAGCATGAGGTCAATGGCGGCATAGGCTTTATCGATGACCTGCTTTTCCTTAAGGAAATAGCCCGGGAATGTGCCGCGAGAAATAATATATGCCGATCCCGGATGCACAGTGACATTTTGCAGATGCCGCGATCCGTCTTTGACCATCGCAAACCGTTCCTTAAAAGAAAAAGCGGAGACATCTTCCTGCACTACGAAAACATGCAGCCAGTCGCACCGGCTGGCCGCATGCTCGATAAGATATTGATGGCCCAGGGTGAACGGATTCGCGTTCATCACAATCGCGCCAGTGTTTTGCCCCGGCACGAAATGATGACGACGCAGCTGGCTGCAGTAACGATGAATACCAACCGGCGTATTCTCCATTAACGCCGCACAGTTCTCGATCGTCACCAGGGGATAAAACCCGCATCCGCGAAATGACTTTACGTTATCCGGGCGGGTAAAAAGAAAGAGCTGATGTTCGCCGTTTTGTGCCGCCAGCAGCTCGGCTTCATGAATTAACGTCAGGCTTAACGACGTGCCCCGCCACCCGGCATCCACGGCGATGCATTTCAGCGTGTTACCCGCAATGCCGGTGCAGGCGACAAGCTGGCGCTGATAGCGCGCAGCGATAAATTGCTCAATATCGTTATCAATGCCTAAACCGTTGCGGGCCAGGAAGCGGGCTACCTCCTCTCTGGCCAGAGCGTTACCGGCTTTAATCACCTCAAATTCTGGCGTGATGGCGGTGTACATCGTCTCTCTCCTGAGCGTCTAGACGGTTAATTCTTGCTGCTGGGGTTGCGCTTCCACGATGGTGTTCATCAGGCGGCCAATGTTTTCAATTTCGACTTCGACGCGATCGCCATCGCGCATAAACAGAGGCGGATTACGTTTTTTCCCGACGCCGCCGGGCGAGCCGGTAATGATGACGTCCCCGGCGCTGAGGGAGGTGAACGTGCTGATGTAGGCAATAAGATCCGCCACTTTGTGGATCATGCTGCCGGTGGAGTCATTCTGAACCAGCATGCCGTTCAGCCAGGTGTGAATGGTCAACGCGTGAGGATCGGGGATCTCATCCGCCGTGGTCATATACGGGCCAAAGGCACCGGTTTGCTTCCAGTTTTTACCAGCGGTGAACCAGGCGTGCTGCCAGTCGCGGACGGAACCATCCATGTAGCAGCTGTAGCCTGCCACGTGGCTGAGCGCGGTATTGACGTCAATTCGGGAGCCGGGTTTACCGATGATTACGGCCAGCTCGCCTTCGTAATCAAACTCGCTGGAGAGAACCGGTTTTAAAACCGGCCGCGCATGTCCGGTTTGGGAATCAGGAAAGCGAATAAACAGCGTGGGAGCATTATTCGTCTCGGCAAATTCTTTTCTTTTTTCAGCGTAATTCATCCCAACGCAGAATATCTTTCCCGGTTCTTCTATCACGGGCAGGAAGGTAATGTCTTCAGGCATCATATCCACAGGGCAATCGTGATATTGCCTGGCGACGTCAACCGCATCCCATTGCAGAAGGTCTTTTAATGTCGCATAGTGATGGCCGATTTTATTACCCAGATCGATAATGCCGGACTGTGTATAAATTCCGTAACTTTTACGGCCCTGATGAATATAGCTTGCTAATTTCATAATAATACCTGCTTGATATACGTGCTCATTCTGTGTTCACGCCCGGAGGCGTGAACACATTGCCATGCTATTTATTCAGCTGACTGCGCTGGAACCAGTACCTGTTTATTACCGGATGCCAGATACGTTGCCACCACAACGCCCACGCCCAGTAATGCCAGAATAAATCCGGTCATCCCCTGCCAGCCCATTGAGTGGAAGACAAAACCGTTGATAAAACCAATAACCGAACCGCCCATGTAGTAGAAGAATAAATAGAGCGCGACGGCCTGGCCTCTTGCATGCGTTGCATTTTTACTGACCCAGCTTAAACCGATAGAGTGGCAGCCGAAGAAACAGCCGGTAAAAATCACAGCGCCAACAATAAAGGTGACGACATTTGACGTCAGCGTCAGCAGCATCCCTAAGGCCATTATCAGGAACAGCACGCGCAGGACTTTCATGGCGCCATATTTCGCCGATAAGCGACCTGCCTGTGGAGCGGTAAAGAAACTCAGGGCGAAGCTAAAGGAGAGCAGACCCGCGTTTGCCGGTGAAATATGGAACGGCTCGCCTTTCAGGAAGAAGGCCAGATAGTTATAAAGTGAGGTAAATGCGCCAAAAATAATGAAGCTGATAACAAACGCCAGCGCCAGATTTTTGTTTTTGAAATGCGATGCCGCCCCTTTCACCATGCGCATTACATTAAGATTCTGCGTAGGCGTGAAGTTCTTCGATTCTGGCAGCAGGAACTTCACCAGAATGGCAACCGCAATCAGGCTGACCGCAAACCCGTAAAAGATGACATTGATGGAAACGTGATCGATCAGCTGGCTGGCAACAATACGCCCGGACATTCCGCCCATCGAATTACCGAAGACGAAATATCCCGTCACAATACCTGCCGCCACCGGGGCGACCTCTTCACTGATGTAGGCGGTTGCCGCCGCCGCGATGCCGCTCAGCGCCAGACCAATCACCGCACGTAGCGCCACCAGCATTGCCCAGGATTCTACCAGCGGGCAGAGCAGCGTCAGAATGCCGCCCAGCAGGAGAGAGACGATAATTAACCGCTTCCTGCCATAGCGATCGGATAACGTTCCGGTAAACAGCAGCCCAATTGCCAGCAACGCTGTTTCTGCGGATAAGATAATACTCACCTGGCTGACCGGAACATTATATTCCACAGCAAGTGTCGGGAGCAGTGGCTGAATAAAAAACAACGAAGCAAGTTCCGCAAGCCCGGATAAGGCCAGCGCCAGAATGACGCGAATATGCGCGCTGGCTTTTACCGGGTCGGGAGCTTTCAGGGTATTGTTAGCATGCGTTAACGCCATAATAACCTCAGTATTATAGTTAAGGTACAGGGTGTATTTTTGTAAGATGGTTAGCTTTTTAGTTACGACTTTACTTAATCAACTTCAGAGAGCAGTTTTTCTGGCACGCAAACAACGCCTTCAAATAATTTGCGCGACGTACGAATAACCGCAGCCCGGGTATTTTCGATATTATTTCCGTTCCTCAGCAACGATACGGATATTTTTCCACTGGGGTGTTCAATATCAATAATGTTGGTAAAGCGTTCCTTTGGACGATCGGCAACAATTTTAGCGGCGACGGAGCCTTCAATAATCGTCGCGGTTGAGATACCAATCGAGCCGGTAATCGCCAGCGATTTATGGCAAGTATGCGGCATGAAATAGCGCACCTGAAGCGTGCCGCCGTTACGCGCCCGGCTAAGAAGAACCGGTTTAGGGATCACTTTGTTGGACACGTCCCCTAAGCCCATCGCCGCGCCAGCCTGACGACGCAGGTTCTCAAGCCTTTCTTTAAACGCCCTGTCGCCATCTAATTCTGCCGGTGACTCCCCGCCTGTTTTGCCCAACGCCGAGGCGTCAATCAGGACCATCGGCATCGCCATATCTATACAGGTAACTTCAATCCCGTCGAACACGTTTGTTACGCTGTCCGTTGGCAGCAGTTTTCCGGTTTTCGACCCCGCAGAATTCAGGAAGGTTAAGCCAATCGGTGCCGCTGTACCCGGCACACCATCGATCTGGGTATCGCCTTCATATTCGACCCGATAGTCAGGTGTTTGCACTTCCGCGTCGACCAGTGTTCCGGTGTTCAGATTGCGAATACGCACCGTCGTCACCGGGCTTTGCGCCTTGACCAGCCCCTTTTCAATGGCAAAGGGCCCCACGGCACAGAGCATATTGCCGCAGTTAGGCGTGGTATCAACGCGACGTTCGTTCACCATCACTTGTGCGAACAGATAATCCACATCCGCGTCCGGACTGTCGGACAGACTGACGATCGCCACCTTACTGGTTTGCGGACTTCCCCCGCCAATACCGTCAATTTCGAGTTCATGCCCCGCGCCCATCAGGCTGAGTAAAACTGCATCACGCGCTTCGGTTTCCTCTGGCAGATCGCTGGCCAGAATGACCGGACCTTTTGAGGTACCGCCACGCATTAATACGCAAGGGATCTTTAACATGTCTTTTTTCTCATTTCGCGTTTATCAGGAACGCAATAAGGTTTTCACACTCCCGTTGATAACTCTAATGTCAAAAAAAGCAGGATTAATACGCTTTGCGTATTAATAGCCCTTGCGTTACCGTGGGTATAGGCAAGCCATAATCAGGTGCGGATATGCAGCATGAATTACAGGGAATACAAGCGTTTGTAAAAATTGCAGAAATCGGATGCTTTACAAAAACATCGCAATTTCTTCACATTTCACAACCGGCTTTAACACGCAGAATTCAGAAGCTCGAAGAGAGCCTGGGGACCACGCTGTTTGAACGGTCCACGCGCAGCGTCAAGCTCACAACCGTGGGAAGAGAATTTTTACCTAAGGCAAAGAATTTAATCGATTTTTATGAAAGCGCGGTCCTGAGTATTAAAGAGATGGCGACGCATCAGGCAGGGGTTATTACCGTTTCCTGTATCCCCACTGCTGCTTTCTATTTTCTGCCTTCAGTGATACGAGATTATAACAATGACTACCCAAACATCCGTATCCGCATACTTGAGCACAGTGCCAGCGATTGTCTCGAAGCGGTGTTAAATGGCGACGCAGATTTCGGCATAAATATGATAAACGTCACACATCCTAATATCGATTTTGCGCCGCTGGTTAACGAACCCTTTGTTCTGGCATGCCGACGGGACAACGAGCTGGCGAAAAAACCGCTGGTGACATGGGACGATCTGGCAGGGATGAAGCTGATTGGGGTAAGGCGCTCCAGCGGGAACCGATCGCTTATCGATCAGGCGTTCGAGAAGATGGCATGGAAACCGAACTGGTTTTATGAAGTACGTCACCTGTCAACGTCGCTGGGGATGGTGGAAGCGGGTCTTGGCGTGTCTGTCGTTCCCAGCCTGGCGATGCCGACCGACGAACATCATGTCCTTGTCAGCCGTCCACTGATTGAACCCGTGATAAGGCGTACGCTGGGCCTCGTGCAGCGGCGCGAAACGACCCTGAGTCCGGCGGCGGAAAAATTCCGGGAGCTGATTTTACATCTGTGGTCAGGCGAAAACAGCAGCCCCTGGATCGGCAAGTTTACTCAGCTATAAATTCTGGAACGGTAAAGGGGCCTGTGCCCCTTTGCGTATTATTTCCCGGCCTGAGGATGTGTTTCAAAGCCCGCCATTACCGCCGTCAGCTCCGCCAGCGAAAATCCGTGTTTTGCATCCTCAACGCCCAGCCCAAAGCGTTCCTGCATCAGCTGGTAAAGCGCCTCCGCATCCGGTAAATGGATCTGCTCCTCCACATGGCCGTTCCGCCAGTGGGTAAAGTTGAAGTTGGTTAGCGTAAGCTTGCCGCCGTCCGGCAGATGGCGACACATCAACAGATGATGACGGAAATGCGACTGCGGCCAGTGCGCCGACCAGAAATTCCCCATTACGTAATCGCTAAAATACTGCGTCGTCAGGTCAAACTGGTACATCGACTGCCAGTGCTCGTGGTGCCGGAACTGCAGCACCCAGTCGTTCCCCTCGCTCAGCAGACGATACAGCCCGTGCGGCGTCTCCTGTTCTTCATTAGCGAGCAGTCGAATCGGCGCCGTCAGCGTCTGGCCGCCAAACCCCACATCGGCTATCCAGCGCTCACCGTTAAGCTCAACCAGCAGCAGACGGTGCGTGCGCGGCGGCATTTGCGGCGGATTCGCTAATACCACCCGTCCCAGCACGCTACGCACCGTAAACCCGACCTCGCGCAATACGCGCTCGAACAGGCCGTTTTGCTCAAAGCAGTACCCTCCGCGACGTGCGGTGACCAGCTTGTCGACCAGGCATCGATCGTCAAGCTGGATTTCGCGCGGCAGAACGACATCAATATTCTCAAAAGGGATCGCACAGTTGTGATGTAAATGCAGCGCGCGCAGGGTATCGATATCCACCCGCGTCGGCTGCGTCCAGCCGATGCGGGCGAAATAGGCGGTCAGGAATGGGGACATGCATCAGTTTCCTTTGATTGTGATGTTCTGTTTATAAACTAATTTTACGCACTCACTTTGATTTCCGTGCTTTTTCGTCATACTCATCGGTGTAGATGAGGAGATCCTATGAGCCACTTTCGCCCTGTTGAATTACGTCATGCCAGCCGTCTGCTGAACCACGGCCCTACTGTGCTTATCACCAGTCGGGATGAAAGCCTGGACAGACGCAACGTGATGGCCGCCGCATGGTCAATGCCCGTTGAGTTTGAACCGCCGCGCATCGCGATAGTCGTGGATAAAAGCACCTGGTCGCGTGAACTGATTGAGCGCAGCGGGAAGTTTGGCATCGTCATCCCCGGCGTGGCGGCGGCCAACTGGACATACGCGGTCGGTAGCGTCAGCGGACGCGATGAAGACAAATTTAACTGCTACGGGATCCCGGTCGTGAACGGTCCTGAGCTTGGCCTGCCGGTGATTGAGGAAAAATGCCTGGCGTGGATGGAGTGCCGGTTACTTCCGGTGACAGCCGCGGCAGAAAAATACGATACGCTGTTTGGGGAAGTGGTTTCAGCGGCAGCCGATGAACGCGCGTTTATCGACGGGCGCTGGCAGTTTGACGGGGATAAGCTGAATACGCTGCATCATCTTGGCGCCGGGACGTTTGTGGCGAGCGGAAAAATGGTGAAGGCGCTGGATTGAGAAAACCCTCCCCCTACAGGGAGAGGGTAACCGTATTACTTCGCACGTCGTGAAATAATCTCATCCGCAACATTCCGCGGGGCTTCCGCAAAATGATGGAACTCCATCGTATACGTCGCGCGTCCCTGGGACATCGAGCGCAATGTCGTGGCATAACCAAACATCTCTGCCAGCGGCACGTCAGCGCGAATAATCTGGCTTCCGTACTGCTCCGCCATCCCCTGCACCATGCCGCGGCGGGAAGAGAGATCGCCCATGATGTTACCGGCGTACTCTTCCGGCGTTTCCACCTCCACGTGCATGATCGGCTCAAGGATCGCCGGATCCGCCCTGCGGGCCCCCTCTTTAAAGCCGAGGATCGCCGCCATGCGGAACGCCATCTCCGAGGAGTCGACGTCGTGATATGAGCCAAACGTCAGCGTCGCTTTGACATCGACAACCGGATAGCCCGCCAGCACGCCGCTGTTCATCGCTTCCCGCAGCCCTTTCTCAACGGACGGAATATACTCGCGCGGCACCACGCCGCCCTTGGTGGCATCTTCAAATTTAAAGCCACTTCCGGGCTCCAGCGGCTCCAGGCTCAGCACCACATGGCCGTACTGGCCTTTACCACCGGACTGACGGACAAATTTGCCTTCGATATCCTTCACCGTTTTACGCAGGGTTTCACGGTAGGTTACCTGTGGGCGGCCAATGTTCGCCTCGACGCCAAACTCACGCTTCATGCGGTCGACGATGATCTCAAGGTGTAGCTCACCCATCCCGGAGATAATGGTCTGGCCGGACTCTTCGTCAGTATGCAGGCGAAACGACGGATCTTCCGCCGCCAGACGCTGCAGCGCGATCCCCATTTTCTCCTGATCGGCCTTAGTTTTCGGCTCGATCGCCAGCGAGATAACCGGGTCCGGGAACTCCATGCGTTCAAGCGTAATGACGGCGTTCGGATCGGTGAGCGTGTCGCCGGTGGTCACATCCTTCAGCCCGACGCAGGCCGCGATGTCCCCGGCACGCAGTTCGTCCACCTCGTGGCGATCGTTGGCATGCATCAGCACGATACGCCCGATGCGCTCTTTCTTCCCTTTCACCGGGTTGTACACCGCGTCGCCTTTGCGCAGCACGCCAGAGTACACGCGGATAAAGGTCAGTTGCCCGACGTACGGATCGCTCATCAGCTTGAACGCCAGGGCCGAGAACGGTTCATCATCGCTTGGATGACGCTCCGCGTGCTGCCCTTTTTCATCCACGCCATCAATGGCCGGCACGTCCAGCGGCGACGGCATAAGCTCAATGACCGCATCGAGCATGCGCTGCACGCCTTTATTCTTGAACGCGCTGCCGCACAGCATCGGCTGAATTTCACCCGAGATGGTGCGAATACGCAGCCCTTTGATGATTTCCGCTTCTGTCAGGTCGCCGGTTTCCAGGTATTTGTCCATCAGTTCATCGCTGGCTTCCGCCGCCGCAGAGACCATTTTTTCCCGCCATTCCTGAGCGGTATTCACCAAATCGTCCGGCACGGGCGCATAGGTAAACACCATGCCCTGCGTCGCGTCGTCCCACAGAATGGTGCGCATCTTGATGAGGTCCACCACGCCGGTGAAATGATCTTCTGCACCCACCGGAATGACAATCGGCACCGGATTGGCCTTCAGCCGCTCCTGCATCATCCGTACGACGCGGAAGAAATCGGCACCCGGACGGTCCATTTTGTTGACGAAGGCCAGACGCGGAACGTGATATTTATTGGCCTGACGCCAGACGGTTTCCGACTGCGGCTGCACGCCGCCCACGGAGTCATACACCATCACGGCGCCGTCGAGCACGCGCATGGAACGTTCCACCTCAATGGTGAAATCCACGTGGCCCGGGGTGTCGATGATGTTGATCCGGTGCGGTTCATAGCCTCTGTCCATACCCGGCCAGAAGCAGCTGACGGCCGCGGAGGTAATCGTGATCCCGCGCTCTTGCTCCTGCGCCATCCAGTCAGTGGTTGCCGCGCCATCGTGTACTTCACCCAGCTTGTGGCTCATCCCGGTGTAAAACAGGATGCGCTCAGTGGTGGTGGTTTTACCGGCATCGATATGCGCGGAGATACCGATGTTGCGATAACGTTCGAGAGGGATGGGTCGGGGCATGATATTTCCTTAAGTCTTATGACTTGTCTGTGACGACCAGGATGGTCGTGCATTCGTTCGTTTGCTATAATAGTCCTATTGTACGAGTATTATCGAACTATTTTTTAACGGTTGACCTATTGTTGATATAGCTCAATCTAACGCCAAACGCAGGAAAACGATGATCCCAAACCACCCTGAAACTGAACAAATACTGCTGGAAAATGTGCTGTTTGCCCTCGGCAATCCGCTCCGGCTGTCGATTATTCGCCGGCTCGCCGATGGCAGCGAACTCAGCTGTAACGCGCTGCGTCCGGAAGATGTGGTGAAGTCCACGATGACACACCACTGGCGCGTTTTGCGCGACAGCGGCGTGATCTGGCAGCGCCCGCAGGGGCGGGAGAACATGATTTCCTTACGCAGAGAGGATCTGGATGCCCGTTTTCCAGGGCTGATGGAGATACTTTTACAGGCTAAATCATAAGGACATGCCTGTTTTTTCCTGAAAAATGCCCCGTACATATTTGAGGGGGCATTACGTCAGCGAAGGGATTTATCTAACCTGCATACGATATTCAATCATTCCACTTTTCTTCGCAATCCAGTCGTACAATCGTTGCCCGCGATAGTTGGCTTCATGCGTATGCCAGTAAAGGTGGCTGGCATGATGTTTTCTCGCTTCTCTCTGAACATATTCTATTAACTGTTTGCCAATGTGTTTGCCCCTTACGGCTTCACAGACGTATAAATCTTCGAGGTAGCAGTAATCGCTCTCAGCCCAGGTCGAGCGGTGAAAAAGATAATGCGCAAAACCCACTATGTCTCCATTACATCGTGCTACCACGCAGAATAGCGGCTCAACGGGGCTGAAAAATCGCTGCCAGGTTCGTTGAGTGACGGCCCCAGAGAGGTCGACATTATAAAATTCCTGGTATTTACTCCACAGTGGCATCCAGCTTTCAAAATCATGTTCTTTAACTGCCTCAATTGTCACGCTCGTATTATTCATATTGCCTCTTTGGTCACCCGTTTATTCGTTTCAGGAAGAGTGTATTCGCTGAATGGCACGTTTTGCCCCGCCAATTCTCGCCATCAAGGCAGACCAATTTTTCATCCTTCTGCGTGCAATATTGCTTTAGAATCAAAAGGCACAGAGGGAAAGTGGACAACGTAATGTTTAAGCACGCGCAGCTAGAAACGGTTAAGGCATGGATTATCGACCCCGCTAACGGATCGCTACCGCTTCATGAAAGGATCCAGAGAGCAATACGGACGCTAATACTGGAAGGGGTATTATCTCACGGTAAGGCCCTTCCTGCCTCACGCGCTCTGGCGGCTTCTCTCAGCGTTTCCCGGGATACCATAGAAGCGGCCTACTCCAGCCTGCATGCCGAAGGTTTTATTGAGAGACAAACAGGCAGAGGGAGCTTCGTCTCTTCCAGCGCGCGTTTTTTAAAACCCCGTCCTCGACAGCATCAGCCAACCGCTGAGATACGAAAAGCAAAACTCAGCGTCCGGGGAAAGATCGTTTATGAAAGCGGCGGGATCCGCGAATTTTCTTCACCTCGCCCCCTTGCGCCCGGCATTCCTGAAACCCGCATGTTTCCCATTTCGATCTGGGAGCGTCTTCAGCGACAGGTGCTGAAGGAGTTTCAGCACCAGGCATTAGAGCAAAGTCCCCCACAGGGTATAGAGCGCCTGCGACGGGCAATTGCGGAATACGTCAACCTTGAGCGCGGAACGCGTGCGAGGGCGGAACAGGTCATCGTTCTGACAAGTTCTCAACAGGCGCTCGCGCTCTGTTCCCACGTGCTGATGGACGCCGGGGATGGCATTGTCATTGAAGATCCCTCCTATCAAGGGGCGCACAAAGCGTTCAACGCTGCAGGGCTTCGCTGTATTCCGGTTCCTCTTGATGAAAAAGGCATCTCGGTTGACGGGCTTAATTCTCTGACCGAGCCAGCCAGGGCGATCTACCTGACGCCTTCTCATCAGTACCCTACCGGTGTGACGCTCTCTCTTGACCGACGACTGGCGGTTATTAAATGGGCAAACCGTTACGGAGCCTGGATCATTGAGGATGACTATGACAGTGAGTTTCACTACGAAGGTAAGCCTATGGCCAGTCTTCAGGGGCTTGATACGTACAACCGGACAATTTATATCGGCACGTTCACCAAGTCTCTGTTCCCTGGGCTACGTATTGCCTACACGATCGTCCCCTCAGAACTGACAGAGCCCTTCACCATGGCGAGAACATTAATGGATGGTCACACCGCCTCAATTACCCAACTGACGCTGGCAAAATTTCTGGAGGGAGGCCATTTTGGCGCCTATGTTCGTAAGATGCGGAGTATTTACGTTGCTCGTCGAGACGCGCTGGCAAGCATGATGGCCGAATATCTCTCCGAATATGTTACCTGTGAAACGCCAGCGGGCGGAATGCAAATGCCTTGTCACCTGAAGCACGGAATATCCGAGAAAGAAATAGCCACCGCCGCCCGCCGCGCGGGTGTTGATATGCTAGGGCTTACCGATTTATATGCAGGTCCCCCCGCGTCCACCGGTTTTTTGATGGGATTTGCAGCTTACACGGAAAGGGAAATAGAAGACGCTGTAAAAAAACTGGCCGCAATTTTCCATCATGTTTGATGCCGTCGACGGGTAAGAGACTGACACTCATTCCGGGCGAGCAAGGCTATAGGCTGGGATCCGCCGGGTTGTTTTGGTGAGCGTATCAAACACCTCGGCGTCGGACGTCACGATCCTCATCCCCGTTTTGCGTAATCTCTGCACATCAGCCGCGATGCGCTGAATGCCAAACCAGAAAAGCCCGTCGAGTGCCGTCACCGACAGCCCGTTTTCCAGCGCCAGCCTGAGGCGTTCCTTCGGGGCTTTAACCTGCTGGGCAATTTGCCGGTAAGGCAGTTCATTGCATCCTGTCGCGTCACTGCGCTGGATACGGGTTTTCAGCTGATAGGTAAACTCGTCAGGTATGCCGTCGAGATCCCTTTTAAGGCTATAGACGCAGCCAAAGCGCTTGCCGTTAAACAGAACATTTTTCTGGCTGAGCTGAAGCTCTTTTCTGACAACGTCTATCAGCTGAGGCGCACGGGTAAGGAGTAGCCTGAAGGGCAGCTCGAAGCTGGTGACGTAATCCACATTAAGCAGCGCGAGACGCAGCCGCTCCTCTGCACCGGACTGTTGCTCACGACACTCCTCCATCACCTCTGCCCACTGGCGCGTCAGGCGCTCCGGCTCGGCGGCTTCGGTAAGGAGGTATTTTTCAATCTGATAATCAACTCTTCCGGTCATCGTGTGGTATCCCGTCACTGTGGATGCGGTAATTCTATACAGCGCGGTGAGTTTTATAAAGGACTGAACCGCAGCGGCACCCTGAAAATGTCGTTGCGATTCAGCATCCTGACGTATCGGATCAATGCGCCATAATCCAGCCCATCAGCAGCGTGGCGAAAATCACCGTCGACGCGCCGCCGATGCGGGTGGCGATCTGTGCGAACGGCATGAGCGACATCCGGTTAGACGCGGACAAAATGGCTACGTCCCCCGTTCCGCCCAGCCCGCTGTGGCAGCAGGTCACAATGGCCGCTTCCACAGGATACATATTCAGACGCGACGCGATAAAGTAGCCGCTCAGCGCCATCGCAATCACAACCGAACCGCATACCACCACGTATCCCACCGAAAAGACCGACACCACGCTCTCAAGCGGCACGTATAACATCCCGAGGCCGATCATCAGCGGCCAGACCAGCGCAGCCGAGACGAATTTATAGCAACTGTGCGCGCCCTGCTCCATTGAGGCCGGGATCACCCTGAAGTATTTACACAGAACGGCAATCAGGATCATCAGCACCGGGCCGGGAATGTGAACCAGTTTTTCAAACAATCCGCCGACGATGAAAAACGCGCACACCATCAGCAATCCGCCCCCCATCAGATGAAAATCCGTCTGCTGCGTGCTTTGCGCCCCGGCAAACAGGCTGGCGTCGTCTTTACTCCGCGTAAGCATGCCATTTCCCGAAAGCGCAGGACGTTTCGCGCCGAGACGCGCCAGCGAGCCCGCACAAATAATGGCGAAGATATTCCCGACAACCGCAGCGGGTGCCAGCTGCGCAACGTAGACGTCAGGCGTCTGCCCCAGTATTGCCGAATAGGCCAGGGACAGCGGCAAAATCCCCTCGCCAATCCCTCCGCCGATGATGGGCACAATGATGAAGAAGAAGGTGTGGTAAGGCGTATAACCAAACAGTGAGCCCACAATGAGGCCGCTCAGCACGGCCATGCAGGTTCCGGCCACCAGCGGAACAAACATGCGCATCATCCCCTGGATCAGCAGCACCCGGTTCATCCCCAGAATGCTGCCGACCACCAGGCAGGCGATGACGAAATAGAGCAGATTCGCCTCTTTCATCAGCAGATGCACGGTATCAAGGGTATGTTTTTCGAATACGCCAAAATAGACCAGTACGGAGGGCACCATCAGGCACAGGATCGCCGGGCCGCCGATATCTTTCAGCACCGGAATTTGACGCCCCACTTTGGCAAACGCGAAGCCGAGGGTCATGATGACCGCGAGACCACCAATCATATTTTTTGGCAGCAGCCCTGCCCAGGCGGACGTCGCCACAATCGCGGCAATCCCGACGAACAGCATCAACGGGACCGTGCCCACCTCGGTATTGTTGAGCCCAAAGGCAAAACGCGGGGTCGACAGTTCTGAAGTCGGTACAGGATTATCTTTCATATAATCACCTGAATTTGTGTTCGGATAAACAGAGAAAGGAATAACTGAAACTATTCCTGATACGAATAAATGTTCTTAAATATAAATAAAGACTTAGATGGCCTTTTCTAAAAACAGGCTCACGATGAAATTATCACGGGCCTGCCGGGAGAAATGTGAACAATTCGGCTCTTTGCCTTTAAATAACTTAATTCAGCATTAAGTAACTAAAGTTATTTATAACAGCTAATGTTGCTTTTTTGCGTCTTATCAATATTTGACGAAAGTATTAGTTATCCAACTAATGCAATCTTTTTGAAATTAATAAAACCAGAGAGAGTGTGACCCTTGTCACTCCTGCCCTGCTTTCTAAGCGCTAGATTAGCGCTGCAATAAAACACATAAAATACCCTACAGGAAATACTATGCCTTCATTACTATTACAGTCACTGTTTCCGCTCGTCTTTATAATGTTACTTGGATGGCTAAGTGGAAAGCTGGGATATTCCCGACGTGAAGATGCAAACGTTATGGCAACCGTGGTGATTCGTTTCGCCCTTCCTTTCCATCTTTTTATCGGTGCATTGCATACCGATCCCAATAAAATTAAGAACCTGACCTTTATGGCCGTTTTAGTTGTCGGTTTAATGGGGTCGTATTTACTGACGCTATTTATTTCACGCTACGTTTTTCGCCACGATATCAAAACCAGCGCCATTCAGTCTCTGGTTTGCGCCTTTCCCGATATGGCTTACTTTGGCGCACCGGTCCTGGCGGTCTTGATTGGTCCGGAAGGATTTATCGGCGTGCTGATTGGCAATATTATTACCAGCGTTTTCATGATCCCTCTGACTATTGTCCTGATTCGTATGGGTGATAAAAACGGTCAAGATGGCCTGGAGGCGCTGCACCCGGGCGCGATGATCGTGCAAAACCTCATCAAAGCGGCACGCAACCCTATCGTCTGGATCCCGGTCTCCGGCGTATTGCTCAGCCTGGCCGGCGTGAAAATCCCTGCCATTCTCAGCATGCCTATTGAGATGGTTGGCAAGGTTTCAGGCGGACTGTCCCTGTTTGCCCTCGGCCTGCTGTTTTACGGTGAACGTCCAAAACTGAACGTGCAGACGTTTACCAATATCAGTATTAAAAACCTTATTCAGCCGGCAATGATGGCCGCCGCGGGAATCGCCTTTGGCCTGAGCCATACCTTACTGCAGCAGGTCGTGATTATTGGCGCAACGCCTTCCGCGATTGCCGCGGGGATGTTTGCGTTGCGCAGCGATACCTATATTGATACCGCATCCTCTTCCATATTAATTGGCACTGCCGTCGGGGTCGTGACCGAAGGCATTATGATCTATTTCATCTCTTAATCTGCTTTATATAAAAAAATCAGGAGTTAACCATGTCCAGGAAAGAAGTTCTGTACACCCCCTATAACGGGGCCGTATTGCTGGAAAACCCGCTGCTAAATAAAGGGCTCGCATTTATTAAAGAGGAGCGTGACAATTTTAATCTGCATGGGTTATTGCCGCACAACGTTGAAACCATTGAAGAACAAACCGAGCGCGCCTGGGTGCAGTTCTGTCATTTTAAAAGCGATATTTCGCGTCACGTTTATCTGCGAAATATTCAGGACACCAATGAAACTCTTTTTTATAACCTCTTGCGTTCGCATCTCAAAGAGACGTTACCGATTATCTATACCCCGACGGTCGGTGAAGCCTGCGAGCATTTCTCCACGATTTATCGACGCGCGCGGGGCCTGTTTATTTCATGGCCGAATCGCCATCGTATTGATGAGATGCTGCAAAGCTTTTCGCGCAACGACGTTCGCGTGATTGTGGTGACGGATGGGGAACGTATTTTAGGGCTTGGCGATCAGGGTATCGGCGGCATGGGCATCCCAATTGGCAAGCTGTCGCTGTACACCGCCTGCGGCGGGATCCATCCGGCCTCTACCCTCCCGATTATGCTGGATGTTGGCACCAATAATCAGCAACACCTCGACGACCCGATGTACATGGGCTGGCGCCACCCGCGCATCAGCGACGACCAGTACGCTGAGTTTATGGATATGTTTGTCAGCACCGTTAAAGCGCGCTGGCCCAATGTGCTCCTGCAATTTGAGGACTTCGCGCAGAAAAATGCCACCAGGCTGCTCCAGCGCTACCGCGACCAGCTGTGCTGCTTCAATGATGATATCCAGGGCACGGCCGCCGTCACCGCCGGTACGCTGATGGCGGCGGCCCAGGCGGCAGGCACGCGCATTCGCGACCAGCGCGTGGTCTTCCTGGGCAGCGGCTCTGCCGGATGCGGGATAGCTGAAAAAATAGTGGCGCTGATGGTGGATGACGGCCTGACCGAGCCGGAAGCGCGCAGCCGGATCTTTATGGTCGATCGCTTCGGCCTGCTGACCGACGACATGACCAACCTGCTCGATTTCCAGAAAAATCTGCTTACCGCGCGCGACGCCGTTTGCCGCTGGCAGGTTGACGCGAAGAACATTTCCCTGCTGGACGTGGTGAAGAACGCGCATCCAACGGTGATGATCGGCGTTTCGGGCCAGCCGGGGCTGTTCAGCGAAGAGATTGTCAAAGAGATGCATCGCCACTGTCCGCGCCCCATCATCATGCCGCTCTCGAACCCGACCTCGCGGGCGGAAGCCCAGCCGCAGGATCTCATTGCCTGGACCCAGGGTGCCGCACTGGTGGCCACCGGCAGCCCGTTCGCCCCGGTATTCTGGGAGAATGAACACTACGAGATCGCCCAGTGTAACAACGCCTATATCTTCCCGGGCCTGGGGCTGGGCGTGCTAGCCTGCAACGCGCGCCGGGTGACGGAAGAGATGCTGATGGCAGCAAGCCGCAGCCTGGCCGCGCAGTCTCCGCTGGTCACCACGGAAAAAGGCGGATTGCTGCCGCCGGTAGATCAGATTGAAACGGTCTCACGCCAGATTGCCGCCGCCGTCGCCCGGGCCGCCATTGAACAGGACGTGGCTCCGGCGATTGATGATGAGACGCTGATGGTGCGTATTGAGAAGACCTGGTGGCAGGCGGACTATGCGCCGTACCGCAGGTCTGCGCTGTAAGCCTCGATCCTTCCCTCACTGCACGGTGAGGGCAGGATTGCTGCCTCAGTGCTGGACGCCAGACCGATCGGAAAGATCGGCTGCGGACAGGATATCAGCCCGTGGTGCCACGCTCTTGCGGCGGGCATAGCGGTCAGGCTGACCTTCAGGACGCGTTTTGAAGCGACGGTGCAGCCACATATACTGCTCTGGGGCCATGCGCACCGCCTGCTCAATCGCCCTGTTCATCTGCGTCGCTACAGATTCTTTATCTCCCCCCTGCAGCGCCTCGCTGATATCCTCCAGAATAATCAGTTCGTAGCCGGTACCGTCCGCCCTACGGCGCGGCACAAAGGGAATGACGGCAGGCTTAGCGCTTTTGACCAGCATATAGCTTCCCGCGGTCGTGGCGGCATCCGGAACCGCAAAGAACGGCACAAACACGCTGTTGGTTTTGCCATAGTCGTGGTCCGGGGCATACCACAAAATTTCATTCTGCTTCAGCGAGCGGATCATGCCCTTTAAATCATGACGATCGAGCATGGTTTTATTAGAGCGCAGGCGCCCGCGCGTCTGAAGCCAGTCCAGCAGCGCGTTATTATTCGGACGATACACCCCAATCCCAGGGTTGAGCATGCCAAAGATCCGCGCGCCCAGCTCAAGGGTGAGAAAATGCATGCCAACGAGCACCACGCCATTGCCCTTTGCCCGCGCCTTTTCCATGTGCTCATACCCCTGCACGGTAAAGCATTTCTTCACCCGCCACGCAGGCCAGAACCATGCCATCCCGGTTTCGATTACCCCCATTCCTACCGATTCAAAATTACGCTGCAGCAGTAACTCTCGCTCCGCCTTTTTCATCTCCGGAAAACAGAGTTCCAGGTTGCGGCGGGCAATCTCAACGCGGCGCGGAAGCAGGCGCATCGCCAGCCGTCCAAGGCCGTGGCCGATTCGGAACAGCAGCGGATAAGGGAGCAGCATGATGAGCCACAGCGCGGCGATGCCAGCCCAGCTTAGCCAGTAGCGAGGGTGAAGAAAGGCGAGTGAAAAACGGGGTAATTTTGTCATGAGAAAATTATCCTTTAGCGTGTCTGTCCTTAATTGATTCTGTTTGAGATCTTTCCTAAGGATGTATGAAATGTCAGTCAGAAACGTAAAGTGTAACGGATAAGATAAAACGCATTTTTATCGATTTTTGCGAAAAAGCGGGAAGACGAGGCGGGGAAAACCGGGGAGGAGCGTTCCCCCGGCAATTGCGCTTACATTGAATAGCCAGGCTTTTTGATTAATTCGTCCAGCTTCGGTCCTATTTCGATATCCCAGACCTGCGCTTTCCAGTCCTCCTGGTTCACCTGATTCAACGCAACGGACACCGAGCTGTCTTTGCTGTTGAAATGGCGAATAATGACCTCAGCAATATCCTCGGCCAGGGCAGCTTTTTGTTCGTCGTTCAAATCGCGGGGAAAACATTTGATATCTACGTGTGGCATATACAGGCTTCCAGTTGTGAGTCAGGGCTCCACGTTATCAGATAATACCGTTGGCCTTTAACACCTTGTGCAGTTCCGGCAGCTGGCATACGGTGTCCGCAATAGCCGTAAACCTTGGCGTATTGGTTGCAAACCAGTCATGGCGTGGCCCCCAGGTTCGCGCCACCGCGATATACACATCCAGCAGCGTCAGCCGTTCCCCCAGCGCAAACGGGGCGGCCTTGAGCTGAGTTTCGAACCACAAATAGAGGGATTTCCGGTATTCGATGCAGTTTTTCTGCAGCTGTTCAGGCGCATCCGGCGCCCAGCGTTCGGGATAGTCCGCATACGTAAACGTGGGATAGACGTTGGCCACAAACCAGATCAGCAAGCGCTGAAACTGCTGGCGTTCGGCCTGCCCCACGGGCGGCGCGAGATCGGGACATCTGTCGAGCACCATCAGGGCAATCGCCGCCGTTTCGGTCATGATGGCGCCATTTTCCAGCTCCAGCGTGGGCACCTGACACAGCGGGTTGAGCTTTTGCAGCAGCTCGCGCTGCGGGCCGGGCTGGTCAAACCCGTCCACGTTGATAAATTGATAAGGGATATCGGCCAGGGTTAGCATCACTTCACCGATCGCCGAGCCCCAGCCGGGTACGCCATAGAGTTTAATCATGTTGCCCCCTGCGGGATGAAAACCCTAAGTGTAGAGCACCATTAGTAGGTTATCCCAGGCGGGTTGACCTCCGAGTGCGCCACCGCTTCGCCCTGCTCGCCCCAGCGCGCCAGCACCTTCTGGTAATCACCCCGCTTAATCGCGCCGTCCAGCGCGGCCTGCAGCGCGTACACCAGCTCATTGCCTTTTTTGGTGGTGGTCGCAACATAGGCTTTTTTCGGCCCTAAACCGACAACGCGGGTTTTGCCCGTAAGCGCAGCCTTATAGGCCGATACCGACTGCGGGCCAAAGAACACATCCGCCCTGCCGGACTGAATATAGAGATTGCCCGAGGCATCGTCGTGGAGATAGACCGGCAGCGCAGGCGCCCGCCCTGCCTTTTTGTTCTCTTCGTTCCAGCCCAGCAGGATGCGTTCCTGATTGGTACCAGAGCCGACGATCACTTTTTTCCCGGCCAGATCTTCCGCGCTTTTGATTGACTGAATCTCGCTGGTGGATTTCACCGAAAACGCCAGCGAATCGACGCGGTAGGTCGCAAAATCAAATTTCTCTTTACGCTGTTCGGTCACCGCAATGTTCACCAGCGCCACGTCGTAGCGCCCGGAGGCGATCCCCAGCGGCCAGTCTTCCCACGCCGTCGGCACCAGCTTCAGCTTTAGCCCCAGGCTGCCCGCCAGCAGGCGGGCGATATCCGGGTCGCTGCCAATGCGCGTGCGGTTATCGCTGGCCAGCAGCGCCAGCGGCGGAGAATTTAGCGCCGAAACGGCGACCGTCAGCGTACCCGGCTCAACGAATTTGTAGCTTGCGGGGATCTTCGCCACGGCCTGCCGATCCACCGTCACCGGCAGCGGCTGCTCGTTGGCTTTCAAATCAATGCTGGCGTGGCTCACCGTCGTGAAGACCAGCCCCGCCAGAAGTCCATATTTCATTGGCACTCCTTACAAGACTTTGGAGAGAAACTGGCGCGTTCGCGCATGTGACGGACGGTTTAATACCTCGTCACTGCTTCCCCGCTCGACGATTTTCCCGTCAACCATAAATACCACCTGATCCGCCACTTCCCGGGCAAAGCCGATCTCGTGGGTCACCACCACCAGCGTGGTGCCGGACCGGGCCAGCTTTTTGATCACGTCCAGCACTTCCCCCACCAGCTCCGGATCCAGCGCCGAGGTGGGCTCATCAAACAGCATCACGCGGGGACGCAGCGCCAGCGCGCGGGCAATAGCGATACGCTGCTGCTGTCCGCCGGAGAGATGGCGGGACCAGGCATCGGCTTTATCCCGCAGCCCGACCACGTCCAGCAGGCTGTACGCCCTTTCCACCGCCTCTTTTTTGCTGAGCTTTTTATGCGCGATGGGCGCCTCAATCAGGTTTTCCAGCACCGTGAGATGCGGAAAGAGATTGAAGTTCTGGAACACATAGCCCACGTTGACGCGCTGTTTGAGGATCTCCTTCTCTTTCAGCTCGTAGAGCCTGTCTCCCTGACGACGGTAGCCAATGTAGTCCCCGTCGATCTGGATAAAACCTTCATCGACGCGCTCCAGGTGGTTAATGGTGCGCAGCAGCGTCGATTTGCCGGAGCCGGACGGCCCGAGGATCACCGTCACGGAACCGGGCGGGATCTCAAGCGAAACGTTGTCGAGCGCCTTATGCCGACCAAAATACTTGCTGACGCCGGTAATCGAAATGTGTCCTTCAGGAGAGGCTTGCATGGACGGGCTCCTGTGCTGGCGTGGTGGTGACAGAACGGGTGCGACGGACGGCACGGTTCTGGTTAACGGCAGAGCGGCGTTCGCTGCGGGCAAGCGCGCGCTCGACGCCATACTGGATAGCGGACAGGACGGTGGTGATCGCCAGATACCACGCGGCACCGACCATCAGCAGCGGGATCACCTCCTGCGTACGGTTGTAGATCATCTGGATGGTATAGAACAGTTCCGGCATCGCCAGGACGTACACCATCGCCGTGCCCTTGGCGAGGCTGATGATTTCATTGAACCCCGACGGCAGGATGGTGCGCAGCGCCTGAGGCAAAATGATGCGCACCGTGCGTCGCCAGGCCGGCAGGCCGAGCGCGGCGGCGGCCTCATACTGGCCGTGATCGACCCCGAGGAATCCGCCGCGAACGATCTCGGCGGTATAGGCGCTCTGCACCAGGGTGAGCCCCACCACGGCGGTAGAAAACTGCCCCAGCACGTTGATGGTTTCAAAGCTGCCCCAGGTGATGCCGGTGAACGGCACGCCGAGCGAAAGCGTGTCGTAGAGATAGGAAAAGTTGTAGAGAATGATCAGCACCACGATCAGCGGCAGCGACCGAAACAGCCAGATATAGGCCCACGCCAGGCTGCTCAGCAGCCAGGATGAAGAGAGTCTCGCCAGCGCCAGCATGCCGCCCAGCACCACGCTCAGCGCGGTGCCGATCAGCGTCAGCAGCAGGGTCTGCCCGACACCTTCGAGGATCACCGGGTCAAAGAACCAGCGGGCAAACACCGCCCACTCCCAGCGCGGGTTAAAGGCCACGGACTGAATCACGATTGCCAGGGCAAACAGCGCCACCGCTGCGCCGACGGCCCGCAGCGGATAACGCGCCGGGACCACCTTAATGGTTTCAACGTTGCTCATCGTCGTTCCTCATGCGGTTTTACTGAACGCTTCGCGTACCAGCGTTTTGGTGAAGCGCAGTCGACCGTCAAACGGAGGCTGGCTGTACTCTTCCGGATCGCGGTTCAGATCGAACTGCGCCTGATAGCCCTGGCTGAGATAGAGCCGCACCGCTTCCGGCTGGCGAAAGCCGGTTGTCAGGTAGATTTGGCTGTACCCTGCCAGCACCGCCCTGCGCTCAAGCTCCTGCACCACGCGCCCGGCAAGCCCCTGCTGACGCAGGGTTTTGTCCGTCCAGATGCGTTTGATTTCCGCGGTGCGTTCGTCGAAAGGTTTGTACGCGCCGGTGGCGATAATCTTCCCGTCGCGCTCCAGGACGATAAACAGCCCCTGCGGCGCTAAATACCACTCTGTAAGCTCAACTTCCGCGTCTTTGGAGAAGTAGTCCCCGTAGCGGGCGGCATATTCACCGAACAGCCCCTCGATAATGGGCTGAAGCTCGGCGTCTTCCGGTGAAACATCACGAAATCGTTCGCTCATCACGCCTCCTTAATCGCCCAGGCCAGCCGGGTTCACTTCTGACTGAGGAATACGCTCAACCCCTTCCCCCCAGCGGTTCAGCACTTTGTCGTAGTCGCCGTTTTTGATGACCCCGTTCAGCGCGGTTTGCACCGGCTCAACCAGCCCGCTGCCTTTCTTCAGCGTGACCGCGATGTGCGCCGCCTTCGGCCAGCCGCCGTCGACGCTACCCACCAGTTTGGTTTTCCCGTTCAGCGCCGCTTTCCAGGCGCCAATCACGTTCGGACCAAAGTAGGCATCCGCGCGCCCGGACTGCAGCGCCAGCGTTTGCGCCGCATCGTCTTTGGTGTAGATCGGGGTAAAGGGCTTCAGCCCCTTCTTGAGGTTTTCGGCATTCCAGGCCAGCAGGATGGCCTCCTGGTTGGTGCCGGAGCCGACGATAATCCGCAGCCCGGCGATGTCTTCCGCCTTCTGCAGCGACTTGATCGGGCTGGTGGACTTCACGTAGAACCCGAGGGAATCTTTGCGGTAGGTGGCAAAGTCAAACTTCTCTTTACGCTCTTTGGTGACGGTGATGTTGCTGATAGCGGCATCATATTTCCCGGAAGCCACACCCAGCGGCCAGTCTTCCCATGAGGTTGGCACCACGTTCAGCTCCAGCCCCAGGCTGTCTGCGACCAGACGGGCGACGTCAACCTCGCTTCCCAGCAGCGTTTTGTTGTCATCGGAAAACACCGTCAGCGGCGGTTGATTGAGGCCCGCCACCGCCACGGTAAATTTTCCCGGCACGGCAAAGCGATAGTCTTTTGGCAGCTGTGCCACCGCATCGTTGTTTTTGGCGGTATTAACCGGCGTTTTATTGGCCTCGATGCTCACGCCGGTGCCGTTAATATTCACATTCTCTGCCCAGACGGCAGGGGTAAAGGCCAGCGCGAGCGCCAGAATAAGCGTTGTCTTCTGCATAGCGGAGTTCTCTTTTATTGTTGTGTGAACTGGTTTTTAGGTTCGTCTAAACCCAGGCTTTCGCGCAGCGTGGTGCCAGGGTAGTCGGTACGGAACAGGCCGCGGGCCTGCAGAACAGGCACCACCTGGTCAACAAAGCGCGGGAAGGTGTCCGGCGTGCCGCCCTGAATAATGAAGCCGTCTGCGGCATAGCCTTCAAACCAGGCCTGCAGGCCGTCGGCCACCTCTTCCGGCGTACCGGAAAAGCGCGGGCGCGGCGAAGCGGCTTCAAGCGCCACCTGACGCAGGGTTAAGCTGCGCTCGCGGGCGTTACGCTTGATTTCATCGGTGGTGCTGCGGAAGCTGTTTTTGCCTAAGTCGCCGATATCCGGGAACGGCTCGTCGAGCGGGTACTGGCTGAAATCGTGATGCTCGAAATAGCGTCCGAGGTAGTTGAGGGCATCGTTAATCGACACCAGCGCCGCCGTGGTCTGATACTGGTTCTCCACGTCATCGGCGTCTTTACCCACAATCACGCTGACGCCCTGGAAAATATGTAAATCTGACGCGCGGCGTCCGTTACTTTCCAGCTGCTGCTTCACGTCGCGATAAAACGCTTTCGCCTCGTCGAGCTTTTCGTGATGGGTAAAAATGGCGTCGGCATGTTTCGCCGCCAGCTTTTTCCCGTCGTCCGACGCGCCCGCCTGAAAGACGATCGGTCGTCCCTGTGGCGTGCGCCCAATATTCAGCGGCCCGGCGACCTGGAAGAAATCACCGTGGTGGTCCAGGGTATGCAATTTTGCCGGGTCAAAAAACTGACCGCTCTCTTTATTGCGCACAAAGGCGTCGCCTTCCCAGGAATCCCACAGCCCTTTCACCACGTCGAGATACTCATCCGCAATCCGGTAGCGCAGCGCGTGCTCGGGGTGTTTTTCGCGAGAGAAGTTCTTTGCTGACCCTTCCAGCGGGGACGTCACCACGTTCCAGCCCGCGCGCCCGTTGCTCAGGTGGTCGAGGCTGGCGTGTAGGAGGTGGATAAGGTTCCCACCAGCCCCAGGCGCGAGGTGATGCTGGCGAGAGCGGATAACACCGTCAGCGGTTCAAAGCGATTTAAAAAATGCGGGATCGATTTCTCGTTGATATAGAGACCGTCGGCAACGAATAAAAAATCGAGTTTGCCCTCCTCCGCCTTTAACGCCGTCGCTTTGACGAAATCAAAATTGATGCTGGCATCGGCGACGGCCTCAGGGTGACGCCAGGCGGACATATTTCCGGATGCACCATGCAAAATGGTCCCGAGCCGCAGTTGACGATGTGCAGACATATTCACCTCTTAAGAATTAAACGTGTTGCAGGGCTTTTTCCGCAAGCTGTGCAAAATAGCGGGCAGCGGGCTCAATTAATGCTTCATCCGGATTGAATGCCGGATGATGTAAACCGTACGGGCTGTTGCTGCCGATGCTGACAAACGCCCCCGGGATCTGCTGCAGATAGACCGCGAAATCTTCCCCGCCCATATGCAGCTCGGCGTGCCGGGTTTCGTAGCCTGCTTCTCTGGCGACCGAGGTGGCGAAATCGGCCCAGCGCTCGTCGTTCACCAGCGCGGTGGGTCCGGCATACCAGGTGATATCAATCTGCGCGCTAAAGGCGCTGGCAAACCCGGCGGCGATTTCGCCCACGCGGGCTTTAACGTTCTGCTGCACTTCCGTGCGGTGGGTGCGCAGCGTGCCTTCCAGCTCGACGCTTTCCGGCAGCACGTTCCAGGTGTTACCGCCCGCAATGCGCGTCACGCTCAGCACCACCGAATCCAGCGTATTGACGTTGCGGCTGGCGACGCTTTGCAGCGCCGTCACCAGCTGGCTCGCCAGCACGATGGCGTCGTTGCCTTCGTGCGGACGCGCGGCGTGCGCGCCCTTACCGGTAATGCGGATCACGAAGCGATCGACGTTGGCATAGAACGGCCCGCCGCGGGTAGCGAACTCACCGACCGGCAGGCCGGGCTCGTTATGCATGCCGAAGATGGCGCTGACGTCACGCAGGGCACCGGCCCGCACCATGCTCTTCGCACCGCCAAAGTTCTCTTCGGCAGGCTGAAACAGGATCCGCACCCGGCCGTTAAGCGACGCTTCCCGCTCTTTCAGCTTTAACGCGGCGCCGAGGATCACGCTGGTGTGGATATCGTGACCGCAGGCATGCATCACCCCTGCACGCTGCGAACTAAACGGCACGCCGCTGCGCTCTTCAATCGGCAGAGCATCGATATCTGCCCGCAGCGCAATCAGCCTGTTGCCCGAGCCGATTTCCGCCACCAGTCCGGTCGACAGGTCGTAAGGCTGCGGAGTAATCCCGGCATTCGTCAGCCACTGGCGCAGGCGCGTCGTGGTCTCCACTTCCTGGCCGGAGAGCTCCGGGTTCTGGTGCAGTTCGCGACGCCAGGCAATCAGCTGTTCGCCAAAGCTCATACGGTGACCTCCCTGTTAAGACGCGCCTCGGCAAGCAGGCGCAGCGACGCGACGCGCGTTGCCCCCTCCGCTACCGGCGTGTCGATGATAAATTCATCAATGCCCCACTTTTCATGCAGGGCGTTAAGCTGTTCGAGCACCGACACAGCGGTACCCGCCAGCAGCGACTGCGCCCGACGGGCAATGCGCACCGGCTCGCTGCCCGCCTGACGTGCAAAAGCGTAGGCCTGCTCTTCGCTGGCCACGGTGACACGCTGGCCGTTTGCCAGCTCAACGCCCCACACTTCGACCTTTTGCGCCAGGGCTTCCGCCTCGGCCTGCGTCGGCGCGACAATCGCCTGTACCGTCACAATTACGTCCCGCGCGCTGTGCTTACGCCAGGTCGAGACCACCTCGCGCAGCAGGTCCGGGTCACCGTTCAGATGCGCGGCAAACACAAAGTGCCAGCCGAGCCCGGCGGCCAGCAGCGCGCTATCGATGCTCGCGCCCAGCAGGAAACCCTCAGCAGGCAACGGTGGCAGCGGCGTGGCGCGAACGGCCTCTTCATGAGACTGATGCTCAGGACGGATCCAGCGGTCAAGCTGGGCCAGCTGTTCGGCGAAGCCGCCCTTTTCCTGTTGATTCAGACCCTGCTGAAGCGCGCGGGTTGAGAGCGGCAGCCCGCCAGGGGCTTTTCCGACGCCGAGATCCACGCGGCCTGGCGCCAGCGCGGCCAGCACGTTGAAATTCTCGGCGACTTTATAAGGGCTGTAGTGCTGGAGCATCACGCCGCCGGATCCGACGCGGATGCGCGTGGTTTGCCCGAGGATCCAGGCAATCAGCAGCTCCGGCGAGGGGCTGGCAAGGTGGGGAGTGTTGTGGTGTTCGGCAATCCAGAAGCGGTGATAGCCCAGATTTTCTGCCTGCTGCGCCAGCGCCAGGGTACGCGCCAGCGCATCAGCAGCCGTTTCGTTTTCAGCGATGGGGCTTTTATCCAGAATGCTGATTCGCCATGACATGTTGCGTTCTCGTTTGACTTAACATGTCGACATTATTAAAGGCGCATTTCACCGCTGAGAAACAATTAATTTACATTTAGTTTGCCGGAAATCAGATATATAAAACCATGCTAAGAATAAGACTTTAAGTCGGCAATCAGCGTTTTCACCTGCCCGCGCCGGGTAATACGGACGAAGCGAATATGCCCATACTGCGGGTTTTGCAGATCGGCTTCATAACGCGTGCGGTTGTTACGCCAGGTTTTCATCGTCCAGATAAGGATGGACTCTCTGCTGAAGAACGCGCGCCGGAAACTCTCTTTGTTCCCGGTGCCGGGCCAGAGCTCGTGCTTATGCCAGGCCCGTTTGATTGCCCTGCTGACGGCCTGCCAGAGGGTGCGGGCAAAGCCATAATCGACCCACACCACAACGTCGACATTGCGCCATTTCACCGGCCGCGTGCGGTTATAGTTACCGTCGAGCACCCAGTCTGGCGAAGCCTGTAGCGCCTGCTCCAGCTTTGACTGAAACTCATCGTCCGGCGTCCCCTGCCAGTCAGGTCGCCAGTAGAGTCTGTCCATCTCGATATAGGGAATAGCCAGTTCGGTCGCAATCTGCTTCGCCAGCGTGCTTTTTCCGCTCCCGCTGGTTCCGATGACGTTAATTTTCACCTCAGCCTCACTGTGTTAACGAAAATTGACCAAATCATAGCGTTTTCATTCTGTTAACGAAACGCTATTTCAGCATGGCAATTTTTCCTGAGAGACGATCTCTCTCTTTCAGTTTTGGTTATGTCGTTTATTTGCAGCGACTCAAAAAAACGCCCCTGAAAATATTTTCATTTTTATTACATTCGAGAACATTAACAGATTAAAAATAATGGAGAATGGGTATTTCAGGCAGCCATAATTTCAGAGAGAATATGCAGCAGTCCGTTACATAAAAATAATCAAACTCATCTTGCCGGAGCATTTTCCGGGCATTTTTTATTCTTGCACAACATCATGGAGTTACTCATGAGGCGTAACACCCCCGTTACACAAAACGAGTATTTACTTAACGATGGTTCGACGTTAATGTCGACCACCGATACCAAAAGCCATATTACCTATGCTAATTCCGCTTTTATTGAGGCCAGCGGATATAAAGAAGAACATCTTCTGGGTGAGCCGCATAACCTCATCCGCCATCCCGACATGCCTGCCGAAGCGTTTGGCGACATGTGGTATACCCTGCAGCAAGGTGAGACCTGGACGGGGCTGGTGAAGAACCGTCGTCATAATGGCGACCACTACTGGGTGCGGGCTAACGTGACGCCTGTCTGGCAGGGTGGATCCCTGACGGGGTATATTTCCGTGCGAAATATACCCGCCCGGGAAGAGATTGCGGCCAGTGAAAAACTGTATGCAAAAGTGCGTAATAACGAATTAAAACATTACCGCTTTTATAAAGGGTTACTGGTTCGGCGCGGTTTATTTTCGTTTATGTCGCTCTTTAAATGTCTCAGCACCAGTAAACGTATCCATCTGAGTATTGCGACGACGGCGTTACTCTCCTGCCTGGCGGTGTATTTATTCCCTGATAAACTTGTGCAGTCGGGAAGTCTGGCGCTGCTGTTTATTGCCCTGACCTATTATCTTCATGCGCAGATCGCCCGTCCGGTAAAATCTATTGTGCAACAGATGCAGCGCGTGGTTTCAGGACGTAAAACGGACTATTACCATTTTGACAGGATCGATGACATCGGGCTGATGATGCGCCTGGTGAATCAATCAGGTTTGAACCTGAATTCGCTGGTTGACGATGTCGGGGCGCAAATCAGCGGGATTGGCACCATCAGCCAGCAGGTCGCGAAAGAAGGTGCGGCGCTGCAGACGCGTTCAGAAGAGACCGCAGACTTCCTGCAGCAGACCGCGTCAGCGGTGGAAGAGATCGCCAGCGCGGTGAAGGAGACGGCAGAAACCGCGAAAGAAGCCACGGAGATGGCGGATCGCACCCGCGACAGCGCCCATCGCGGTGAAGCGATGATGAAAGAGACCATCGGTATGATGCAATCCGTGTCGCAGGATAACAGCCAGATCGTCGATATTATCAGCGTCATCGATCGTATTGCCTTCCAGACCAACATTCTTGCGCTGAATGCTGCCGTGGAAGCGGCGCGCGCAGGTGAAGCCGGGCGCGGTTTTGCCGTGGTGGCGGCCGAGGTGCGCAACCTTGCGCAGCACTCCGCGACGGCGGCGAAAGAGATCAAAGTGCTGATTGAGAAAAATGTCGGCAGCGTCAACGCTGGCGTGGATAAAGTGGAACAGACCGAAACGCAGTTGACGGTCATGATTAACAACGTGCTGCAGGTCTCCTCCCTGATTAAGGAGATCGGCCACGCCACGCAGGAGCAAACCCAGGCGCTGACGCTCATCAACGCCTCCCTCTCCCGTATCGGCGCAATGACTCAGAACAATACGGGGATGGTGGATAACGTCACTCACGCGGCGAATCACCTGACGCAGCGCACCACGCGCCTGCAGCAGGCGATTGCCGTTTTTGGCGGTTAGCCGCTGGGGTTTTGAAGCCTGGGGCCATTTTTATGCTCTGCAACCGTTAAAATCTTTACCACCTGGTAATAATTAAGAGATTCTGATGATTAAATAATCAAGCCACCGACCGTTTTGTCTAAAAAGTCATCACGATTCAGCGTGTTGTGATCGCCGTCTGCTCTGACCACACGATTTCCTTCGACGTGCATCACTTTCGGCACGGTTATATTTTGCGTCGCTTATGAATTGCAGGTAGGATGCCTCGCCATGTTTCGCCTTATCCATACGCAGAATGACTGGGAAGGCGACATGTGTTTGCGCAGAAGCAATCGTTTGTATTGCGCTCTGCCAGGCAGGACTATCACGATAATGGTTCAGACAGGCAAACAGGTAACTCAATGAAAACAAGCAATAAAAGCGCAGCCGATCATCATGCTGCTAAACGTCGCTGGTTGAACTCCCACGAAGAGGGCTACCACAAAGCGATGGGCAACCGTCAGGTTCAAATGATCGCCATCGGCGGCGCTATCGGAACGGGGCTGTTTTTAGGTGCGGGTGCGCGTCTGCAAATGGCTGGCCCGGCTCTCGCCCTGGTCTATCTGGTGTGCGGGATCTTCTCTTTCTTCATTCTACGCGCGCTGGGCGAACTGGTACTGCATCGCCCTTCCAGCGGAAGCTTCGTCTCTTACGCCCGAGAATTCCTCGGTGAAAAAGCGGCCTACGTTGCGGGCTGGATGTACTTCGTCAACTGGGCGATGACCGGTATTGTTGATATCACCGCCGTTGCGCTGTATATGCACTACTGGGGCGCGTTTGGTGATGTTCCGCAGTGGGTCTTTGCGCTTGGCGCGCTGGCGATTGTGGGCACCATGAACATGATCGGCGTGAAGTGGTTCGCGGAGATGGAGTTCTGGTTTGCGCTGGTAAAAGTGCTGGCCATCGTGATTTTCCTGGTCGTAGGTACCGTCTTCCTCGGCAGCGGCAAGCCGCTGGACGGCAATGCCACCGGCTTCCATCTGATAACCGATAACGGCGGATTCTTCCCGCACGGTCTGCTGCCTGCGCTGGTCCTGGTTCAGGGCGTCGTGTTCGCCTTCGCCTCTATCGAACTGGTGGGCACCGCAGCAGGTGAATGTAAAGATCCGCAGACCATGGTGCCAAAAGCCATTAACAGCGTGATCTGGCGTATCGGTCTGTTCTACGTCGGTTCCGTAGTGCTGCTGGTTCTGCTGCTCCCGTGGACTGCCTATCAGGCAGGTCAGAGTCCGTTTGTGACCTTCTTCTCTAAGCTGGGCGTGCCTTACGTTGGCAGCATCATGAACATCGTGGTCCTGACGGCGGCGCTCTCCAGCCTGAACTCCGGTCTTTACTCTACCGGTCGTATCCTGCGCTCCATGTCGATGGGCGGTTCTGCGCCGAAGTTCATGTCGAAGATGAGCAAGCAGCAGGTTCCCTATGCGGGGATTCTGGCAACGCTGGTGGTTTACGTTTTTGGCGTGTTCCTGAACTATCTGGTGCCGTCCCGCGTATTTGAGATCGTTCTGAACGTCGCTGCACTGGGGATTATCGCCTCCTGGGCCTTTATTGTGGTCTGCCAGATGCGTCTGCGCAAAGCGATCAAAGAAGGCAAAGCGGCTGATGTGAGCTTCAAGATGCCGGGCGCACCGGTGACCTCCTGGCTCACCCTGCTGTTCCTGTTCAGCGTGCTGGTGCTGATGGCGTTTGACTACCCGAACGGTACCTACACCATCGCGACCATTCCGCTGCTGGCGGTACTGCTGATTGCCGGCTGGTTCGGCGTGCGTAAGCGCGTTCACGAGATCCACAGCACCGCGCCGGTTCATCACGACGATGAAAAACACGACGCACCGCTGGTGGAAGAAACCTCGCGTTAAGCATCCGGTAAGCATTAAAAAGGGAAGGCAAATGCCTTCCCTTTTTTTATTTACAGCGCGATACGAATCACGTCGTCAGGCTGGGTGGCTTCCTGCTGGCGGGTGGATTTTTGTTTCACCGTTACGTACAAGGTTTTGCCATCCGCAGAGAGCGCCAGGCTGTTCGGGTAGACCGGCGTGTCGAAGGTTTTTGTGACTTTATACGTTTTCGCGTCAATTACGCTCACCTTACCGGCTTCACGGTGCGTCACATAGGCTTCATTGCGGGCAGGGTTAAACAGGACCGCCAGTGATTCCGGCGCGGCGATTTTCTCGATCACGCTGCCGTCTTTCAGGCTCACCACCAGCACTTCCGGCTGTTTTGAATCGGTCAGGAAAGCGCGCTGGCCGGCGGTATCGAGGCTGAGGTTCAGGTAGAAATGCTCTTTACCGTCATCCTGCACCTTTTTGCGGCTCAGGATTTTGTTGGTGGCCGTATCAATCGTCACCAGCTCACCGTCCGCATTCGTGGTGTACAGACGTTTCGCCTGCGCATCCAGCGCCAGGCCGGTGCTGTACGTACCGGTATTGGCAATGGTCTCTTTCAGCTTCAGCGTGGCGCCATCCACCACCCAAATCACGCTCTCTTTGCCGACACCGGTGATGTAAATCGTGTTGCTCGCGTCATCCGCCACCAGCTGGCGCGGCTGCAGCGGTTTGACGGTTTCGCTGCGTTGACGCCCGTCCAGCACCAGACGCCCTTTCACGTCGCCCGTTTTCGCATCAATGGCCGTCACCGCACCGTTGATGGTATTACCGAACCACAACGTTTGGGTCGCATTGTCAAAGGTGGCACCAAAGGGCTTGAGATCGCTATGGATCGCCTGCGTCACGTCCAGGGTGACCGGATCAAGGCGATAGACAACCCCGCCCTTATCGGTTTTGCGGCTTTGCGAGGTCGCCACCCACAGCGCATTCTCCTGCTGGCTGACCGCCATTTCATACGCCCCTTTGCCCACCGCTTTACGCAGCACCTCTTCGGCGGCATGTACCTGGAACGTCCCGGCAAGCAGTAAAGTGGCAGACAGCAGTGACAGGCTCAGACGCGGCGAGCACAGATGACGTAAAGACATAACAATTCCTTTTCTGAAAAGAGGGGGTTCCGCTGACATCACTTCCGGCAGACAACGTCATGGCATTGCCTTTTGATAATGAGAATAGTAATCATTAATGAACTGAATGTGGAGTTTTTCTTTCACGCTTCGCC
This sequence comes from Enterobacter sp. UCD-UG_FMILLET, assembly GCF_000762975.1. Classification (NCBI taxonomy): domain Bacteria; kingdom Pseudomonadati; phylum Pseudomonadota; class Gammaproteobacteria; order Enterobacterales; family Enterobacteriaceae; genus Enterobacter; species Enterobacter sp. UCD-UG_FMILLET. Next base: position 80,264 of record NZ_JRJC01000015.1, read on the forward strand.
TTTCATTAACGCAATGTGCGGTTATAGTTTTCAAAACATTTACAAAACCTTTAACATGTATGGACATGTTCCATTTGGTTCGTTTATACACCACAACCGGTTTCATTCATGAAAATCATTTCTGCCCGTAAGGCCTCTCTCCCGCTGCTGCTGGTTCCCGTTATTCTTGCGCCGCTCACCGCGTTGAGCGCGGAGGAACAGACCATGATCGTCAGCGCCACGCCGCAAACCGTATCGGAGCTGGATACCCCGGCCGCGGTCAGCGTCGTCAATGGCGATGACATGCGCCACGCTGCGCCGCGCATCAACCTGTCTGAATCTCTTGGCAGCGTCCCGGGACTGCAAATCCAGAACCGCCAGAACTATGCCCAGGATCTCCAGCTTTCAATGCGCGGGTTTGGTGCCCGCTCAACGTTTGGCGTGCGCGGTATCCGTATGTATGTCGACGGTATCCCTGCCACCATGCCGGACGGACAGGGCCAGACCTCCAACATCGATCTCTCCAGCGTGGAGAGCGTTGAAGTGCTGCGCGGCCCCTTCTCTGCCCTGTACGGCAACGCCTCCGGCGGCGTGATTAACATCAACACCCAGACCGGGCAGCAGCCGCCGACCATTGAAGCCAGCAGCTATTACGGCAGCTACGGTACCTGGCGCTACGGCATGAAAGCCACCGGCGCGATGGGTGACGGCACCCACGCGGGCGACGTGGATTACACCGTTTCCACCACCCGTTTCACCACCAAAGGCTACCGCGACCACAGCGGCGCGCGGAAGAATCTGGCCAATGCTAAGCTGGGCGTGCGCATTGACGACGCGAGCAAGCTGACGCTGATTTTCAACAGCGTGGACATGAAGGCCAACGATCCGGGCGGGCTGAGCTATCAGGAGTGGCAGAACAATCCGCGTCAGTCTCCGCGCGGCGATCAGTACAATACCCGTAAGACCATCAAGCAGACCCAGGCAGGCCTGCGCTACGATCGTCAGCTCAGCACCCAGGACGACCTCAGCGTGATGATGTACGCCGGCGAGCGTGAAATGACGCAGTATCAGTCAATTCCGTATCAGCCGCAGCTAAAACCCTCCCACTCCGGCGGGGTGATTGATATGCAGCGTCATTATCAGGGTATCGATACCCGCTGGACGCACCGTGGCGAGCTGCTGGTGCCGGTGACCTTTACTACCGGCCTGAACTACGAAAACATGAGCGAAGATCGTCGCGGATACGAGAACTTCGTGATGAACAACGGCGTGCCGGATTACGGCGTGAAGGGTGACAAGCGTCGCAACGAACGTAACCTGATGTGGAACGTTGACCCTTACCTGCAAACCAGCTGGCAGCTGACGCAGAAACTGTCGGTGGATGCGGGAGTGCGCTACAGCTCTGTGTGGTTTGATTCCAACGACCATTACGTTACGCCGGGCAACGGTGACGACAGCGGTGACGCGAGCTATCACAAGTGGCTCCCGGCCGGTTCCGTTAAGTATGCGGTGACGGACGCATGGAACCTCTACGCTGCCGCAGGGCGTGGGTTCGAAACGCCAACCATCAACGAACTTTCCTATCGCGCCGATAACCAGGGCGGCCTGAACATCGGCCTGCAGCCGTCCACCAACAACACGTATGAAGTGGGCAGCAAAACCCGCATCGGCAATGGCCTCCTGACCGCAGCGCTGTTCCGCACCGATACGGATGATGAGATCGTGGTAGATGCCAGCTCTGGCGGGCGTACCAGCTATAAAAATGCCGGTAAAACCCGTCGTCAGGGGGTGGAAGTCTCCCTCGACCAGCAGTTTGCCGAGAACTGGAAGCTGAAGATGACGTGGACTTACCTGGATGCCACCTACCGGACTAACGTCTGCAGCGACGCAGACTGCAACGGTAACCGGATGCCGGGTATCGCCCGCAACATGGGTTACGCCTCGTTTGGCTGGCAGCCGGAGGAAGGCTGGTACGCGGGCTCAGACGTGCGCTACATGAGCGATATCATGGCCGACGACGAGAATACGGCGAAAGCGCCGTCGTATACGGTGGTCGGGCTGAATACCGGGTATAAGTTTAACTACGGCAACTGGGGCATGGACGTCTTTGGCCGCGTCGATAACCTGTTCGATAAAGAGTACGCGGGCTCGGTTATTGTCAACGAGTCTAACGGTCGTTATTACGAGCCTGCACCAGGCCGTAACTACGGGGTCGGGCTGTCGGTCTCTTATCGCTTCGAGTAAGCGAAAAGAAAAGTTGATCTTATTAATGAAATAACGCTCCTGATGGCAATAAGCCATCAGGAGTTATTCATCAGCTAAATAATTAGGCGTGATATATAGTCGCTCTGTTAAATAATCGCTTAGTTAAAATATTGTCGCTGTAAAAGCAAATTCGCTTCATCAATCACCTTATCAATCGCCTTCTGGCAGGCAACAACATCTCTTCGCTCAAGGGCGGAAAGGAGTTCTTCATAGTGATATGTCGAGGCTTTGATGTCGTTAAGCTCCTGATGCAGATAGTTCATACAGGGCCCGATGCGCACCCACAGCTGCTCAATTAATGCATTAAGCGTAGGCATTTCCGCATACTGATAAAGCGTGAACCGGAAGACGCGATTCGCATGCAGTGCCTGCTGGACGTTCCCGTTGCGCATGGCCTCATGAAAGGCATCCGACAATTTGCGCAACGCCTCCAGTTTGCTATCAGACATATTATGACAGGCTGCGGCGACCGCCATCGGCTCAAGCTGCTTGCGGATGGCGTTAATCTCGTTATAGCGCTCCAGCGTGACCTCCGGAACCAGAAATGCCTGCGCCGGCGTGGCGTGTAACGCCCCTGATGACACCAGGCGCAAAAGCGCCTCGCGAACAGGGGTAATACTGGTGCCTAATTTATCGGCGATCTCTTTTGTAATCAGTCGTGCTCCTGGTTTTAGGGAGCCTGTTATTAACGCCCCTTTCAAACTGTGTTCAACCTGCATGGTAAGGCTAACCCTTTGGGCTTTTTCTAAGTGATCCAAATCAAGCATGTGAAATTCCTGTAGCTAAAACTTAATGCTATTTTTAAACGCCAGTTTTAATAAAACGACGCCGGCCCGATATATCCTGTATCGTTATGCCTGGTGGTGGGAAGTACGTAAAAACATCAAAAAAGCAAAATTTGTTTTTTTATTGGTTCCGGGCCCATCCGGGATGCGGGCGCGAAATGCCATGTCCATTAATTAAAGACAATATATCGTATCTTCACAAATAAATATGGCGGGAAACCCCGCCATAGTGCTGTTTATTTATTGTCGCTCGCGACGCGAATCACGACTTTGCCGAAGTTACGCCCTTCAAGCAGGCCAATCAGCGCCTCGGGCGCGTTCTCCAGCCCGTCCGTTATCTGTTCGCGATAGTGAATTTTGCCCTCCTGCCCCCAGCGTCCCATCGCCTCCTGGAACTCCTTAATGCGGTGACCGTAATCCTGGCCGATGATAAAGCCCTGCATACGAATGCGTTTCTTCAGGATGGTTGCCATCAGGAGCGGCAGGCGATCCGGCCCCTCGGGCAGGCCCGTCGCATTGTAGCCGCTCACCAGGCCACACACCGGCACGCGCGCGGAGGTATTCAGTAACGGCAGCACGGCGTCAAATACTTTCCCGCCGACGTTTTCATAATAGACATCAATTCCTTTCGGGCAGGCGCGTTTCAGCTGTTCGGCAAAGTCCGCCGCGTGGTGATCCAGACACAGGTCAAACCCGAGGACCTCAACGGCATGGCGGCATTTTTCAGCCCCACCGGCGACGCCGACCACCCGGCAACCTTTAATTTTGCCGATCTGCCCGACGGTCGCGCCCACCGGGCCTGTCGCCGCGGCGACCACCAGCGTTTCACCCGCTTTTGGTTGCCCGATATCCAGCAATCCCATATAGGCGGTGAAGCCCGGCATACCCAGAATACCCAGCGCCCAGGAAGGATGAGACGGATTTTCGCCCAGCTTCACCAGGCCGCTGCCGTCCGAGAGTTCATATTCCTGCCAGCCGCTGTAGCCCAGCACCCACTCCCCGGCGTTGAACTCGGGATGATTCGACTGCTCAACGCGACTGACCGTTCCCCCCACCATCACCGCGCCAATCTCAACCGGAGGGGAATAGGATGGCGCATCGCTCATGCGGCCCCGCATGTACGGGTCCAGCGACAGCCAGACGGTACGCAGCAAAAGCTGCCCCTCACCAGGGGCGGGAACAGGCTGCGTTTCCAGACGAAAATTTTCCGCCACCGGCGCGCCCTGAGGACGGGAGGCCAGTACCCAGCGGCGATTTTGTGAAACAGGTTGATTCATCGGGATCTCCTTCTGGTACAAATGTCATTACAGCCTGGCTCACGAATGGCGTTATCGCATTAGCATTACGAGCCAGACTGGTTAAGCCGTACAACCAGATAGATGCAGGGTTCATTCGTTTCGTTGATGAACCGGCAGTCATTTGGCGGCCCCAGCTCAAGACAGTCTCCGGCGTGCATCTCGTGGCGCGTATCGCCCTCCTGAAACACCAGCTCGCCGGACTGAAGCCAGATAAGCTGACGTGCCAGCGCGTAAGAAGATGCAGGCATCGGAACATCGCTGCCCGCAGGCAGTTCAACCTGAACAAGGTCGATGGGCAGATCGGTGCGGGGAGAAACATGGCGGCGGAGGTAGTGCGTCTGAGGGTCGCGCCAGACGGGCTGGTTTGCAAGGCGCAGCAGCTTGCCTTCCTGCATTTCGGCCCGGGCAATCAGCGTGGACATGCTGATGCCAAACGCGCCGGACAGACGGGCGAGCAAGGTGGCTGTCGGGCTGCTGTCTCCACGTTCAATCTTGTGGATCATCGCGCGCGAGACCCCTGCCCGGTCAGCAAGCTCGCTCAGGGACCATCCGCGAGACTCGCGTTCAAGGCGAATTCTTGCGCTAATCCGTTGATTCATTGTGTCTGTTATGGTGTTCATGACGTCATACTATAGTGTATGAACGGCATTTCAATGGGCTTTTGATAACAAAAAAATATGGCTTATGCCGTAGCGATCGGGCAGTACAGTTGTGTAATATCGTAGCTACCGCGTAATACTATAGTGAACAACACACAGAGGGTTAATCATGATCGTTCGTCATGCCTGCAAGGAAGACTGCGCTGCGATAGGCGAAATCTACAACCACGCGGTGCTGCATACTGCCGCGATCTGGAACGATAAAACCGTCGATACCGATAACCGAATCGCCTGGTTTGAGGCGCGCACGCTCGCGGGTTACCCGGTTCTGGTGAGTGAGGAAGACGGCGTTATCACCGGTTACGCCTCTTTCGGCGACTGGCGCGCCTTCGACGGTTTCCGTCATACGGTTGAGCATTCTGTCTACGTCCACCCGGACCATCAGGGCAAAGGCATTGGCCGCACGCTGATGATCGCGCTGATAAACGAGGCCCGCGCCATCGGTAAACACGTGATGGTGGCCGGTATTGAAGCGCAAAACCATGCCTCGATTCATCTCCATGAAACGCTTGGTTTTGTCACCACGGGGCAGATGCCGCAGGTGGGAACCAAGTTTGGCCGCTGGCTGGACTTAACCTTTATGCAGCTGCAGCTGGACGAGCGCAGCGATCCGGACGCCATCCCATGAATCAATCCCTGACCCTGGCGTTTCTGGTGGCGGCGGGAATTGGCCTGGTGGTGCAAAATACCTTAATGGTGCGTATCACCCAGTCCTCTTCCACCATTCTTATCGCGATGCTGCTGAATTCGCTGGTCGGCATTGTGCTGTTTGTCAGCATTCTGCTGCTGAAACAGGGCGTCGCCGGGTTTAGCGAGCTGGCCGCAACGGTACGCTGGTGGACGCTCATCCCGGGGCTGCTGGGGTCGTTTTTCGTGTTTGCCAGCATCAGCGGGTATCAGAACGTTGGCGCGGCGACGACCATCGCCGTGCTGGTGGCAAGCCAGCTCATCGGCGGGCTGGTGATGGACGTGCTGAGGAGCAACGGCATTCCGCTCCGCGCCCTGATTGGCCCGGTATGCGGCGCGGTGATGCTGGTGGTCGGAGCCTGGCTGGTGGCGCGACGCCAGTTTTGAACGTTACAGTATGGTGCCGCCTTTGGTCAGCTGTTCCTCACGCGCGTCTATCTCTTCTTTATGCTGCTTGCCGTGATGCGAAATCGCGGTACGCAGGCGCTGCTGCTGGGTATAGCGATCTTCCCGGCTCAGCTCTGCATCATCGCTTAATTCGATCAGCAGTTCATTCATATGGGTAATGACGCCCTCTTCAATGGCGGCATCCACCAGGGCGGTAACGTCGTTTAAATGTGACATTGTCACTCCTTGTTATGAGCCCGGTGGCGCTACGCCGTACCGGGCAATAAAACGCTTAGTTCAGCTTCGCCTTAGAGAAATCGCTGCCCATCAGGCTTACGCTGTATCCCGTCACGTTGCTGCGGGTCGCATAGAACGTTTTCCCGTTTGCCAGTGCGATCCAGGGCGCCTGCTGGTAGAAAATCTCCTGCGCCTGGCCGTAGAGTTTCGCACGCTCGGCCGGGCTGCTGGTCAGCTTCGCTTTTTGCACCAGATCATCATAACCCTTATCGCACCAGCGCGCGGCGTTTGATCCGGTTTTAATGCTGTTGCAGCCCAGCAGCACGTCGGCAAAGTTGTCCGGGTCGCCGTTATCGGACATCCAGCCAAACAGCGCGGAGTCATGTTCGCCTTTACGCATCCCGGAGAGATATTCGCCCCACTCGTAAGAGACAATTTTGGCCTTCACGCCGACTTTCGCCCAGTCGCTCTGGATCATCTCCGCGATACGACGCGAGTTCGGATTATACGGACGCTGAACCGGCATTGACCACAGCGTGACTTCCGCCCCCTTCTCCAGCCCCGCCTGCTTTAGCAGCGCTTTCGCTTTTTCTGGATCGTAGCTGTAGTCTTTCAGGTCTTTATTAAAGCCCAGCATATTTGGCGGGATCGGCGATTTTGCCACCGTACCGGAACCCATAAAGACCGCATTGACGATAGCCTTCTTGTCGGTCGCGTAGTTAAGCGCCTGGCGCACCAGCACGTTATCAAACGGTTTTTTCTCGGTGTTAAACGCCAGATAGCCGACGTTCAGCGCATCGACAGAGTGCAGCGTCAAATCTTTGTTCTTTTTAATCACGTCAAACTGAACCGGGGACGGTGCAGGAATGATTTGACACTCGTTGGTCTGCAGCTTCGCCAGACGGGTCTCCACGTTAGGGGTAATGGAGAAGATCAGGTGTTTGGTCGGCACCGCGCCATCCCAGTAGTTCGGGTTAGCAACATAGCGAATCAACGAATCCACTTTGTACTGCTGCAGGACATAAGGCCCGGTACCAATCGGCCAGGTGTCTACGTTTTCAGGCGTGCCTTTTTTCAGCATCGCGTCGGCGTATTCGGCGGAGAGAATGGAGGCGAAATCCATCCCCCAGTCGGCCAGAAACGCGGCGTTGGGCTCGCTGAGGGTGAACTGAACGTGATAATCATCGACCTTTTTCACGTCCTGAATCAGCTTATCGAGCCCGACATCGTTAAAGTATTCGTAGTTGCCCTGCGACACATTATGGTACGGGTGTTTAGGGTCTTTCTGACGCATAACCGAGAAAATAACGTCATCGGCGTTAAAGTCGCGCGTCGGTTTGAAGTATTTATTGCTGTTGAACTTCACCCCTTTGCGCAGAGCAAAGGTATACGTCTTACCGTCCGGCGAAATCGTCCATGACTCCGCCAGCGACGGTACCGGGGTGTTTTTTACCGGGTCGAAATTGATCAGGCGGTTGTACAGTACCTGAGAGCTGGCCACGAAAGACGGGCCAGAGCTGGCGATTTGCGGGTTGAAGGACTCGGGGGACGCTTCAGAACAGTAAATAAGGGTGTCGTTGTTTGCGGCCCATGCGGCACCGGCTGGTAAAAGAGTGCTCAGCGCGAGGGCGAGCAGTATTTTCCCTGTAGACATGGTTATAACCCTGACAGTTTTATTATATAAGACAGTAATAACAGCACAGGCGATATGACCTGGCAAATAACGAAACACTATCAGGTTATTCTAAAGCCGCGTTTTTTGCTGTTTTAACAGCCAGCGCCCGAAAAGGTGATTTGCCTTAAGGGCCGTTATTCGTCAAGCACAACCGTCACTTTCTATGCCGCAAGAAATCGGCCCTTTTAGCGTCTCTTCCCCCGTTTGGTTGCTTCCTCGTTTCGTTAAAGTAATGGTGTGAAGAAGTATATGGGATCAAATCGTGGCAAAAACTCTTTTACGCAGCGGTAACCTGGATGACTTTCAGGCCGTTGGCGGCGGCGGACAAGCCGTTTTTGAATCAGCGTTACAAATCCGGGAAGCGCTCCGGTTGCGCAAACAACAGGCCATCGTCGACTGTCTGGCTATTCCTCAGGTCAACGACAGCGGTGACCGCGTGGACTGGTATTCTCCTGTTGAAGGGAGCGTAACCAGCTGGAAAGCGGCCGATGAGGATGACCGTTATCGCGCCCTGCGCTACCTGGAAAACACGCTCGCCAGCGTCGAGTCATTAAGCAAGAAATGCCTCCAGTCGCCCAAAACCGCGCAGCAGCTTTTTGGCTCTCTGCTGTCAAAGGCGTTTCAGTTCCCGGGTGAAAACTTCCTCTTCCTGGTGGACGGAAAGCCGGTCATCAGCTTCTGGGGGTTTGTAAACCTGAACGAAAATGCGCGCGACGATGTCCTCGACTGCCTGCGTGAGTCGCTGGTCCCTGAGCCCGCCCCCGTTGTGATTGAAGATCCTGAACCCGAGCCTGAGCCTGAACCGGTTGTGGCCTTTGAACACGCCGACGAACCGCTGATCGCCCCGTCCACCGTAGTGCGCATCACGCCGGAAGATCTGTATGAGCCTGAGCCGGCCCCGGCCGTTGCGCAACCCGTTCAGGAACCGCCTGTGCCGATCGTCGCGAAAAAGCGCCGCGTTCCCGTGTGGACGCTGCCGGTTGCCGTCGCGATCGTTGCCGCCGTTGCCGCGCCGCTGATGTGGCCAAAACAGTCCCCTTCCGCTGAGCCCGCCCCGGCGCCCGCACCTCAGCCCGTAGAGATTGCACCAAAGCCGATCAAAGCGGTTGAGCCGCTGGCCATGAAATTACCGCTGCATCAGGCAGAGGTCCTGGCAAGCAAAGAAAAAGAGCCTGCTCCCGTTCCTGCACCACAGCCTGCCCCGGTGGTGATTGTCGCCATCCCGAAAGACGCCATGGTGATGGAAGCGAATCAGGTGAAAGCGGGATCGACGCGTTTCCTGAACGGCACCTGGCGTGCGGTTCTCGACGTGAAAGATCCGGTCACCGGCAAGCCGCCGTCAATGCGCTATCAGATCCAGAACAATAAAGGCTTCGCCCGGGTTGTCCATGGCGACAACGTTGTCTGCCGCGCGGAAGTGTTCTCCGGGCTACACAGCAACGGCGAGCTGATGATTAAAAGTCGCGGTACTGCCCGCTGCACCGACGGCTCCCGCTACCCGATGCCGGAGGTTGCCTGTAAAGCAGGCGCCAGCGATATCGCAGAATGTCGCGCCCGTTATGATGCCAATACCGTCGTTCCCCTGACGTTCAAGAAAGCAGGTGCCTGATCCTATGCTGGTAAATCTTTGCGACTATAAACAAAGCGTCACGCTTATTGCCAACAGCGGCGTGCAGTTCCTTGATTTTGGTCTGACGCCGCAGGACACCGCCAGCAACGGGCGCTTCGTACGTAAAACCGCGAACGGCCCGCTGCTGCGGCTCGATTTCGACCTGGTTAACGGGCGCTATACCGTGCCTGGGACGAACGGCGGGCAGCCTGAAGTAGTTAAGCCGGAAACCACCATCCCGCTACATCAGTCCCTGGCGGTGCTGGACGGCGTCTGGCTCCCGGTTCCGTTTCTGCGCTTCAACCCACCGCGGACCTTCGTTGAGGGGCCGGATAACTGGGCCCGCGTTCAGGTGCGCAGGCTGGATACACCCGACACGGCGGGCAATACGCACCGCGTCACTCTCGCCCTTGACAGCCAGATAGCCGAACACGCCACGTCCGCCCTGTCCCCGGTTGAAAACGATATTCTGAACGGGACCCGATTCGCGCTGGCCTGGCGAGACAACGAAGTTGAAAATTTCCTCGACCAGACCTGGATTGACGGCTGGCTGCGCGAGGCATTTACCCAGTATGCCGACGGCGTTGAAAACCGCTCAGAACGCGATCTCCAGCAGGCGATGCGCGGGTTTGAATATCAGGCCCACTGGCTTAACCTGCTGACCATGCTCGGTGAACAGCTCACCGTGCCGGAGGTGAAATTTGTTACCCATACGCTCAGCACGCCAGCCATTCCGGTCGACCTGATCCTCGACGTGGGCAATACCCACACCTGCGGCGTCATTATTGAAGACCACGGCGACGCCAACGATGGCCTGCGCCAGACCGCCGAGCTGCAGGTCCGCTCGCTCAGCGAGCCGCAGTTCCTGAATGCGCCGCTGTTCACCAGCCGTCTCGAGTTTTCGGAGGCGCGCTTCGGCAAGCAGCACTTCTCGGTTGAAAGCGGTCGCGAAGATGCCTTTGTCTGGCCGTCGATTGTTCGCGTGGGCGATGAAGCCCGCAAGCTGGCGATGCAGCGTCTGGGAACAGAAGGCAACAGCGGCATCTCCAGCCCGCGTCGCTACCTGTGGGATGAAACGCCGGTCGTGCAGGACTGGCGCTTTAGCCAGATGAACAGCAAAACCCAGCGTGAGCCGCTTGCCACCGCGTTTCCGCTGATGAACCTGATGAACGATGACGGCGAGCCGCTCTTCACGCTGCCGCAGGACGAGCGGCTGCCGGTCTTCTCGCCGCAGTACAGCCGCAGTACGCTGATGACGCACATGCTGTGCGAGCTGCTGGCGCAGGCGCTGGGGCAGATCAACAGCGTCGCCACGCGCCTGCGTCTGGGCTTCCCCGCGTCACCGCGCCAGCTGCGCACCCTGATCCTGACCCTGCCCTCGGCCATGCCAAAGCAGGAGCGCGAGATTTTCCGTCGCCGCATGTTCGAAGCCATCGCCATCGTCTGGAAAGCGATGGGCTGGCACCCGCAGGATGAGGATTTTGTCACCCGCAAACAGCAGGATAAAAGCGTGGTGCCGGTTCCTGAAATCCAGATGGAGTGGGATGAAGCCAGCTGCGGTCAGCTGGTCTGGCTGTATAACGAAGCGATCTCCCGCTTTGGCGGCCAGACCGAAGCCTTCTTCGCCTCCCTGGCCCGCCCGGACCGTGAGCCTGAGCCGGGTAGCCAGCCGGGCCGCGCGCTGCGCGTCGCGTCCATCGACATCGGCGGCGGCACAACGGATATGGCGATCACCCATTATCAGCTGGATGACGGTTCTGGCAATAACGTCAAAATCACCCCGCAGCTGCTGTTCCGTGAAGGCTTCAAAGTCGCTGGCGACGATACGCTTCTGGACGTGATTCAGCGCTACGTGTTGCCCGCGCTGCAAACGCAGCTGCAGAAATCCGGTATCGCGGACGCCTCGCTGCTGATGGCGTCGCTGTTCGGCGACTCCGGGCGTATCGATACCCAGGCGGTACTCCGTCAGCAAACGGCGCTTCAGCTGTTTATGCCGATTGGCCACGCCATTCTTGCCGCGTGGGAATCGAGCGACGTTGACGATCCGCTGGCCGGTCTGCATGCCACCTTTGGCGATCTCCTGGCGCAGAAACCGACGCGCAACGTCATGAACTATCTGCAGCAGGCGATCGACCATGCCCTGCCTGCGGGTTCAGACGCGTTTGACCTGTTCGCGGTGCCGCTGCACGTGAATTTCCGCGAAATGCAGGATGCGATGCTGGCCGGGCAATTTACGCTGGCCTCGCCGCTCCACGCAGTGTGCGAGGCGATATCCCATTATAGCTGCGATGTTCTGCTGATCACCGGACGCCCCGGCTGCCTGCCTGGCGTTCAGGCGCTGATTCGTCATCTGCAGCCGGTGCCGGTCAACCGCATCGTCTGGCTGGATAAATACCAGGTGCACGAGTGGTATCCGTTCAGCCAACAAGGGCGCATTGGCAACCCGAAATCAACGGCCGCCGTGGGGGCTATGCTCTGCAGCCTGGCGCTCGACTTGCGTCTGCCGCGCTTCAACTTTAAAGCCGCGGACATTGGCGCGTATTCCACCGTGCGGTATCTCGGCGTGCTGGATAACACTGTTAATACCCTGCGCGAGGAAAACGTCTGGTATCAAGATATCGACCTCGATAAGCCGGGCGCGAAGCTCGACGCGCGTCTGTACTTCCCACGTAACGTTACCCTCGGCTTCCGCCAGCTGGCGAACGCGCGCTGGCCCGCCACGCCGCTCTACACGCTTAGCATCAACTCGGCTGAACTGGCGAAAGCCATTGCCGGTGACGGCGTGCTGAACGTGCGGCTGAAGCTCTGCGGCGGCAGCAAGCAGGAAGGCCCTGAGGCCTTCGAGCTGAGCGATGCCTGGCTGCAGGACGGCACGCCGGTTGCCCCTGACGCATTAACCTTCAAATTGAATACCTTGGCCGATCGCCGACATAGCGGCAGCCACTACTGGATCGACAGCGGGAGCGTATACCTGAAATGACAGCGACGACGACCACCACTCAGGCCTTAATCGGGTGGATTAATGAGACGCGCCTGAACGCCCCTGTGCTGGATAACGATGCTGACGCCCTGCTTGCTCGCATCAACGCGGCGCAGGCGCGGGAACAGGCCATTGAACGCGCCATGACCCGCCAGAGCAGCATTGGGCTTTACGGCCATTCGCAGAGCGCGAAAGCCCATCTGCTGTTGTCCCTGTGCGGCAGCGGTAATGGACGCCTGAACGTAACGCCGGGCCAGCGCACCTTTGACTATTTTTCGCATATCAATCCGGGACATGCCCTGACCAACATGGCCGTCCGCTTTACCCGTGAAAACACGGAGGTGGCGGATGAGGCGTTCCCGCTGCGTCTTAGCCTGGTCACCGAGGCCGAGCTGGTACAGCTGTTTATTGCCCGCACGACGCTGCATCCGCAGATGCGCGCGGTGGATAAGGCGGTCATTGAGACACGTCTGGACAAATGGCGCGGGCTGCGCCAGCCGCAGGGCGTGCCCGGCATCACGGCTCAGGAAGTGGGGGCGATAGCCCGCTTCTGGCAAAGCACCGTACCCGCCGCTAAACAGCAAATTGACGATGCCCTGTGGCATGAGTTCGCCCGGCTGGTGCCTTCTCTCGATCTCAGCACGCGGGCCAGCGTCTGGTCGCTGCTGTGGGGCGAGCAGCAGGAGTTGACCCAGCAGTGGTTAAAACTGGCCCATGTGCTGCACCAGACCAGCCATGCCGGGGAGCTTGCTGCCCCGCTTAGCCTGCTGGTGGACAGCTTTGGCCTGCCGGGTGAGGGTTTCCTGACGCACGACGGCACGTTAGATCTCCAGGACGCGCAGGAGACGCTGCTTCATCCGCTGAATAGCGGTGAAATGCTAAACGCCATCAGCATCCCCGTCGACGTGCTGACCTTGCTGACCCGCGAGCTGGTGCTGCCGGTTGAGAACGGCGCGCTGGATAACGTCGATATTATTGATATTCCGGTCTTTGAAGATAACAGTGCCGACCCGCTACGCCAGGCGAAGTCCCAGTGGCTGCTCGAGCATTACCGTCAACAGCTTCAGCCGGATGTGCTGGTGATTTGCAATGCGACGGCGCAGCACGAGCAGACGGCCAAAAAAGCAAAAGTGTTAATGAACTGGGTCAAGGAGACGCAGCCTGCTGAAGAATCTGCCCTGCCGGGGCTGGTATGGGCGATTACCCCTCACGACGCCCGCTTTACCACCCGGCAGAATCTCGATGAAGCCGTGCAGCATCTGCTCGGAAAGCCGGGTTTACGCTGGGGCACGCTGCAGGCGCTGGACAGCCACAGCATGCAGCGCGTCATCGAATGGCTGTCTCAGGCCACGCTGCCCGCGCAGCGACAGAAGCGTCTCGGCACGCTGAAAGGCTTGCTGCGACAGGAGCTCTCATCGCTGATGCAAAGCTATCTGGCGCCGCTGGTAGAAGAACCGGGGACAAGACGCGCTCAGGCCGAAAGCATGGTGCGCACGCTGCAAAGCAGCGCCGCCCGCCACGGCGAACTGCTTGAAGGCCTGCTGCCGCCGCTGAAAGCCTTTGAAACGCTGCTCACCGTTCAGCAGCCGCGCGAGGAGCAGGTGAACGGACTGTTTACGGACACGATTGACCTGTTTGCCGAGAATACGCAGGAAAGCACCGGCCTGTTCCAGACAAAAGACAAAGCGCGTCTGGCGCACAGAGTCTGGATAAATCATCTGCGTCAGTGGAGCCGCAACGAGGCAACGGCCGCCCGTCTTGGGCTGGAGCCTGAGGTATTACAGCAAATCGCGGATGTGCTGGTGGTCACCAGCTACCGGCTTAATCTGCCTCAACAGCTTCAGCGCATTGTCGAAGCGGATAAAAGCAGCGCTGCACAGCTGCATGCCGTGATGGGCAATTTCATTGGCTGGCTGGGTTACGACCAGACGCCCGTGGCGACGCGCCCGGCAAGCCGCATCCGCAAGGGCCAGGCCATCTTCGTCACGCCGGTGGTCAGCAGCGCGGAGCCTCGCCTGACCCGCCTGGGGGAACAGCCCGTGCATGCGGCCACCGCGTACGTTTACGACTGGCTGGTTGCACTCTATAGCCGCGCGATAGAGAACATTGATTACCAGCATCCGCATGATGTTCAGCCCGGTGCTCGCCGGGCTTTACAGGCGTTATTGCGCTGAGATGTCGGCCCGCAGCCATGCGGGCCATTTTCACCGCGCCATACAGCCAACGATCGTCTGCGCCATCGCAGAAGGGTTTTCCCACGACATTGAATGCCCTGCCGCAGGAATGATTTTCACCTCGACGCCCTTTTGCTTCAGACTTTCCACATCGTCATCCGGAAGAGACTGCTCGCCGAAAATCAACGTTACCGGGCAAGGAAGTGACAGAAACTGCGCTTCCCATTCCGGTTCAACGCCCGCCACCAGGCTCGATGCACCCCGCCAGACGGCATACGGCGCATTGCTCTGCAGGCACCCGGCCCACGCCGTTTTTTCCGCGCCGAGCATGGCGTCATAGCCCTGCGTCAGAAACTGCTGCTCGGTTTGCGCCGCAATAGACCGGCTGAACATGCCCCCGCCCGCGTGAAAATTAGGCTCTGACACCATCAGGCCCTTCACGCGCGACGCCAGCAGCCCCGCCGTTTCGATAGCAATGCTGCCGCCCATGCTGTGGCCGTATAACCAAAAGGACTCCAGCTCTAGATGGTCAATCAGTTCCGCCACTACGTGCGCCTGGTCGGTGGTTTTATAGCTGTAGTGCTCAGGCTTGTCGCTGTAGCCGCTGCCGGGCAAATCGATGAGAATCGCTCTTCGCGCGCCAAACAGCGGGTCATGAACGACACGGGGATATTCATAGGAAGAGGCGCAGCCCAGCCCGTGAATGAACACCACGGGATCGCCGGTGCCGGGCAGGTCATGCCAGCGCACGGTACAACCGGCCTGCTGCGAGTAAAAACTGTTCATAAACACTCCTTTTACGATGCACTGTTTATTTATACAGTTACCGTATCTGGAATGCCATATTCATCTTTTAAAAATGGAAGCGTGCTTCAGAAAAGCGAGACCAGCAGCGCAACGGGAAAGCTCATTGGCCAGGTTGACCCCACCAGAAAAGCGCTGAGCAGGCGGATACGTTTGCGGTCTTTAGAGAGGAACCAGGTAATTAATGCGCAGATGGAAGCCATGATTGCGTAAAAAACCAACATCTTTTGATACAACGTCATTCTGTATACCAGAGCCGAAAAAATAACCGCACGCAATATGCGTCATATGTTGATACAGATCAAGTTTTTTCGTTACAGAATAACCACTTAAAAATTATGGATAGTAACAATTGAGTATATTGCGTAACACTCATGGCGGGCGCGGGAAACGCCTGGCCGCGCATGCGACCAGGCATGGCGGGCTTAGTGTTTGATCATGACATGCCGCACGACCGTATAATCCTCAAGCCCGTAGACCGACATATCTTTGCCGTAGCCGGATAATTTCATGCCGCCGTGCGGCATTTCGCTCACCAGCATAAAATGAGTATTCACCCAGGTGCAGCCGTACTGCAGCCGCGCGCTCAGGCGATGGGCGCGGCCCACGTCTTTGGTCCAGACCGATGACGCCAGGCCATACTGCGAATCGTTCGCCCAGGCCAGCACCTGCGCCTCGTCATCAAACTCGGTGACGCTCACTACCGGGCCAAACACCTCGCGCTGAACGATGGCATCGTCCTGTTTTGCCCCCGCCAGCAGGGTTGGCTGGAAGTAGTAGCCCGCCCCCTCTTTTTTGCTCCCGCCGGTGACAACGCGGATATGACCGAGCGCTTTCGCCTCATCGACCGCCTGACAAACGCGTGAAAGATGGGCGGCTGAGCTGAGCGGCCCCAGTTCGGTAGAAGCATCCTCCGGCGCACCCATTTTGAGGCTGGCGACCGCTGCGCCCAGCTTTTCCACCAGCGCGGCATAGATGCCCTTCTGGGCATAAATCCGGCACGCCGCCGTACAGTCCTGTCCGGCATTGTAGAAACCAAACGTCCGCACCCCTTCGACAACCGCATCCAGGTCAGCATCATCAAAGACGATAACCGGCGCTTTACCGCCCAGCTCCATGTGGGTGCGTTTAATAGAGGACGCCGTATGGCCGATGATATGTTCCCCGGTAGCAATCGAACCGGTCAGCGAGACCATACGAACTTTTTCATGCCCGGTCAGCGGATCGCCGACCGTTTTACCCCGGCCAAACAGGACGTTCAGAACGCCTGCCGGTAAGATATCTTTTGCCAGCTCTCCCAGCTTCAGCGCGGTCAGGGGCGTGATCTCTGAGGGCTTAATCACCACGCAGTTCCCTGCGGCCAGCGCGGGGGCCAGCTTCCAGGCCGCCATCATCAGCGGATAGTTCCAGGGGGCAATAGAGGCAACCACGCCCACCGGATCGCGGCGGATCATCGACGTGTGGCCGTCAAGGTACTCCCCGGCGGCCAGCCCGTTCAGACAGCGGGCGGCCCCGGCAAAGAAACGGAAAACGTCGACCACCGCCGGAATTTCATCACCCAGAGCACAGTGCAGCGGCTTCCCGCAGTTGAGAGATTCGAGCCGGGCAAAGTCCTCCCCATGCGCTTCAATCGCATCCGCCAGCTTCAGCAGGCACTCGGCGCGCGTCTTCGGCGTGGTTTGTCCCCACTCCGCAAAAGCACGGTCGGCCGCCTGAACCGCCGCGTCGACCTGAGCCGCTGACGCCTCGGCAATCTCCAGCAGGAGTTCTCCAGTGGCCGGGTTATAGACCGGCTGTTTTTCTCCCTCTCCGGTTACCAGTTTTCCCTCTATCAGCAGTTGTGTTTGCATAGCATTTTCCTGTTGAATTCACTGTTATTTCCCGCTGCCGGCGATGTTCTCGCCGTCGCGGGTTAGCCACCAGGCTCCCAGAATGGGGATAGTTGTCACCAGCATCACCAGCAGTGCTACAACGTTGGTGACCGGCACGTCGCGCGGACGACCGAGCTGATTGAGCAACCACAGCGGTAACGTGCGCTCGTGTCCCGCCGTAAACGTTGTGACGATTATCTCGTCAAACGACAGGGCAAACGCCAGCATTCCCCCGGCCAGCAGCGCGGAACCCAGATTGGGCAGCACCACATAGCGGAAGGTTTGCCATCCGTCGGCCCCGAGATCCATCGACGCTTCCACCAGGCTCCAGGAGGTACGTCTGAACCGGGCAATCACGTTGTTAAACACCACCACCACGCAAAAGGTGGCGTGTCCCACCACGATGGTGAAAAACCCCGGCTCCAGATCGATCGTTTTGAAGGCCGTCAGCAGCGCCAGACCGGTGATGATCCCCGGCAATGCAATCGGCAACAGCAGCAGCAGCGAGATCGCATTCTTGCCAAAAAACTCGCTTCGCCACAGCGCCGCTGCAGCAAGCGTGCCAAGCACGAGGGCAATCGCGGTGGAGAGCGCGGCAATCTGAAGTGACAAAGTCACGGATTCAATAATGTCGCCGCGCCCCGCCGCCACGCTAAACCACTTAAGCGTCAGCCCCTGCGGCGGAAATCTGAAGGCCGCGTCTTCGGTATTGAAGGCATAGGTCGCGATAATCAGCAGCGGGAAGTGCAGGAAGATGATGCCTCCCCAGGCTGCCACTTTCAGGAACAGCGGTGCGCGTTCAGAGTGCATCGAATGCTCCCAGACGTTTCACGAACGCCAGATAGAGTGAAATCAGCACGATGGGCACGAGCGTGAACGCGGCGGCCATGGGCATATTGCCAATGGCGCCCTGCTGTGAGTAGACCATGTTACCGATGAAGTAGCCCGGCGGCCCCACCAGCTGCGGAACGATGAAATCTCCCAGCGTCAGGGAAAAGGTGAATATTGAGCCCGCCGCAATGCCTGGAATGGCCAGCGGCAGAACAACGTAGCGAAAGGTCTGCCGAGGGCGCGCGCCGAGGTCGGCTGAGGCCTGCAGTAGCGAGGCCGGCAGGCGTTCCAGAGCCGCCTGGACGGGCAGGATCATAAACGGCAGCCAGATATAGACGAACACCAGAAACCGTCCCAGCCCGGAGGTCGACAAGGTGTTGCCGCCAATCGCCGGGAGCGTAAGGAGTGAGGTCAGGATCGGCTCCAGCCCCATATGGTTGAGAAACCACTGCGCCACCCCATCCTTCGCCAGCAGCAGCGTCCAGGCGTAGGCTTTGACGATGTAGCTTGCCCACATTGGCAGCATCACAGCGATATAGAAAAACGCTTTCCACTTGCCGCGGGTGTATCGCGCCATGTACCAGGACATCGGGAATGCCAGGATGGCGCTGGCTATCGTCACCGCAATCGCCATGGTTAACGTGCGCAGGATGATGTCGTAGTTTGCCGGGTTGAAAAGTGCCTGAATGTTCGCCAGGGTCAGATCCGGCGTGACGGTCATGGTGAAATCGTCAAAGGTGTAAAAACCTTGCCACAGCAGGGTCAGAAGCGATCCTAAATAGACGATTCCAAACCACATGAGCGGCGCGAGCAGAAGCAGGAACAGGCCAAGCGACGGTTTGCGCCAGAACAGCGCCGTCATGCGGCTTAAGCGCCCGGGCGAGGCGGGAGGATGCGCAACGCTCATAGCCATTTCACCTCTCCTCGTGCAGGCGAATCATCGCCTCGCGTGACCACGACGCCATCACCGCCTGCCCCGGCGCAATCCCGCTCAGCGGCGAGATTTCACTGAGATTAGCCTGGCTCACCAGCAGTTTGACGCCATCCGCGAGCTTCAGCTCCAGCCGCGTGGCCGCCCCCTGATACTGAACGGCCTGCACGATGCCCTGAACCTGAACGTCTCCGTCCTGATTAAGGCGAATATGTTCCGGGCGCAGGGAATAGCTGCCTTCCATACCGCATAGTTTCTGCGCAAGGCCCGCATCAAAGACGTTGGAAGTGCCGACAAAACCGGCGACAAACGGCGTGCGCGGACGCATATAGAGATCGCGCGGGGTATCCACCTGCTCGATTCGCCCGTTATTGAACACCGCCACCCGGTCTGACATGGAAAGGGCCTCGCCCTGATCGTGAGTGACAAAAATAAAGGTGATGCCGAGTTCCTGCTGAAGCTTCTTCAGCTCGAACTGCATCTGTTCACGCAGTTTGAGATCGAGCGCACCCAAGGGTTCATCCAGCAGCAGGACGCGCGGCTCATTAACCAGCGCCCGGGCGATGGCAACACGCTGCCGCTGGCCGCCGGAAAGTTGTGAAGGTTTGCGGGCAACGGCAAAGCTCAGGCCCACTTTTTCCAGGGCATCACGGGCCTGCGCATGACGTTTTTTCCTGTCGATGCCTTTGACCATCAGCCCGTAGGCAATATTGTCGAGGATCGACATATGCGGGAACAGCGCGTAGTCCTGAAAGACGGTATTCACATCCCGCTCCCAGGGGGGCAGTTCGCTCGCCTCTTTGCCGAAGATAGAAATCGTCCCGCCTGACAGCTGTTCGAAACCGGCGATCAGACGCAGGCAGGTGGTTTTACCGGAGCCCGAAGGCCCCAGCATGGAGAAAAATTCTCCGTCACGAATGGCAATGGTGACCCCATCCACCGCCCGTACGTCGCCGTACAGACGGGAAACGTTGTTAAACTCTACCGCGTACGTCATGTTCTGCTCCCGGGCAATTAACGACCGCCCATGATGGCGATGTAGTCCTGCGTCCAGCGGCTGTAAGGCACAAATTTGCCGCCTTCTGCGATGGGGGTTTTCCAGAACATGATTTTGTCGAACTCGTTATAACCGTTTGTTTCGCAGCCTTTATCACCCAGCAGCGTGCTGGCCTTACACCCTTCTGCAACTACGGGCAGGGAGCCAAACCATGCGGCCAGATCGCCCTGCACTTTCGGCGTCAGCGACCAGTTCATCCATTTGTAGGCGCACATCGGGTGTTTTGCCTGCGCGTGCAGCATGGTGGTGTCCGCCCAGCCGGTCACCCCCTCTTTCGGGAAGACGGTGGCAACGGGCTGGTTCTCAGCCTTCAGCGCATTCGCCTGATACGGCCAGGCGCTGGAGGCCACAACGCCTTCATTTTTAAAGTCGCTCATCTGGACGGTGGTGTCATGCCAGTAGCGGTGGATCAGCGCGTGCTGGTCGCGAAGCACCTTGAGCACGGCGGCATACTGTTTTTCGGTGAGCTGATACGGGTCTTTGATACCCAGCTGCGGCTGCGTGGCTTTGACGAACAGCGCGGCATCGGCGATATAAATCGGGCCGTCATACGCCTGCACGCGTCCCTGGTTGGTTTTACCGTCCGGCAGATCCTGTTTAGTAAAGACCACGCTCCAGCTGTCCGGCGGCGTCGGGAAGGTTTTGGTGTTGTACATCAGCAGGTTTGGCCCCCACTGGTAAGGCGTGCCGTAGACTTTCCCGCCGACGTTAAACCATTCCCCTTTTACAATCCGCGCGTCGAGCGTTTTCCAGTTGGGGATAAGATCGGGGTTAATGGGCTGAACGCGTTTGCCCATGATCAGGCGCAGGGAGGCGTCACCTGAGGCGGTAACCAGATCGTATCCCCCTTTCGCCATCAGGCTGACCATTTCATCCGACGTGGCTGCCGTTTTGACGTTGACCGCACAACCGGTCTCTTTTTCAAACTGGGTGACCCAGTCATAATTTTTATCCGTCTGTCCGCGTTCGATGTATCCCGGCCAGGCGATAATATCCAGCCGACCTTCCCCGTCGCCGATGGCCTTTGGTGGTTCTGCGGCTTGCGCTGTCATGATAGTCATGCCGAGCGCGCACAGGCTGCTGCGGGCAAAATGTTTGCTCATAAGAGTTACTCCTGTCGCAATGAAATTTAGCGGCAGCCGTGCCGTAAAAATATCTCCCTTATTAAACGTAGACCGCGCAAATGCGCCGCACCGTATGGCTTCAGGAAATTTCATCAAGGTGTGACAGAGGGCGCATTCCCCGTTAACTGGATTATAGACAAGGAGTTAGGCGCGAAAGACGGTATGCAGATTTCCTATGACAGGGCACCGCGAAATATTCGCAGCGCCGTCATCAGGATAAGAATTGATTATTTAAATAAGGTCGAATTGATTATTCCAGCATCGTGCTAATTAATTTTCCTAACTGAATGACCGCCTGCTCTTCTCGCTCTCCCCAGGCCCAGGAGGTATTAAACCGGAAGAACGGAGTCCATGCGTCGGAGGTGGAAAACATCTTTCCAGGAGCAATGCTGATGTGGTGCGTTAAGGCCTTTTCGCTGAGCAGACCCGCATCCAGCTGCGCCGGCAGCTCCAGCCATAAAAAATAGCCGCTGTCGTTATGGTGAATTTTGACGCCGGCAGGCATATGGCGCAGAAGTGACTGCCAGGCCTGCTGTTTTCGCTCGGCGAGCGTACGCCGCAGGCGGCGCAGATGGGCGTCGTAGCGTTTGGTCGCCAGATAATCCACCAGCGCCAGCTGCACGGGCGAGCTGGTGGAGAGCGTGCTCATCAGCTGCAGCTGCTGAATGCGTCTCGCGTGTTTTCCTGCCGCAACCCAGCCGATGCGAAAACCGGCCACCAGGCATTTTGAAAAGGACGAGCAGTGCAGCGTCATGTCCTGGCGATCCCATGCTTTCGCCGGGAGCGGCTTTTCGCGGCCAAAATAGAGCTCGCTGTAGACATCGTCTTCAATCAGGGGGACGTTGTGCTGCGTTAACAGCGCGACAAGCTGCGCTTTTTTCGCAGCGCTCAGCGTGAATCCAAGCGGGTTCTGACTGTTGGTCATGATCCAGCAGGCTTTAACCGGGTACTCCTTCAGCGCCTGTTCAAGGGCATTCAGGTCAATCCCCTCGCGGACATCCGTCGCAATCGACAACGCTTTGAGCTTCAGGCGTTCCAGCGCCTGCAGCGCGCCGTAAAAACACGGGTTTTCGACTATCACCCAGTCGCCCGGCTCGGTTACCGCCTGCAGGCTGAGATTGAGCGCTTCAAGCGCGCCTGCGGTGATCACAATCTCTTCCGGGGAGATGTTCATCCCCTGCTGCGCGTAGCGACGGGCAATAGCGTGGCGGAGATCGACGTTACCCGGCGGCAGGTTCTCAATCACGCTCATCGCCGTCGCGGTTTTGCTGACGTTCGCCAGCGAGCGGTTGAGCTGCTGCAGCGGGAAAAGTCGGGGATCGGGAAACGCGGAGGCAAAAGGAACAACGGACGGGTCGCGGCTGGCCTGTAAGACGTCGAAGATGTAGGTATTAATATCCACCACTTCGTCACGCATCACCTGGGCAGGTGGAGCAGGCTGATGTGCGGTCGGGCGCGAGGCAACGTAATAGCCCGACTGCGGTCTGGCGACAATGCGCCCCTGACTTTCCAGCATCTGATACGCGTGGCCAACGGTCATAAAACTCATGCCGCTGCTCGCCACCTGCTCTCGCAGCGAAGGCAGCTTATCGCCCGGCAGCCATACGCCAAGCTCAATCTGCGAGATAATTTGTTGCGCCAGACGCTGGTATTTTTTCATCAAATTCTCCTTGTGACCGACAGTGTATATCAGCAGGAGAAAAAGAGAAGATTTAGCTAACTGTTATGGTTCGGGAAACGAATTACTTACGGTACTCGGTAACGTGGCTTTGCGCCTGACGCGCGGCGGCCAGGTGATCGAGCGTAATCATCGACGATTTGCAAAAGATGCATTTCGCGCCGAGCGGGTTTTTCTCAGACATATCAAAGACTGAGGTACGGTACTGCGAGCCATGACAGCATGGGCAGCGGAAATGAATATAAGAAGTCATAGGATTCTCCTGTGAACGTAAAAACGTAAATTACTAATGGGCCGATTGGGCAATAATGGTTTTAAAACAAAACGAATCGGAAAGTAGATAAAGACCCAAGAGAGGCTGCGGAGAGGCACAACGTGATGAGAACTGCTTTATAAAACTACGTCAGATATTTATTTGGACTCAAAACCAGAGAGCCATTAACGCACGGCGCAGACGACAAGGCAAGCAGTTTTATGCGTGAAATTCATAAAAAGACGGTTTTTATTCCTCACTCGAGGTATATCAGATGGCTAAAGCATGAGTTTTAAGCCAACTGTTATGGTTAAAAATCACTTTTCTGCGTCTGATAGTCCGAACTTTGCCCCTATACCATAACAGCACACCGTTTGACATTGAGGCTGTGCATGTTTGGTTTAGATGCTTTTCACCTTGCACGGATACAGTTTGCCTTTACCGTATCCTTTCACATTATTTTCCCGGCGATCACCATCGGCCTGGCAAGCTATCTTGCCGTGCTCGAAGGGCTGTGGCTGAAAACAAAAAATCCGGTCTGGCGCTCGCTGTACCATTTCTGGTCGAAGATTTTTGCCGTCAACTTTGGCATGGGCGTGGTCTCCGGGCTGGTGATGGCCTACCAGTTTGGCACCAACTGGAGCGGCTTTTCACAGTTTGCGGGCAGTATTACCGGCCCACTCCTGACCTATGAAGTGCTGACCGCCTTCTTCCTCGAGGCCGGGTTCCTCGGCGTGATGCTGTTCGGCTGGAATAAAGTCGGGCCGGGTTTGCACTTCTTCGCCACCTGCATGGTGGCGCTGGGCACCATTATCTCCACCTTCTGGATCCTCTCGTCGAACAGCTGGATGCAGACCCCGCAGGGCTATGAGATCGTCAACGGCCAGGTGGTACCGGTGGACTGGTTCGCCGTGGTGTTTAATCCCTCCTTCCCTTACCGCCTGCTGCATATGTCGATAGCCGCATTCCTGAGCAGCGCCCTGTTTGTGGGCGCATCCGCGGCATGGCATCTGCTGCGCGGGAATAATACTCCTGCCATCCGGGCGATGTTTTCTATGGCGCTGTGGATGACGCTGATTGTCGCCCCCATTCAGGCCATGGTTGGCGATATGCACGGCCTGAACACTTTAAAGCACCAGCCTGCCAAGATTGCCGCCATTGAAGGCCACTGGGAAAATCCGCCGGGTGAGTCTACCCCGCTGCTGCTGTTTGGCTGGCCGGATATGGAACAGGAGCGCACCCGATTTGGGCTGGAGATCCCGGCGCTGGGGAGTCTTATCCTGACGCACAGTCTGGATAAACAGGTTCCGGCACTCAAAGAGTTTCCGAAGGAAGATCGTCCGAATTCCACCATCGTCTTCTGGTCGTTCCGCATCATGGCGGGCCTGGGCATGCTGATGCTGCTGCTCGGGGTGACGGCACTCTGGCTGCGCTATAAAAAGCGCGTTTATTCGTCGCGCCCTTTCCTGTGGTTTGCGCTGCTGATGGGGCCAACCGGGCTGATTGCCATCCTGGCCGGGTGGATCACCACCGAAGTGGGCCGCCAGCCGTGGGTGGTCTACGGACTCCAGCGAACGAAGGATGCGGTGTCCGCCCACGGTGATCTGCATATGAGCGTGAGCCTGCTGGCCTTCTTCGTCGTCTATACCTCGGTATTCGGCGTGGGTTACAGCTATATGGTACGCCTCATCCGAAAAGGCCCACAGCCGCATGAAACTTTCGCTACCGAGTCCGACGGACGTCCGGCGCGCCCGCTTTCTGCCGTCACAACTGAACATAAGGAGCAGCCATAATGGGTATCGATCTTTCCATTATCTGGTTTGTGATCATCGTCTTCGCCACGCTGATGTATATCGTGATGGACGGTTTTGATCTGGGGATCGGCATTCTGTTCCCTGCCACGCAGAACGCCGACGATCGCGACGTAATGGTCAACAGCGTCGCGCCGGTCTGGGACGGAAATGAAACCTGGCTGGTGCTTGGCGGTGCCGCCCTGTTCGGCGCATTCCCGCTGGCGTATGCAGTGATCGTTGATGCCCTGACCATTCCGCTAACATTAATGCTGATCGGACTTATTTTCCGCGGGGTGGCTTTTGAGTTTCGCTTTAAAGCCACGCCGGCCCACCGCCCTTTCTGGGATAAGGCGTTTATTGGCGGTTCCATTCTGGCAACGTTCACCCAGGGCGTGACGGTAGGCGCCGTTATTAACGGCTTTACCGTCACCGGCCGGGCCTATACCGGCGGCCCCTTTGACTGGTTTACCGCGTTTAACCTGTTTTGCGGCGCGGGGCTGGTGGTGGCTTATGCGCTGTTAGGCTCTACCTGGCTGGTGATGAAAAGCGAAAACGCGCTGCAGCAGCGGATGCGTGAGGTGTCGAAAACGCTGTTAATCGTGCTGCTGGCGTTTATTGCGGCGATCAGCCTCTGGACGCCGCTGGCGCAACCGGTCATCGCTGCGCGCTGGTTTACGCTACCAAATCTGTTTTATCTGCTGCCGGTCCCTGCTCTGGTGGTGATTTTTAGCCTCTACCAGTGGCGTTGCCTGAATAATCCCGCCAGCCATAGCCGTCCGTTTATTCTGACGCTGGGGCTGATATTCCTCGGCTTTAGCGGGCTTGGGATCAGCATCTGGCCGCATATTATTCCACCGTCGATCACCCTGTGGCAGGCCGCCGCCCCGACGCAAAGCCAGGGCTTTATGCTTGTGGGCGCGCTGTTGATCATTCCCGTTATTCTGGTCTACACCTTCTGGAGCTACTACGTGTTTCGCGGCAAAGTTCAGCATGGGGAGGGTTATCACTGATGCAACAACCGGTCTGGAAAAGATTACTGTGGCTGGCCATTATCTGGGGCGGCAGCGTACTGGCGCTGGCTGCTGTCAGTATGCTCTTCCGCATGCTGATGACGGCGGCAGGATTTAAATCGCATTAACGTCATTCCGGGCAACCGCTGCGTTGCCCGGTACTTATCCCCGCACTTTCAGATAAACCCCATTAACCCACGGCAGAGTATCGTTACACTGGAAAAAGATTCACGGTACTTATAGTTTGAGAAGAAAAATGAAAAAGCTCATTGCGTTAAGCGTTATTAGTCTTGTCCTTACCGGCTGCGTTAATCCGGGTAAAGCCTCCGTACAGCCGGAGCAACTTAAAAACCACCGCTTTGTGCTGGAAAACGTAAACGGTAAGGCCGTGAAGACCGCGACAACGCAACCTGAAATCGGTTTTAGCGCGCTGCCAGATATCAGCCTGGTGAATAACATCAGCGTTTCCGGCCAGATGTGTAACCGCTTCAACGGACAGGGGAAATTGTCCGAAGGCGAGCTTAAGGTTAAAACGCTCGCCATGACGCGCAAGCTCTGTACCGAGCCGCAGCTGAATGAGCTGGATCAGGCCATCGGCGACATGCTGCGCAAAGGGGCGCAGGTCGACCTGACTGAGGACCAGTTAACGCTGGCGACAGCCGATAAAACGCTGATGTTTAAGCGTGTAGAATAATCAGTAGTTACCGCAGCTTCCAACGGCAAGCGACTGTTCGCTACAGCGTTTGCCGTTTGGCAAGGCGCACATCCCAATAGCAGAACCATCAAGCTGGCGGGCGACAGACAGCGAACCGCCAATCATCGCGCAGTTGGCCTGACCTGAACTGGACATTGCCGCTTTCATTCCCGGTGCCACGTGGGCTGCCGTTGCCTGCTGGACTGGTTCACTGCTACATGCCGACAACAATAACGCGGCACACCCTACCCAAAATGCTGAGCGCATGCTCTCTCCCCCATTAATAATACGAAACCTATGCATAATAGGCATCACATCCCGTGTCGTCGAGAGCGGAAGTGCGTATTTATGCGCTACAGAAACAATTTCTCGCAATTTTTTCGCCAAAAGTTTGATCTACTCATTGATGGCAAGAATACCAAGGACACAAAAGCGAAAATCGTAAAATCCCCCGTTTGCTAGAATACACAGATAATATTCAGGGTTTGTTGCCGTTATACAGACCCCTATTTTTTGCGCAATGTAAGGGTGTTGTCCTATGCAAACTATTGACGGTAATGGTGCAGTTGCCTCAGTCGCGTTTCGCACCAGTGAAGTTATCGCCATCTACCCGATTACGCCAAGTTCTACCATGGCCGAGCAGGCGGATGCCTGGGCGGGTAACGGGTTAAAAAACGTCTGGGGCGATGTCCCGAGAGTGGTTGAAATGCAGTCTGAAGCCGGTGCGATTGCCACGGTACACGGTGCGCTTCAAACCGGCGCGCTTTCCACGTCGTTTACCTCCTCACAGGGATTGCTGTTAATGATCCCTACGCTGTACAAACTCGCCGGTCAGCTGACCCCCTTCGTTCTGCACGTTGCCGCGCGTACCGTTGCTACCCACGCGCTCTCTATCTTTGGCGACCACTCCGACGTCATGGCCGTGCGCCAGACCGGTTGCGCGATGCTATGCGCCAGCAGCGTTCAGGAAGCGCAGGACTTTGCCTTAATTTCGCATATCGCCACGCTTAAAAGCCGCGTGCCGTTTATTCACTTCTTTGATGGTTTCCGCACCTCTCACGAAATCAACAAAATCGTCCCGCTGGCCGACGATAGTATCCTGAATCTGCTGCCGCAGGCGGAAATCGACGCGCATCGCGCCCGGGCTCTTAATCCTGAACACCCGGTTATTCGTGGGACATCGGCGAACCCGGATACTTATTTCCAGTCCCGAGAGGCCACGAACCCCTGGTACAACGCGGTTTACGATCATGTTGAACAGGCAATGAATGATTTTGCCGCCGCAACCGGCCGGCAGTACAAACCGTTTGAGTACTACGGCCATCCGCTGGCGGAACGGGTGATCGTGCTGATGGGGTCAGCCATTGGGACCTGTGAAGAGGTGGTTGACGAGCTGCTGACGCGCGGCGAAAAAGTTGGCGTGCTTAAAGTGCGTCTCTATCGCCCGTTCTCGGCTAAACATCTGCTTTCGGCGCTGCCTGAAAGCGCGCGCGCTGTGGCGGTGCTCGATCGTACCAAAGAGCCTGGCGCGCAGGCGGAACCCCTCTATCTGGATGTGATGACGGCCCTGGCAGAAGCCTTTAATCAGGGCGAGCGTGAAACGCTGCCGCGCGTTATCGGGGGGCGCTATGGTTTGTCCTCCAAGGAGTTTGGGCCGGACTGCGTGCAGGCGGTATTCAACGAGTTAAGCGAAGCGAAACCCAGACCGCGCTTTACCGTCGGCATTTATGATGACGTGACGAATCTGTCCCTGTCGTTGCCGGAAAATACCCTGCCCTCGACCGCAAAACTTGAGGCGCTGTTCTATGGTCTGGGCAGCGACGGCAGCGTCTCCGCGACCAAAAACAACATTAAAATCATCGGCAACTCAACGCCGTGGTACGCCCAGGGATACTTCGTCTACGACTCCAAAAAAGCAGGCGGCCTGACCGTTTCCCACCTGCGCGTGAGCGAACAGCCCATCCGCTCCGCGTATCTTATTTCTCAGGCTGATTTTGTTGGCTGCCACCAGCTGCAGTTTATCGATAAATACCAGATGGCCGAGCGCCTGAAGCCCGGAGGCATTTTCCTCCTCAATACGCCGTACAGCGCAGACGAAGTCTGGGGTCGACTGCCGCAGGAAGTTCAGGCGGTGCTGAACCAGAAAAAAGCCCGTTTCTACGTCGTCAACGCCGCAAAAATTGCCCGCGAATGTGGCCTGGCTGCGCGTATTAATACCGTTATGCAGATGGCCTTCTTCCATCTGACCAATATCCTGCCGGGCGACAGCGCGCTGGTGGAGCTGCAGGGGGCGATTGCCAAAAGCTACAGCAGCAAGGGCCAGGAGCTGGTCGAGCGCAACTGGCTGGCGCTGGCGCTGGCGCGCGAATCGCTGTATGAGGTACCGCTGCAGCCGGTGGATGCCGCAAGCCCGAACCGCCCTCCGGTGGTGTCCGATGCGGCGCCCGATTTCGTTAAGACCGTGACGGCGGCGATGCTGGCCGGTCTGGGCGATGCCCTTCCCGTCTCTGCGCTACCGCCGGATGGCACCTGGCCGATGGGTACGACCCGCTGGGAAAAACGCAACATCGCCGAAGCGATCCCCATCTGGAAAGAAGAGCTGTGTACCCAGTGCAACCACTGCGTTGCGGCCTGCCCGCACTCTGCCATTCGTGCCAAAGTGGTTTCACCGGAAGAGATGGAAACTGCACCAGCCAGCCTGCATTCGCTGGATGTGAAGTCTCGCGATATGCGCGGACAGAAATACGTTCTGCAGGTCGCGCCGGAAGATTGCACCGGCTGTAACCTGTGCGTCGAGGTCTGTCCGGCGAAAGACAGGCAGGATCCGGAGATCAAAGCCATCAATATGATGTCGCGTCTGGAGCACGTTGAAGAGGAGAAGGTCAATTATGACTTCTTCCTGAATCTGCCGGAAATCGATCGCAGCAAACTGGAACGTATTGATATTCGTACGTCACAGCTGATTACGCCGCTGTTTGAGTACTCTGGCGCCTGCTCCGGCTGCGGTGAAACGCCGTATATCAAGCTGCTTACCCAGCTGTACGGTGACCGGATGCTGATTGCCAACGCTACCGGCTGTTCATCCATCTACGGGGGCAATTTGCCTTCTACGCCGTACACCACCGACGCGAATGGGCGCGGTCCGGCGTGGGCAAACTCGCTATTCGAGGACAATGCCGAATTCGGCCTGGGCTTCCGCCTGACCGTCGACCAGCACCGCGCGCGCGTGATGCGCCTGCTGGAGCAGTTTGCCGGGCAGATCCCCGCGGAGCTCAATGACGCGCTTCACGCGGACGCGACGCCAGAAGAACGCCGTGAGCAGGTTGCTGAGCTGCGCCGCGCGCTGCAGGGCGTGACGGGGGCTGAACAGCTGCTGACCGACGCTGACGCCCTGGTCGAAAAATCAATCTGGCTGATTGGCGGTGACGGCTGGGCTTACGATATCGGCTTTGGCGGGCTGGATCACGTGTTGAGCCTGACCGAAAACGTCAACATCCTGGTTCTGGATACGCAGTGTTATTCCAATACCGGCGGCCAGGCGTCGAAAGCGACGCCGTTAGGCGCGGTAACGAAATTCGGCGAACACGGTAAACGCAAGGCGCGCAAAGATCTCGGCGTGAGCATGATGATGTACGGTCACGTTTACGTCGCGCAAATCTCGCTGGGCGCGCAGCTTAACCAGACGGTGAAAGCGATTCAGGAAGCGGAAGCGTATCCTGGCCCGTCGCTGATCATTGCCTACAGCCCTTGTGAAGAGCATGGCTACGATCTGGCCCTCAGCCACGACCAGATGCGCCAGCTGACCGCGACCGGCTTCTGGCCGCTGTACCGGTTCGACCCGCGTCGTGCAGACGAGGGTAAATTACCGCTGGCGCTGGATTCGCGTCCGCCGTCGGACGCACTGGCCGAGACGTTAATGCAGGAACAGCGCTTCCGTCGCCTTAACGCCCAGCAGCCGGAAGTGGCCGGGCAGCTCTGGAAAGATGCCGCTGCTGACCTGCAAAAACGCTATGACTTCCTGGCGCAGATGGCGGGTAAAGCCGAAAAACCGACCAGCGACTAGTTCCCCTGCCCGGCTTGTCCGGGCATTTTTTTGCCATAAAAAAAGCCCGGCGTATTCACACCGGGCGAATCCAGATAATCATTGAATATCTATTTAGTTCTCTTAATAGCATTCACGTTAATTATGGATTAATCATCTTACAGGCATATAACGCCTTCAATATTACCTTAATTAAACCCTGTTTAATAATTTCAATTTAATATAAAAACTTTTAAATCATTCATCAAATCAATGATCATTACCGCCGATTTATTCGGTTTAGATTTTACTTAGTTCGTAACAATTATATTTTATTACTCCTTCGCGGGAGTGATCTAGCATGAGACAACTTTCTCATTCTGAAAGTTCAACAGGTAATTAAATAAAAACAACTGCAAAGGAATATCACAATGCAAAGAAAAGTACTGGCCCTGATGATTCCGGCTCTGTTAATGGCTGGCGCAACTCATGCAGCAGAGATTTATAATAAAGACGGCAACAAATTAGATCTGTACGGAAAAGTAGATGGTCTGCACTATTTCTCCGACGATAAAGGCGCTGACGGTGATCAAACCTATATGCGTCTGGGCTTCAAAGGCGAAACCCAGATCAACGACATGATGACCGGCTACGCGCAGTGGGAATACAACATCCAGGCGAATAATACGGAAGGGTCTGATAATCAGTCCTGGACGCGTCTGGCCTTCGCCGGTGTGAAGGTGGGGGACTACGGCTCCTTCGATTACGGCCGTAACTATGGCGTGCTGTACGACGTGGAAGGCTGGACCGATATGCTGCCTGAATTTGGTGGCGACTCCTACACCAAAGCCGACAACTTCATGACCGGCCGCGCCAACGGTGTGGCAACCTACCGTAACACCGACTTCTACGGTCTGGTGCAGGGCCTGAACTTTGCGCTGCAGTACCAGGGCAAAAATGAAGACGCCAGCAACAACCAGGAAGGCACCAACAACGGACGCGACACGCGTCACGAGAACGGTGATGGCTTTGGTATCTCCACAACCTATGACTTTGGCATGGGGATTACTGCAGGGGCCGCGTATACCTCTTCTGACCGTACCAACGAGCAGGTCATGAATACCACTGCGGGTGGAGACAAAGCGGATGCCTGGACGGCGGGCCTGAAGTATGACGCCAATAACATCTATCTGGCGGCCATGTATTCTGAAACCCGCAATATGACGCCGTATGGTGATAATATCGACGCCGTGGCGAACAAAACCCAGAACTTCGAAGTGACCGCGCAGTACCAGTTCGACTTCGGCCTGCGCCCGTCCCTTTCCTACCTGCAGTCGAAAGGTAAGGACCTGGGCAACGGCCAGCGCGACCAGGATCTGGTTAAATATGCTGACGTAGGGTTTACCTATTACTTCAACAAAAACATGTCCACCTACGTTGATTACAAAATCAACCTGCTGGATGAAGATGACAACTTCTACAAAGACAACGGCATCAGCACCGATGACGTTGTAGCGTTAGGCCTGGTTTACCAGTTCTGATGGTCAGAGCCCGCATAATTATGCGGGCTCGCTTTTTTATGACATTTGTCACAAAAGACAGTTTAAGAAAGAGATTGGTTGAGGGAAAGTTGAAAA
This sequence comes from Enterobacter sp. UCD-UG_FMILLET, assembly GCF_000762975.1. NCBI lineage: Bacteria > Pseudomonadati > Pseudomonadota > Gammaproteobacteria > Enterobacterales > Enterobacteriaceae > Enterobacter > Enterobacter sp. UCD-UG_FMILLET. The sequence continues at coordinate 112,703 of NZ_JRJC01000015.1, forward strand.
CAAGCGGGTTAAACTGCGGTGATAGCCCTTTCGTCACTAAGGATAACAGCGTTGTTTGGTCGTATATCCCTTGTCGTACTTACCCTTTTAGCATTGTTGTGGATGGCGTTAATTTTTGATTTTGGTGATATTGTCGGGCATCTCGGCGCGCTGTTAAACCATCTGGATGGCAGTTGACCGTGTTCCAGAAAATAAAAAGCCACCAGCAGTGCCGGTGGCGGGTAAACGCGTATGTCGCGTTATTTTTTCACAGGTTGAGGCTTTTTATCCCCTGACTCAGGGGCCTCACGCGGATCGTCTTTTTCAACACAGAGCATAGTTTCTCCTGTATCAGATAACCATTTTCCACTATAGCCAGGCTGAGTAAAGAGTGGCCAGGCGGCAATCATGCCTGCTCTTCCCCTTTCTCGCGAAAAGAGAGATAACCAAATACCCCACTTTCCCCATCCATGGGGTGGTTAACGCCGTCCATCACCTTCACCTCTGGAAAATCAAAAGGTGAAACGTTTTCAAAACAGGCGACATTCACGCCATATTCGTTTGGGTTAGAACGCCGCTGATGGAACGTGTAGATCCCGCACACCGAGCAGAAGAAATGCCGTGCCGTTCCCGTGTTAAAGCGGTACTCGGTGAGCTTATCCTCACCTTTGGTCACCTTAATCCCTGACAAAGGCGCAGAGACAACGACCGCGCCCCGCATGCGACAAAAGGAACAGCTGCAGCGCCGCGCGGTGTTGAGGCCATCAGTGAGCTCAACGGTGAACGCCACCGCCCCGCAATGGCACTTCGCATTCCGTCTTTCAGCCATGGGCTATACCCCTTTTCTCACCAGCTCGGCAGCCTTAACGAAAACCTCATCTTCTACGCCATCGCCTTTTTGCCTGCCGAGCCTGACCAGTTCATCCACAATACTGTTGCGATGGATCGGTTTCTGGGCGGAAACCAGCCCAATAACGGCGGCCCCAATCGCCAGCCCCACTAATCCGGTTTGTTCATCTTTGTTTTTCATATTCATGCTCCTGGTACAACAAACAAGGTTAGCAGGAATATGGTAAAACGGAATGACGGACAAGTTCAGACAGGTATGACCTCCAAAATCGACAGATAGGAACGGGTATCTATTATTTTGTTCAGCTTCAGATTGGTCTTTTCAAACAAGACCTGATACTCAGGCTCTGTTCTTGCCCGCCCGCCATCAAAGCTTGTTAACAGAAGAAGGTCAATTTCAAATCGTCCCTGCTCATTATTTTCTTTTTTAATAAGCGGTTCAAAAATTAATAAGCGGGCGTTCTCTTTCATTGCATTTCTGCAGCACTGAAGTATCTGTACCGCCTTCTCATCAGGCCAGTCCATGAGGATATACTTAAGCAGATAAATGTCCGCTGCAGGACAGGCTTCAAAAAAGCTACCCTCTACCGTCTTCCATCGGCGATTATCATTCAATAGTGACAGTCGATTGCGCGCAAGCACGTCTTTTTGATCAAACAGGATCCCTGTTAAGGTCGGATTTCGACGTAAAACGGCCAGCAATAAATTACCCAGCCCACCGGCGATATCGGCAACGACAGCGTTTTCAGGGAACAAATAGCTATCAGTAATCGCTTCATTCTCTACGGATGACATAGAGGCCATACCGGCGTGAAAAATATTGCTACCCGTCGCCGTGTCGTCATGCTGCCAGTAATCGTAAAAAGGCTTGCCAAACAATTCGTTAAAAACGGGTTTACCTTGCAATATTTCATCCATTCTGGCCGCTGGCTGCCAGAATGTTTGGTCTGTCAGCATGAGCACCGCCGCACGCAAGGAAAATTCATGATCGGAACGCAGGAATTGTGCTGAATGGCTAAGACCGTATTCCGCTTCGGATACTTCGTTGAACACCCCACGCGAAGACAATAAACGCATGATTCGATGAAGATAATCGCCATCGACATTAAGCTCCTTCGCCAGCTGCTTAACGGATTTCTTTCCTTCAGCCAGTAGATCTGCAACGCCTAATACCGCGACAGCCCGAAGTGCTGCCTGCCATACAAAACCCATGCTTTGCTCTAACAAACACATTCCTTCTTTACGGCTGAGTAAATCCAGATTATTACGTTGTGACATTTTCTGCTCCTTACCAATAAAGATGTGTTGGACAACCAAAATCCATTAGCAAGCGTAAGTCTGGAGTTAAGCTTTAGCCATATTAAAAATAACATTCAGCAAAGTTATTTGCTGATATTCCGTATCATTTAGCGTACAGAAATGTTAATGCGTAAATAAATAAAACCACTTGTCATTTATTTTGAATAATAAAATACGGGAATTATTATTAAGGCAATGATTTTTTCACCTAAAAAAACCGTCGTAAGACGGAATTTTAGTATTTAAAATCTCGGCGTCAGCCCATATATGGGTGTCTTAATGTTTGCCGCCCAAACCTTGATGTCATTTTGAAGCAGTACGGTAAAATCGGATTTCAAATGTGTCACCATACTATTAACGCTGTCAGCGTCCAGTACTGAAAAATGCTCAATTCTGTACTCTCCCACCTGAACACAGTGATATTGTGCAGGAAGCACCTTGCCATTGACGTTAAGCTCTTGCCGGTTCGCACCACATTGTCCAGGGGATATGTAGGACACCAGCAGATTGGCCGAACGCCGGGCCGGTTGAGAAATACTCACCATGACGGGGAAACCTTCTGAGGTCTGCGTCATATCATAAAGAACGGCATTTTTTATATACCATGTATTGTATTCGCGCTCCTGAAAAGCGGACCAGGAAGGCGCAGAAATAAACGCCAGCGCCGCCAGTGTAATAGTTTGAATTCTCATGGGATGTTGTCTTCCTTGTTGGTGCATTTATTATTCAGATTGTGCAAAAAACAGCAAGCCATTGAGAATAGACCTACTACTATTAGCAGTGCTGGCGTCTAATGGTGACGAGGCGTTAAGGCTGGAGGTACTCCTCTCTCAGCAATGCATAAAGATATTCATCCCCCCACTCTCCCTTAAAAAAGACATTCTGCCGATAATGAGCTTCTCGTCGAAAGTGGAGTTTTTCCAGCAGATTTACTGCAGGCGTATTTCGTATATCCACAACGGCGATGAGCCGGTGCTTTGCGTAATGCGTAAATAGCAGCGTGATAACGGCATTGAGTGCTTCCCGGGCATAACCCTGCTTCTGATATTTCATATCAAAGGTCATACCCAGTTCAGCCTGCCTGCCCTCATCAAAAAAATGAACACCAATATCACCCGCCACTGCCCCGTCCGTTTGCCGTTCAACAATAATCTGATATCATCGCTGTTAAACTCAAGAAGGATCTGCTGAGCATATAATTTCTCTGCATCTCGCGTCGTAAACCGCTCCCAGCTCTGAAAACGGGCAACTTCAGGCTGGTTACGGTAGCCTACAAGCTGCGACAAATCGGCAGATGCCAGAGGACGTAGTCGTAACCGGGGGGTTTGAAACGGCAACCTGTCTTCCATCTTTTTTCTCATATCACCCGTTATCTTCATTTTTCCGTATGAGCCGTCCGGATTGCCTCAAGCCCAACCCGCTGCCCGAATGACAGTTCTAATGTGTTGCCGTCAGGGTCGGCAAAAAATACATAGTAACCGACGGGATCGCCCAACTCCTCCGGTGCTTTTCTTAACACCCCTTCAGCGATTGCCATCTCCGTTTTCCTGTCGAGTTCTTCACGCGTGGCGCAGGCAATCCCCAGGTGACCAAAGTTGCCCAGCGGCGTATCCGTCACAAGGTCGGCCTGCACCAGCACAAGAGCGAAAGGACGGGTATGGTCGCTTAACCATGCCACCTTTCGGGCATCGGGAATACCGGGTTCACGCAGGTGGATGACGTCCATATTGGCGTAGCGACGGTAGAAAGCGATACTCCTTTCCAGATCCCTGACCATAAACGCAACGTGGGTAAAACCAACATCGATATCTTTCATTTTAAGATGTTACTCCTTTATCAGCGCGTGGAGGCATCTTAAAAGCTCAAGTTAACTTGATGTCAACAAGCACTTCATCTGTTTCTCCCTGCGCTGGTCAGGAAGCAAAAGAAGAGAAATGGTAAGCCGTCGCCATTACGGCGATGCTGACGAAAATGCTGATAACAAAGTAGGTTTTGAAGGGCTGCTTTTGAGTTTTATGACGAAAGAGCTGTTGGCCCACAATGGCACCAGGCCAGCCGCCTGTCGCGCCAAACACCAGCAGCGTGACTTCCGGCACCCTGCGCAAACCTTTACGCGCCGCCATTTTATCGGCGCCATACATGCCTGTCGTCAGGGCGTTAATCAGCAGAAACCAGATGATCAGCGGATGCGAGGTAACAAGGCTAGCTATTGCAGCGAAAATCAGAAGTGAATAACAAAAGCGATTGAGGGTCATAGTACGGGTTACTGGGTTGTGAAGCGGTTGCCGAGGGCGCAGTATACCCTCTCTTACGCCTGTCTCTTAAATGAAAGATTGTCTCTGTTATTTAAACACAAGATGTTGCCCCCCTTTTATACGATGTGATAAACCTCACTCTACTTTCACCTTAACTTTTGGCTTCGACAAAAGAACTTTCACCAGTTCCTTAAACGGTGTGGGTTTGAAGAAGTAAAAACCTTGTAAAAAATTGATGTGGTTACGCGTGAGATAATCCAGCTGCTCTGGTGTTTCAACGCCTTCTGCCACAATACTGATTGACAATTTTTTTGCCAGCTCCAGTACCGAATCCAGTATAACGGTTGAGTCCGCACTGGCATTAACCCTGGCAACAAAGCTTTGGTCGATTTTGATGTAATCAATCTGCAAATCCTGCAGGTAAGACAGACCAGAATAGCCGGTTCCAAAATCATCCAGTGCAATAGCAAAACCAATCTCGTGGAGCGCATTCAGGGTCTTAACGAGATGTTCATCGACATGGAGGGGTTCTCGCTCGGTCACTTCAATGACAAGGTTAAGATCCTGATGAATAAAGCTACGCTTGTAGTGGAGACACTCTTCAACAAAAGTGGAGGCAACAATATGAGACGCGCTGAAGTTAATACCGACATGGAACCCTTCGGGTAACAAGGTAGAAATCGAATTCATATGCGATGCAACCTGACGCATTAAGCTCTGGGTTAAGGGAATGATTAAGCCCGATTTCTCAGCGAGAGGAATAAATGACGCGGGAGAGATAAACCCTGACTTCGGGTGTTTCCATCTGGCCAGCACTTCTACCCCACGCAACGTTCCCTCTTTACCGCTTACTACGGGTTGGTAGTAGGGAATAATTTCATTTCTGTAGATGGCAATACGCAGCGATTCCTCAGGCGAAATATCCTTAGAGAAATATCGCTGCAGAAGATAAGCAGGAAGAGAGGAGATGAGCAGCAGAAATAACAGCACTCCACCGGCCTGGTCGAATAGTCTCGTCAGGCTAAAAAAAGGCGGAGAGTTAAATTGAATCGCGAAAGGATAATCAGCGTCTTTTACCCTGAGTACATCTTTGTTTGCATGGGCTGGCGTCATCACATCGCCGGATTGGCCTAAGCTACGATTGCCAACCTGCAGTGAATACGCCACGCCACGTAATGGCATATTCAGCGCATCCCGGATATGGCTGTCACTGATGCTCACCATGATTCGGCTTCCGGCATGCTGTGTCTGGTATAAAAGAACCGGCAGGCCGTTGACCGTACTTTTCGCGGGAACGAGCAGCAATGTTGTTTCAGGCAGCGCTGAGCCGTTAACCAACAATACGCGGTTTCCCGGCAACGAAGAGCACCAGACCGCATCTTTTTTCAGAATAACGATCGTTCTCAGGTGTGGCTGTAGCGCAGCTTCGGTGCCGAGCCGATATTGTCCTTCAGCATCGCATTCATTTTCAGCAAGTTGCATCGCTATCCGGGCTGCATCGCGGGCTTCCTTAAGAATAACATTCATATTCCTGACGACGTAGCGCGCCCCTGCCAGACTGTCTGCCCGTGAAGAATACCAGACCTGTAAATTGATAATAAAAACGCCCAGTATAAAAATTGTCGTGGCTACAGCTAAATAAATCGATACACGGCGCATTGAGGATTCTCGACCAGAGTGAAGTTGCCGCTTCGATGATGCTGAAGTGATTGAATTGTCATCGTCTTAAGCATGGTTGATAAAGAAAGAAATACCATGTCAGGCGTCAGAAATATAAAAGTTACAGAAAAAGCGTGGTGTCGGTTCTGTTCCGCTGACTTTTCCTCGTTATACAACGTCACGCGCCTGGCTGCAGGCAACAGATTCACCACACAAATAACCCCATAAGGTTATATTTACTCGGCCAATATGCGCAACGCTTTGTTTTCCTGCCCACCCGTGCACAAAGGTGTAGGAAAAGCCGACTACGCTTCCTGTAACGACAGAGTTTATGCTAAAACTGTTTTAATCAAGGGTTAAGAAAGGATTGGCATGGTAAAGGTTGAGGAATTAAAAATGAAATACCCAGGCGCAGTGGCCTGGCAAATGGGTGATGGCCCGGAACTGGCCAGCGTGCTTGCGGACCTGATTAAAAAAGGAATCAAAACGGCCACCTGCGGATCTTTTGCCTCGTACGCGCAGGATATGTCTGCTCCGCGGATGGGGAGCTACAACATAATCCTTGATGGCCAGGATGTCCCAGTCTGTGTGATCCGGCTGGTTTCAATGCGGCTGGTGCGTTTTTGCGATGTTAATGAGGAGTTCGCTCGCAAAGAGGGTGAAGGTGATTTAAGCCTTGAATACTGGCAGAAAGAGCATCAGCGATTTTTCTTCCGCGAAGGCCATTTTTCTGAAGATATGGAACTGATCGCAGAAGAATTTGAATTGGTTGAGGTGCTTTAAGCTGAGATAAAAGTGATACTTATCCCAGCGAGCCTGCACCCTTCTGATGCCCTCCCAGGTTTTTCAGGCTTTTTAAAGCTACCCTTGTCGATATAACGCATCACCCCGGCATCACTAGTCATTACCCTTAAGCCTGCATGATGTGAATCGTTATAGGGTTCCATATTTAACCCCGCTGTAAAACGTGCTGGTATTCGTCGCCGGAATCCGTACCATACGCGGCATACAATGTTTGCCCCTGCTGGCTCCGAAGGTAGTACTTAATGCAACAGAATCAAGAAATTAACAAAAAAGAACAATACAACCTGAATAAACTGCAAAAGCGACTGCGCCGTAACGTGGGCGAAGCCATTGCAGACTTCAACATGATTGAAGAAGGCGACCGCATCATGGTCTGCCTGTCAGGGGGTAAAGACAGCTATACCATGCTGGAGATCCTGCGTAATCTTCAGCAAAGCGCACCGGTGAAATTTTCCCTGGTGGCGGTCAACCTTGACCAGAAACAGCCGGGCTTCCCGGAGCACATTCTGCCGGAATACCTCGAAAAGCTGGGCGTTGAGTATAAAATCGTCGAAGAAAATACCTACGGCATTGTGAAAGAGAAAATCCCGGAAGGGAAAACCACCTGCTCACTCTGTTCTCGTCTGCGCCGCGGCATTCTGTATCGTACCGCGACGGAGCTGGGCGCGACCAAAATTGCGCTGGGCCATCACCGCGACGATATCCTGCAAACGCTGTTCCTCAATATGTTCTACGGCGGCAAGATGAAAGGCATGCCGCCTAAACTGATGAGCGATGACGGCAAGCACATTGTGATCCGCCCTCTCGCCTACTGCCGCGAAAAAGACATTGAGCGTTTTTCTCAGGCTAAAGGATTCCCGATCATTCCATGTAACCTGTGCGGCTCTCAGCCGAACCTGCAGCGTCAGGTAATTGGCGACATGCTGCGCGACTGGGATAAGCGTTATCCAGGGCGTATCGAAACCATGTTTAGCGCGATGCAAAACGTTGTCCCTTCCCATCTCGCGGATGTAGAGCTGTTCGACTTTAAGGGCATCAACCACGAGTCAGAAGTCGTGAACGGCGGAGACCTGGCGTTTGATCGGGAAGATATTCCCATGCAGCCAGCGGGCTGGCAGCCGGAAGAAGATGACAATCAGTTTGAAGAGCTGCGTCTCAACGTGCTTGAAGTGAAGTAAGCGATTAGCGTCTCAGAAGGACCTTCTGAGACGCTCCATTCTTTATTTCAGCAGACGTACGCGACAGGTTTTACCCTTAATTTTCCCGTTTTGCAGCTGCTTCCATGCCTTATGGGCAACCGCCTGGCGAACCGCTACGTAGACATGCGCCGGATGGACCGCAATCTTGCCGATATCCGCCCCGTCCAGACCCACATCCCCGGTCAGCGCCCCTAATACGTCACCTGGACGCATCTTGGCTTTTTTACCGCCATCAATACACAGCGTCGCCATTTCAGCCTCCAGCGGCACAATGCTGGCGCTGGCCGGTGTATTCATCCAGTTCAGCTTAATCTGCAGCATCTCAGAGAGAATGTTGGCGCGCTGCGCCTCTTCCGGTGCGCAGAAGCTGATCGCCAGACCGCTGTTTCCCGCACGCGCGGTACGGCCAATACGGTGCACGTGCACTTCAGGGTCCCACGCCAGCTCATAGTTCACCACCAGCTCAAGGGATTTAATGTCCAGACCGCGCGCAGCGACGTCGGTTGCAACAAGAACGCGGGCGCTGCCGTTAGCGAAACGGACCAGCGTCTGATCGCGATCGCGCTGCTCCAGATCGCCATGCAGCGACAGTGCGCTCTGGCCGGCGGCATTCAGGGCATCACAGACCGACTGACAGTCTTTTTTGGTATTACAGAACACCACGCAGGACGCAGGCTGATGCTGGCTCAGCAATTTCTGCAGGAGCGAAATTTTCCCCTGCTGCGAGGTTTCAAAGAACTGCTGCTCGATAGCGGGCAGCGCATCTACGCTGTCGATTTCAATGGTGAGCGGATTTTTCTGCACGCGCCCGCTGATGGCGGCGATGGCCTCCGGCCAGGTCGCGGAGAACAGCAGCGTCTGACGATCGGCCGGGGCGAAACGGATCACCTCGTCAATCGCATCGCTGAAGCCCATATCCAGCATCCTGTCTGCCTCATCCATCACCAGCGTTTGTAACGCATCCAGCGAGACGGTGCCTTTTTGCAGGTGATCCAGCAGGCGGCCGGGCGTTGCGACAATGATGTGCGGCGCATGCTGGAGTGAATCACGCTGCGCGCCGAACGGCTGTCCGCCGCAGAGGGTTAAAATCTTGGTGTTGGGCAGGAAACGCGCCAGGCGACGCAGTTCACCCGCGACCTGGTCTGCCAGTTCGCGGGTCGGGCACAGCACCAGAGACTGGGTCTGAAATAGCGCCACATCGATATGCTGCAACAGGCCAAGGCCAAATGCCGCCGTTTTCCCGCTGCCCGTTTTCGCCTGCACGCGCACGTCACGGCCCTCAAGGATGGCGGGCAACGCGGCCGCCTGAACAGGCGTCATCGTGAGGTAACCCAACTCGTTGAGGTTATCGAGTTGGGCGGCGGGCAGAACTTTCAGGGTAGAAAAAGCGGTCACAGTAGTCTCTCGTGGTCATCTTTGCGGTCAGATGGCGCGTATCCTCGCAGATCTCGCGGTTCGATGCGACAATTTAATCGGTTCTTGATCGGGCGGCGGGTCGGGCATCGGCTGCGGACGCGGGATGGGATCGGGCATTGGCACCGGATCGGTGGGGACGGGATCGGATTGACGCGATTGTTGCAGTAGCAGAGCGTTCAGGATGCTCATCATTCCCTCCAGAATTTGCTGTCGTCCCTTTTAGGGTAGACGCTGAGAATCAGGAGGCAAAAAAAAGCCGACTATGAAGTCGGCGTCGTACGAATCAATTGTGCTATGCAGTAATTCAAAAAAGGAAGTAAGACAATATGGAGCGCAACGCCCATCGCTTGACGTTGCATTCACCTGCGGGAGTCATATTGCACCTTACGGGGTAGATGTTTATTGACTTCGCTCAATTAAAAGAGCGTTTTGATCCCGTTGAAAGCTGAAAAAAGCGTAAATTTACAGCCATTTACTACGATGCAACCACCATGCAACACCACCAATCAAAACAACTAACATCACGCAAAAGGCGGTAAAGCCGTAGCGATAAGCACCACCCGGAATTCCCCCCAGGTTCACGCCAAACAGCCCGGTAAGAAACGTGCTGGGTAAAAACACCATCGCCATCAGGGACATCGTATAGGTTCTTCTCGCCAGCGACTCCTGCATCACCTGCGCGATTTCGTCCGCCATCACCGCCGTTCTGGCAATACAGGAATCAATCTCGTCCAGCCCGCGTCCCAGCCTGTCGGCAATATCCTGCATTCTGCGTCGCTGATCGTCATTCATCCACGCGAGCCTTTCGCTGGCAAGACGCGCATACACGTCGCGCTGCGGCGTCATGTAGCGGCGCATCACAATCAACTGCTTACGCAATAAGGCCAGAAAACCGCGGGGCGGGATCTGCTGATCGAGCAGGTTATCTTCCAGGTCGATGATTTTGTCGTGCAGTTCTTCAATAAATTCACTAGCATGATCGGTCAGCGCGTCACAGACGTCCACCAGCCAGCTGCCGCAGTCGACCGGCCCGGTGCCCTCTTTCAGATCGTTGACGATGTCATCCAGCGCCAGGACTTTACGCTGCCGGGTGGACACAATGAGCCCATCGTCCATGTAGACACGCATCGCAACCAGCTGATCCGGGCGTTCATCCGTGCTGCCGTTAATGCAGCGCAGGGTGATCAGCGTCCCGTCACCCATTCGACTCACGCGGGGCCGCAGGCTTTCACCCGCCAGTGCATCGCGCACGTTATTGGGCAAGAGCGGCGTCGAAGCCAGCCAGTCAGCGCTGTCCGGGTGGGTGTAGTTCAGATGTAGCCAGCAGGGATGCGCACTATCGATCACATCATTATCTTCCAGCGGTCGCGCACCGCCGCGACCATCCAGCACCCACGCAAAAACTGCGTCCGGAACGTTAAGTTCAGATCCTTTAATGCTTTCCACAGCGCCTCCACCTTTTTAGCTCTTTCGGTGTCAGTCTAGCTTTCATCAGGGGTTAAGCAACAACTATGTATCCCATCGCGCTGAAATCGCTCAGGAATTGTACATACCAGGCGGAGGCGTAAAAAAAGCCTGGCATGCCAGGCTTTGAGGTGCTGTCAGAGAGAGTGCTCTGGCCGCTGGAGGAAGGATGGCGAGCCGCCAGGTGATGAGGACAAGGATGACCGATCGAGCCTGAAATTACGCGTTCGGGTCTGCAGCTCAATCACCTGATTACGCAGTACATCAGACGAACCGTTGAGCTCCTCTGCCATTGCCACGTTACTTTGCGTAACCCGCTCCAGCTCCGATAGCGCCAGGGTAATCTGAGAAATGCCTTTCTCCTGCTCTGAGGTTGACGCGGAAATATCGTCCATTAAGCGGCTGACATTTCCCGAGCCGGTCACGATTTCATGCATGTTTTTCTCTGCCTGTGACACAACGCTGGCTCCCTGCGTGACGTTACTGCTGGTGACTTCAATCAGCGTTTTGATATTCTTCGCGGCTTCCGCGCTGCGGTGTGCCAGGTTTCTTACCTCTTCCGCGACCACAGAAAAACCCTTGCCATGATCGCCCGCCCTTGCCGCCTCAACGGCCGCGTTGAGCGCCAGAATATTCGTCTGGAACGCAATGCCGTCAATGAGCGAAATAATCTCCGTCATCTGCTGCGCGCATTCGGTAATGGACTGCATATTGCTGGCGACCTGCCCCATCAGCTCGCCGCCCTTGCGCGCCTGTAACGTCGCCACATTTGCCTGCTCGCTCGCCAGGCGGGTGTTATCGGCATTGTTTTTGGTGCTCGCGGCCATTTGCTCCATGCTGGCTGCGGTTTGCACCAAAGACGCAGACTGCTGCTCGGTTTTCACCGATAGCTGAGCGCTACGTGCCGAGAGTTGATCCGATAAGGTCATGGCGGTTTGTGATGATGCCCTGATCTCACGCACCAGCGTCGCAATATTGCCGGAAAGGCTGTTTATCCCGGGAATGAGTCGGCCCGCACAGTTATTGCCAAATTCAGGGATAGAGACGCCAAGGTTGCCTGCGGTTACCTCTTCAATACTTTTCTTCACCGTATTGATCGGCGTCACAAGATACTTCGTCATATAGACCCAGAGCAAAAATAGCGCAACGAAATTGATGACATTAAGCGAAATAAAGAGAGACGTATTGCTGGAAAATAGAACAACGACACCTGCACTTACCAAAAAAAGAGAGAAAAGGAACCCGATAATAAAGGTCCTTACACTAATATTTTTTAGCATGATAATACCCACGTTTTATATTTTGGTCGGCACTTAGACTTATAGCATTGGCCCGGAAGTTTTTCATCGCAAACGACGCTTGTTTTTTGTTTCGCCGTTAGCATCCTGAGATTTACGTTAAGTCAGATAAAAAGAGCGTATTAGTGAAAATGTTCTGCTCAGCATGCTGTGATACTGGTCTCCCGCCATCTTAAGCGATAGTATCGCCCGCGGTGAGACGACACGATCGCCTTCATATTTAAGGAGCTTTGCTACTGTTATTGGTTCTTGTTTAGCAATGCTTAATATATTAACAAGAGAATATATTTTATATTCTTAATAAGTTTTAGAGTATTAATATGACTGGTCATTTTTCACGATAAATAACTAATATGGTTTGAATGCGCATGTTCGTTGCCCGATAAAGATGTACCCGGCAGGCGAAATCGGTAACCCTCTCAGGCGTGGGATTGCATAATGCTCAATATATCGTGGGACCCTGTGTTAATCGCTATCTCTTATCTGGTGGCGTTTATCGCCTCCTTTGTGGCGCTGGACAGCGCCGGCAAGATCCCCCTCTCCAGCCGAAAGGCTGCCCTGTTCTGGCGCATTGCCGGTGGGGTCACGCTGGGCATTGGCATTTGGTCGATGCACTTTATCGGCATGCTGTCGATGCAAATGCCCATGATGATGAGCTACGACCTCTGGTTAACCCTTGCGTCACTGGGCGTCGCGGTGGTTGCATCGGCCACGGCACTTAATATTGCCGTCGCGGGCAAAAAACTTTCTCCCTTTCGACTGATCTTTGCTACGGCGATCCTGAGCGCTGGCGTGGTGTCTATGCACTACATCGGTATGGCGGCCCTGATGCTGGATGGCAGCATCATCTGGGATCGCCGCCTCGTGGGGTTGTCCGTGGTTATTGCCGTTGTTGCCTCCGGCACGGCGCTGTGGCTGGCTTTCCGTCTTCGGGATAAACGCAAAGGCGTCTTTATCAATCGCATTCTCGCGGCCTTCGTCATGGGTGCCGCCATTTGTGCGATGCACTATACCGGCATGAGTGCCGCTCAGTTTCAGGAAATGGCGCACACCCTGCCGGGCGGCATCGGCGAGCTGGGGTTATCCATCTGGGTTTCGGTCACCACGCTCTGCCTGCTCGGGGTGATGTTAATCATTTCACTTATCGACTCTCACCGGCGCACTAACCGGCTGACGGATAATCTGCAGCAGCTCAACCGCCAGCTTGAGCTACAGGCGCGTTTTGACGCGCTCACCGGGCTCGCAAACCGCCACCAGATGGATCTCCGCATGCAGGATTGTCTGCGCAGCGCGCTGCTGAGCAAGAAGCCATTTGCGGTGATTTTCCTGAACGTCGATCTCTTCAAACGCGTTAACGATACGTGGGGTCACAGCGTCGGTGATGAGCTATTGATCACGGTCGCGCAGCGCATCACGGCCCGGCTCACGCGTGAGATGACTCTGGCAAGGCTGGGTGGCGACGCCTTTATCCTGCTGGTGCCGGAATGTGACGACGACAGGCTCAACGCCCTGCTCACCGCGTTGCTCGAGGATGTGCGACGCCCTCTGTCTGTCTGCGGGCATACGTTAAGCACGACGATCAGCGCAGGCGTCAGCCTCTATCCTCAGGATGGCGAAACGCTGCATGAGCTGAAGCTCAAGGCGGATGCAGCCTTACATCGCGTCAAGGAAGATGGCCGCAACGGCTGGGCGATTTACCGTGCCGAGATGTCAACGGCGATCCCGGCGAAACCCGGTTTCCTGCAGGAACTCTCTCAGGCGCTTGAACGCGATCAGTTTGAACTGTGGTACCAGCCAACCTGGCATGCGGGAGAAAAAACCATTCACGGTTTTGAAGCCCTTCTGCGCTGGCGGCATCCTGAGCAAGGCGTTGTGCTGCCTAATCTGTTTATCCCCACGCTGGAACAGACTGGCTTAATTATTCCGGTAGGTAACTGGGCCATTGAGGCGGCATGCCGACAGCTTCATTTCTGGACTGAACAAGGTTTCAGCCAGTGGACGTTGTCGCTCAACCTATCCCCCATCCAGTTTGAACAGCCGGACATTTTCCAGATCATCTCGTCGATGCTGGAAAAATATAGCCTGTCTCCATCCCGGCTGATCCTGGAGGTAACGGAAAGCACCGCGCTTAAAAATCTCGACCGCAGCATTGAGTTGCTCAACGCGTTTAATCACGCGGGGATCGTTGTCTCGATTGATGATTTTGGAACGGGCTATTCCAACCTTCTGATGCTGAGCGTGCTTCCGGCAAAAGAACTCAAGATCGACAGAAGCTTTGTCACGTCGATGCTGGAAAATGAAAAAAGCTACAAGCTGGTTGAAACTATTATCAGTATCGCCCGGACCATGGAGATGAATGTGGTGGCAGAAGGGATAGAAACGGAAGAACAGCAGGTGGTTCTCACCCGTCTCGGCTGCGATTACCTGCAGGGATATCTTTTCTCCCGGCCCTTACCTGCCGAACAGGTACCGTGGCTACTGCTGCAGATAAACTCAGACAAACAGATTATACCCATTAATAAAATTCAAACGGATCCCGCATTTATTTCTCAAAAAAATCATGCCTGACGGGGTTAAGTGGAGTATGTTTCAAAGGATTGCACGCGAGTCAATTCTGTCATGATTGTCAGGCACATGTTGTCGATGAACAGGAAACGCCTATGTCGCAACCTTGTTTTGATGCGTTGAATGTAATTAAAACACCCGTGTGGCTCGTTTCACCCGTGTCGGAAAAGATCGTTTTTGCGAATGTGGCCGCAACGCAGATCATGGGGGATAAAACGCTCAATGACCTGCGAAAAGGGATTTATTCAGCCAGTGCGCAAACCGTCCTGTCGATGTATGTATCTGAACTGAAAACAGAGCAGGAGATCGTCGAAATCTGGACAACGAACCGGGTTGGACAGGATACGCCGTTAAGCTGTCGCCTCTCGCTTGCCCACTACGTGCCCTGGGGAGATGTGATCGTTTTCGAGGGCGTCTCCCAACCAATACTCTCAGGATTGAAGGCCAGCCGTTCCGCCACCTACCGGCGGAAAAAGCAGGGTTTTTATGCGCGCTTTTTTCTGACCAACAGCGCCCCGATGCTGCTAATCGATCCGGCCCGCGACGGTCAAATCGTCGATGCGAATCTGGCCGCGCTCAATTTTTATGGTTATTCACATGATGACATGTGCAGTAAGCATACCTGGGAAATCAATACGCTGGGGCGAGATGTGATGCCCATTATGACTGCAATTGCCGCGCTGCCCGGCGGTCATAAGCCGCTCAATTTTGTTCACCGCCTTGCCGATGGATCCACCCGCCACGTTCAGACGTATGCCGGGCCCATTGAGATCTACGGCGACAAGCTGATGCTGTGCATCATCCACGCGATTACCGATCAAAGCAACCTGAATAAACTTCCTGCGCAGCAGCAATTTAGCCTGCTGCTGGTGGATACCGACCATTTCAAAAACATTAATGACCTGTTCGGCCATCTGAAAGGCGATGAGGTGCTTATCGCCCTTTCCCGAACGCTGGAAGCCTGTAGTCGGGAAGGCGACATGGTGTTCCGCTGGGGTGGCGAAGAGTTCGTTATCCTGCTGCCGCGCACCTCTCTCGACACCGCGTTGCAGATTGCCGAGTCAGTCCGCGCGGCCGTTGCCCGCATTACGATTCCTGGCTTGCCGCGGTTCACCGTCAGCATCGGCGTAGCGCGGCACAATCAGGGTGAAAGTATTGACGAGCTGTTTAAGCGTGTGGACGATGCGCTGTATCGCGCTAAAAATGACGGACGCAATAAAGTCCTTGCTGCATGAAACTGGAGTATCCGGAAAAGCCCCGCTACAATGCCCACCTCGAATGAATTAGCGTCAGGTGGGTAAAAGCCGCAATGGGAAAAACAGAAATAATACTCACCTTAATTATTTTACTCCTTATTATATTTGGCTTCTGGTTTATTTTTAGCGGTGAGATCTGGTATCTCGTCGAGTTTCTTGAAAATAGCCTTTACCCGACCTTCGACGCACCGTAACGCACGTTTAATCGCTTGTTTCACCTACCGAATATGTCAGGTATCTGCTTCCCTTACAGCCGCGTAAAATACGCGGCGTTATCCTCCAACAACGTTGATAACGAATCACTTATTCATTTGCTTATGTTGCCCGTGCTCTGACGGGCTTTTTTATTTCCGGCAATTCAGCCACGCCAGGCTATATCTTAATCATCTTTATTGATAGAGGTGAGGAAAGATGAGCAAGAAGATCCTGATGCTGGTTGGCGATTACGCCGAAGATTACGAAACCATGGTGCCTTTTCAGGCTTTGCAGATGATTGGCCATCAGGTGGATGCGGTCTGCCCCGACAAACCGAAGGGCGACTACATCATGACGGCAATCCATGACTTTGACGGTGCCCAGACCTATAGCGAAAAGCCCGGTCACCGGTTTACCCTCAACGCCGATTTTTCCGCCGTTAAGGAGCAGGACTACGACGCGCTGCTCATCCCCGGTGGGAGAGCGCCCGAGTATCTGCGGCTAAATGAGGACGTGTTAAAGCTGGTGCAGGCATTTGACGCCGCGCGTAAGCCGATTGCTGCGGTGTGCCACGGCCCGCAGC
The DNA here is from genome assembly GCF_000762975.1 of Enterobacter sp. UCD-UG_FMILLET. NCBI lineage: Bacteria > Pseudomonadati > Pseudomonadota > Gammaproteobacteria > Enterobacterales > Enterobacteriaceae > Enterobacter > Enterobacter sp. UCD-UG_FMILLET. The sequence goes on from NZ_JRJC01000015.1 coordinate 129,524, forward strand.
TGCTTGCTGCCGCGGGCATCCTGAAAGGACGAACCTGTAGCGCCTACCCTGCCTGCGCGCCTGAAGTACGTCTCAGCGGGGGACACTACGCCGCTATCGGCATCGATCAGGCCCATGTTGACGGCAACCTGGTGACGGCTCCCGCCTGGCCCGCGCATCCGCAGTGGCTGGCGAAGTTTAACGCGCTGTTAGAATAACAACGGATGAAGCGGTACCGCGTTTTGCAGACCTGGCGCGAGAATGCGCCAGGTCTCATAAAACATCAGTGCTTCTCGATATACATCGTCCGGCTATACGCCACGTCTTCTGGGTTATTAATCGGATACCCTTTAACCCACGGTTTAATAAGACGACCGTTGGTGTACTGGTAAATGGGTGCGATAGGCGCTTTCTCCATGAGGATTTTCTCCGCCATGTTGTAGTCCGTATTACGCGCTTTCGCCGTGGTTTCCAGCGTCGCCTGGTGGATAATTTTATCGTAGGCCGGCTCATTGAAACGCGAGATATTACCGCTGTGGGTTGAGGTCAGCAGAGACAGGAAGGTCGACGGCTCGTTGTAATCGCCTACCCATGACGCGCGGATCACATCAAAATTGCCGGTATTACGGCTGTCGATATAGGTTTTCCACTCCTGGTTTTGCAGTTTGACGTCCACACCGAGATTTTTCTTCCACATAGACGCCACCGCAATGGCGATTTTCTGGTGGTTTTCCGAGGTGTTGTACAGCAGGGTCAACTTCAGCGGACGCTGCGGGCCGTAACCTGCGGCCTGAAGCAACGTTTTCGCCTGAGCGTTCAGCTCCTGCTGGGACATCTGCTCGAACGGAGAAGGTTCAGGGGTGAAACCCGCCGTCACGTCAGGGGTGAAATGCCAGGCCGGCTTCTCGCCTGTACCTAATACCTTTTCTGCCATAATGCCGCGATCGATAGTCATGCTCAGCGCAAGACGCACCCGGGCATCGGCCGTCGGACCCTTTTGCGTGTTAAACGCATAGTAATAGGTCCCGAGCTGAGGCGGCGTATACACCTGTCCCGGAATGTCCTTCAGGAGCTTCTGATACATGTTTTTCGGGAACGATTCGGTGATATCAATATCTCCCGCCAGATAGCGCTTAGTGGCGGACGATTCCTGATTAATCGGAATGAAAGTCACTTTTTGCAGGACAGTTTTCGCATTGTCCCAGTAGTGTGTATTCGGTACGACAACCAGTTTTTCATTCACCACGCGGTCGTTCAGGACGTACGCGCCGTTACCCACCAGAGCGCCCGGACGCGTCCACTCTTTCCCGCTTTCAACGTTCGCTTTTTGCACCGGATAGAAGGCAAAGTTCGCCGTCAGGTTGCTAAACCACGGGAGCGGTTTATCCAGCTGGACGCGTAAGGTTCTGGCATCCACCGCCGTCACGCCCAGGGTATCTGGCGCCGCTTTGCCATCAATAATGGCCTGCGCGTTGTTGATGCCTGCCAGCGCCGCAAACCAGGCAAACGGAGAGGTGGTTTTCGGGTCAACCAGACGCTGCCAGCTGTAGACAAAATCCTGCGCGGTGACGGGCGTACCGTCAGACCATTTCGCGTTATCGCGCAGGGTGAACGTCCAGATACGGTTATCGTTGCTCTGCCAGCGCGTCGCCACGCCCGGGGTCAGCTCCCCTTTTTCGTTCTGATTCACCAGCCCTTCGAAAAGATCGCGAATCACCTGAATCTCGGGTAATCCCACCGCTTTTGCCGGATCGAGCGAAGCCGGCTCGTCTTTAATATGCCTGACCAGCTCCTGTTTTTGCGCCAGTACCGTGCCCTGGGGCACATCAGCAGCGTACGAGAGTGTAGAGAGTCCGCACAGGTACAGTGCAGCGCAAAGACGCGAAACAGGATGCTTCATAAGATCCCCTTTGATGAATTCAGGTAACAAGCAGATGCGTAATTATTTGTTTCGAAAAAGAGAAATGCAAATACCTTACGCCCGAATAGTGATTTAAGGCAATTCTCAAGCGTTACGGAAACTATTTGATTAACAGCGGGTTTTGCACAACACTGCCAGTAGAGACTTCTTTATCAGGATTTCGTATGGCAACCACCCGACCACGCGCGGAGCGCGGCGCCTTCCCGCCGGGCGCTGAACAATATGGCCGCTCATTTTTAGGCGCATCGCTGATCTGGTTCCCGGCGCCCGATGCCGATCGCAGCAGCGGTTTGATCATTGCCGGCACGCACGGAGATGAAAACTCGTCCATCGTCACGCTTTCCTGCGCGCTGCGGACGCTGACGCCTTCATTGCGACGTCACCACGTCATTCTTGCCGTCAATCCGGACGGCTGTCAGCTTGGATTACGGGCGAATGCGAGGGGCGTTGACCTGAACCGTAATTTCCCGGCGGCAAACTGGCGCGCCGGCGAAACGGTTTATCGCTGGAACAGCTCCGCCGAGGAGCGGGACGTGGTGCTGCTGACGGGAGACAAGCCCGGCTCCGAGCCGGAAACGCAGGCGCTGTGCCAGCTTATCCATAAGATCCACCCCGCCTGGGTTGTCTCCTTCCACGATCCGCTGGCCTGTATTGAAGATCCGCGTCACTCCGACCTGGGCGCTTGGCTGGCGCAGGCTTTTGCCCTGCCGCTCGTCACCAGCGTGGGCTATGAAACACCCGGATCGTTCGGTAGCTGGTGCGCCGATTTGAGCCTGCCCTGCATCACCGCTGAATTCCCGCCAATTTCCTCCGACGAAGCCAGCGAAAAATACTTAAACGCGATGATGGAGCTACTGCGCTGGCAGCCTCAAAGATGAAGCACGCCGCTGGTAAAATTAAGCGCCGGTGAAACGTCAACCGCCAGCCACGTCGGGCCATCCAGATCGGCGAAACGGACCTGATTGACCAGCGGTAGCGCCGCGCCGATCGCCCGGGATGTGCAGAGCATGCATCCCAGCATCAGGGAAAAGCCCTGCGCCTGCGCTTCCGCCGCCAGGGCCAGCGCTTCTGTCAGCCCGCCAGTCTTGTCGAGCTTGATATTGACCATCTCATAGCTGCCCTTAAGCGCGCTCAAATTCTCGCGGGTATGACAGCTTTCATCCGCACAGACGGGCAGCGGATGGATAAAATTCTTCAGCGCCGCATCATCCTTCGCTGGCAGAGGCTGTTCCAGCATCGCCACGCCCAGGTCGGCCAACAGCTGGCATCGGGCGGCAAGCCCCTCGGGATGCCACGACTCGTTGGCGTCAACAATCAGCGTGGCCGAGGGAACCGCCGAGCGAATGGCGACCATCCGCTCGCTGATCAGGCGATCGTCGAGCTTCACTTTTAACAGCGTGGCCCCGGCGTCATAGAGCGCTTTTGCGCTGGCGGCCATCTGCTCCGGCTCACCAATCACGACCGTTTGCGCCGTCACGACGGACTCCGGCAGCGCCACACCCAGCAAGGACGTCAGCGATTGCTGCTGCCTGGCGGCCTCAAGGCTCCATAGCGCGCAGTCGATGGCATTACGCGCTGCCCCGGCGGGTAAACGCTGCTGTAACGCCTCGCGCGTGAGCCCCTTTTGCAGCTCAGGCACCAGGGTCATGATATGCGCCATCACCGACGCGACACTTTCTCCATAGCGCGGGTAAGGCGTACATTCCCCGACGCCTTTGACCCCCTCTTCTTCGATTTCAACCACGACCACGCTGGCTTCACTTCGGCTGCCGCGAGAGATCACAAACGGGGTATGCAATGGCCAGGCTTCTTCATAGACCTTAACGCTTCTCATCACTGACTCCTTGCGGCCCGGAAAGGCGAAAAATTTGGTTTGCCGTGTTATCCGCTGATGGCATACACTAGCCCCGACGTTAACTATATGTAAACAGGAAGATATCTATGTCACAACTCGTTCATTTCCAGGGCAACCCGGTTGCTGTTGCAGGTTCCATTCCGCAGGCTGGCAACAAAGCGCAGGCTTTTACTCTGGTGGCTAAAGATCTGTCTGACGTCACACTGGCTCAGTTTGCGGGTAAACGCAAAGTACTGAACATTTTCCCAAGCATTGATACCGGCGTTTGTGCCGCGTCCGTGCGTAAATTCAACCAGCTGGCGACTGAAATGGACAACACCGTTGTGCTGTGCATTTCCGCTGACCTGCCGTTTGCCCAGTCCCGTTTCTGCGGTGCCGAAGGCCTGAGCAACGTTATTACCCTCTCCACCCTGCGCAGCGCAGATTTCCTCGAGAAATACGGCGTCAGCATCGCGGAAGGCCCACTGAAAGGTCTGGCAGCACGTGCCGTACTGGTTCTGGATGAAAACGATACCGTTGTCTTCAGCGAACTGGTTAACGAAATAACCACCGAGCCGGACTACACTGCCGCGCTGGACGTGCTGAAAGCATAATAAGTACTTAGCATTCTATACAACTTAATCTCAACCTCGCCGCGGCGGGGTTTTTTATTGCCTTAAAGCTGAATCGTTAAAGCTAAAATGAACACAAATCACATTAATCATGCAATAACTAAGACAATATGTAACGCTGTCGTGATCAATAGCGCATAATAATCGTTAAAATTCTCTATTTTCGACCGCAGTGAAGCACATCACATTTCCCTTTTAGCCTAAACATTAGATTTGCTTACGAAAGAAAATAATCGTTTCAGCAAAAAGGATAAAATATGAAAATTAAATTCGCTTTTACGCTCCTTGCGGTACTGATTTCTGGCCATGCAGCGGCCAAAACCTGGGTGCTGACAAGCGCTGAAAGCAGCGTAGAGAAGGGAAACTGGAAGATTTCCAGTGATGAGCTGAAAGTTAAAGATCAAACGTTCAGCATTGAGCAAAAAGTCTTACACGGTGGTAAACAGGAAGGCAGCAAAGTCATCATAATTAGCAGCAAAGATGGCCTGACGATTACCCTGAGCCCGACTCGCGGGATGAACCTTCTGCACGTAGAAGGCTTTGGAACCCGACTGGGGTGGAATTCGCCCGTTAAAGAGGTCGTTAATCCGGCATATATCAATCTTGAGAGCCGCAACGGTCTCGGCTGGCTGGATGGTTTCAACGAGATGATGGTGCGCTGTGGCTATGAGTGGACAGGACACCCGGTCACTGCGGATGGGCAAATTTACACCCTGCACGGCAGGGCCGGTAATACCCCCGTTTCGCAGGTCGAGGTTGAAATCGCCGATGCTGCTCCGCATGAGATCCGCGTTCGGGGTTTGATCAAAGAGAGCACGTTTAAAAAATCGGATCTGCAAACCATGACCGAACTGCGCTACGTTCCCGGAACCAACCAGTTCAGCCTGCATGATGTTCTGACCAACCATGCGGATTACCCTCATGATTACCAAATCATCTATCACAGCAACTTCGGCACGCCGATCCTCGAAGAAGGCGCGCGTTTCCTTGCGCCGGCGGCGAGCGTGAGCCCGTTCAATGACTACGCCAAAGCGGGCGTTAACGTCTGGCAAACCTATGCCGGGCCGACAAAAGGCTTTGATGAGATGGTCTTTAACATTAAACCGCTCGCGGACAATAACCACGAAACGCTTGCAGCGGTGGTCAATAAAGCCGGAGATAAAGGCGCGTCAATCCAGTTTGATACCCGCCAGCTGCCCGTGCTGACCTTGTGGAAGAACACCGACACGCTGAAGCAGGGCTACGTCACGGGCATTGAGCCAGGCACCAGCTACGCCTACCCCGTTACGATTGAACGCGAGCAGAAGCGGGTTAAGCAGCTGCAGCCCGGTGCCAGCGCGCAGTTTGACTTGACCTATACCCTGCTGCACAGTCCGCAGCAGGTGAAAGAGGTCGAAAACAGGATTGCGTCGATTCAGGGAGAGACAAAAACAGAAATCGTTAACACGCCGATGGCGAAGGAATAACCATAAAGCAAAAAGCCTCTTTACAGAGGCTTTTTGTTATTCGTCACCTTTCTTATGATTCAATCCATACTCACGCAGCTTGTTCGCGATCGCGGTATGCGAGACGCCAAGACGTTTTGCCAGCTTGCGGGTGCTGGGATAGCTGCGGTACAGCTGCGTCAGCACGGAGCGCTCAAAACGGCTTGTGATATCATCCAGCGAACCCTCCATCGCCTCTTCGCCGACCGATACCGTCCCCGCGTCGTAATCAGGCAACAGAATATCCTGCGGACGCAGTTCATAACCTTCCAGCTGGGTCAGCGCACGATAAACGGCGTTTTTAAGCTGGCGAATGTTGCCCGGCCAGCCGTAGCGCATGAGCACCGTGCCGAGATCGGCAGACAGCTTCGGACGCGGCACCCCCTGCTCGTCGGCAAAGCGGGCGACGAACAGTTCCGTTAGCGGCATGATGTCCTGCGGACAATCGCGCAGCGGGGGAATATTCAGCGTCAGGACGTTGAGGCGGTAATAGAGATCCTCGCGGAAGATCCCCTTTTGCACCAGCTCCACCAGATTCTTCTGGGTGGCGCAAATGACGCGCACGTCCACATGCACTTCGTGATCCTCGCCGACGCGGCGGAAGGTTCCGTCGTTAAGGAAACGCAGCAGCTTAGCCTGCATACGTGGCGACATTTCGCCGATTTCGTCCAGCAGCACCGAGCCGCCGTTAGCCTGCTCGAAGAACCCTTTCTTGCCTTCCGGCGCGTGGCCAAACAGCTCGCTTTCAACGGCATCTTCCGGAATAGAGGCGCAGTTAAGTGCCAGATAAGGCTTGGCCGCACGCGGGCTCGCCAGGTGCACCGCGTGAGCCAGCAGGTCTTTCCCGGTGCCGGTGTCCCCGGTAATCAGCAGCGGCGCGGTCAGGCTTGCGAGCTTGCGCGCCTGATCAACCACATGGCGCATTTTCGGGCTGACGGCAATAATCTGGCTGAACGCGCCAACATCCTGGCTGGAAATGTTTTGCAGCTGGCGACCCATGCGTAACGTCGAGCGCAGCATGATCACCGCGCCAGTCAATACTCGGGTATTCCCTTCCCCTTTCAGATAGACCGGCGTGATCTCCATCAGGAAGTTCTGCCCGTTAATCACCACGTGCTCGCTAAGCGTGTTCTGCGGATTGCTGTCCAGCCAGCGCTGGAAGTTAAAACCGGGGATCAGCTGCGCGGCATTATGATTGCTGAGCTTCTCCTGGCTCTGCGCGAAAAGCTGGCAGCTCGCGTGGTTAACGCGCTCAACTTTGCTTTTCAAATCCAGGGAGAGGAACGGCTCAGGCATGGCTTCCAGCAGCGCGCTCAGCGCCAGGTGCTCACGCTCAGAGGGCATCCAGGGAATGGTGCGTACATCCGTAACGCCAGCGATACGGCGGATTTCCGCCATCAGGCTGCTGAAGGTATTAAATTCAATTTCGGCAAAATTGAGGTAAATTCGCCCGACAGGATCGATCTCAATGCCACGTAAATCAATGCTACGTAAAACAAGAAGATCGAGTAACTCGCGGGTCAGACCGAGACGGTCTTCACAGAAGACTTCAAGACGCATGGGAAATTCACCGTTTTAAGCCAATAACAGTAAAATGATATGTCAGAACACGGTGATCGGGAAGATGGCTGTCAACAAATATTGACAGCCAGCACGATAAGTGAACAAAACCTCACGGAGCCGGTTTTTTATTGAGCGTCTCTTTGAGCTGGCCGATCAGCTCGCGCCTGAAATCCCCCAGCCGGGGCTTATCGCCGTCAATCCACGGCAGCGGACGGCAAACTTCCATCGCTTTAATCCCCAAACGCGCCGTCAACAATCCCGCGCCGATACCCTGGGCGGCTCGAGCAGAAAGACGCGCCGCCAGATCCTGCGACATCCAGTCCATTCCCACTTCGCGCACCAGTTCACTCGCCCCGGCAAACGCGATATTGAGCAGGACCAGCTTGAACAGCCGGAGTCGACTGTAATAACCCAGCTCTATGCCGTACAGGTTCGCGATACGGTTGATCAGGCGCAGGTTACGCCAGGCGATAAAGGCCATATCGACCAGCGCCAGCGGGCTGACGGCAATCATCAGGGTGGATTCCGCCGCAGAACGGCTGATCTCGCGTCGCGCCTGGGCATCCAGCACTGGCTGAACTATATGGGAGTAGAGCGTCACCACTTCCCGGTCGTTCTGGGTTTCATGGATGGCGGCGTACCAGCGCTGAAGCGCCGGATGCGACTGATCGATGCCGGCCTGGCTGGCCAGCTTTTCACAGAACGCGCGGCCTTTGCCGGTGCCGTGACTGTGGAGCAGATCCCGCGCTTCATCACGCTCGTGCGCGCGCTGGCGCAAACGCCAGAGCCGCCGCCACTCGGTGGCAACCGATCCGATACCCGCACCCACAATCAGCGCGCCCGCGGCACATCCGCCCAGCGCGACCCAGTCCTGAGTTTGCCAGGCATTCATCGTCCACTGCACGCCCTGCCCAACCACGCTTACGCCAAACAGCGCCAGACCGGCGGTGACCATCCTGCGCCACAGGCTGCGCTTTGGACGCAGGGCGGCTTCAACAACCGCCTCTGCCGGACCTTCCTCAACGCCGGGCTCCTCTGTCAGGGCCGGAGCAAAGTTATCAGCCTGCGTACCGCTGAACGTCTGCGCGGTTTTGAACGCCTCCTGAGGGTCCTGCTCAAGCGTTCCGGTAAAGTCTATGCGCGGTTTTAACGGTTCCGTCATCGCAATTTATCTCCAATCAAAAACTCCAGCGCCGCATCCAGACGGATGTGTGGTAATGGCCGATCGACGCTCATTGCCTGCGGGCGGAAGGCTTCAAACTGGAAGCCCTGGTTCTGCCAGAAGGCCTGACCCGGCAGCCGCGCAGGCACTTCGCCCGGATAGACGGTAAGCGGTTCACCGTCGCTGAGCCGGTTCCCGCGTAATGCCGGTATTTTCTCGCCGTTAAGGTCAATCAGCCCGCTTTGCGTTGCCTGCACGGACGCAAGCCCAAGGCAATCCATGGCGATCCCTTCGAAGGCGGCGTTTTGCCAGGCGTCCTGCACCAGCTGCTGCAGCAGCGATACCATATTGGCATGCTGGTCGACCGTAACGTGATCGGCCTTGGTGGCCGCAAAAAGCAGTTTGTCGATCACCGGTGAGAACAGACGGCGAAACAGCGTCCGCTGCCCGTAGTGAAAACTTTGCATCAGCTGCGTCAGCGCCAGGCGCATATCGTTGAAGGCCTGCGGCCCGCTGTTGAGCGGCTGCAGACAATCCACCAGCACAATCTGACGGTCAAATTGCAAGAAATGGTTTTTATAGAATCCCTTGACCACTTTTTCACAGTAGTAATTGTAACGCTCGCGCAGCATCCCGGCGTTTGTGTGCCTGTCGGCCTGCGCCAGCTTCGACTCGCCCACCCCATCCACGTCCGGCCAGGGGAAGAACTGAAGCGCAGGCGCGCCCGCTAAATCACCCGGCAGGACAAAGCGACCCGGCTGAATGAAGTGCAACCCTTCCTGCTTGCACTGGTGCAGATACGCCGTCCAGGCTTCGGCAATGGCCGCCAGACGGTTTTCATCGGCCGGCGCAAGCGGGTCCAGGCCTTCGCAAAGCTGTCGCCATTTGGCCGACCACCCGGCGCGCTGCCCCTGCAACAACCCCGTCATCTGGCGGGACCAGCTGAGGTAATCCTGCGCCAGCATCGGCAGGTCGAGCAGCCATTCACCGGGGTAATCGACGATTTCAAGGTACAGCGTGGAGGTATCCTTGAAGTGGCGCATCAGGGATTCATTCGAGCGAAAGCGCAGCGCGAGGCGAATTTCACTGACTCCTCGCGTCGGCGTCGGCCACGTGGGCGGATCGCCGTTGAGCTGCGCCAGCCCTTCGTCATAGGTAAAACGCGGAATACCAAAATCACGCTGAGGGACGCGCTTCACGCCCAGCAGGCGTTCTTCCCGCACCGCGCTGAGCAGCGGCAGACGTGCCCCGGCGTGCAGGTTCAGGAGCTGGTTTACCATCGCGGTGATAAACGCCGTCTTACCGCTGCGGCTCAGCCCCGTCACGGCCAGACGCAGATGACGGTCAACGCCACGGTTCACCAGTGAATTGATTTCGTTTTTAAGTCGCTTCATCGCCGTCCTTCGTTGCCTGGAAGCCTTGAATGCATGGCTTCAGAATACAATAAATGGGGGCAGATCGTTGATTATCAATTCTTATTTATTGCTATTGCCGTTTTCTCTCCAGTAAGATGAACGGCATTGCTGTCAGTCCGGAGTGAGTAAGGTGTATGTCACCCACCATCTATGATATCGCACGGGTTGCGGGCGTATCGAAATCAACCGTTTCCCGCGTTCTGAATAAACAAACGAATATTTCTCCCGAAGCGCGTGAAAAAGTGCTGAAGGCGATTGACGAATTAAATTATCAGCCCAACAAACTGGCCCGCGCCCTGACCTCTTCAGGCTTCGATGCCATTATGGTTATTTCGACCCGTTCAACCAAAACCACTGCCGGAAATCCTTTTTTCTCCGATGTCCTGCATGCCATTACGGCAAAAGCGGAAGAAGAAGGCTTTGACGTTATTTTACAAACGTCAAAAAGCAGCGAAGACGATCTGCTGAAATGCGTGAGTAAAATAAAACAGAAGATGATCAAAGGGATCATAATGCTGAGTTCACCGGCAAATGAATCCTTTTTCACCACGCTGGATGCGTATGGCGTACCGGTAGTGGTTATCGGCAAAGTTGAAGGTGAGTTTCAGAATATTTATTCCGTCGACACGGATAATTTCCATGACAGCGCCACGCTGACCGAAACCTTTATTAAAAACGGACGCCGTAAAATTGCCTGTCTGCATGCCCCGCTTGATTATCATGTTTCGATCGATCGCCTTGCGGGCTATAAAGCCAGTCTGGAAAAGCACCATATTGCCCTTAATCCGGACTGGATCAGGGACGGCGGTTATACCCATGAGAGTGCGCTTACGGCGGCTCTGGAACTGTTGTCTTCACCCACGCCACCTGATGCGGTATTCGCTACCGACAGCATGAAGTTACTTAGCCTCTATCGCGCGGCGGATGAGTTGAATCTGATGATCCCTGAGCAGGTGGTGATAGCCGGATACAGTGATCCGATGCTGTCTCTCATTTTAACGCCCGCACCTGGCGGCTTTGATATCCCCACCCGTAAGCTGGGGGAAGAGAGCTGCGATCTTCTTTTCAGGCGTATCGCGGGGCATCCCGCCCCGCAAAAAGTGCTGGTTGATACCCACTTTTTGTTGGCCGCATCCCTTCGATAAAACCAGGGGCGAAGTGCCCCTGGCGCGCCGTCGGTCAGAACGCGTAGTTTACGCCAACCCCCGCATAGTGGAAGCGGTCGCTCTCGCCTTCATCGTGGTTTTCCCACTCATAAGCGTATTCAAGCGTCATGGATAAACCATTGTTGAAATCGTAAGCGTAGAGGAGACCCAGTCGGTTAAAATCGTGTCCTTCACGCTCAGGATCGTCCTGCCAGTCCCAGTTCGACCAACGATCTAGCCCCAGGCGGGTATAAGGCGTTAAGGTGGTCTGGCCTAACGAAATGGGCAGATAGGCACGAATTTCCTGAGTAGAAAACTCGCCGTTATTACGGGAACTGTCCATATTGAAACCGCGCTCTAAATAGTAATTCACTTTAGCCGCAAAGGTTTCGTTAATGGTCCAGGTAAAGCCCGTTTCGGTTTCAACGCGGCTGTCAGCATAGCCGGTTTTTTGCAGATCGTTAGCAAACTGATACAGGGCAAACCAGCCGCCAAAACGCCAGTTGTCGGTTAATTTAATATCCCAGTCAGGCTGAACTTTATAGCGCTGCATATTCGCGCTGCCGTCTTTGGCGCCGTGTTCATCTTTAAAGTGATAACCATAATTACGGAAACCGCCGGTCAGACCGAAGGTAAAATCATCGGTTCCGATAAAGCGATAGCGTAATTGAAATTCAGGACGATCGAAATAGGTTCCACGGGTCATACTGCTGTAATCAACCGGCCCCTCCTGATACATCGCCAGCGAAATAGTCCACGCATCCCAGGTTGCATTAAACCACACGGAAGGTTCATATAATCCATCTTTATCGTCGCCCTGCCCCTCAACGTTTTCGATTTCATACATTGCGCCAATATTAAATTCCCAATGTTTAGCTGCCTCTGATGCTTGTGCACAGCTAACTCCTGCGCACAGCACGAGCGCAGCACTTCTTAGTAGAGTACTCATTTAATTTTCCCTTTATAAGTAACAAACAAAAAAACCGGAAATTTGCATTTCCGGCGAACACCTTTCTTATCTAATAGCCGCTTCGGTTTCAGCGTCGAAGAAATGGCACTCGTTCATATCGAACTGGATGTTGATATTATCCCCAGCGGCATAATCATTCGCGGCGCCAGCGCGAACCACCAGCTCATGGCCCCCAACGCTGGCGTAAAGCATGAACTCCGCGCCGGTCAGTTCGGCTACGCTGACTTTCGCTGCGATATGCTTACCGCTGCTCTGCAGAGTGAGGATATCTTCCGGGCGGATCCCAAAGACCACGGCTTTGCGCTGATACCCTGCGGCATTCAGTGAAGCGAGCTTGTCCTCTGGAATCTTCAGACGCAGCGTTTCCGTGACGAAATAGCGATCGTCGATAGCGCCGCGAATGAAATTCATGGCTGGCGATCCAATAAACCCGGCAACAAACATATTTGCCGGTTCGTTGTAGACCTGCTTAGGTGCACCGACCTGCTGAATAATGCCGTCTTTTAAGATCACGATGCGGGTCGCCATGGTCATGGCTTCCGTCTGGTCGTGGGTCACGTAAATCATGGTGGTGTTAAGCTTCTGATGCAGCTTGCTGATTTCAGCCCGCATCTGCACGCGAAGCTTGGCATCGAGGTTGGAGAGCGGTTCATCCATCAGGAACACGCCCGCTTCGCGCACGATCGCCCTGCCCAACGCCACGCGCTGTCGCTGGCCGCCGGACAGCGCGCCCGGTTTACGCTTGAGGTACTCGCGTAATCCGAGGATCTGTGCCGCCCAGTTAACGCGCTCGTCGATAACCACTGGCGCAATTTTTTGCATCTTCAGGCCAAACGCCATGTTGTCGTAGACCGTCATATGCGGATAAAGCGCATAGTTCTGGAACACCATCGCGATATCACGAGACTTGGCGGGCACGTCATTCATGCATACCCCGTCAATAATCAGTTCACCCGCACTGATCTCCTCCAGACCGGCAATCATGCGCAGCGTCGTGGATTTGCCGCAGCCCGAAGGCCCGACGAAGACGATGAACTCCTTGTCTTCGATTTCGAGATTGAAATCCTTAACCACGTGGACCTGGTTATCATAGATTTTCTGAATGTGTTTCAGGGACAGTTGAGCCATTGTTAATTCCTTATCAATACGTCCGGGATGCCCAAAACTCGGTCAGGCATTTCCAGGTCAGTTCCCGCGTTGAATGAAGTTGTAAACCCGCATGGTTCAGGCCACATCCAATCCCAACCGATAGCATTCCCGCCGCGTTGATCGCCTCAACGCCTGCAGGTGCATCTTCGATACCTATAGCCGCGTCAGGACGCACATTCAGGCCTGCACAGGCGGCAAGGAAGATCTCCGGGTCTGGCTTTGAGCGGCAAATACGGGAAGCATCGGCGCAAAAATCGAAGGCCTGATGAATGCCCAGCGCGTGCAGAATCCCCGGGGCATTCAGGGAAACGGAGGCGAGCCCAATTTTGACTTTCGCCGCACGGATATCCGCCAGCACGTCGCGAATACCGGGAAGCAGTGAATCCTCCGTCAGCGACGCCAGAGACTGGACATAGAGCGCGTTTTTCTTGGTCGCCAGCGCGAGGCGCTGCTCATCGCTAAACGTCCCCTCTTTCCCGCCATGCTTCAGGATGCGCTGAAGGGAATCCATGCGGCTAATGCCCTTCAGCTGTTCGTTAAACGCTTCGTCGAAAGTGATGCCGATTTCATCCGCCACTGCACGCCAGGCCAGAAAATGGAGGTGGGCGGTATCGGTGATCACACCGTCCAGATCGAATACAACAGCCTTAAGCGTCATAGTGCCCCTCCGTGGTAGCGGTCCCATTAACAGGTGCAAGAAAATCCTTATAAGCGCAAACTTTCCGCCCCGATACGTGTAGCGTCTTGCCCCACAGCGTCAGCATGGAAGGTGCCGAAGCTTCAATGGTTAACACTTCGTTTTCATAGGTAAAGTGCAGCGTTGCGTTCCGCCAGCGCAGGGGGAATGCCAGTTTTTGCCAGTGAGCTGGCAGTTTCGGCGCAAGATGCAGCTCCCCTTCTACAATCTGCACACCGGCAAAGCCCTGAATGACGCCGGACCAGATAGCGCCGGTCGCAGCGGCGTGAATTCCGTCATCGCAGCTGTGCGGGTCGTCCCCAAGATCGATGGCGACGCCATCGCGCCAGAAGGCGTAGGCACCTTCGGTGTCACCACAGCGGGCGGTCACAATGCCGTGAATGGCCTTGCTCAGCGATGAATCATGGATCGTGCGGGGCTCGTAGAACGCCAGATTGGCGGCGCACTGCTGCGGGGTAAACCGCTCCGGCAACAGGTAGGTAAGCATCACAACATCAGCCTGCTTAAGGATCTGCATGTCGTTGACTTCCGCGCGGGAATAATCGAGCAGAATGGTCTGCTTCCCTGCTTTTGCTTTATAGCGGCTGAGATCAATGGCGGGTTTCGCCATGAAGGTATCATCCTGCGGGATCACACCGTCTGGATTGGCCTCCGGCAGCCATAAGCGCGTCAGGAACCGTGTCGCTTTCTGCGTAAAACCTTCATCCTCGCGCCCAAACATCGTCACAAACTGGCGAGCGCAGGCAACGTTGTGCCAGGCCAGATAGTTGGTATAAGCGTTGTTGTTCACATGCTCGGTATATTCGTCCGGTCCGATGACGTCATGGATTTCGAGGCGACCATTGATTTCCGTTGCGCGGCCCATCCAGAACGCGGCGGTTTCCATCAGCAGCGTCAGGCCTTCGTTTCGCATAAAGGCATCATCGTGCGTCGCCTGCCAGTAAGCGACGACGGCCCAGGCAATGTCCGCCACGATGTGGTGTTCCGCCAGCGCGGAGGCCACCTTCTGGCGCGTGCCGGTTCGGATGTTGATAGCCGCGAACTCTGGCGTCTCTTCCAGGCCGCTGGCGGCGCTTTCCCATGGGAACAACGCGCCGGGCCAGCCGTTGCGTCGGGCTTTTTCCCGCGCCCCGGCCAGGTTGAGCCAACGATAGCGCAGCAGGCTACGGGCGGTTTGGGGGCGAGTGAAGAGATGGAAAGGCAGCAGGAAAACTTCGGTATCCCAGAAGACGTGGCCTTTATACCCCTCTCCCGTCAGCCCTTTGGCGGCGATACTGCTTCGCTCATCATGGGCTGGCGTCATGGTCGTCAAATGCCAGACGGCGTAATCCAGCGCCATCTGATCCTGATGTTCCGTAGAGTCCACCTCCACCCGAGCGTCACGCCAGACCGCTTTCCAGGCATACGCCGAACTCTCAATCAACGCGTCGTAGCCTCTTGCCGCACAGACCTTAAGATCGGCCAGCGCGTTGCGGGCGAAAGACGCCTGCGACAGAGCTTTATCACTGCGATGTGCCACCCAGACGATCTTCTCCAGCGTGACAGTGTCACCCTTAGCAATCGTCAGCGAATGATGTACGCTGAGACGACGATTTTTGGCGGTGAAACAGCTGTCGCTCTTCGCTGAGAGCCGACAATACGCTGAAACAATAATCTCAGACGCGCGGTCCTGCGTTTCATACACGCCCTGCATATATTGCTTGTCGAACACTCTGACCGACACTTCATCCAGATGCTGTCTGCCGCTGTTCGTTTGCGTTGCGTCAATGCCGGTTTTCAGCACGGCCTGCGTGGCGGCATCGAGCGGTGTAATCGAAAGCTGCATGGCCACTAAGGGCAACTGGTCCATCGACACGAAACGACGGCTCTCCAGACGATAGCGTTTCCCGTCAGGCGAGCGCCAGACGACGCTGCGACGAAGCTCGCCATTAGCAAACGCCAGCTCGCGCTGCCACTCGAGGATTTCGCCTGACAGGAGCGTGAAATTGACGCCATCCAGCTCAACATCGATACCGATGATATCCGGCAGATTGATCAGCTCAGTGGTCTCGTTGCGACCGGCACGATGATAGAGGCCCGCAAGATACATGCCTCGGGTTTGCTGGGTGTAATCTTCTTCATGCGCAGCGCGGATCCCCATGTAGCCATTACCGCAGGCCATGATGGAGGCGTATTTATTCAGGCTGTGTGGACAAAAGCCCGGGTCGGTTAATACAGACACGTTTAGCATAACGTCACGCTTTCCCCTGTTTCTGCTGATTCATACAGCGCGGCGACGAGCTGCTGGATAACCAGCCCCTGCTCCGCATCAGCGATCATGACGGGCTCTCCCTGCACATGCCGTACGAAGGCATCCATACTGCGCATATGACGCCGATCGTCAGCCTCTTCACGCTGCGTGAGGGTGACTAAAGTACCGGCTTCGTCGTTGTAGATGTGCGCCGGGAACAGCATGGCGCCCGCCTTTTCACCGCAAAATGCGACATTCATGATGGATTGTTCGCGGATATTGAGCGCAAACGACGTGTCCAGACGCAGAATGCCGCCGTTGCAAAATTCAATGGTGCCAAACAGGGCATCTTCAACGGTAAACTGCGTGGGATCCCACGCACCAAACTGACCGCTGCATTTACGGTTCCCCAGCCTCTGGAAGCTGTGTGCCGTCACCCGTTTTACCGCCGGGAACCCCAGCACGTACATCGCGGCATCGAGCATATGGATGCCGATATCAATCAGCGGCCCACCGCCCTGAAGCGTTTTGTTGGTTAAGACGCCCCAGCCGGGAACCCCGCAGCGGCGTAGCGCCTGCGCCGTGGTGTAATAAATTTCGCCCAGTTCCCCCTTTATCACAGCTTCACGCAGCAGTTGCGTATCGAGAGCAAAACGATGGTGAAAATCATACGCCAGCACTTTTCCCGCCTTGCGCGCGGCCATGCGCATCCGGTCGGCCTCCTGCGGCGTCATAGCAGGTGGTTTTTCACACATCACGTGGCAGCCAGCTTCCAGCGCTGCCATGACGTGCCCGAAATGGAACCGGTTAGGCGAACAGACGCTCACCACATCCGGCTTAACCGCCTCGAGCATCTCTCGCGCATCCTGCCATACCGAGGAAATACCATGACGTTCCGCAAACGCCCGAGCCTGTTCAGGATGGCTGTCCATGACAGCCACCATCTGAACATCACTGCGCGTGGCGTAATACGAGGCATGCACTTTATCCGCGACCTGCCCGGCGCCAATGATGGCGACGCGCAGAGGCGAAGGTGTAGAAGCACTCATCACGCTCGTCATCCTTAGCATTTACGCAAGTAAGTGAGCGAGTCCCGGTATGCCTTAGCCGGATCCTCGGCGCGAACACGGCACTCATACACCACGTAACCCCGGTAGTTATCCGCACGCAGCCGATCGAAAAGGCTGGCAAAATCGAGGCTGCCGCTGCCCGGCTGGTAGCGGTGGTTATCTGCGATGTGCACATGGCCAAGCAGATCGCGGTTCTGATGCAGCGCATCCGTCAGCGAGTCTTCTTCGATGTTCATATGATAGAAATCGCCGATGATCTGCACGTGCTTCAGGCCGTTCTCTTCGATATAGCGACGCGCGTCAGCCAGGGTGTTGATCATGTGATCCTGATAGCGGTTCAGCGGCTCCAGGTAGACGGTTGTTCCGGTGCGCGCCGCCACCTCATCCAGCCAGCGCAGGGAGGCGCTTACGGCTTTGCGGTCACCGTCCAGGCTGCGTGGGGAGGTCATTGGCGGCAGACGGAAGGTAAACATTCCCCAGGCAGCAGGCACGATAATGCCCTTGCCGCCCACTTCAGCCAGCGCTTCCAGAATGCGTTCAATCTGCTTTAACCCGTTCAGACGACGTTCTTCGATGAAGTCGCCGATCCAGCCATCGTATCCGCCACAGGCCGTCGTCACCGGCAGGCCGGTGGCCTTAATCGCCGCTTTTACCTCGGCGAGATTCTCCACCAGCAGCTTGCCGTCAATTTCATAACCATCAAAACCCATCGCTTTGATGTACTGGAATTTCTCCATGATATTGACCGGGAAAAAGGCCTGATTTTGTGTTGCGATTTTCATGTTTTGCTTTCCTTAGCTTAAAAAGTGACGCCCATTTTGATGCTCAGTTCCGGATGCTGATCGACATACTTCATGTAGCTTTCCGGGCTGGTGGTGAAGGTGACGACCGGGTCGATGAGATCTTCACAATTCAGATAGCCGTTCATCAGCAGTTCCCAGCAGGTCTCTTCAATACGTTTGCGGTTCCAGCGCGGGTAATCCGGATTGGGTTCGCTGCAGGCACGGGAGAAGACAATCTTCGCGTTATTGAAATGCGCCTCGCGGCCAAGGTTAAAACCTTCCGCGAACGGTTTCGCGAAGGCTACGTAGGAGATGGTGCCGCCATAGGCCAGCCCGCGCAGCGCGGACTGCAGCGCATCTGCAAAGCCGCTGGTTTCGATGATCACATCCGCGCCCTGCTTCCCGGTCAGCTTTTTGATTTCCAGACCGACATCTGTGCCGATTGGGTTCAGACAGTGGTCTGCCCCATGACGACGGGCGATGTCACAGCGGTGTTCGATAGGGTCGACGCCGATGACAATTGACGCACCGGCTTTTTTGGCCAGCTGGATCGCAATCTGCCCAATCGCACCCAGCCCCACCACAACCACAAAATCGCCGACCCGCACGTTGGCATCACGCACGCCGCTCATGGCGAACTGCGCCGGATCGTAGCAAACGGCGTTTTTCCAGGAGGCACCCTGCGGCATTTTGCGCAGCTTGTAGTTATTCACCGCGTTAACGATCACCGTTTCCTGCAGCGGTGCGTAGCAGCAGACGCTGTCGCCGATCTGGTATTCCGTGACGTCTGCACCACATTCAGTAATGTCGCCAACCACCATATTGCCCAGTTGGAACTTACCGAATTCGATCCCGCGGGCCGTCCCCTCTTCACGCGGGGTAAACATCTGCCACTCCGCGTTGAACTCCTCATCGATAAACGGACTGGCGGCGCGGAAATCCACCACTTCGGTACCATGTTTCGGCGCGCCAAAGCGGGCGCGAATTTTCACTTCATGGACCGCAACCGGACGATCTTCATATTCCACCAGCGCCGCTACACGAGGCGCTGTCGCAACTAATTTTTTCATGACTGACTCCTTGTTAAAATTGGCCGCCTCAGCCCTTCACGCCGCCGGCGGTCAAACCACTTTTAATAAAACGTTCAGACAGGGCGTACATGATGACCACCGGAAGCGCCGTCACCAGCGATGCCGCCATCATGCGACCCCAGATATAATCTGGCGTGCTAAAGAGCGTGTTCAGCCCGACCGGCAAGGTGAAATGGCTGGCGCTGGACAGGAAAATGGACGCAAACAGGTAGTCGTTCCACGCCACCATGAAGCAGTAGACAAACACCGATACAAGCCCGGAAATCGCCAGCGGCACGGTGATGCGAAAGATGATTTGCAGGCGGTTGAGGCCGTCCATCATCGCGGCTTCTTCGATTTCGTCCGGGATGGTGTCGAAATAGCTGCGCAGCATGAACACCGCTGTCGGTAACGTCTGCGTCACCATGGTGATAATCAGCGCCAGCTCGGTGTCGTAGATCCCAAGGGCAGTGATGATTTTGAACAGCGGTACCACCAGCAAGATCCCGGAGAACATGTAAACGGTGTAAAAGCTCACGTTGATCGTCGTGCGGCCCTTAAAACGCAGTTTGGACAAGGCGTAAGCCCCCAGCGTGCCGAGAAATACGGCAATCACCGAGGAGGTCAGCGACACCACCATGCTGTTTTTGAAATAGTCCACGAACGGGAAAATCAGTGGGTTAAAGATGTCGACGTAATGCTGCAGCGTCCACGCCTGCGGCAAAATGGTCGGGTTAAGCGATATCGCCTCTTTCGCGCTTTTGAATGACGTCATCAGCATCACGAAGAACGGGAATAGCGTAATGACCAGGAACACCGCCAGACCGAGGTAGAAACCAATACGGCTCAGTACGCGTTTATTTGTTGCCATTGAGGTTTACCCTTTTTCTGGTCAGCAGAATCACCGCGAAGATGATCACGAACAGCACAACGGATATCGCCGCAGCCTTACCCAAATCGTTGAAAGCGAATGCCGTTTTGTATAGGTAGACGCCCAAAATATCGACCTTGGTCGTCAACAGGTAGACATCCGCAAACATGTAGAACATCCAGATAGTGCGGAGCGTCACCACCGTTGCCAGCACTGGCATAATCGCGGGCAGCGTAACGATTCGAAAACGCTGCCAGGCATTCGCGCCGTCCATTTCCGCCGCTTCATACAGCGACTTATCAATGGTCTGCAAAATCGCGAGGAACGAAATGAACGCGTACGGGAAGTAGCGCCAGATGGCGAACAACACCACCAGCACAAAGCTGCTGCCAGGATTGTCGAACCACAGGGGTGCCTGGTCATACAGATGCAGCAGGTCAACGCCCAGATAGTTCACAATGCCGTAGCCGTTGTTGAACATGTATTTCCACGCAAACACCAGCGAAATGGACGGGGTGACGTAGGACAAAATCACCAGTGAACGTGCCGTTTTCCGCAGACGGAATTCACGGTTAAAGAAGATCGCAACCGCCAGCCCCAACCCCGTGCTGCCGATCACCACCAGCGCGGTGTACCAGAACGTCATCCACAGCGAGTGCCAGAACGCAGCATCCCCCAGGATGCGGATGTAGTTATCCAGCCCGACGAACACCGCATCAATACGCGGGTTGAGCGGCAGACGTAAGAAACTGATTTCAATATTGGAAATCATTGGCCAGGCCACCAGGCCCCCCAGCAAAATCAGGCTGGGGGCCAACAGCAGCATGGCGAAAGGCATATCTGAACGACCAGAAAACAACGTCTTCATAATTTCCTTCCGCAGAGCGCTCCTATCGTTGTGAAATCAGATCGGTCAGACGCTTCTGGCTGTTACTAAGCGTGTTGCTGAGATCTTTTTTCCCCACCGTGACGTTATGCACCATGGAACTGATGATGCCGGACCCGGTAACATCGCCCATGCGCGTGAAGTTTTTGTCCCCCACCGCGCCAAACACCTGCACATTCGGGAACTGCGCAATCAGTTCGTAAGGCAGTTGCCCAAACGCTTTAATCACATCGTTGTTTTTCCAGGTATCGGTGCCCACCACCAGCTTGTTCACCGGCAGTGCCGCGCCGGGCGACATCATGACCCAGTCGGTTGCGTTTTGAGCCTGCTCCATCCAGGTCACAAACTTTTCAGCCGCCTGAGTCTCATCTTCGGTTTGACCGGTGGTAATCGTCAGCGACGTGACCATGCCGTAAACAGCAGAAGAGGTTTCAGTTGGGACGACGAAGCCCAGGTTTGCAGGGTTTCCGTCCTGGAATACCGCCGGCAGGATGTAGGTGGAGTAAACCGCCATCGGCGCAGAACCGTTCATGAAGGCATCTTTGATCTCCATGACGTCGTTTGAACCCGGCATGGTGGTCGCGGCCAGATCTTTGTAAAACGCCAGAGCTTTTGCCATTTCAGGGGTATCGATGTCGACGTTCCCTTTGGCATCAAAAACGTTCGCGCCGCCGGAAAGCGCAAACTGGGAGAATGCCTGCTCCGTCATCACGCTTTCCGCGGTGGGCAGCGCAATGCCGTAATGCTTTTTGGCCGGGTCGTTAAGGCTCTGGCTGGCTTTCAGCAGCTGTTCCCAGTTATGCGGCTCCTGAATACCCGCCGCAGCCAGCGCATCTTTGTGATACCAGACGCCCGATAGCCAGGCGCTGACTGGCACCCCCGTCCAGGCAGAACCGTCTTCCGTACGAACCACGCGCAAGATGCCGTCATAGAAGGTATCCTTGCCTACCGCGTTAATGGCTTCGGCGATGGCTTTGCGATCCAGCAGCTGTTCCTTGTCCATAACTTTCGCGTAGTCATGGCTGACTTCAATCACCTCTGGCAGCGCGCCCGTTCTGGCGAGCGTAATGACCTTGGTGTTGTAAGCATCCTCTTCTACCGGCACCTGTTTCACCGTGATGCCGGGGTTCTCTTTCTCGAACTTTTCGATAAGCTTCGTGATAACCGCCTGGCGCTCCTGCTCAACTGACGAGTGCATAAACTCAATGGTGACAGCAGACTTTTTGTCGTCCTTGCACCCTGATAACAAGGCGCACGAAACCAGTGCTGATATCAGCACAATTCTGGGCATTTTCATTTTTAAGGTCCTTTTTAGTTTTCTTTAATCCACAACACCTGCCATGGATATAGGGTCAGCGTTTTATCCGTAATATCTTTCCCGGAAATCAACTCCGTTCCGGAATGAATATCGGATTCCACCGTTTGAATGCCGTCACTGAAATTAAACAGCGCCGTTACTTTCTCACCACAATCCGCCACGCGAACGATTTTTAAAACATGTTCACCTGGCACACTGAAATAAGCCTCGCTGTCAGGATGGAATGCCTTTTCCGCCCGACGCAGCGCAATTAACTGGCTTAACGAGCGATAGACCTGAGAGCGTAGGCTATTTTTATCTTCAAGCTCGCCATCAATTTGTCCTGCAGTGTATTTCTCACGATTAATCGCACGGTTGTATCCCAGGCGTTCAACACTTGCATAATCATTACGGGAACCGAGAATGCTCTGGATATAAACCGCGGGCACGCCGGGGAAGCTTAAAAGGACGGCATGCGCCAGAATAAACCGGGCAATCCGTTGGCTATCAAGACCGTCACGCGGACTTAAAGCATCCAGATAGGTCACATTAATTTCATAAGGGCTGCGTGTGCCATCTGGGTTATTTTTCCAGTTAACCAACGCGCCTTCAGCCTGAAGTTTTTCCACAAGCGAGAGGATTTCCGACTCGGGTAAAATTCCGCGTAATGGATTCAGACCAATCCCGTCATGCGAGGCCAGGAAGTTAAACCAGGTGGTTTTCGTGGAAGGCAACGTCAGCGACGCTGCCCACTGGCTCAGCGTCCGGACGTCCTGAGAATGTACCGCATGCAGCACCAGCGGAGGCAATGAGAACTGATACACCATCTGCGCTTCATTTTCACCGTCACCAAAGTAAGCAACGTTATCTTTATGCGGAACGTTCGTCTCGGTAATAATCACCGTTCCAGGGGCGACAGCCTCGGTAATGGCGCGGAAAAACTGGATGAGCTGATGGGTTTGCTCAAGGTGGATGCAGTTTGTTCCGGGTATTTTCCACATGAATCCGACCGCATCCAGACGAATGTATCGCGCCCCTTCAATCAGGTAATGCAGCAGCACGTCGACCATCGCGATCAGCACCTGCGGAGAGGCGAAATTGAGATCGACCTGGTCCTCGCTGAAGGTGGTCCACAGGTGTCGCACGCTGCCATCATGCAGCGTGAAAGGCGTAAGAAGCGGTAAGGCACGCGGACGCGTCACCGCGGATAAGTCTGTTTCAGGATCGACAGAAATAAAGAAATCTTCATATCCTGGCATTTGCTTCAGGTAATTAGCGAACCATTTGCTTTTGGCCGACATATGGTTACATACGAAATCGAACATTAAACTGGCTGACTGTTTTAATTCGAAAACGTCTCGCCACGTTCCGGTTTCCGGTGCAACCTCGTGATAATCGATAACAGAAAATCCGTCGTCCGAAGACCATGGATAAAAAGGCAAGAGATGGACATGAGAAAAAGAGTGATCAAGCCACCTGTTATAAAAACGTGTAAAAACCGGTAGCGCCTTCTCCCCTTTCGCTGAAAACTGATCGGCATAGGTAATCAGGACAACGTCTTTTTCATCCCAACCCGTTTTACGTTTTTCCGTAATAACAGAAGCGGCATTTCCAATATTTTCCAGCAGCACATTAAGATGGGCGTCAGAAAACGTTTCCCCGTAAACAAAATTAATAATCTCTTTAATTTTTCGATTCATTTCATTTTCCATGGTAGCGGTCCCACGAAGTGGCAATCTACTCCCATGAAAAATATCTGTCAACGGACCAGGAAAGAGAAAAAGATGATTGCAAAGCAGCTCGGCGAAATATTGTGAGCTGCCGCAAAGAAAGAACGGGGAAAAGAGGAAATGCGGTTAACCGTCGCCAGTCCCTCCCCCGTCAGGGAAAGGGCTAACGCCAGCGGGAATTATTGGGATAAGTAGCGGCGAGAAAGCCGTTTTGCCACCTTTTGCAGCAGCGGTTCGAGCGCCACGGCCAGCACCATTCTGACCGGTTTGCGGGCAACGGATTTAATTGCCCAACCCGCCACACCTGCCGGGCCGAACCGTAACGCGGTCAGCAGGACCAGTTTACCTGCGATTTTCAGGCCGGGTTTTACCTTCTGACCGGCCTGTTGCCAGTGTTGTTTCATCTCATCTCTCTCTTAAAGCTGACGAAAGCGACTTCTCAGCGTAAAGGTATCCGACGTGACATAGCGTTCCATTTCCCGTAGCCGCTTCTCACCGGCGGCGAGTTGCTCATCAACGGCATTGAGAAGATCGCTGCTTGTCGGGGCTCCCTCCGCTGCCAGTTCTCCGTCCGGCATTGGGTCAAGGACAAACGACAGGACGATGTATGCCACCAGGGTAATAAACGCCAGGCCAAAGAAGATCGATAGCACCGCGACCACGCGGACCAGTTTTACCGGAACATCAAGATAGTGAGCCAGCCCGGCACAAACGCCGCGCACCATGCCCTGCTGTGGAATTCGCCACAGCTTTTTGTTCAGATTCAGTCCAGACATTAACGGTCCCTCCAGTTTGGATGCTCAGCATCCAGGATGGCTTCCAGCGCCTGAATGCGCTCGCGCATTTTGTTCGCCTCGTCGGAGAGCTGCACCAGACGCTGTTGTTCACTCTGGGAGAGTTCGCCCCGAGAAGAACGGTTGCTGTAGTGCAGCCATAGCCAAATCGGCAAAACGAACAGCACGAAAATTGTCAGGGGAATGGCCAGAAAAAGCGCGCTCATGTGTACTCCTTGTCTTATGAGGCGGCACGCTCAGGTGCCGCAGGAATTATTATTGGTTGTCTTGCTTCATTTTGGCTTTCAGTGCCGCCAGCTGCTCGCTGATTTCATCATCAGCCTTCAGATCGGCGAACTGTTGATCCAGCGACTTCTGCTTACCGATGCCGTGGCTTTCAGCTTCCGCTTCCATGTGGTCGATACGACGTTCAAACGATTCAAAACGCGCCATCGCTTCATCAAGCTTACCGCTGTCCAGCTGACGACGCACGTCGCGGGAAGAGCTTGCCGCCTGGTGACGCAGGGTCAGCGCCTGCTGACGCGCGCGGGTTTCGTTAAGTTTATTTTCAAGCTCACCAATCTCTTTCTTCATACGGGTGAGCGTGTCATCCACCAGCGTGACTTCATGCTCGAGCGTCGCGACCATTTCGGCCAGCTTCTGTTTTTCGATCAGCGCCGCACGGGCCAGATCCTCTTTGTCTTTACGCAGCGCCAGTTCCGCTTTTTCCTGCCATTCGTTCAGCTGTGCGGTTGCCTGTTCAATACGACGCGTAAGCTGTTTTTTCTCCGCCAGCGCGCGGGCGGAGGTTGAACGCACTTCAACCAGCGTGTCTTCCATCTCCTGAATCATCAGACGTACCAGCTTCTGCGGATCTTCCGCTTTCTCAAGCAGTGAGTTGATGTTGGCGTTCACGATGTCGGCAAAACGAGAAAAAATACCCATAATCAAATCCTCATAGTTCTGTTATCGGGCTATGCCCTGCTGTACTGATAATACAAACATCATGCCAGGTTTTTATCTTATTGATTTTCCAGAGTCTGATTGATTTTTGCGCGATGAAGAACTATTCTTCCCTGGTGAATATCGCTAAGGAGTGGTTAATTTCATCATGCCCGGATACAAAGACAATTTACTCGGCGAAGCAAACAGCTTTCTCGAAGTGCTGGAACAGGTCTCTCGCCTCGCGCCGCTCAATAAACCGGTGCTGATCATCGGTGAACGCGGAACGGGGAAAGAGCTGATAGCCAACCGTCTGCATTACCTCTCCGGGCGCTGGGATGGCCCCTTCATTTCCCTTAACTGCGCGGCGCTGAATGAAAACCTGCTCGACACCGAGCTTTTCGGCCATGAAGCGGGCGCGTTTACCGGTGCCCAGAAACGCCATCCCGGACGCTTTGAGCGCGCTGACGGCGGTACGCTATTTCTGGATGAGCTGGCCACCGCGCCCATGCTGGTGCAGGAAAAACTGCTGCGCGTGATTGAGTACGGCGAGCTGGAGCGCGTCGGCGGTAGCCAGCCGCTGCAGGTTAACGTGCGCCTGGTGTGCGCCACGAACGCCAACCTGCCGGAGATGGTGGCGGAGGAGAAATTCCGTGCCGACCTGCTTGACCGCCTGGCCTTTGACGTCGTTCAGCTTCCTCCCCTGCGCGAGCGCAGAAGCGACATCATGCTGCTGGCAGATCAGTTTGCGATTCAGATGTGCCGCGAGCTCGGCCTGCCGCTGTTCCCAGGCTTCAGCGATTATGCGCAGGAGACGCTGCTGGCTTACCACTGGCCGGGAAATATCCGCGAACTGAAAAACGTCGTGGAGCGTTCCGTCTATCGCCACGGCAGCAGCGAGACGGAGCTGGACAACATCATTATCGATCCTTTTCAGCGCAGCGCAGCGCCACTGTCCGCACCAGCGTCTTCAGGCGATGTTCCTACCCTCCCCCTTGATTTACGCCAGTTTCAAAACGATCAGGAGAAACAGCTGCTGGAGCAAAGCCTGAAGACGGCGAAATATAACCAGAAACGGGCGGCTGAACTGCTTGGTCTGACCTACCATCAATTGAGGGCATTGCTCAAAAAGCATCAAATGCGCTGACAATATCAGCACTTACCTGCAGACATTTTTACGAAGCAGGCGTAAGTGCGATACACTTTGCAGATCGAACCTAAAAACCTTAAAAATTATGCGTCTGGTTTTATCGTCCTTTTTTGCACTCGGTCTGTTTAGCAGCCAGGCCTTTGCCGCGCCCGGGCAAACTCTCCAGCCTGACATTCGTGACAGCGGCTTTGTCTATTGCGTAAGCGGCCAGGTGGACACCTTCAACCCGCAAAAAGCGGGCAGCGGCCTGATCGTGGATACCCTGGCCGCACAGCTTTACGACCGTCTGCTTGATGTTGACCCATACACCTACCGTCTGGTGCCTGAGCTGGCGGAAAGCTGGGAAGTGCTGGATAACGGCGCAACCTACCGTTTTCACCTGCGCGATGACGTCGCGTTTCAACGCACGCCGTGGTTTACCCCCACGCGCAAGCTGAATGCGGATGACGTGGTCTTCACCTTCCAGCGCATCTTTAACCGCAACCATCCGTGGCATAACGTTAACGGCAGCAACTTCCCCTATTTCGACAGCCTGCAGTTTGCCGACACCGTCAAGAGCGTGCGCAAGCTGGATAACCGGACGGTTGAATTTACGCTGACGCGCCCGGATGCCTCCTTCCTCTGGCACCTGGCAACCCACTATGCGTCGGTCATGTCCGCTGAATACGCGGCGAACCTGACGAAAAAAGATCGTCAGGAGTTACTCGATCGTCAGCCGGTCGGCACCGGTCCGTTCCAGCTGGCCGAATACCGCGCCGGGCAGTATATTCGCCTGCAGCGCCATGAGCATTTCTGGCGCGGTACCCCGCTGATGCCGCAGGTGGTAGTGGATCTCGGCTCTGGCGGGACAGGACGTCTGTCAAAACTGCTCACGGGTGAATGCGACGTGCTCGCCTGGCCCGCGGCCAGCCAGCTCACCATTTTGCGCGACGATCCGCGCCTGCGCCTGACGTTACGCCCCGGAATGAATATCGCTTATCTCGCCTTTAACACGGATAAGCCGCCGTTGAATAACCCTGCCGTACGTCACGCTCTGGCGCTGGCGATTAACAACCAGCGTTTAATGCAGTCGATCTACTACGGCACGGCGGAAACCGCCGCCTCAATTTTACCGCGCGCCTCGTGGGCCTATGACGGTGAAGCTAAAATTACGGAATACAATCCGGCAAAAGCACGTGAACAGCTGAAGGCGCTGGGGGCGGAAAACCTCACGCTGCAGCTTTGGGTGCCAACCAGCTCTCAGGCGTGGAACCCGAGCCCGCTCAAGACCGCCGAACTGCTGCAGGCAGATATGGCGCAGGTGGGCGTCAAAGTGATCATCGTACCGGTTGAGGGCCGTTTCCAGGAGGCGCGCCTGATGGACATGAATCATGATTTAACCCTGACCGGCTGGGCGACCGACAGTAACGATCCGGACAGTTTCTTCAGGCCGCTGCTAAGCTGTGCGGCGATTAATTCGCAGACCAACTACGCCCACTGGTGTAACCGGGAGTTTGACGCCGTGCTGCAAAAAGCGCTGGCTTCCCAGCAGCTGGCCTCACGCATCGACGCCTATGATGAAGCGCAGAAGATCCTTGCCCAGGAACTGCCGGTGCTGCCGCTGGCCTCTTCCCTGCGTCTTCAGGCCTATCGTTATGATATTAAAGGTCTGGTGCTGAGTCCGTTCGGCAACGCCTCGTTTGCAGGCGTGTCGAGAGAAAAAGAACAAGAGGTGAAAAAACCATGATTATTTTTACCTTACGTCGGCTCCTTTTGCTGCTGGTGACGCTCTTTTTCCTGAACTTTGTCGGCTTCAGCCTGAGCTATTTCACGCCCCACGCCCCGCTCCAGGGGTCGTCGCTGTGGGATGCCTGGCTGTTCTGGTTTAACGGGCTGCTGCACTGGGATTTCGGCGTGTCCAGCATTAACGGCCAGCTGATTTCCGAGCAGTTGAAAGAGGTTTTCCCGGCCACGATGGAGCTGTGCATTCTGGCCTTCGGCTTTGCCCTGATGGTCGGTATCCCGGTGGGTATGCTGGCCGGGATCTATCGCAACAAATGGCAGGATAAGTTTATCAGCGCCCTCGCCCTGTTAGGCTTCTCCATCCCGGTATTCTGGCTGGCGCTGCTGCTGACGCTGTTCTTCTCGCTGACGATGGGCTGGCTGCCGGTTTCGGGTCGCTTTGACCTGCTCTATACGGTTAAAACGGTGACGGGTTTTGCCATCATCGACGCGTGGCTGTCCGATTCGGTGTGGCGCCATGAGATGATCGTCAGCGCCGTGCGCCATATGGTATTGCCGGTGCTGACGCTGGCGGTTGCGCCAACAACCGAAGTGATCCGCCTGATGCGCCTGAGCACCATTGAGGTATTTGACCAGAACTACGTCAAAGCCGCCGCCACGCGCGGGTTGTCCCGCCTGACCATACTGCGCCGCAACGTCCTGCACAACGCGCTGCCGCCGGTTATTCCGCGTCTGGGGTTACAGTTTTCCACCATGCTGACGCTGGCCATGATCACCGAGATGGTCTTTAGCTGGCCTGGCCTGGGGCGATGGCTGATTAACGCCATCCGCCAGCAGGACTACGCCGCGATTTCTGCGGGCGTGATGGTGATTGGTTCGCTGGTGATTATTGTTAACGTGTTGTCCGATATTCTGGGTGCCATGGCTAACCCATTGAAGCATAAGGAATGGTATGCCTTACGATAGCGTATACAGTGAAAAGCGCACGCCTGGCGTGCTGCGTACCGTGTGGCGTAAATTCTATGGTGACACCACGGCGATGATCGGCCTTTACGGCTGCGCCGGCCTGGTGTTGCTTTGCGTCTTTGGCTCGTGGTTTGCGCCGTACGGCATCGACCAGCAGTTCCTTGGCTATCAGCTGCTGCCGCCGTCCTGGTCGCGCTACGGTGAAGTCTCTTTCTTCCTGGGAACGGACGACCTCGGACGTGACGTGTTGAGCCGCCTGCTGAGCGGTGCAGCCCCGACGGTGGGCGGCGCATTTGTGGTAACGCTCGCGGCAACGATCTGCGGGCTGGCGCTCGGTATTTTTGCGGGATCCACCCATGGCCTGCGTTCGGCGGTCCTTAACCACATTCTGGATACGCTGCTGTCGATTCCATCCCTGCTGCTGGCGATCATCGTTGTTGCCTTTGCCGGTCCGCACCTGTCGCATGCCATGTTCGCCGTCTGGCTGGCTATCCTGCCCCGCATCGTGCGCTCGGTTTACAGCATGGTGCATGATGAATTGGAAAAAGAGTACGTCGTTGCCGCGCGTCTGGACGGCGCGACAACCTTTAACATTCTGTGGTTTGCCGTGCTGCCCAACATCGCCGCCGGGCTGGTCACCGAGATCACCCGCGCTCTGTCGATGGCGATCCTGGACATCGCGGCGCTCGGCTTTCTCGACCTCGGTGCACAGCTGCCGTCGCCCGAATGGGGTGCGATGCTCGGCGACGCGCTGGAGTTGATCTACGTGGCACCGTGGACGGTCATGCTGCCGGGGGCGGCCATTATGGTGAGCGTGCTGCTTATCAACCTGCTGGGCGACGGTATTCGCCGTGCAATTAACGCGGGGGTGCAATAATGCCGCTTCTTGATATTCGCAACCTCACCATCGAATTCAAAACCGGTGAAGGCTGGGTTAAAGCCGTCGATCGCATCAGCATCACCCTTGCGGAGGGTGAAATACGCGGGCTGGTGGGGGAATCCGGCTCGGGAAAAAGCCTGATTGCCAAAGCTATCTGCGGCGTGGCGAAAGACAACTGGCGCGTGACGGCAGACCGTATGCGTTTTGACGATATCGATCTGCTGCGCCTTTCCCCCCGCGAGCGGCGTAAGCTGGTCGGGCATAACGTCTCAATGATTTTCCAGGAGCCGCAGTCCTGTCTCGACCCGTCCGAACGCGTGGGTAAACAGCTCATGCAGAACATCCCCGGCTGGACCTACAAAGGCCGCTGGTGGCAACGCGTTGGCTGGCGCAAGCGTCGTGCCATCGAGCTTTTACACCGCGTCGGGATCAAAGATCACAAAGATGCGATGCGCAGCTTCCCCTATGAGCTGACCGACGGCGAATGTCAGAAAGTGATGATTGCCATCGCGCTGGCAAATCAGCCGCGTTTGCTGATTGCGGATGAACCGACGAACGCGATGGAACCCACCACGCAGGCGCAAATCTTCCGCCTGCTGTCGCGTCTCAACCAGAATAACAACACCACCATTTTGCTGATCAGCCATGACCTGCAAATGCTCAGCAAATGGGCGGATAAAATTGACGTCATGTACTGCGGGCAAACGGTCGAAACCGCGCCGAGTGAAGACCTGATCACCGCGCCGCACCACCCGTATACGCAGGCGCTAATCCGCGCTATTCCGGATTTTGGCAGCGCGATGCCGCATAAAAGCCGCCTGAATACCCTGCCGGGGGCGATTCCGCTGCTGGAATCCCTGCCGATAGGCTGTCGTCTGGGGCCGCGGTGCCCCTACGCTCAGCGTAAATGTATCGAGACGCCACGCCTGACCGGGGCCAAAAATCATCTATACGCCTGTCATTTCCCGCTGAACATGGAGAGAGAGTGAAATGGTCGAAACCTTACTGGAAGTCCGCAACCTGAGTAAGACCTTTCGCTACCGCACGGGGCTGTTTCATCGTCAAACTGTCGACGCGGTGAAGCCGCTGAGCTTTACGCTGCGTGAAAAACAGACTCTGGCGATCATCGGCGAGAACGGTTCCGGGAAATCCACCCTGGCGAAAATGCTCGCCGGCATGGTTGAACCGACTGCAGGCGAAGTGTTGATTGACGATCATCCTCTGACGTTCGGCGATTACTCTTTCCGCAGCCAGCGCATCCGCATGATTTTTCAGGATCCCTCTACCTCGCTTAACCCGCGCCAGCGTATTTCGCAGATCCTCGATTTTCCGCTGCGTCTGAACACCGACCTGGAGCCGGAGGCGCGCCGTAAGCGCGTATTTGAAACCCTGCGTATGGTTGGGCTGTTACCGGATCACGAAAGCTACTACCCGCATATGCTGGCCCCCGGCCAGAAACAGCGCCTGGGACTGGCGCGCGCGTTGATTTTGCGGCCAAAAGTGATCATTGCGGATGAAGCGCTTGCCTCGCTGGATATGTCGATGCGCTCACAGCTGATTAACCTGATGCTGGAATTGCAGGAAAAACAGGGGATCTCGTATATCTACGTCACCCAGCATCTGGGAATGATGAAGCACATCAGCGATCAGGTGATGGTCATGCACCAGGGCGAAGTGGTCGAGCGCGGCAGTACGGCGGATGTGATGGCCTCCCCGCTGCATGAGCTGACAAAACGGCTGATTGCCGGTCATTTCGGTGAAGCATTAACCGCCGATGCGTGGAGAAAGGACCGCTAAGCGCGACGCTCAACACAAATCACCCCACTAAAATAAGGATTAAATAGCCTGCGTGCGCTATTTAATCCTATAATTTTTCGTCTCCATCCCTGCTCCATATTTTAAGCAATATCAATCAACAGTTCTTCTCCAGAATATCCGGACATTACGGAGGAGAAGAAATGAACACCGCCACTTACGTTCTAAAATACACAGAGTATCTCATCAGAAAATGCCGTTCATTTTTAATGACGGACCTGCACTTTCATACCGTGAGGCTTAAGAGAACATCCGGTAAAACCCCTGACATTAACTCGCCCACGACGTTGAGTGAAAAAATATGTCATCGCCTGATCTATGACCATAATAACTTCTACACGATGCTTGCCGATAAACTCGCCGTTCGGGCATACGTTTCCTCCAGAACAACGCGCGTGAAAACGGTGCCATTAATTGGCGTTTATACCCGGCCGTCGCAGATTGATTTTTCAGTTCTTCCTGATAAATTCGTCCTTAAGTGCAACCATGACAGCGGCAGCACAATAATATGTACAAACAAAGCGCAATTTAATGAAAAAGAAGCGTGTAAAAAGCTGAGCCTCGCGTTAAAGAAAAATCTTTACTACACGACGCGCGAATGGCAGTACAAAAACATTACGCCGAGTATACTTTGCGAGCCGTTCGTCGATCTCTTCGACGATGCTGACAGAAGCACAACGCCCGAAATGCTGAGGATCCACTGTTTTCATGGCGTTGCCCACTATGTAGAAGCAGATTTTACGGATGATAACGGCAAAGGGTTTATCAACGTTTATGACAGGCAGTGGAACTTACAACCCTTCCGGATGGAATATCCGAATACTTCAGCAACGCCTGGCGAACCGCTCTTGTTCCGTCAGGCACTGTTGGCCTCCCAGGAGCTGGCGGATNGGAATTGACTACTGCCGCGTTGACCTTATGCTAAAAAAAGATGAAATCTATTTCAGCGAAATAACCTTAAGCCCAAGACGCGGTAAACTGACGATTACCCCGCAGGAATGGGATGCTAAGTTAGGAAAAATATGGCATTTATCGCCGGCAGGTGCATTTGACCTGCCGCTGAAGCTCACGAGTCGGGCCAGGTGAGCTTAAATATCGAGTGGTTTTGCGTCGATAAGGTATAGGTAACATCGCCACCATGAGCCAGCATGATGGCTTTTACCACCGACAAGCCCAAACCACAGCCTTCCGGGTTCACATGTCTGGCGCCATTATCGCGCTGAAAGGGCTGAAACAGGAAATCATGAAACTCTCTGGGGATGCCCGGCCCCCCGTCCTGAATAAGGATATAATTGCCTTTATCAGAAACGCCATTTTTCACGATGAGCATCCGCGAGGTTGAATAGTGTAAGGCATTATCAAATAAAACGGTCAGACACTGATTGATGCGTAATGGATCGAATACGCATTGCTGCTCCCTCAGGTCTGTATTGACGGTAAACGCCTTACGGCTGAACTCGGGCATGAACGTATCGAGTGCGTTCTGTATTGTCCCTTTGAGATCCGTTCGGGACGGATATAACGTATATCCCGCCCCGCCGTCCGAGCTGATAACCCGCAGATCTTCAATCAGACGGGTTAACCCTTCCGTCTGTTTGAGAAGATTATTAAACAGCACCGGGTCCGGGATGAAAACGCCGTCAACCAACCCCTGAAGCCGTCCGCGTAAGATCGTGACCGGGGTTCTCAGCTCATGCGCAATAGCGGCATTCCAGGATTTCCTCTGAATATCCAGCGTCTGTAATTTTTCCGCCATTTCATTGAAATCCGTCACCAGGTGATTGATTTCACCCAGCCGGGAACTGGTGCAGAATGCCCGGGCGTCCAGATCGCCCTGAGAAATCTTTTTCAGGCTGGACGCTACCGCGTTTAGCGGGGTGAGTATTCGCGATGAAAGTTTGACCGTGAAAAAGAGAGCGATAATCAGACTGATCGTTGTCGCGGTCCCAATCCATACCCAGTCCCACATCGTCATCTGCTCGTCATCGCCCGCAGCAGCGCCGCCCGGGAGATGATCCAGAATAAAGGAGTAAAAAAACCAGGAGCCGAGTATGGCGATGGCAATGATCGTAAACGTCAGCAACAGCATATACGTTAAGATTTGACGACTCAGGACAGACTCTTTGTTCATTTCTTTTCCCCAAGCCGGTAACCCATGCCTCTGATGCTCTCAGGAACACCGTAAAGGCCTGCAAGCTCCAGTTTTTTACGCAACTTGCTCATATGGCTGTCGACCGTTCTGTCGAGCGTATCCCCTTCCGGCAGACACGCGTTGAGTAGCTCTTCGCGGGAGCAGACCTTTCGCGGGTATCTCACCAGGTACGTGAGCAATTTAAATTCGGTCGTCGTTAATACCGGGGAGACAACCTCTGCTCCCACGGTGACTTCCACGTAGAAGTCATCCGGATAGACCGTAATAAACGGCGTTCTGAGCGGCTGGGAACCTGCCTGCTGAAGCGCGGGTTTTGTCCTGCGCAGCACCGCCTCAACCCGGGCGACAACTTCAGAAGGGTTGAAGGGTTTGATCACGTAATCATCCGCGCCCAGCCTCAGCCCCATGAGCTTATCGACATCCTGATCGAGAGCGGAAACCATGATGACGGGGACAACGCTTTCCTGACGAAGCGTCGTAAGTACGCTCCAGCCGTCACATACGGGCAGGTGAATGTCCAGCAATATGAGATCCGGTTTATGGAGACGATTGAGCGCTATGGCCTGTTCACCCTGTCTGGCTCGGAGCGTTTTCATTCCCGAACGCTCTAAGTAGCTCATCAGTATATCGGCGATTTCGTCTTCATCTTCAACAACAAGGATCAGCGTATTTTTGTTCATATTATCTCCGCGGGTGAAATCCCTTTAAGCACGCTATCAGATATCTTTAGCACAATAAGACACAGCCTCCGGGAAAAAGTGCCGTAGTCACGAAAATTTCCCCGCTGAATTAAATTCCCGGTTATTTCTCCACACAGCCTACACATTCCGTCAATAAAGACTCGACAATGCGCGTTCAAAATCGCTATTGGGGCATAACCCGTTGTGCATTGCGCGCTGCAAATTACCACTGTTTCTTAAAGATTTTATGAAGTTGACTGAAATAATGAACATGGAACTTTCTAAATATTTCTCTCCTAAAAAACTAGGCATATATTCCCTGTTCCTGCTGCTGTCGTGGGGATTACTTTATACCTGGCTGATTTTGGTACACAGAATGGATGAAAAAGTCGCCTCGACGCTGCTCTCTTCACCCATTATTTATGGTTGCATCGCATTGTCGGTGGTTTCTCTGATCATCCAAAATAAAGCCGGCGCGTTGACTGAGCTGCTTGTCATCGCCTTCTGGCTAATAGTTATTTTTGTTTATCTCATTATTACGTTCACCGTGCTGTTAAACACAATGCCCGATATTGAGGATCTGCTCTTTTACTACGAGTGTTATTTGATCATTTTTTTTGGCGGAGCGCCGCTGTACCTGATTATGAGAATGATTTGAGCCGTTGCTCCACACAGCCTCCACAAACCGCCCACTTCCGCTAAACAGGTGCGCGGTAGACTTTCTACCTCACTCTTTTGCACAAAAATAACCCAATGCCTCATTTTTTTATTGAACGCCCCGTTTTTGCCTGGGTAGTGGCGCTGTTTATCGTCTTGACGGGTCTCCTGTCTATTCCCCGTTTACCGGTTGCGCAGTATCCGGCGGTGGCACCGCCGGGAATCATTATTTCCGTCAGTTACCCGGGGGCCAGCCCCGATATCATGAATACGTCGGTGGTGTCGTTAATAGAGCGCGAAATCTCTGGAGTCGATAACTTGCTCTATTTCGAATCCACCAGTGACACAACCGGTTCGGCATCGATTACCGTCACGTTTAAACCGGGTACGGACATCAAGCTGGCGCAGATGGATCTGCAGAATCAGATTAAGATCGTCGAGCCTCGTCTACCTCAGGCGGTAAGGCAAAACGGCATTAACGTCGAGGCCGCTAATTCTGGATTTTTAATGATGGTGGGGCTGAAGTCCGCGACGGGTCAATTTGAGGAAGCCGATTTAAGCGACTATTTTGCCAGAAACGTCAGTGACGAGCTTCGTCGCGTGCCCGGCGTAGGGAAAGTTCAGCTGTTTGGCGGCGAAAAAGCGCTGCGCATCTGGTTGGATCCCATGAAGCTCCACGGCTACGGGCTTTCGGTGAGCGATGTTCTTACCGCCGTTGGCCAGCAAAATGCCCTTGTTTCGCCCGGTAAAACGGGAGATGAGCCAGCGTCTGCAGGACAAGGGGTAACGTATCCCATCACCGTAAAGGGACAGCTCTCCTCGGTAGAGGCGTTCAGCAATATCACCCTGAAATCTGACGCATCCGGCGCCCGCCTGAAATTGTCCGACGTTGCGCGGGTTGAATCTGGCCTGCAAAGCTACGCCTTTGGTATCCGTGAAAATGGTGTACCCGCAACGGCGGCGGCAATCCAGCTCTCGCCTGGCGCCAATGCGATGAGCACGGCTTCCGGCGTACGGGCGCGCATCGACGAGCTTTCCCGGGTGTTACCTGAAGGAATGGCGTTTACGGTTCCCTTCGATACCGCGCCGTTTGTGAAACTTTCTATCATGAAGGTTGTTCAGACATTTGTAGAAGCGATGGTTCTGGTCTTCCTGGTTATGCTGCTGTTTCTGCACAAGATACGCTGCACGCTTATCCCGGCGATTGTTGCTCCCGTCGCACTGCTTGGCACCTTCACGGTGATGTTACTGAGCGGCTACTCCATCAATATTCTGACGATGTTCGGCATGGTGCTGGCGATAGGGATTATCGTTGATGATGCCATCGTGGTCGTAGAAAACGTTGAACGGCTGATGGAAGAAAAAAGCCTCTCCCCGCGTGACGCCACGCGGCAAGCCATGCAGGAAATCACCCCGGCGATTATTGGCATCACGCTGGTGCTTACCGCCGTCTTTATCCCCATGGGGTTTGCGGAAGGATCCGTCGGGATTATCTACCGACAATTTTGTATTTCCATGGCGGTTTCCATACTGCTGTCCGCGTTTCTTGCCCTGACGCTGACGCCGGCCCTGTGCGCAACGTTACTCAAGCCGCATAAGGCAGAAAAGAGCGGAGGCGGAAGGTTCGCAGTCGGGTTTAACGCGCGCTTCCGTTCGCTCACCGCCTGTTATGAAGCCGGGCTGGGTGCCGTTCTGAAGCGAACCGGGCGTATGCTGCTCCTGTACGCTGCGCTTTGTGCTGCGCTGTTTCTGGGATTGTCTTCGTTACCGTCGTCTTTTCTGCCGGACGAAGATCAGGGCTACTTTATGTCCTCCATCCAGCTGCCTTCTGATGCCACGATGCAGCGTACCCTCAACGTGGTTAAAAAATTTGAAGAGGAAATTGCGGCCCGGCCGGATATTGAAAGCAACATTATGATCCTGGGGTTTGGATTTTCAGGTTCAGGACCAAATTCGGCTATGGCCTTCACCACGCTGAAAGACTGGAAAGATCGGCAGGGGTCGACGGCCCAGGGTGAAGCCGACCATATACAGGCCAGCATGGCGAACGTCTCTGATGCCGTCACGATGAGCCTGCTCCCGCCAGCCATTTCGGATATGGGCACCTCGTCGGGCTTCACCTGGTACGTGCAGGACAGAGCGGGTCAGGGCTACGAGGCGTTAAAGCGCGCTGCCGACGCGCTGGTCCTGCAGGCCAACCAGCGCCCTGAACTGAGTGACGTGTATATAGACGGGCTTCCGGAAGGAACAAGCCTTGCGCTCCAGGTGGACAGAGAAAAGGCGGAAGCGATGGGGGTCTCATTTGATGAAATCAACCAGACGCTCTCCGTCACCCTGGGCTCAAATTACGTCAATGACTATACGAATAACGGCCGCGTTCAGCAGGTGATTATTCAGGCCGATGCGCCATACCGAATGCAGCCTGAGCAGATACTGGCATTATCAGTGAAAAACCGGATGGGACAGATGGTGCCGGTATCAACGTTTGCCACGCTTTCCTGGAACGTTGCGCCGCAGCAGCTGACGCGTTATCAGGGATATTCGGCTATTCGCATTACCGGAAATGCGGCGCCGGGAGCATCCAGCGGCACCGCAATGAAGGTTATGGAGAGTTTGTCCAGAGATTTACCTCAGGGCATGGCTGGCGAGTGGGCCGGGAGTTCATTGCAGGAGAGAAAATCGGAATCTCAGCTTCCGGGCCTTATCGTGCTGTCGATACTGGTCGTGTTTATGGTGCTGGCCGCCCTGTATGAGAGCTGGTCTATTCCATTTGCGGTCATGCTGGTCGTTCCGCTGGGTCTTATCGGCGCGGTGATCGCGGTGTCCGCCGCCGGCATGACGAATGACGTTTTCTTCAAGGTTGGCCTGATTACGCTTATCGGCCTGTCGGCAAAGAACGCCATTCTGATTGTGGAGTTTGCCAGGCAGCTCCATCGCCAGGGGCAGCCCCTGCTGGCGGCAACCATTCATGCCGCCGGCCAGCGCCTGCGCCCCATTCTGATGACGTCGTTAGCCTTCACCTTAGGGGTTGTTCCGTTGATGCTGGCCAATGGTGCGAGCGACAGTACGCAGCATGCCATCGGTACCGGCGTATTTGGCGGCATGATTAGCGGTACGCTTCTCGCCATTTTCTTCGTGCCGGTTTTCTTTATCGTCATCGCGCGCTTCATCGACAACCTCAGGAAAGCGTGAATCCCCGTGCGGGATCGCGCTTCCTCGCTGGTTGGATGAGGTGAACCTGTTGCCGGGTGATATACTGGACGAATGCTGAAATTTTGAGCCCCCGCGAGTCCGCGGCGCTTTCTTCGGGGCAGGCGTCTTCGGAGAAGAGCAAGAAATATCGTGACACAAGGGGCTGTGAGTGGGCTATAATTTCGAGCTAATTTCGAATGATTTTGAAATACTGCCTGTAACGCTATGAATTACAAGGCAAAATTAGCAATGAATATAAGGATTAAAGCTATGGGTTTTCTTTCCGGTAAGCGCATTCTGGTGACTGGCGTTGCCAGCAAACTGTCCATCGCATACGGCATCGCACAGGCAATGCATCGCGAAGGCGCTGAGCTGGCGTTCACCTACCAGAACGACAAGCTGAAAGGCCGTGTTGAAGAGTTTGCCGCGCAGCTGGGTTCCAGCATCGTTCTGGAATGTGACGTTGCACAAGACGAAAGCATCGACGGCATGTTTGCTGAACTGGCAAAAGCATGGCCGAAATTCGACGGTTTCGTTCACTCCATTGGCTTCGCTCCTGGCGACCAGCTGGACGGCGACTACGTGAACGCGGTTACCCGTGATGGCTTCAAAATCGCTCACGATATCAGCTCCTACAGCTTCGTTGCGATGGCGAAATCCTGCCGAGCGATGCTGAACCCGGGCGCAGCCCTGCTGACCCTGTCCTACCTGGGCGCTGAGCGTGCTATCCCTAACTACAACGTTATGGGCCTGGCGAAAGCCTCTCTGGAAGCCAACGTACGCTACATGGCGAACGCAATGGGCCCTGAAGGCGTGCGCGTTAACGCCATCTCTGCAGGTCCTATCCGCACCCTGGCAGCTTCCGGTATTAAAGATTTCCGTAAAATGCTGGCACACTGCGAAGCGGTTACCCCGATTCGTCGTACCGTTACCATTGAAGATGTGGGTAACTCTGCAGCATTCCTGTGCTCTGACCTTTCCGCTGGTATCTCCGGTGAAGTGGTTCACGTTGACGGCGGCTTCAACATCGCGGCAATGAACGAGCTGGAAATTAAATAAGCTGTGACTCTCTTCCCGCACGGGAAGAGAGTTTTCCCCCCGCACCACCCCTTCGTTATTCCGTTCTGCTATTTGTTATCACCTAACAATATTTTTCCCTTTATCTGCCTTACGCCAGGATATTGATCGCCATTTTGAGATCAAGGAACGCACATGGAACAACGCCGTTTTTCCGGCAAAGGCCACTGGTATCACGAGACCCAGTCGAACCACGCGCAGACGGATGTTCTGCCTCTGGTGCCCGAAGCCGCTAACGTCGACGATCGTTTTTTGCTCGATTTAGCCCTGCCTGATGAGATTGTCGCCGCCTGTTCTGGCTGGCTTACCCCTGCCCGAGCCTTGTGCCACCAGCTGTTTCCGCTCTCGATTCCCGTGAACCGCCTGCATACGCTCAGCG
This sequence comes from Enterobacter sp. UCD-UG_FMILLET, assembly GCF_000762975.1. NCBI lineage: Bacteria > Pseudomonadati > Pseudomonadota > Gammaproteobacteria > Enterobacterales > Enterobacteriaceae > Enterobacter > Enterobacter sp. UCD-UG_FMILLET. The sequence continues at coordinate 169,796 of NZ_JRJC01000015.1, forward strand.
CCTACGATCGGCTCAGCACCGCGCTAACGGTCGCCCAGGCCTGTGGCGTTCAGCGGCTCTGTAACCATTACGCCGCCCTCCTCGCCCCGCTTCCCGGCCCGGACTCCTCGCGCGAAAGTAACCGACGTCTGGCGCAAATTACGCAGTATGCCCGCCAGCTCGCCAGCTCTCCTGATGTCATTGATGATAAAGCGCAGAACCAGCTTGATGAGGTTGGCCTGTCAATCTATGACATTGTGGTGATTAACCAGATTATCGGCTTTATCGGCTTTCAGGCGCGCGTGGTCGCGGTTTTTCAGGCGCTGTTAGGACACCCCGTTCGCTGGTTGCCGGGCCATCATATTCAGCCGCACACGCTGCCCGCGAGCCACGCCGCCTGGGTTCCGCTTTTGCCCGTCGTCGAGCTGCGCTATGCGAGCGCGCATCAGCTTGAGTCGCTGTCCCGCTGGCAGGCAGAACCCGCGCTGGAGGCCCTGACGCCGGTCCTTTGCCACGAGCCGTCGCTGTTCGACCTGACCGGAGAGATCCTGTTAAACACCCGCGACGCGATCCCGCTGACGTCCCCCGCACTTTCGGCGGCGGTCGAACTGCTGACGCGCTCTCCGGACCGCTTCAGCGCCGCGCAGTTTACCCCGCTCACGGATCAGGGGCTCCCCGGCGAACATGCCATCATGCTGCTTACCCGGAGCGCGTTTGACGGCTGGCTCAATCGTTTGAAAGTCGCGTTTGGTAAAGAGGAATAACCATACTAATTACCCAAAGAGCGCTTGCTGAGACAGTGAGAATCGCGTAAAACTGTCAGCCGCTCAATGGCTACGAAAATAGAACATTATGTTTCAGGACAACCCGCTGCTAGCGCAGCTTAAACAGCAACTGCATTCCCAGACGCCGCGTGCAGAAGGGGTCGTAAAAGCCACGGAAAAGGGCTTTGGCTTCCTTGAGGTTGACGCGCAGAAAAGCTACTTCATTCCGCCTCCGCAGATGAAGAAAGTGATGCATGGCGATCGCGTCATGGCCGTCATTCATACCGAGAAGGACCGCGAGTCTGCCGAGCCGGAAGAACTGATCGAACCGTTCCTGACCCGTTTTGTGGGTAAGGTGCAGAGAAAAGACGATCGTCTTTCCATCGTGCCAGATCATCCCCTACTGAAAGATGCCATTCCCTGCCGCGCCGCCCGTGGCGTTGAGCATGATTTTAAAGAAGGTGACTGGGCCGTAGCAGAAATGCGCCGTCATCCTCTGAAAGGCGATCGCGGTTTTTATGCTGAGCTGACCCAGTTCATCACCTTTGGTGCCGACCATTTCGTGCCATGGTGGGTCACGCTGGCACGCCACAATCTTGAAAAAGAAGCGCCGAACGGCGTAGCGACCGAGATCCAGGACGAAGGTCTGACGCGCCGCGATCTCACCGCACTGGAGTTTGTCACCATCGACAGCGCCAGCACGGAAGATATGGATGACGCACTGTATGCTGAAGAGAGCGCCGATGGCAAACTGCATCTGACCGTTGCCATTGCCGATCCAACCGCCTGGATTGCCGAAGGCAGCAAGCTTGATGACGCGGCGAAAATCCGTGCGTTCACCAACTACCTGCCGGGCTTCAACATTCCGATGCTGCCGCGCGAATTGTCAGACGATCTCTGCTCGCTGCGTCCAAATGAAGTGCGCCCGGTCCTTGCCTGCCGCATGACTATCGCCGCAGATGGCGCGATTGAAGACGATATCGAGTTCTTTGCCGCCACCATCGAATCGAAAGCCAAGCTGGCCTACGATAACGTCTCCGACTGGCTTGAAAATACCGGTAGCTGGAAACCTGATTCCGACGCCATTGCCGCGCAAATCCGTCTGCTGCATCGCATCTGCCTGAACCGCGGCGAGTGGCGTAAAACCCATGCGCTGGTGTTTAAAGATCGTCCGGATTATCGCTTTGTTCTGGGTGAGAAAGGCGAAGTGCTGGACATCGTGGCCGAACCGCGACGCATTGCGAACCGCATCGTTGAAGAGGCGATGATTTCCGCCAACATCTGCGCCGCACGCGTGCTGCGCGACAAGCTGGGCTTTGGCATTTACAACGTCCACACCGGGTTTGATCCGGCGAATACCGAAGCGCTGGCGGCCCTGCTGAAGAATCACGATGTGCACGTTGATCCGGAAGAAGTGCTGACGCTGCCGGGCTTCTGCAAGCTTCGCCGCGAACTGGACGCGCAGCCGTCGGGTTTCCTGGACAGCCGCATTCGTCGCTTCCAGTCCTTCGCTGAAATCAGCACCGAGCCTGGCCCGCACTTTGGTCTTGGCCTCGCAGCTTACGCCACCTGGACATCGCCGATCCGTAAGTATGGCGATATGGTTAACCACCGTCTGCTGAAAGCGATTATCAAAGGTGAAACCATTGCCCGTCCTCAGGAGGACACCACGCTGCAGATGGCCGATCGTCGCCGTCTGAACCGCATGGCCGAGCGTGACGTTGGAGACTGGCTGTACGCACGCTTCCTGCAGGATAAAGCCGGTACGGATACCCGTTTCGCCGCAGAGATCATCGATATTAGCCGCGGGGGTATGCGTGTCCGTCTGGTCGATAACGGTGCTGTCGCGTTTATTCCTGCGCCGTTCCTGCATGCTGTTCGTGACGAAATGGTCTGTAGCCAGGAAAACGGTACCGTGCAAATTAAAGGTGAAACAGTTTACAAAGTCACCGACGTGATTGACGTTACTATCGCCGAAGTTCGCATGGAAACCCGCAGTATTATCGCGCGTCCTGTCGCCTGATAACCGGTTCAATTGTCGGTCATTTCCTCTGCGGAAAGGCCGACAATTTTTCTTTTTATCCCCGCCACAAAATCATTATTTTTCCTTACTATTTTCAGTATCCCTTCGCCCAAACCCGCCATAATTATCTACAGTAAAAGAGTGTTGTTATATTCGGTTATGTGAATTTCTATACGCTCCGTACCTTTTTTAACCTGACTCGTTTTATTATAAGAAAGCAGGGAAAAACAACAGGTTCACTTCGGTTTTGCCGCTGTTTCTCAACGGAAAAGTCGACAGCAAATGAATAATTTGTGCGCTTATGAACAGCTGCGGGAGAAAACATGATGGACGATCTGGAGCAGAATTTGCTGTTTCGCTACATGGGCACTCACAGCCCGTGGTGGCGCCTGTCAGCTGACAGCAACGCTCTGCACCTTTCCACCAGCGAAAATGCCGATGTCACTCAGGTCGTGGCGCTGGACGATGAACAGGCCGATCTCATCCGTCATTTAACCGTTATTACCTCCAGCATTTCCATGACGCTCTCGTTATTCGGGGAAGACCTCCCGGTTCATCTTGTGGGCCGTAAGATTACCCGCAACGAGTGGGCAGGCACCGCTTCCGCCTGGAACGATACGCCCTCCGTGGCGCGCGATCTGGCTCAGGGGCTCTCTTTCGCGGAGCAGGTTGTATCAGAGGCCAACTCCGTCATTGTTATTCTCGATAAGCACGGCAATATTCAGCGTTTTAACCGGCTTAGCGAAGAGTACACCGGCCTGAAAGAGCAGGAAGTGATTGGTCAGAACGTGTTTAAGCTGTTTATGAGCCGCAGCGAAGCGGCAGCCTCAAAGCGCAATATTACCGGTTTTTTTCGCAACGGCAGCTCCTACGAAGTCGAACGCTGGATCAAAACGCGTAAGGGTCAGCGGCTGTTTCTGTTCAGAAACAAATTCGTCCACAGCGGCAGCGGTAAAAATGAAATTTTCCTTATCTGTTCCGGGACCGATATTACCGAGGAGCGCCGCGCTCAGGAGCGGCTGCGCGTGCTGGCCAATACCGATACCATCACCGGCTTGCCAAACCGCAATGCGATCCACGACCTGATTTCTGACGCCATCGCCAGCCGCGGCGATACGCAGGTTGGCGTCGTGTATCTCGATCTGGATAACTTTAAAAAGATCAACGACGCTTACGGGCATATGTTTGGCGATCAGCTTTTGCAGGCTGTCGCTCTCGCGATTTTGAGCTGTCTGGATGAGGAACAGGTTCTTGCGCGTCTTGGCGGCGATGAATTTATCGTCATGGCCACAAATACCTCTCAGGGCTCTCTGGAGGCGATGGCGTCACGCATTTTAACCCGTCTTCGTCAGCCGTTCCGAATCGGTCTGATTGAGATTTATACCGGCTGCTCTCTGGGTATCGCCCTCGCACCACAGCACGGGAACGACCGGGAAAGCGTCATTCGAAACGCCGATACCGCCATGTACACCGCCAAAGAGAACGGCCGGGGCACGTTTTGCGTCTTCTCACCCGAGATGAACCAGCGCGTGTTTGAATATCTCTGGCTGGATACCAACCTGCGTAAGGCATTGGATAACGATCAGCTGCTGATCCACTATCAGCCGAAAATAACCTGGCGCGGGGAAGTCAGAAGCCTTGAAGCGCTGGTCCGCTGGCAATCACCAGAACGCGGCCTGATCGCGCCGCTAGAGTTTATCTCTTATGCCGAGGAGTCGGGTCTAATTGTGCCGCTGGGCCGCTGGGTGATGCTTGATGTGGTTCGTCAGGTGGCAAAATGGCGCGATAAGGGAATAAACCTGCGCGTGGCGGTGAACGTCTCTGCACGCCAGCTGGCCGACCAGACCATCTTCAGCGACTTAAAGCAGGCGCTAAAGGATCTGAATTTTGAATACTGCCCGGTCGACGTCGAGTTGACCGAAAGCTGTCTTATCGAGAATGAAGAGCTGGCGCTGTCCGTGATCCAGCAGTTCAGCCGACTCGGGGCGCAAATTCATCTAGATGATTTTGGCACCGGCTACTCTTCCCTTTCTCAGCTGGCCCGCTTCCCTATCGATGCCATTAAACTCGATCAGGCTTTTGTCAGGGATATTCATAAGCAGTCCATTTCACAGTCGCTGGTGCGCGCTATCGTCGCGGTAGCGCAGGCGTTAAATCTGCAGGTGATTGCCGAGGGTGTGGAAAATGCAAAAGAAGACGCCTTTCTGACCAAGAACGGCGTCAACGAACGGCAGGGTTTTCTGTTTGCTAAGCCGATGCCCGCTGCCGCATTCGAGCGATGGCTAAAACGATATCAAGCGCGAAATCAACGTTAACTGGCTTTACGCAGGCCCGCCGCGTGATAGCGATTTTGCAGGGTCACCAGTCGCTGCCCCCCCGTGAGGCCGCAGCATCATCCAGACCGTGTGACGCTCCGCCTCGCAATAACCTGACATCTGCATGAAGGGGATTAAATTTATCACTTACGTTTATGTAATTTAGTTATTGTATTTTTTCCCTTCTCTTTTGATCCTAATTTCTGCATCATTGAAAATATTAACTTTTCGCGCCTGGGGTGAGATTATGTCGACTATTGACGCACAAGCTGTAGCACAACGAATTGATACCGTGCTGGATATCCTAGTGGCGGGCGATTATCACTCTGCTATCCGGAATCTCGAGATCCTGAAGTCTGAACTTCTTGCTCAGAATGGTGCTGACAATGCGCCAGAAAACAGACAGCCAAAAGCGCCGTGGGAAGTTTAACCCCACCGTCTCCGACCTCGTTTCGCTTTATTAAATGGATGCTATGAATTCCCGACAACAACTCATTTTGCAGATGGTCATCGATCAGGGACGCGTAAGCGTAGTCGATCTCGCTAAAACCACCGGCGTTTCTGAAGTCACCATCCGTCAGGATCTTAATCTGCTGGAAAAACAGAGCTATCTGCGTCGCGCGCACGGATATGCTGTCCCGCTGGACAGTGACGACGTTGAGACGCGCATGATGAATAACTACGCGCTCAAACGTGAACTGGCGGAATTTGCCGCGTCCCTGGTGAACAACGGCGAGACCGTCTTTATTGAAAACGGCAGCAGTAATGCCCTTCTGGCGCGCACGCTTGCCGATCAAAAAGACGTTACCATCATCACCGTCAGCAGCTATATCGCGCACTTGCTCAAAGAGACGCGCTGTGAGGTGATTCTGCTCGGCGGTATTTACCAGAAAAAAAGTGAAAGCATGGTAGGCCCGCTGACCCGTCAGTATGTTCAGCAGGTTCATTTCAGCAAGGCCTTTATCGGGATTGACGGCTGGCAGCCGGAGACAGGTTTTACCGGCCGGGATATGATGCGCTCCGACGTGGTGAATGCCGTGCTGGAAAAAGAGTGTGAAGCTATTGTGCTCACCGACAGCTCCAAATTTGGCGCCGTTCACCCATACACGATGGGCCCGGTTTCACGCTTTAGCCGCGTGATTACCGACGAAAGATTGAGCGACGCGCACCGTAATACACTGGAAGATGACGGGCTGATCGTCAATATTATTAAAACGACCGCCTGAGTCCCCTCCGCGCCCGAATTTCGGGCGCATACGCCCTTCTTTCTCTGAGATGATTCCTGGTACTTCTTTAAGAGTTTTTACCTGTTTAACCTGCATTAAAGTCGTAAAATTAATGTTAGCGATATAACAGGAAGTGACTATCACCTGCGTGATTACGTAACGCCTGCGCGACCAGCTTTCACGGAAAACAGAATTAAGTATTCGATTCGTCTATACTTAACGTGTACATCTTTCCGTGAATCGATAATTCAGGAGAAAGTATTATGACCTTAACCAGCAAAAAATTAGCCGCCGCTGTTCTGGCAATCACTGTAGCAATGTCCCTGAGCGCGTGCTCTAACTGGTCTAAACGTGACCGTAACACCGCTATTGGTGCCGGTGCCGGTGCTCTCGGTGGTGCAGTATTAACGGATGGTAGTACGCTGGGTACATTAGGTGGCGCTGCTGTCGGTGGTATTATCGGTCACCAGGTTGGCAAATAATTATTATCTAAGCCTTCCCCGGTATTGCGATATTTGAACGCATTTCAGGTCTGACATACGCACGTATATAATACGAGCCACGGCATCTGCCGTGGCTCATTTATTTTAACCGCCTGCCAGTTTGACTTTCATACCTTTGGCTTCCAGCAGAGATTTTATTAAATCGCGCTTATCTCCCTGGATTTCAATAATGCCGTCTTTCACGGCGCCGCCGCAGCCACATTTTTTTTTCAACTCGGCCGCCAGCTTTGCCAGTTCAGCATCATCCAGGTCAATGCCGGAGATGAGGCAAACCCCTTTCCCTTTTCGTCCACTGGTCTGGCGCTGGATCCGAACGATGCCGTCCCCCTTAGGACGTTCCACTTTCGCTTTCGGCTCGTCTATACGCCCGCTATCGGTTGAATAGACCAGACGGCTGTTGGAATCGGTCATTACGCCCCCTTTTTCAGCGATGCGTTGATAGCCTTAAGCGTCTCAGCCGGGTTGGCAGACTGCGTCACAGGACGCCCGATGACCATGTAGTCAACGCCAGCAGCCAGCGCCTGCTCAGGCGTCATAATACGGCGCTGATCGCCCACTTCGCTGCCTGCAGGACGGATACCCGGCGTAACCAGTTTAAAATCCTGGCCCAGCGCTGATTTGAAACGTACCGCTTCCTGCGCGGAGCAGACGACGCCATCCAGGCCGCAATGCTGCGTCAGACGCGCGAGACGTTCGGCATGCTCGGCGGGTGACAACGTCACGCCCAGGTCGCGAAGATCGTTTTCGTCCATACTGGTCAGCACCGTGACCGCAATCAGCAACGGTGCATCTTTACCGAACGGCAGAAGCGCCTCACGGGCGGCCGTCATCATTCTTGCCCCACCCGATGCGTGGACGTTAACCATCCATACGCCCAGCTCTGCGGCTGCGGCAACGGCGTGCGCCGTGGTATTCGGGATATCGTGGAATTTAAGGTCGAGGAAAACGTCAAAGCCGCGCTGCTGAAGATCGCGAACGATTTGCGGTCCAAACAGCGTGAACATCTCTTTGCCAACTTTCAGACGGCAGTCGCGAGGGTCGATGCCGTCGACAAACGCCAGTGCAGCGTCACGCTGATTGTAATCAAGCGCAACAACAACAGGAGAATCCGTAATTACGCGGGAAGTGGAGGATGTAACAGACGTCATGACCAGCCCTTTTCGTCTATGGGCGCGCAGCGGCGCGGAACAGATAAACGGCCAGCATTCTACCTGCCGACGCCGCAAATTGACAGGATCCATTTACGCGCCTGCCAGACCGGCAAACCGCACGGAGTTCAGGACAAGGGAAAAATCTTCAGTATGTTGTAACTAAAATGGAGCGTTTTAAAAAATTACTGCCCGTCCAGACCGCGGATTGGCTTGATGGTGGACCAGGCGCGGCAGGAAGGACAGTGCCAGTAGAGCGTATACGCGGTAAAACCACACTTCTGGCAACGATAGCGCGGCTTGCTGCGCACCTGCTCGCCAACCATATCGCGCAGCACCATCAGACTCTCTTTGGCTCGCCCTTCTTCTGCGTCGTTCAGGTGGTAATCCATCAGCTTGTGGAATACCCGCATGGTTGGATGGCGCTGCAGCTGGCGCGTAATATAAACCTGCGCGGTGTCGCTTCCCTCATACTGCTCAACGACGTCCGAGAGCATCAGTTCAGCGGTGGCGCCGGTATTCTCTTCCACGCAGCGACGCAGGAACGCTACCCACTCTTCCTGCTTGTCTAGCTGTTGATAGCAGGTTTGCAGCATTTCCAGCGTTTCACTGACCAGCTCTTTGTCCTGGTCGATAACCCGCAGCAGGCTTTCAACGGCTTTGGCGTAGTCGCCATTCGCCATAAAGACGCGCCCCATCATGATGGAGATACGCGCGCTGTTGCGGTCCGCGGCGGCGCCTTTCTTCAGCAGCGCCATGGCTTTATCCATGTCGTCGTTGCCCATCTGCTGAAGAGCAAGCTCACAGTAGAAATGGGCGATCTCAACGCGCTGCTTATCTTTACCCAGCTTCACCAGACGTTCAGCGGTATCAATGGCTTTCTGCCAGTCGCTGGTGGCCTGATAAATCTGCAGGAGCTGCTGCAGCGCGCCGATGCGAAAATCTGTTTCATCAACCAGCTGCGCGAACATATCTTCAGCGCGATCGTATAACCCCGCGGCCATGTAATCCCGCCCCAGCTGTTGCACCGCCAGGAGGCGTTGATCGTAGGTCAGCGAGGCGCTTTCCATCAGGGTCTGGTGAATACGAATGGCGCGATCGACCTCGCCGCGCGAGCGGAACAGGTTGCCCAGGGTGAGATGCGCTTCAACCGTCCCCGTATCCTCTTTCAGCATATCGAGGAACAGATCTACCGCTTTGTCCTGCTGATTACTCAGGAGGAAGTTCACCCCCGCAACGTAGTCGCGGGAGAGTCGGTTGGCCTCATCCTGTTTTGTTTGTTGCGCACTTCTGCGGCCCATATACCAGCCATAGGCTGCGGCTACAGGCAAAAGCAGAAACAACAACTCCAGCATAGTCGATTATTCCTTCACGACCGGCACACCAGAGCTTTCCGGGATGTCAGACGCAGGGGCAATATTATTTTCGAGTCGCTTAATTTTACGTTCAGCGCGCGCAAGAGAAACACGGACTTTCAGCCAGAACAGACCGCAAACCAGCCAGCCAATGGCAAAGCCGGCAGCAAATAGGACCGCCAGCAGGCTCGAGACGCGATACTCACCCTGAGCCAGCAGATAGTTAAACGTCACCTGCTGATCGTTTTGTGCACCCAACGTGACTGAAATGACAAAAATCGCCAATACCAGTAAGAAAATGAGTAAATATTTCACATTACTTCCCGTTATGTGGTTCAAGCGAATAAAGTGTGTTCAACTCACCGCAATCAGCCTTATAAACTACCATTTTAGCGACGAGCGCGAAACGGAAAAAGTGACGCGCAGGTCATGGATCTATGGGCAAAATGCGGAATATCAACCGTCAGGCGTCTGTCTGGTCCCTTTCGGCTATTTCTTCTTTCTCTTCTGGCGGTGGCGTTAGCGGGCCGCAGAATCGTTCAGTGAGCCAGGTCGCCATCATAATCAGCAGCCATGAGATGAGCGTGGCGACGACCAGGTCCCGCGGCCAGTGCATCCCCAGCAGCAGGCGGCTGCCCATAACCCCCGTCGCCCAGACCAGTAAAATCACGATAGTGATCGTTCGACGCCTTGGCCAAAGCAGCCCAACCCCCAGCAACGCCCAGCTGGCCGCAAACATGGTGTGACCGGAAGGAAACGCGAACCCGGTCTCTTTCTGCCAGTGTTTACGCAAGAATTTCGGGATATCCTGCTGTTCCGCAAGCTGTTCTTTCACCAGCGCGCCACGATCTTTACGCTTTAAATTGTAGAACTCATCTACCGGAACATGATGCGTTTTTTCCAGCCAGACGACAAAAGGACGCGGTTCCTGAACGCGATCTTTAACCCAGGACTTCACGCCCTGACCGACAAGGATAGCGCCCCCGAGTATCGCAAAGAGCATCAGCGCCGCGCGCAAGCGAAAGCGCAGGCACCACAGAAACCAGGCGCAGAGGAGTACGTGGGTAATTATTCCCCACGGCTGGGTGACCGTTTCCGTTATCCAGTATAACGTTTTCAGCCACATGGCGTTCTGCCCGGGCTGCCACATCCAGCCTGAAAGCCATACGGCCAGAGGCATAATCAGTAAAATGGCCGCACCTGCTGCCGTACGTCTGGCGATTGAAAGCATGTCTTCTCCTTTTTCGCTAAGCGTCACAATCATAACCGAAATTAATCCTCCGGGTGGATATGTCGGATCGTGCGTTTAACGTTCATATAGCATGGTGCCCATTAGGCGAACCTGCTGAGCTTGTGGCAAAATGAACTGATACAGAAAGCAAAACAGGGCAAAGGCACGAAACGTGTCAGCCTACTCTGGAGAATCACATGCAGCTTAAACGTGTGGCAGAAGCCAAACTGCCAACCCCATGGGGCGATTTCCTGATGGTGGGTTTTGAAGAACTGGCAACCGGACAGGATCATGTCGCGCTGGTGTATGGCGACATTTCAGGGCAGACGCCGGTGCTGTCCCGCGTCCATTCAGAGTGTCTCACCGGCGACGCGCTGTTCAGCCTGCGCTGTGATTGTGGTTTCCAGCTGGAAGCCGCCCTGTCTCATATTGCAGAAGAAGGCCGAGGTGTGCTGCTTTATCACCGTCAGGAAGGTCGTAATATTGGTCTGCTGAACAAAATCCGCGCCTACGCGCTTCAGGACCAGGGCTACGATACGGTTGAAGCAAACCATCAGCTTGGCTTTGCCGCTGACGAACGCGACTTCACCTTGTGCGCCGATATGTTCAAGCTGCTGGGCGTGGACGAAGTTCGACTGCTGACCAATAATCCGAAAAAAGTGGAGATCCTGACCGAAGCGGGGATCAACATCGTCGAGCGCGTACCGCTGATTGTCGGCCGTAACCCGAAAAACGCCCACTACCTTGATACCAAAGCCGCCAAAATGGGCCATCTGCTGAAAGAGTGATGCTAAAAAGCCCGGCACGCGTGCCGGGCTCGTTTCATCAGTCCAGCATCTTACGAATCACATAATGTAAAATGCCGTCGTTCTGGTAATAGGTCAGCTCGGTTGCCGTATCAATACGGCACCGGCAATCCAGCACCTCGGTTTTCCCGTCTGCCCGCGTTAACTTCACCGGCACCGTTTTCCCCGGCTGCAGGTTTTGCAGACCGCTAATCTCAATCTGCTCTTCCCCGGTCAGTCCCAGCGTTTTACGCGTCACGCCCTGCGGAAACTCGAGCGGCAGGATCCCCATGCCGATCAGGTTCGAGCGGTGAATACGTTCGAACGATTCGGCGATGACCACGCGAACGCCAAGCAGACGCGGACCTTTCGCCGCCCAGTCGCGGCTGGAGCCGGAACCGTACTCTTTCCCGGCGATCACCGCCAGCGGCGTACCTTCCTGCTGATATTTGACCGCCGCATCATAAATCGAAACCACTTCCGTCCCCGGCAGATGGCGGGTCATCCCCCCTTCCACGCCCGGTACCATTTCGTTACGAATGCGTATGTTGGCAAAGGTCCCGCGCATCATGACTTCATGATTACCGCGACGCGAGCCGTAGGAGTTAAAATCGCGGCGTTCGACGCCCCGGCTCTGCAGATAACGGCCCGCCGGGCTATCAGCTTTGATACTCCCCGCCGGAGAGATATGGTCGGTCGTGACGGAATCTCCCAGCATCGCCAGTATGCGCGCGCCGTGGATATCCTTAAGCGGTGCCGGCTCGGCCAGCATCTCATCAAAGAACGGCGACAGACGAATATAGGTCGAGTCATCCTGCCAGTCGTAGGTATCTGAGCCCACGACGTTGATGGTTTTCCACTCCGGCGTGCCTTCAAAGACCTCCGCATACTCTTTGCGGAACATCTCGGTTGAGACCTTTTCAACGGCCAGCGCGATTTCACGCGAAGATGGCCAGATATCTTTCAGGTAGACAGGATCGTTCTTGCGATCGTGACCAATCGGATCGGTCGCCAGGTTGATATTCATGTTCCCTGCCAGGGCATACGCCACAACCAGAGGCGGCGAGGCCAGCCAGTTGGTTTTCACCAGCGGGTGGATACGCCCTTCAAAGTTTCGGTTACCGGACAGGACCGCGCCTACCGTCAGGTCACCCTGCTTAATCGCCGTTTCAATCGGTTCAGGCAGCGGGCCGGAGTTACCAATACAGGTCGTACAGCCGTAGCCCACGAGGTTAAAGCCCAGTTCGTCAAGGTACGGCGTCAGTTTGGCCTGCGCCAGGTAATCCGATACCACTTTGGAACCCGGTGCCAGCGAGGCCTTGACCCATGGCTGAGGTTTTAGCCCAAGCTCTACCGCCTTTTTAGCCAGCAGACCGGCCGCCATTAATACGCTGGGGTTCGAGGTGTTGGTGCAGGAGGTAATGGCCGCAATCACAACCGCGCCATCCGGGAGCTGATACTGATGTCCGTTCAGAACATAGTCGACTGGACGGTGATCTTTCTGCGCCACGTTCACTTCCAGTGCATTGCTGGCGGCAAAGGCTTTTGGCACGTCACTCAGCGCAACCCGATCCTGCGGACGTTTCGGTCCGGCGAGGCTCGCCTCAACGCTTCCCATATCGACTTCAAGCGTGCTGGTGAAGACCGGTTCATCGCCCGGGTTTCGCCACATGCCCTGCGCTTTGGTATAGGCCTCGACCAGCGCGACCTGCTCTTCGCTGCGCCCGCTAAGGCGCATGTATTCCAGCGTGACGTCATCGATGGGGAAAAAGCCGCAGGTTGCACCGTATTCCGGCGCCATATTGGCAATAGTGGCACGGTCGGCCAGCGGCAGCGAATCCAGTCCGTCACCGTAGAATTCTACAAACTTGCCCACCACACCATGCTTACGCAGCATCTGGGTGACGGTGAGCACCAGATCGGTGGCGGTAATGCCTTCAGACAGCTTGCCGGTGAGCTTGAAGCCCACCACGTCAGGGATAAGCATGGACACCGGCTGGCCGAGCATGGCCGCTTCCGCTTCGATACCCCCAACGCCCCAGCCCAGCACGCCCAGACCGTTGATCATGGTGGTATGGGAGTCCGTGCCCACCAGCGTGTCCGGATAGGCGACCCACTCTTTATCCTGCAATTCACTCCAGACGGCTTTACCCAGATATTCAAGGTTCACCTGGTGACAAATACCGGTACCCGGCGGGACCACACTAAACCGGCTGAACGCCTGCTGCCCCCACTTCAGGAACACGTAGCGCTCGTGGTTGCGTTCCATCTCCAGACGCACGTTCTCGCCAAAGGCGTCGTCATCACCAAAGCGGTCAACGGTTACGGAGTGGTCAATGACGAGGTCAACAGGGGAAAGCGGATTCACTTTTGCCGTATCTCCGCCGAGACGCTTAACGGCCTCGCGCATCGCGGCTAAATCAACGACGGCAGGAACACCGGTAAAGTCCTGCATCAACACCCTTGCCGGGCGGTAGGCGATTTCTCTGTCGGCATGGGCATTTTCAAGCCACCCTGCCAGCGCCTGGATATCGTCGAGGGTGACAGAGTCACCGTCCTGCCAGCGCAATAGATTTTCCAGTAAAACTTTCAATGACTTGGGTAAACGCGAAATGTCCCCAAGCGTTCTGGCAGCCAGCGGCAGGCTGTAGTAATGCCAGGTTTTATTTTCTGCCTGTAACGTGTCCTTACTGGCTTCGCGTAGGGTTAACGACATAAGCTCCTCCTTAATCACAGAGATGCCCCGACAATCATCAGGGCCGTAATTAAAGATAACACAAAGATGTCGTAACGTTTTGATAACAACCCAAATTGATAAATTTAGGATTGGTCCAGAAAGGAAAAACAAAAAACCCCGCCGTAGCGAGGTTTTACAATTTAGTGGAGGGCCAACCAGATGAGCTGACTCCAGAACAGAATCGACACGGTAAAAACGCCGATCCATGACCAGTATTTGTGAGACGTCATGTTATTCATCATAGGGACACCAGGCATTATTTATTAAAAGTTCCGAGGTAAGTCCTCAGTGCTATATTGCTGATGTGTATTTATTAAAGAGTACAAAAGTGCAGAGTCGATATTCAGACTATTTGCATCATTACGCAATTAACTAAATTATTGTTTTTTGGGTTCGTCTTCTGCGAACACATCAATAAACGCTTGCTGCTGCGGCGTCAGTTTCCAGGACGCGGGTACAACAGTCGCAGGTGCTTTACGCCCTCTGTGGCCGTTGTCACGATGCTGACACATCTGTTTTACCGAAGCTGTACGTACCGTCACTGCCATATTTAACCCCAATATTTCCAGGCCAGGAGAGCAACCACCACCCAAAACAGGGTAGAGACGAGAAAGACCGCCAGCCAGGCTTTACGCTTGAGCGCAGGATCCCTTTGCGGTTCTTCACTTCCTGAAGGCATTGCTAACCTCATACAATCGATATCGCTTATCATTTAGGACCAAACAATTGGTACAATTAATCATCTGTTGAGATAAATCCTAAAGAAACTTTAGCCGAAAAGCCAGTGAATTTACGCACCGGGAGGTATGAAATATTCAATCTTTTGACCAGAAATAAATAATTGAAAAGAAAAATTTGCGAAGGCGTAAATTAGTTTCTACTTTTGTCGCCAATTCACGACATTATAACCATACGGATTAAATGGATAATGACATTATATGACAGGGGATACGTAGATGATGATAATTCTAATTTAGCTTTGAGGCGTTATTTCGGTATCTTTCCGTAAGGGAAAGATACCGGGTGTGATTATTTTTCGGGGAGTTTGATGTCTTTAAACATCTCTTCAATATCTTCATTTGAGCGTAATGCAACGGCGGTATCCACCACGTCACGCGTTAAATGAGGGGCAAAGCGCTGAATAAAATCATACATATAGCTGCGCAGGAAGGTGCTGCGACGGAAGCCAATCTTTGTGGTGCTATGACTGAAAACATCATGCGCATCAAGACGCACCAGGTCAGGGTCTGACACCGGATCCACCGCCATGCTGGCAATAACGCCCACTCCCAGACCAAGCCGCACATAGGTCTTAATCACGTCGGCATCCGTCGCGGTAAAGACAATGCGCGGCGTTAACCCTGCCCGGTTAAAGGCCGTATCAAGCTCGGACCGTCCGGTAAAGCCAAACGTATACGTTACCAGCGGATATTGCGCCAGCTCTTCGATAGTGACCGACCCTTTACCCGCCAGGGGGTGATCGGGGGTCACCACAATAGAGCGGTTCCAGTGATAGCATGGAAGCANTCACCAGATCGTCATACAGGTGGAGCGCTTCCGTGGCGATGGCAAAGTCTGCATTACCCTTGGAGACGGCTTCAGCAATTTGCGTTGGCGAGCCCTGGTGCATATGCAAAGAGACGCGAGGATAACGCTCGATAAAGCCTTTGATAACGCCGGGTAGCGCATAGCGCGCCTGGGTATGCGTCGTGGCAATATACAGCGAGCCTTTATCCGGCCAGGTGTGTTCCCCTGCCACCGACTTAATCGCATCGACTTTGGAGAGGACTTCCCGCGCAATGCGGATGATTTCCTGCCCCGCAGGCGTCACCTGAGTGAGATGCTTACCGCTGCGGGCAAATATCTGGATACCTAACTCGTCCTCCAGCATACGAACTTGTTTGCTGATGCCCGGTTGCGAGGTATACAACCCCTCGGCGGTAGAAGAGACGTTAAGGTTATGATTCACCACCTCAACGATATAACGAAGCTGCTGTAATTTCATGCCAGACCATCCGATTTAGCGCATGCGGTCAATCGCTTAAGACGATTTAATAATAAGAAACTGGTTAACTATAACCACTATATCATTTATAGCCTGACTGTATAGTACGGAACAAAAAATAATAACAAGGCAATAAAAAAGGGCCGGAAATCCGGCCCTTTTACAGGTAAGTTACGGTAAGGGAAGATTATTTCTTGCCTTCAACCCATTTGCCATCGACAAAGAAGGCTGACCATCCGGTCGCTTTACCCTCTTTCTCGGCCGCAACATACTGCTGCTTAGTTTTACGGCTAAACCGTACCACGGTTTTATTGCCTTCCGGATCCTGCTGTGGCGCATCGGCCAGATAACGCAGTTTCTCAGGCAGACGATCGCGGAAGCGATGCAGCTCTTCCACCAGCGGCGCGCGCGTTTCACGCGATTTCGGGAAGGTGTTGGCGGCCAGGAAGACACCTGCGGCACCATCACGCAGCACGAAGTACGCGTCGGATTTCTCGCACGGCAGTTCTGGCAGCGGAACCGGATCTTCCTTCGGAGGAGCCACTTCGCCGTTACGCAGAATTTTGCGCGTGTTTTTACACTCGTCGTTGGTACAGGCCATGTACTTACCGAAACGCCCCATTTTCAGGTGCATTTCAGAGCCACACTTCTCGCACTCCACAATCGGCCCGTCATAGCCTTTAATGCGGAACTCACCCTCTTCGATCTCATACCCGTCACACGTTGGGTTATTACCGCAAACGTGCAGCTTACGTTTTGGATCGATCAGGTAGCTGTCCATTGCCGTGCCGCATTTTTTGCAGCGGCGTTTGGCACGCAGAGCGTTTGTTTCCGCATCATCACCTTCCAGCACGTTGAGCACTTCGTTCTCAGGCACCAGGTTGATAGTGGTTTTGCAGCGCTCTTTTGGTGACAGGGCATAGCCGGAGCAGCCAAGGAACACGCCCGTGGTTGCGGTGCGGATCCCCATCTTGCGGCCGCAGGTTGGACAGTCGATGCTGGTCAGAACCATCTGGTTTGGCAGCATACCGCCCTCTTCAGGGTCTTTTTCCGCTTTTTCAAGCTGGTCGGTAAAGTCGCTGAAGAAGCTGTCGAGGACCTTTTTCCATTCCGCCTGATGGCTGGCAACCTGGTCGAGGCTGTCTTCCATTTGCGCGGTGAAATCGTAGTTCATCAACTCGCGGAAGTTTGCTTCCAGACGGTCAGTGACGATCTCACCCATTTTTTCCGCATAGAAACGGCGGTTTTCAACGCGCACGTAGCCACGGTCCTGAATGGTCGAGATGATGGATGCGTAGGTCGATGGACGACCAATACCGCGTTTTTCCAGCTCTTTCACCAGGGACGCTTCACTGAAGCGCGCAGGCGGCTTGGTGAAGTGCTGTGCCGGAACCAGATCGACAAGTGACAGCTCGTCACCTTTGTTTACGGCAGGCAGCGTTCTGTCTTCATCACCTTTACGCAGCGCAGGCATCACCTTCGTCCAGCCGTCGAAACGCAGGATACGACCGCGCGCTTTGAGACGGAACTCGCCCGCGCCAACGGTCAGCGTGGTGGAGTCATACTGCGCTGGCGTCATCTGGCACGCCACGAACTGGCGCCAGATCAGCTGATACAGCTTCTGCGCGTCGGCTTCCATGTCTTTCAGCGATTCCGCTAACACCGAGACGTCAGAAGGACGAATCGCTTCGTGCGCTTCCTGGGAGTTCTCTTTGCTGGCGAACTGGTTAGCGCTTTCCGGCAGGTATTTCTTACCGAAGTTGTCGCTGATGTAGCCACGCACCATGTTGACCGCGTCCTGGCTCAGGTTGGTTGAGTCGGTACGCATATAGGTGATGTAGCCCGCTTCATACAGGCGCTGAGCCATCATCATCGTCTTCTTCACGCCATACCCCAGACGCGTGCTTGCAGCCTGTTGCAGCGTGGAGGTAATAAACGGCGCACCTGGCTTGCTGCTGGTCGGTTTGTCTTCACGTTCCAGCACCTGATAACGTGCTTTTTCCAGCAGCGCGACGGCGGCCATGGTCTGGTCGCGGTTTTCCGGACGGAAAGGCTTGTCGTTGTGATGGCTCACCTGCAGCGGCAGAGCGTCACCGCCCGGCGTGGTCACATTGGCATCGACTTCCCAGAACTCTTCCGGCACGAAGGCTTTAATTTCGCGCTCACGCTCAACGACCAGACGCACGGCGACGGATTGCACACGCCCTGCGGACAGGCCACGGGCAATCTTCTTCCACAGCAGTGGAGAGACCATGTAGCCCACAACGCGGTCCATAAAGCGACGTGCCTGCTGTGCGTTTACGCGGTCAATGTTCAGTTCGCCCGGCTTCTCAAATGCCTGACGAATCGCATTCTTCGTAATTTCGTTAAACACTACACGGCTGTAGCGTTTGTCATCACCACCGATCACTTCCCGCAGGTGCCACGCAATGGCTTCCCCTTCGCGGTCAAGGTCGGTTGCGAGATAGATGTGGTCTGCTTTTTCAGCAAGCTGCTTCAGCTCGTTAACGACTTTTTCTTTCCCGGGCAGCACTTCATATTGTGCATCCCAGTTATGCCATGGGTTTACACCCATGCGGTTGACAAGCGCGCTACGTTCATCCTTTTTAGGCTTTTTAGCCCCTTTGGTGGAGGTAGAGTCTGCGCTCTTTTTGCTGGCTGAGCCACTGGTCGGCAAATCGCGGATATGACCGACGCTGGACTTAACCACGTAGTCATTACCCAGATACTTATTGATCGTTTTGGCTTTTGCCGGGGACTCAACGATGACGAGAGCTTTACCCATATTCACCTTTACCTAATTTAATTCTTCCAGGAATACGCCGCACGTTGATTTCCCTTCCGCTGACGACGCGCCAATGATATTGCGACTGCGTCAGGAGATATCAACCCCTTTGACTTACCGGACGTTAATGAGAATACGCCCAGGTGATTGAGTTTTCGGGTATTTTTCTCACATCTCGTGTAATTCGTGACGAATTCCCGGTTGAATGTCAAGCAATTCTGTTGCCAGAATGACGAAAGCGCACACTCTACCTGATAAAATTCGTTACGCAACTTTATTAGCATGCAAAAGCAGATCCCGCCAGCCAGGACCCTGCACCTTATCCCCTCACATTACAGGGAAAATTTGCCCCCAAAGCGCCCTCGGCGTAGACTATTGTCACTGTTTAAGGAGTGGATTATGCAGAATACGACCCAACCTATTGACCGAGCCTCTCTGCTTATCGAAGCAAACAAGCTTATCCGTGACCATGAAGATACGCTGGCGGGCATTGAAGCCACCGGCGTAGAGCAGCGTAATGGTGTGCTGATTTTCAGCGGCGAATACTTCCTTGACGAACAGGGTTTACCGACCCCGAAAAGCACCGCCGTGTTTAACATGTTTAAATACCTGGCGCATACGCTTTCCGAGAAATATCACCTGGTCGATTAATGCAAAACGCGAGGCATATGCCTCGCGTTTTTGTTTACAGCAACGGTTTTTGTCCGCGCTGTAGCCAGCGCAGCAGCAGGCGGTCCGCGCTTTCTGCGGCACTGTTGGTAAAGCGGTCAAGGAGTCGCTTACGCTGGGTAAAGCGCACGCCCACCAGTTCCCGGCCTTCCATCAGATTGAGCAGCAGATCGTCGCTGGTTCCGACTTCATCCACCAGCCCTTTCTCCTGCGCCTGGACGCCGTACCAGTGCTCGCCCGTCGCGACCTGTTCAATATCGAGCGTTGGGCGCATACGGTGTACAAAATCTTTAAAGAGATGATGCGTTTCGTTGAGATCTTCGCGGAACTTTTGACGCCCTTCTTCCGTGTTTTCCCCCAGCAGCGTCAGGGTACGTTTGTACTGACCCGCCGTGTGAAGTTCGATATCAATCTCTTTATTTTTCAGGAAGCGGTTAAAGTTCGGAATTTGCGCGACCACGCCGATCGAGCCAATAATGGAGAACGGCGCGGCAACAATTTTGTCCGCCACGCAGGCCATCATGTAGCCACCGCTCGCCGCCACTTTATCCACCGCCACGGTCAGCGGGATCTGTTTTTCACGCAGGCGCTGCAGCTGTGAGGCGGCCAGTCCGTAACCGTGAACCACCCCGCCCGGGCTTTCAAGACGCACGACAACCTGATCCTGTGGTGTCGCCACGGCCAGAACGGCAGTCACTTCTTCCCGCAGAGAAGACACTTCATGCGCATCCATACTGCCTTTAAAATCGAGCACATAGACGCGTGGCGTGGCCTTATCCTGCGGCGCATTGAGCTTTGCTTTTGCCTTTGCCGCTTTGGCTTCCTGTTTATGCTTTTTCTTCTGCGCTTTCTGCCAGAGCTTCTGTTGATGACTATCAAGCAGCGCCAGAGACATCTCTTCCTGCATCTCTTTATACTGCTCGCTCAGGCGGGTGATGCGTAACTCCCCACGCTGACGCTTGCGCTGCGTCAGGTTGACAATCAGAACGGCTACCACCGCAATGGCAACCACCACCGTCGCGATTTTGGCCAAAAACAACCCATATTGAGAAACTAATTCCACGCGTTCCACCTTGATTTAACCACGAATCTTTCACGGCAGTGTACAACAGCCCTGCCCATGCGTCTCGCTCGTGACATTACCTCTGCGAGCCGCCTTCAGGAATCCCCGGACTGGAGTTTAAATATTTGCAAATTGTTAATTTTACAGTAATGCGTCCTGTAGACTGATTGAATTATCAGACGAATTCGGGCATAAAGCCGAAAAGTCATTATAAAGGCGCCATTGCGTCACCGGTCGCCTGAGGAGTCACCGTGCATTATCAACCGCAAAAAAATCTGCTGCAAAACCGGATTATTCTTGTCACCGGTGCCAGCGACGGGATTGGCCGCGAGGCAGCCCTGACATACGCCGAGTACGGCGCGAACGTTATTCTGATAGGGCGCAACGAAGAAAAACTGAAAAACGTCGCTCAGGAGATTGAGGCCGTATGCGGCACGCCGGCCCCGTGGTATACGCTCGATTTACTGGCCTGCACGCCCGCGGAGTGCCAGGAATTAGCCCAGCGCATCAGCGCTCACTATCCGAGACTCGACGGCGTGCTGCATAACGCCGGTTTGTTAGGTGAAGTGCGTCCGATGGATGAACAGGATCCGGATATCTGGCAGCAGGTGATGCAGGTTAACGTCAACGGCACGTTTTTCCTCACGCAGGCATTGCTTCCTTTATTACTCAAATCCGAGTCTGGCTCACTGGTCTTTACCTCCTCCAGCGTAGGTCGCGAGGGGCGCGCAAACTGGGGTGCTTATGCCGTATCAAAATTCGCCACCGAAGGCATGATGCAGGTGCTGGCGGAGGAGTATCAGAGCCGTCATCTTCGCGTGAACTGCATCAACCCGGGCGGTACGCGCACCAAAATGCGCGCCAGCGCGTTCCCGAGCGAAGATCCGCAGAAGCTGAAAACCCCGGCAGACATTATGCCGCTCTATCTCTGGCTGATGGGCGACGACAGCCGCCGCAAGACTGGGATGACCTTTGATGCCCAGCCGGGCCGTAAACCGGGAATTTCGCAATGAGTGAAGAACGTCATCAGCAGCGCCAGCAGCGTCTGAAAGAACAGGTCGATGCGCGGGTCGCGGCGGCACAGGACGAACGTGGGATCGTCATCGTTTTTACCGGCAATGGAAAAGGGAAAACCACCGCCGCATTCGGCACGGCGACACGCGCCGTCGGTCACGGGCAAAAAGTGGGCGTGATCCAGTTTATTAAAGGCGAATGGCCCAACGGTGAACGGAATTTGCTTGAGCCTCACGGCGTTGAGTTTCAGGTGATGGCGACCGGGTTTACGTGGGATACCCAGAACCGGGAAACGGATACAGCCGCCTGTCTCGCCGTCTGGGAGCATGCAAAGAGAATGCTGGCCGATCCCTCGCTGAATATGGTTCTGCTGGATGAGATCACCTATATGGTCGCCTACGACTACCTGCCGCTGGAAGCCGTGCTGGATGCTCTGAAGAATCGTCCTGTACACCAGACGGTTATCGTCACGGGGCGCGGGTGTCATCGGGATATTGTTGAGATGGCCGATACCGTCAGCGAGTTGCGTCCGGTCAAACACGCGTTTGATGCGGGCATCAAAGCGCAAATTGGAATTGATTACTAAAGAAAAAAGCCCGGTGCGTTGACCGGGCTTTTATATTAACCGTTGTTGTTACGGCTGCCGGAGCGGCGGCTGCTGCTCACCTGGCTGTGTCGCTTCACCGCGCGACGGATCTGATTCGCCTTCATGCGACGACGATCTTTTTCCACCGCCACTTTTGAGGTGGTTTCCGGCGTCAGGCCGACAAGCTCGCGCAGGTAGTTGGTTTGGGTCAGATCCAGTTCGGTATACCCACCGCGCGGCAGACCTTTCGGCAACAGAATGTCGCCGTAACGGACGCGGATCAGGCGGCTCACCTGGACGCCTACCGCTTCCCAGAGACGACGCACCTCGCGGTTACGGCCTTCGGTCAGGGTCACGTTGTACCACTGGTTAATGCCTTCCCCACCGGTAAACTTGATGGTTTTGAACGCCGCAGGACCGTCTTCCAGCTGAACGCCACGCGACAGATCGCGCAGTTTATTTTCGTCAACCTGGCCAAATACGCGCACCGCGTATTCACGTTCCACTTCGCGACTTGGGTGCATCAGACGGTTTGCCAGTTCACCATCGGTGGTAAACAGCAGCAGACCGCAGGTGTTCACGTCCAGACGACCGACGGCAATCCAGCGAGCGCCACGCAGTTTAGGCAGACGGTCAAACACCGTCGGGCGACCTTCCGGGTCGTTGCGGGTGCACAGCTCGCCTTCTGGCTTGTAATAAGCCAGCACGCGGCAGATCTGTTCAGCGGACTCTTTCACGGAGATAAGATGACCGTCGATGCGGATCTTCAGCCCCGGTACGATTTCTACGCGGTCACCCAGCGTGGCGATTTTACCGTCCACACTCACGCGGCCCGCTTCAATAATGGCTTCGATTTCACGGCGTGAACCGTGGCCGGCACGCGCCAGCACTTTCTGTAACTTCTCGCTCATTGAGCTTCCTCAGGTGTCGCCTTCACAGGCGTCGAATCAGGTCAAAAGAGGGCTGAGCCCTGCTTTGATGGCCGCGTAGTATATCTGCTTATACCTTTACAAGAAAGGCTTTACATCACCCACGCCTTCACGAATCACTTCCGGTGCATCTTCGGTTAAGTCGACCACGGTGGTCGGCTGCTGGCCGAGGTAGCCGCCGTGAATAATCAGCTCGACCACCTTCTCCAGACGATCTTTGATCTCTTCCGGATCGGACTCGGTAAACTCGCTGCCCGGCAGCATCAGTGAGGTAGAAAGCATCGGTTCGCCGAGGGTTTCCAGCAGCGCCTGCGCAATCGGGTTAGACGGCACGCGCATGCCGATGGTTTTACGTTTTTCCTGCAGCAGTCGACGCGGTACTTCCTTCGTGCCCTTCAGGATGAAGGTGTAGTTGCCCGGCGTGTTGTTCTTAATCAGGCGAAACGCCACGTTATCAACATACGCATAGGTCGACAGCTCAGAGAGATCGCGGCACATCAGAGTAAAGTTATGGCCGTCCGGCAGCTGGCGAATACGGCAAATGCGCTCCATTGCCCCTTTATCTTCAATTTTGCAGCCCAGCGCGTAGCCTGAATCGGTCGGGTAGACAATCACGCCGCCTTTGCGGACGATCTCCACGGCCTGGTTAATCAAACGTGGCTGCGGGTTATCCGGATGGATATAGAAAAACTGACTCATACTTCCCTCTCTTCAATTTGCTGCGGCTGTTCCCAGAGCTGCCAGACCGGCTCAACGCCAGCGGGCAGCCAGAGCTTGCGCCCCAGTTCGATCCACGCACAGGGCTGATGGAAATCAGACCCCTGAGACCCAACCAGGCCGAACTGGCGGGCATAGGTCGCGAGCTGCGCGCGCTCGTTGGGCGCCTGCTGACACTGGGCGACTTCCATCGCCTCGCCACCGCATTCGGCAAAGTGTGCCAGCAGCCTTTTCAGCCATTTAGCAGAAAGATTATACCGCCCCGGATGGGCCAGCACGGCCTTACCGCCAGAATGATGAATCACATCAATAGCTTGTTTTATTGTACACCACTGTGGTGGAACGTATCCGGTTTTCCCGCGCGCCAGATACTTTTTAAAGACATCCGCCATGTTCGTCGCTTTGCCGGCTTCAACCAGAAAACGGGCGAAATGACCGCGGGTGACCGCCCCGCCGTTCGCCATCTTTTGTGCGCCTTCCAGCGCGCCCGGAATATGCGCCTTTTCCAGACGCTCGCCGATCATCTCTGCGCGCTGATTGCGGCGCGTTTTTTGTTCTTGCAAAAAAGCCGTAAGTGCCGGATGGTCTATATCGATATTCAGGCCAACAATATGAATCTCATGATTTTCCCAGACGGTCGAGATCTCGACGCCGGACACCAGATTCAGCGCCAGTCCGCTGCGGGCAATCTCGGCGCGCGCCGCCGGAATGGCATCTGTCGTATCGTGATCGGTTATCGCCAGCGTGCCGACGCGCATTTCAACGGCGCGATGAACCAGGGCTTCGGGTGTCAGCAGGCCGTCAGAGGCCTGAGTATGGCTATGTAAATCATAAATAATGGCGTAGGTGGTATCGCTCAAAGCACTTCCCGTAACAGGTTGGAGACATCCGAAAGCACCATGATACCGACTTAACGCGAAATTCTGAAATCAAGGGTTGACAACTGGCCATCGAACTAGTTAACTAGTACGCAAGTTCACACGAGAAAGGTATCTGAA
The DNA here is from genome assembly GCF_000762975.1 of Enterobacter sp. UCD-UG_FMILLET. Lineage (NCBI taxonomy): Bacteria > Pseudomonadati > Pseudomonadota > Gammaproteobacteria > Enterobacterales > Enterobacteriaceae > Enterobacter > Enterobacter sp. UCD-UG_FMILLET. The sequence goes on from NZ_JRJC01000015.1 coordinate 194,628, forward strand.
AATGACAGCACATTTCACTCTGCACGGCTGGTGGCGCACTTCCTGATCTTCGGGCAGTGTCACGCGTCTGCGAAATGCAAACAGATACCCGCCCGCTAACCAGCGGGCTTTTTTTTGAACAAAATATGAGAACAACAACATGCAAACAGCCAAACCTCATCTCGAACTGTTGACCTGCGAGGCGGCCTATCGCCACAACCCGACCGCGCTGTTTCATCAGGTGTGCGGGGCTCGTCCGGCAACGCTGCTGCTTGAGTCTGCGGATATCGACAGCAAGGACGATCTCAAAAGCCTGCTGCTGGTCGACAGCGCGCTGCGCATTACCGCTTTAGGTGACACTGTCACAATCAAGGCATTATCAGACAATGGCGCATCGCTGCTGCCGCTGCTGGATGCCGCCCTGCCGTCAGGCATTGAAAATGAACGTCACCCGGAAATGCGTATTCTGCATTTCCCGCCGGTGAGCCAGCTGCTGGACGAAGACGCGCGCCTCTGCTCCCTGTCCGTTTTCGATGCCTTCCGCCTGCTGCAGAACCTCGTCACCGTGCCGGAAGACGAGCGAGAGGCGATGTTCTTCGGCGGGCTGTTTGCTTACGACCTGGTTGCCGGTTTTGAAGATTTGCCGGAAACCGAGCAGGGTAATCGCTGCCCGGACTATTGCTTTTATCTGGCCGAAACCCTGCTGGTGATCGACCATCAGAAACAATACACCCGCATTCAGGCCAGCCTGTTTACGCCTTCAACTGCTGAGAAAGACCGTCTTGAGCATCGTATCGCTCAACTGCAGCAGCAGATGACGGAAGCGCCGCCCGCGCTGCCGGTGCAGCGTGTAGAGAAAATGACCTGCGACGTTAACCAGACCGACGATCAGTACGGCGCCGTGGTTCGCCAGATGCAAAAAGCGATTCGCGCCGGGGAAATTTTCCAGGTCGTGCCGTCCCGTCGCTTCTCACTGCCCTGCCCGTCTCCGCTGGCAGCCTACGACGTGCTGAAGAAAAGCAATCCCAGCCCGTACATGTTCTTTATGCAGGACAACGAATTCACGCTGTTCGGCGCCTCGCCGGAAAGCTCGCTGAAATATGACGCCACCAGCCGTCAGATTGAGATCTACCCGATTGCCGGTACCCGTCCGCGCGGACGTCGCGCCGATGGCTCGCTGGACCGGGATCTGGACAGCCGCATCGAGCTGGAGATGCGTACCGACCACAAAGAACTCTCCGAGCACCTGATGCTGGTTGACCTGGCGCGTAACGATCTGGCACGCATTTGTACTCCCGGCAGCCGCTACGTGGCGGACCTGACCAAAGTCGACCGCTATTCGTTCGTGATGCACCTCGTCTCCCGCGTGGTCGGCGAGCTGCGCCACGATCTGGACGTGCTGCACGCCTATCGCGCCTGTATGAACATGGGCACCCTCAGCGGCGCGCCGAAAGTACGCGCCATGCAGCTGATTGCCGCCGCCGAAGGACGCCGTCGCGGCAGCTACGGCGGCGCGGTGGGTTACTTCACCGCCCACGGCGATCTCGATACCTGCATCGTAATCCGCTCCGCCTATGTCGAAGACGGGATTGCCACCGTCCAGGCGGGTGCCGGGATTGTTCTTGATTCCGTTCCGCAGTCTGAAGCTGACGAAACGCGCAGTAAAGCCCGAGCGGTCCTTCGCGCCATTGCTACCGCACACCATGCACAGGAGATTTTCTGATGGCTGACATTCTGCTGCTCGATAATATCGACTCCTTTACCTACAACCTGGCAGATCAGCTGCGTGCGAATGGCCATAACGTCGTTATCTATCGCAACCACGTTCCGGCCCAGACCCTGATTGACCGCCTGGCCACCATGCAAAATCCTGTGCTGATGCTCTCCCCGGGGCCAGGCGCACCGAGCGAAGCGGGCTGTATGCCGGAGCTGCTGACCCGTATGCGCGGCAAGTTGCCGATAATCGGCATCTGCCTCGGTCATCAGGCGATTGTGGAAGCCTACGGCGGCTACGTCGGACAGGCGGGTGAGATCCTGCACGGTAAGGCGTCCAGCATTGAACATGACGGCCAGGCAATGTTTGCCGGGCTGCCGAATCCGCTCCCGGTCGCGCGCTACCACTCGCTGGTCGGCAGCAATATTCCCGCCGGGCTGACGATCAACGCCTCGTTTGAAGGGATGGTAATGGCGGTACGTCACGACGCGGATCGCGTTTGCGGGATGCAGTTCCATCCGGAATCGATCCTGACCTCCCATGGCGCCCGTCTGCTCGAGCAGACGCTGGACTGGGCGTTACAGAAGCTGGAGCAGACCAACACCCTGCAGCCGATTCTGGAAAAACTCTACCAGGCGCAGACCCTGAGTCAGCAGGAGAGCCATCAGCTCTTCTCCGCCGTGGTTCGCGGTGAGCTGAAGCCTGAACAGCTGGCGGCCGCGCTGGTGAGCATGAAGGTGCGCGGCGAAAGCCCGCAGGAAATCGCCGGTGCCGCCACGGCCCTGCTGGAAAATGCCGCCCCGTTCCCGCGCCCGGACTATCAATTTGCGGATATCGTCGGTACCGGCGGTGACGGCAGTAACAGCATCAATATCTCCACCGCCAGCGCCTTAGTGGCGGCGGCGTGCGGTTTGAAGGTCGCGAAGCACGGTAACCGCAGCGTTTCCAGCCGGTCAGGCTCGTCCGATTTGCTCGCGGCATTCGGCATTAATCTCGATATGAACCCCGAGCGTTCCCGCGAAGCGCTGGATGACCTGGGCGTCTGCTTCCTGTTTGCGCCGAAGTATCACACCGGTTTCCGCCATGCTATGCCGGTTCGTCAGCAGCTTAAAACCCGCACGCTGTTTAACGTGCTTGGCCCGCTGATTAACCCGGCGCACCCGCCGCTGGCGCTGATTGGCGTTTACAGCCCTGAGCTGGTGCTGCCGATTGCCGAGACGCTGCGCGTGCTGGGTTACCAACGTGCCGCCGTGGTGCACAGCGGCGGTATGGATGAGGTTTCTCTTCATGCGCCGACGCTGGTGGCCGAACTGCGCGACGGTGAAATCCTCAGCTACCAGCTTGAAGCCGCTGACTTTGGTTTAACCCCGTATCATCAGGAAGCGCTGGCTGGCGGGACGCCGGAAGAAAACCGTGACATTCTCACGCGCTTATTACAAGGTAAAGGAGAGGTCGCCCATGAGGCCGCCGTTGCTGCCAACGTCGCCATGCTGATGCGTTTGCACGGTGAGGAAGACCTGAAGGCCAACGTTCAAAAAGTTCTGGATGTACTGCGCTCCGGTGCAGCTTACGATCGCGTTACCGCACTTGCGGCAAGAGGGTAAAGAATGCAGACCGTTTTAGCGAAAATCGTTGCCGATAAGGCCATCTGGGTGGAAGCCCGCAAGCAACAGCAGCCGCTTGCCAGTTTCCAGAATGACGTCGTCCCGAGCAGCCGTCGTTTCTATGACGCCCTGCGGGGTACGCGCACCGCGTTTATTCTTGAGTGCAAAAAAGCGTCCCCGTCCAAAGGCGTTATTCGTGACGATTTCGACCCGGCGCGTATTGCCGGCATTTATAAGCATCATGCGTCAGCCATCTCCGTGCTGACGGATGAGAAATATTTTCAGGGCAGCTTCGATTTTCTGCCCATCGTCAGCGGCATCGCGCCGCAGCCGATCCTGTGCAAAGACTTTATTATCGACCCGTATCAGATTTGGCTGGCGCGCTTTTACCAGGCCGACGCCTGCCTGCTTATGCTCTCGGTGCTCGACGACGAGCAGTATCGCCAGCTTTCCGCCGTGGCGCACAGCCTGAACATGGGCGTTCTGACCGAAGTGAGCAACGAAGAAGAGCTGGAACGCGCGATTGCGCTGGAAGCCAAAGTGGTCGGCATTAACAACCGTGATCTGCGTGACCTGTCGATTGACCTTAACCGTACGCGCCAGCTGGCGCCGCGTCTGGGGTCTGGCGTTACGGTGATCAGCGAATCCGGCATTAACAGCTACGCCCAGGTGCGCGAGCTGAGCCACTTCGCCAACGGATTCCTGATTGGCTCCGCCATGATGGAACATGACGATCTCAATGCGGCTGTGCGTCGCGTGTTGCTGGGTGAAAACAAAGTCTGCGGCTTAACCCGCGAACAGGATGCTCAGGCCGCGTATGAAGCCGGGGCGATTTACGGCGGGCTGATCTTTGTGGACTCCTCTCCTCGCGCGGTCAGCGAAGAGCAGGCGCGTAAGGTCATCGCAGCGGCTCCGCTCAGCTACGTGGGCGTTTTCCGCAACGCAGATATTGCAGACGTTGCGGCGAAAGCCGACGCGTTATCCCTGAGCGCGGTGCAGCTCCACGGCGATGAAGACCAGAGCTATATCGATGCCCTGCGCGCCGCGCTGGCACCGCAGGTACAGATCTGGAAAGCGCAACGCGTTGACGATACGTTGCCCCCGCGTAACCTGAATCACGTGGATAAATACGTCCTCGATAACGGCCAGGGCGGAACCGGCCAGCGTTTTGACTGGTCTCTGCTGAACGGCGAAAAGCTGGACAACGTTCTGCTGGCGGGCGGATTAAGCCCGGACAACTGCGTAGAAGCCGCCAAAACCGGCTGCGCAGGCCTCGATTTCAATTCAGGCGTAGAGTCCCAACCGGGTATCAAAGATGCCAGCAAGCTGGCCTCGGTTTTTAAAACTCTGCGTGCATATTAAGGAAGAGAAGATGACGACATTACTTAACCCGTATTTTGGTGAGTTCGGCGGGATGTACGTCCCGCAAATCCTGATGCCCGCGCTGCGCCAGCTGGAAGAAGCGTTTGTCAGCGCGCAGAAGGATCCTGCGTTTCAGGCGGAATTTACCGACCTGCTGAAAAATTACGCCGGTCGTCCAACCGCGCTGACCAAATGCCGCAATCTGACGGAAGGCACCAAAACCACGCTGTATCTGAAGCGTGAAGACCTGCTGCACGGCGGCGCGCATAAAACTAACCAGGTGCTGGGCCAGGCGCTGCTCGCGAAGCGTATGGGCAAAACCGAAATCATCGCCGAAACCGGTGCGGGCCAGCACGGCGTGGCCTCTGCGCTTGCCAGCGCCTTGCTCGGTCTGAAATGCCGCATCTATATGGGGGCGAAAGACGTTGAGCGCCAATCTCCGAACGTCTTCCGCATGCGTCTGATGGGGGCAGAAGTGATCCCGGTGCACAGTGGCTCCGCGACGCTGAAGGATGCCTGTAACGAAGCGCTGCGCGACTGGTCTGGCAGCTATGAAACCGCACACTATATGCTTGGTACCGCGGCTGGCCCGCACCCGTTCCCGACTATCGTGCGCGAATTCCAGCGCATGATCGGTGAAGAGACCAAAGCGCAGATCCTCGAAAAAGAGGGTCGCCTGCCGGATGCGGTGATCGCCTGCGTTGGCGGCGGATCTAACGCCATCGGCATGTTCGCAGACTTTATCGACGACACCAGCGTGGGTCTGATTGGCGTCGAGCCAGCCGGTCACGGCATTGAATCGGGTGAACACGGCGCGCCGCTGAAGCATGGCCGCGTGGGGATCTACTTCGGGATGAAATCCCCGATGATGCAAACCGATGAGGGCCAGATTGAAGAGTCTTACTCTATTTCTGCCGGCCTCGACTTCCCGTCCGTCGGGCCGCAGCATGCGTATCTGAACAGGACCGGTCGCGCGGACTATGTCTCCATTACCGATGATGAAGCGCTGGAAGCCTTTAAAACGCTGTGCCGCAGCGAAGGGATTATCCCGGCGCTGGAGTCTTCCCACGCCCTGGCGCACGCGCTGAAAATGATGAAAGACAATCCGGAAAAAGAACAGCTGCTGGTGGTGAACCTTTCCGGCCGCGGTGACAAAGATATCTTCACCGTTCACGATATTCTGAAAGCACGAGGGGAAATCTGATGGAACGCTACGATAACGTATTTGCAGAACTGAAATCCCGCCAGGAAGGCGCGTTCGTTCCCTTCGTCACCCTGGGCGACCCGGGCCCGGAACAGTCGCTGAAGATTATCGACACCCTGATTGAAGCCGGCGCCGACGCGCTGGAGCTGGGGATCCCGTTCTCTGACCCGCTGGCAGATGGCCCAACCATTCAGAATGCGACGCTTCGCGCGTTTGCCTCCGGTGTGACGCCGACCCAGTGCTTCGAGATGCTGGCGGCGATTCGCCAGAAGCACCCGACCATTCCGATTGGCCTGCTGATGTACGCCAACCTGGTGTTCAACCGCGGTATCGATGAGTTTTACGCCGAGTGCGCGCGCGTGGGCGTCGACTCCGTTCTGGTGGCAGACGTGCCGGTTGAAGAGTCCGCCCCGTTCCGTCAGGCGGCGATGCGCCATAACGTCGCCCCGATTTTCATCTGCCCGCCGAACGCCGATGACGAACTGCTGCGCCAGATTGCCTCTTACGGACGCGGGTATACCTACCTGCTCTCCCGCGCGGGCGTGACCGGTGCCGAGAATAAAGCGGCGTTGCCTCTGCATCATCTGGTGGAGAAGCTGGCCGAGTACCATGCCGCGCCGCCGCTGCAGGGCTTCGGGATCTCTTCTCCGGATCAGGTCACCGCGGCAATTGACGCGAAGGCTGCGGGTGCCATCTCCGGCTCCGCGATTGTGAAGATCATCGAGAAGAACGTGGACAAGCCAGAGCAGATGCTTGCCGAGCTGAAAGCGTTCGTAACGTCAATGAAAGCGGCGACGCGTAAAGCCTGACCCCTCTACCGTCTGGCATCCCTGCCAGACGGTTCCCCTTCCTTCCCCACCTTCTACAACGGATTACCTCAAAATTGATCCCGTCGATATTTTCGGCGTTAATGGCTTTCCATTCTGGCGTGCAAGCGTATGATCTGGACTCTTTTTTATCTCTAATCCTTCTGAGTTCAGAGGCTTATTCATGTCATGGCAATACTTCAAACAGACTTACCTGGTTAAGTTCTGGTCACCTGTCCCGGCCGTTATCGCGGCAGGCATTCTCTCTACCTACTATTTCGGCATCACCGGCACCTTCTGGGCCGTGACCGGCGAGTTCACCCGCTGGGGTGGTCAATTGCTACAGCTCGCAGGCGTACATGCCGAGGAGTGGGGTTACTTTAAACTCATCCATCTGGACGGCACACCGCTCACCCGCATCGACGGGATGATGATCGTCGGCATGTTCGGCGGCTGTTTCGCGGCGGCGCTGTGGGCAAACAACGTTAAGTTGCGGATGCCCAAAAGCCGCATTCGTATAATGCAGGCGGTGGGCGGCGGTATCATTGCCGGGTTTGGCGCCCGTCTGGCGATGGGCTGTAACCTGGCCGCTTTCTTTACGGGGATTCCTCAGTTTTCGCTTCACGCCTGGTTCTTTGCTGTCGCCACGGCCATCGGCTCTTACTTCGGTGCAAAATTCACCCTGCTACCGCTGTTCCGCATTCCGGTGAAAATGACAAAAGTCAGCGCAGCGTCTCCGTTAACCCAGAAGCCGGACCAGGCGCGTCGTCGTTTCCGCCTCGGTATGCTGGTCTTTTTGGCTATGGTCGCCTGGGCGCTTTGCACTGCGATGAATCAGCCCAAACTCGGCCTGGCGATGCTGTTCGGCGTGGGTTTTGGTCTGCTCATTGAACGCGCGCAGATCTGCTTTACCTCCGCGTTTCGCGATATGTGGATCACCGGCCGTACGATGATGGCAAAGGCGATTATCGCCGGGATGGCGGTCAGCGCCATCGGCATCTTCAGCTATGTTCAACTGGGCGTCGAACCGAAAATCATGTGGGCTGGCCCTAACGCCGTGATCGGCGGCCTGCTGTTTGGCTTCGGGATCGTGCTGGCTGGCGGGTGTGAAACCGGCTGGATGTACCGCGCCGTCGAAGGCCAGGTACACTACTGGTGGGTGGGTCTGGGAAATGTTATCGGCTCGACGATCCTGGCGTACTTCTGGGACGATCTCTCCCCGGCGCTGGCCACGAGCTGGGATAAGGTCAACCTGCTGAGCACCTTCGGCCCCCTCGGCGGCCTGCTGGTCACCTACGCCCTGCTGCTGGTGGCTTTTTTACTGGTTGTCGCACAGGAGAAACGCTTCTTCCGCCGCGCAAGTGTTAAAACAGAAACCCAGGAGAATGCTGCATGAAAGAGATCGTGCCCGATTACCGTCTGGATATGGTCGGTGAGCCCTGCCCTTATCCGGCTGTTGCCACGCTTGAAGCCCTACCGCAGCTCAAAAAAGGGGAAATTCTGGAGGTGGTTAGCGACTGTCCGCAGTCCATCAACAATATTCCGCTGGATGCGAAAAACCACGGCTACACGGTGCTGGATATCCAGCAGGATGGCCCGACCATTCGCTATCTGATTCAAAAATAATCGCTAAGGGCCTCGTCGGGGCCTTTATCGCATTGAATTATAAGACATCTTGATCCACGGCAAAAACGCGATTTTTAACTTAAGTAAAATCTCATATCCCTTATGAAGGAGGTTTTCGCGGTTTGATGTATTTACGAGCTTTACTGGTTTTCGCCTTATTGATTCCCTTCCATGCGCTGTCCCTGAATTTCTCTTCCACCTTCCTGCGCCTTAATTGTCCGCAACGAGGACTTGTCGAGGTCATTCTGCACGTTTATGACCATACCCAGGAACGATGGCGCGGTCATTTTGAAACCGGCGCGGGACATAAACGTGCGGGTGATACCGAAATTATCCCGTTTGCCAACGGCGATATTCTCTTCCATTCCCTGTCCAGCGACGCTTTCAGCTATTTATATGATGGGGAAAAGATCCTGAGGCACTGCGTAAAGCTTGATGAGCGGCCGGTTTATCCGTCGTTTTGAAGTGAGCAAAGCAAACTGGCCACCCCGTGGCCAGTTTGACGGGGGATCAGAAACGATAACCCGCAGAGAACATAAAGACCCACGGATCCAGGCGAGTATTGATACTTTGCTGCTGACCGCCCGCCTTAAAGCGTACGTCCGTATCAATATCCATGTACCAGACCGAGGCGTTGATCAGCCAGTCGCGGTTAATCAGATAGTCCAGACCGACCTGCCCCGCCATACCCCACGAATCTTTCAGGCTGAGATCGGTCAGACCGGCCTCTTTACCGGTATCGTTAAACTTCTCGTCAAAGAAGGTGGTGTAGTTTACACCGGCGCCAATATAAGGACGCACCTTGCTGCTGGCATCGCCAAAGTACCATTGCGCCATCAGCGTTGGCGGTAAATGGTGAACCGTGGCGATATCACCCGTTGCGCCCAGACCCACGCGATGACGGAACGGCGTTGCAGCCAGAAGCTCAACACCAACGTTTTCCGTCGCCATATAGGTGAACGTTAACCCTAACTGGGTGTTATTACTGACGTTAAAACCGCCCATACCCAGCACGTTATCCGATCCTTCAGTCGGGCGAACCGTAGCCGAACCGGCACGAATAAAGAATTCGCCTGCTTCATGCGCGTACGCGCCGCCAGAGAGACTGCTTAATACAAGGGCTGCCACCGCTAATTTTTTCATATCCGCTCCATCGTTGTGGTTTTAATCGCGGATGAGAATATACTCACAAAATGAGTAATAAGTGATCTGCCACAGATCACATTAAAACCAGTAAGTTAACATTCATTGATCTGGGTTAATTTTTTGTGGCGTACCGAAAAGCAATAAGTTGTTTCCATGTCAATTTTTGGCATTTCACGGTTACAAAGTTTTCCCTTTTCCCCCTCTTGCTCTTCCTCTGACGGCTGGATAATTTATCGCTCTCACAAGTTGATTTGATGCGTTCTTCTTTAGCAGGTGTGCCATGAGTGATATCAACCCGTGCATGACGTGCGGAGCCTGTTGTGCGTATTTTCGAGTCTCTTTCTACTGGGCCGAAGCCAGCGATGGCGGCGGTACCGTTCCGGTTCATCTTACTGAGCCGTTAACGCCCTTTCTGCGCTGCATGAGCGGCACAAACCAAAAGCAGGCCCGCTGCGTGGCGCTACAGGGTGAGCCTGGGGTCTCTACCCGGTGTTCTATCTATGATGACCGGCCCAGCCCGTGCCGGGAATTTGCCATGTCGGGGGAAGATGGCCAGGTCAACGAAGCCTGCAATCGGGCCCGGGCGCGCGTTGGATTACCACCGCTTTACAAAGATATGCTTTTCCATACAAGCCTTGATGCTGCCACAGCAGGTGCATCCGGTGTACAATTGCCGGCTAATTAACACCTGCAATACTCAAGGAGAGTGCATGTCTATCACGGCGAAGTCTGTCTACCGTGACACGGGAAACTTTTTCCGCAATCAGTTCATTACCTTTTTACTGATCGCGTTGCTTTGCGCCTTTATCACGGTGGTGCTGGGCCATGCCTTCTCACCGAGTGAAGAACAGATTGCCAGCCTGAGCCAGGGCGACCATCTTGCGGGTAGCGTGGGGTTGTTTGAGCTGGTGCAAAACATGACGCCGGAACAGCAGCAAATCCTGCTGCGCGCTTCTGCCGCGTCAACGTTCTCAGGCCTGATTGGTAATGCGGTTCTGGCGGGCGGCGTTTTGCTGATGATTCAGCTGGTATCGGCGGGTCACCGGGTCAGCGCCTTACGAGCGATTGGTGCCAGCGCGCCGGTCTTACCTAAGCTGTTTATTCTGATCTTTTTAACCACCCTGCTGGTGCAGATGGGGATTATGCTGGTCGTGGTGCCGGGCGTACTGCTGGCTATCGTGCTCTCATTTGCCCCGGTGATGGTTGTGCAGGATAAGATGGGTATATTTACCGCAATGCGCAGCAGCATCAGGCTGGCATGGGCGAATATGCGTCTGGTGGCACCCGCCGTGATCGGCTGGCTGCTCGCCAAAACGCTCCTGCTGCTGTTTGCACCGAATTTTGCGGTATTAACGCCAAACGTTGGCGCCGTGGTGGCGAATACGCTGAGCAACCTGATTTCAGCGATACTGCTGGTCTATCTGTTCCGCCTGTATATGTTAATTCGTCAGTAATCCTGAGGCGGGGGCATCGCAGCCTCCCGCCCCGCTCAGAAGATGGAATCACAGAATGAAGCAGTTTCTTGATTTTTTACCGCTCGTGGTCTTTTTTGCTTTTTATAAGCTGTACGACATTTATGCCGCGACCACTGCGCTGATCGTTGCAACGGCTGTGGTGCTGATCTACAGCTGGGTTCGCTATCGTAAAGTCGAAAAAATGGCGCTGATCACCTTCGTCCTGGTCGCCGTATTCGGTGGGCTTACTCTGTTCTTCCACAATGATGAATTTATCAAGTGGAAAGTGACCGTCATTTACGCGCTGTTTGCGGGCGCATTGTTAATCAGCCAGTGGGTCATGAAAAAGCCGCTGATCCAGCGCATGCTGGGCAAAGAGCTGACGCTGCCTCAGGAAGTCTGGTCCCGTCTGAATATCGCCTGGGCGGTCTTCTTTATTCTCTGTGGTCTTGCCAATATCTATATTGCCTTCTGGCTGCCGCAGAATATCTGGGTCAACTTTAAGGTCTTCGGCCTGACCGCGCTGACGCTTATCTTCACGCTGTTAAGCGGCGTATACATCTATCGCCACATGCCGCAGGACGACAAGCACTGATTAATGACTGACCAGAACGTCTACGACAGGCGTTCTGGTCTATTCTCTCCGCTGTAAAATCATAGTAGCATCCCGCCTGAAGTCTTCCGTTACGAGTTAAAACAATGACAACAACTAACGCCCCGCAGGGCGAACTGGTTTTACGCACACTGGCAATGCCCGCTGACACCAATGCCAATGGCGATATTTTTGGCGGCTGGCTGATGTCGCAGATGGATATGGGCGGCGCAATTCTGGCAAAAGAGATTGCCCACGGACGCGTGGTGACTGTGCGAGTGGACGGCATGACCTTCCTGCGCCCGGTTGCGGTGGGAGATGTGGTTTGCTGCTACGCGCGCTGCGTCAAACGCGGCAACACCTCTATTTCAATCAACATCGAAGTATGGGTTAAGAAAGTCTCTTCGGAACCCATTGGGCAGCGTTATAAGGCCACCGAAGCGCTGTTTATTTATGTTGCAGTGGATAGCGAGGGTAAACCTCGTCAACTTCCGCAGGCCTGATTGACAGGCAAAAAAAAGCCTCCATCAGGAGGCTTTTTTTATTCCATTTGCGCCCCGCCATTCAGGCGGAAAACAATATTCACAATCAGTCCGTTGCCCGGTTTCCCGGCCTCATAGCGCCATCTGCGCATCGCCGATTTCACTTCGCGCTCAAACATATTAGAAGGCTGAGCGGACAATATTTCCACGTTATCCACGCGGCCATCGGCAGTAACGTCAAATTTAACCCGTACGCGGCCTTCAATACGTAAGGCCTGCGCTCGCGCCGGATACTGAGGCTGGTTGCGACTCAGCGCGCGCGGACCCGCAGGGGCACTGACTGTCGGCTTAGACGCGGTTGCGGTGTTATTCATCACCGGACGCGAAGGCGCCGCATTCTCCACCGTCTGGGTCGCGCGCGGTTCAACCGGACGTTCCTCGCGTTTCGGACGCTCCTCAACCTTCTTCACCGGCTTTGGCTTCGGCTTAGGTTTTGGCTTCGGTTCAGGCTTGTGGATTACCACCGGCGCTTCCTTCGGTGGAGGCGGAACAGGCTCGGGCTCAGGCTCCGGTTCAGCCACCGGCTGCGGCGGCGGAGGGGCAACCTGCGGCGGTTCGAGATCCGCTGGCGATACCATCGTCACGGAAATCGGCTGCGCGGGCGCGGGCATTTCAATAACCTGATGAACCGAGGTATACAGCAAACCCGCCACAACGGCACCGTGAATCACGACAGAAAGCAGCGTCGGCCAGGGAAAGCGGCGAGGTAAATCAAGGGTCATCGAAGTCATAATCATCAACGTTAAAAAACCGAACACTGATTTTAAATGCAAATAGCAATCATATTCAATAAGACACTTTGTTCTGACGCAACTTTAGCGCATGAGAGGCCAAAAAAGGCGCATTCAGATCAGGGTATTAACATTGTTTTTATTTTACATTGCAGTCGTTTGCCCTTTCACATAACGTAACTGACACTTTTACCGGTTAAGGAGCTTCGCCGTGTTTTACGTGATTTACTCTGAAGATGTTGCTGATTCGCTCGAAAAACGCCAGTCTGTGCGCCCTGCGCATCTGGCACGTTTGCAGCTGCTCCAGGATGAAGGCCGTTTACTGACCGCCGGCCCCATGCCCGCAGTAGACAGCAACGATCCGGGCGCCGCCGGTTTTGCCGGCTCCACTGTGATTGCTGAGTTTGAATCCCAGGAAGCCGCTCAGGCATGGGCTGACGCAGATCCGTATGTTGCCGCAGGTGTGTATGCGAAAGTAACGGTCAGACCGTATAAGAAAGTGTTCTGATACCAAAGCGGCTCCGAAAGGAGCCTTTTTTAGCGGCGGTTAGCGTCTTTATAACGGGTAAACTGCTGCTCTGTAATCAGGCTTCCCCACTGGTCGCCCTCCCACTCTTTGACGAGCGTAAATCCAAACGATTCGTATAAACGCCGTGCGGCGGTCAGCTTATTGAATGTCCAGAGATGTACGACAGAAAAACCAACGCTGTCGCAAAAGCGCATCGCTTCGGTCAGCAGCTTTTTCCCCACCCCGCGTCCCCGGCAGCCATCGTCAAGAATAAACCAGCGAAGATGGGCTTCACCCGGCGCTAAATCCTCGCCATCTATCGCCACTGACCCCACTATCCTGCCGTTCATCACCGCCAGCCAGATCTGGTTGCATGGCGTATCCAGGCGGTCACTAAATTCTGCAACCCCTGCGGCCACTTTGGCCTCAAAAAAGACCCCGTGCATCTCCGCGATACGGCCAATCATGCCGGGAATATACCCCTTAACTATCATGAGTTCGTCGGGGCGCGTGTCGCTGCCAGTCTCACGGCACGCCAGCAGCGCGTTGGCATAAAGGGTGAGTCCCTCAGAAATGGTCTGCTGCTGCGCAGGAGCCAGGCACTTTATTGCTGAGACCACTTGCTCATTGCTAAAAATATTAATTTTACTGACCGTCTCATGACCTTTCGCGGTCAGCCTGAGACTCTTCGCTCTCGCATCTTCAGCTGAAATTACCTCCTCGAGTTCGCCCGCAGCAATCAGGCGAGCGAGCATCCGGCTGACGCTGGACTTTTCCAGGCCCAGCAGCTGCACCAGCTGACTCGCCGTCATCTCTTTGCGTAAGGCGATTTCGACCAGGGTATGGACGGCCGAAGGTGAGTAATTCGTTGAGGCCAGGGTCGAGGCCATAAAGCCTAACTCGCGCACCATGAGGCGTGAGGAACGTCGAATAACACTGACTACTGGGGTTTCACTATGCATGTTATGCCCTCATCATTTAGTTGCACTATACAACTATCCGATGAGGGGTTGTCAAACATAATAAAAAAGGCTCCCTCAGGAGCCTTCTTAAAGTTCACAATATAATGAAATATAAGGATTTATTTCAGGTCACGTCCACATGTTGACCACATCAATACAAGAAGCCCCGCTCAGTTGCGGGGCTATCTCATCAAGATTTTGATAAAGTCAACAGGCTTTTTAACAATTTATCACTGACTAAATAGTACACATAACGAATTAACAGCTTGATGTTTCAAATTTGTAGCTGAAAATTTCTTCAATTTCAGGTGATGGAGATTGTCAATTCTATTCTTCATTTTTTCAAACTAAAGCATCATTGTTACCTGCAAAAAGGATGTTCATCCACTCCACCCAACACATTGTTTTAATTGGGTTTCATCTCATTAAAATCACAATAACCTTGACTTATCTGAGTGCTAAATGTATGAATATGAAAATTTCAATTACAACCCTAGAAAAATGGCAGAAATCCAAAATAAGGTTACAAGTGATAACCACAGAATAAACAATGTTTGGGATATAACTTTTGACCCTAAAATCGACATAGACGATTTTAACGGCATCAGTGTGTACGACATTAATGAAATAGCAAGAAAGCATAAACAATTCCAATGTTACATCATTGATTTAAGTTATGTTGATTCAAATGAGAATGAGCAAACACTTGATAATGTTAAAAAGAAATCCGAACGAATTTACATCAAAGATATTCAATTTAACACTTGTGATTTCATTGGTTCCAACAATGGAAAAAAAATCACATTCCGCAATTGTACATTTGAAAAATCATACTTCGGATATTCAACCTTAACTGATGTTAATTTTGAGAATTGCACCTTTAATTCATCATCATTTGCATTAACGAAATTTATTAGATGCAGATTTGATCATAATTGCAATTTTAACCTTATATCAATTTCAGGTGGGAAAACTGTTTTTACTGAAAGTGTAATCTCTGCTGATAAGTTTATTAACTCAATCTTTCAATATGCCACGAAAGATTACTGTCTAAATAACCCATCCAAAAATATTGACGCAGAAAAATCGATGATGTTTACCTCAATGGTTAAACTTTCGAGAAACATTCTTGAGTCTGTATCCCAAAATGGCGATGACGCATACTATTATAATGCTGCGAAACAAGTCCACAAACTTAAAATTAAAGAAAGACATTATAAAAAAATATGGGACATCAAAAAAGACAAACCCACTAATTGGGTGGGATGGATTCTAACTAAATGTCGTTGTTTCCTTATATATTTTGCAATGCCTATAGAAAGTTTTATTTTAAATGCTTTAGGTTTTCTTAATGGTTGGGGTGCAAGCATATCAAGATGCGCACTTTTTGGAACTTCACTACTGACGTTATTTTCAATCATTTATTTCTTCTCTGGAATGGAACCATCGCAACCGCATGAGGGGTTTTTACCACACATAATCAAGAGCATAATTCAGAGTTTTGATATTACATTCCTTGCAGGTTATACTAAATATGTGAGTGCAAAGGATGACTATGCAACTCAATTAGTATGTCTTTTGAATATGCTTTTAGGATTAACATGGTATGCGATAAGCATTCCAACCGTCATAAATAAAATAAGCATCAACCGTATATGATTGAATTAATTAAAGATAACAACATAAACTGCCTTGTATTATTTGGTAGCCATGCAACCAACGAAGCGAGTGATGATTCCGACATTGATTTGTTGGGCGTCAACAATTCAACACTAAGAACGGTCAGG
This sequence comes from Enterobacter sp. UCD-UG_FMILLET, assembly GCF_000762975.1. NCBI lineage: Bacteria > Pseudomonadati > Pseudomonadota > Gammaproteobacteria > Enterobacterales > Enterobacteriaceae > Enterobacter > Enterobacter sp. UCD-UG_FMILLET. The sequence continues at coordinate 210,645 of NZ_JRJC01000015.1, forward strand.
GAGAATGGGAAGGTAAATCTTTCTCTCTACTCGTTCAGTGAGTTAATAAAAATGGCTAAGTCAGGAAATATATTTCTCCTTCATGTTCTTATGGATGGAGTTTGTGTATTCAACCAACAAGTTTTCAATGAGATCAAAGATAACTTTATTTATAAGAAAAACTATGACATTGATATCGCCACCGCCTATTATTTAGCCAGAACGATACTTAGTGAGGTAGACAATATTTCAAATTGGCCAATTGCAAACAAAAGAATTTCTTGGTGTGTCAGGACCATTCTGATTTCAATATCCGTAGAGCAACGAAAACCCATATTTTCAAAAAGCAAACTCGCTTCATCTTGTGTTAATACCGGGCTGTGCTATGAAGATGCTTTCTCTTTAGTAGATGCCAAATCGAATAAAAATAGGAACAATAAAGTTCTTAATTCGCTATCAAAATTTTTAAACCACTACAGCAATTATAATGAAGATATAATTAAAAAATCTTTTTCTAGTAGCATCGTAGTATCAACTTTAGATAGCATTCTCCAGAACGGAAGTTTCTACGACGGATAATAAACAAAATAATAGAATCCCGAATTATCAGGATTCTATTTCCCTTCACATCCAATGCATCTGCTGCTGGCCTGACGCTGCTGGATGCGGCGGTGCTGGCATCACCTCACCTGGAGAAACAATAAACCGCTCGACAGTTTCGGTGGTGACAAACGTCGCGCTGCAGTTGATGTTTGTGCACTGGTGATAGCGCTCTTTGGTCGTGTCGGTAAAATAGCGACTTGTGCGGGCGTGAGCGGCAAAATGGCATTTTGGACAGTGAAACATGGCAAGCACCTCATTTAATTTCCGATGCGTTAATTTTACTCAACTTATCCTTATATAACAAATATTTAAAAGAAAATCACTGCGTTAATTCTTCGCTTTCGTACTCCACATCCGAAACCTTAACCTCAAGCTCTAAGCCCGTCGTGTAGCCGCTCCCGTTGAGGTTATGCACCACCCTGCTGATTATCCACGCCTGATCGTCTATGACGCGCTTAAAGCCTTTCACCGCGATTGGCGTTTCAGGAAATAAATCGGCGCGGCCGATAGCCAGCGAGATTGAAAACTCCGCAACGCCGCGCTGCAGCTTGTCCCACTTCGCCTGAACGGCGCGCATGGCCTGCGCCTTTGTCGCGTAAATGGTCGTCAGCTCCAGCACGTTGTCAGCCTCACCGGCCATATACTCCCCCTCGCGCGCTTCCTGCTCTTTTTTGGCTTTGGCCTTTGCTGGGGCTTTGGTCGCTTTCGGGTGCTGTAGCGCGCGGAGGTGCTTCTCTTTGGGCTTTCTCTTGAGCTTCACCTTTTGCTTTTGCGGCTTCGGGTCTTTGGTGTGCAGCCATTTCGCCGTCACGCCGGTAAAGGCTTCCCGGTCAGCAATGGCAAACTGATGACGATCGCCGTCGCCGCGCTCAAGCGTCATCTGCGGAATGGGCTTCCCGCTGGCAGTCTTACCGCTCCCCGCTTTCAAAAATAAAAGTTTCCCCGCTTTTACCGAAACCGCCGCCCCGTTCCGGTCAGCCAGGCGGGACAGAAACATCGCGTCGGATTCCTGCGACTGGTCAATGTGAGGCACGGCGACGGCTTTCAGCGTGTCGGCCACGCTGGCCGTCAGTTTATTGCGTGCCGCAATCGTCTCGACAATTTGCCCGAGCGTTGTGTTATGCCATGACTGCTCCCGGCGCGAGTTCAGCGTACCGCGAAAATCGGCGCTTCGCCCCCGGATGGTCAGCGTATCAGGCGCGCCCCTGTGCTCGATTTCGTCGACCGTGAACGTCCCTTTTTTTATCAGCGCGGACCCCTGCCATCCTAACCACAGCGTCAACGTTGCGCCGCGCGGTGGCATTGCTATCTGGCCGTCAGTGTCATCGAGCTCGATATCGAGCTGGTCGGCTTCGAATCCGCGATTGTCGGTCATGGTCAGACTGATAAGGCGGTCACTAAAATCCTTTGTGATATCGTCGTTATCCAGTTTGAGCATAAACGCCGGGGCAATCTTCGCCCCGGCCTGAATATCCATTCCTGTAATCATCCTGCCAGCCCTCCCAGCCAGTCACCGGCAGACGTGACCAGATTGTCGGCCTGCGTTTTCAGGTCGCCATAAATGGCCGCCAGCGATTTATCGACCCGCTTAAGGGAAAGGCTAAACTCGATTTTTCTCGCCGCTCCGTCGCTGAATAGCTCGGTGTGCGTGTGCGTTACTTTGTCGATGACATACATGCCGTGGATCATGCCCGTTCCGTCAATCAGCGGCCACGCGCGCCCCTCGTCCGCCATCAGCTCGATGGCGGTCAGTGACAGACGTCCGCCGGTAATTTCGGGATAGAGCACGCCCGACAGCGTGCGCGTGGTTTCACCTTCCCCGAGATACTGGTAAGCCGGTGGCTTGCCGATACGGTCGTTTGACACCCAGCGGTAATCCTTCGAATACTGCATGGACTGATAGGGCAGCGTGCGGCGCTCAAACACAAACAAACCTAAAACCATTAACATGCTTTATCCCCCTCAGTCATGGCGCATACTTGAGCGCTGACGCGCACGGTTTTCACGGTCGAATTTATCGACAGCCTCGCGGAGTTGCCGGTCAAGGTCGCTGCCCGGCGCGATGCCACCATTCAGGTTGATGTTATATTCAGGCTTGCTCTGGTCGACGTAAGTCTTACCAGTGGGTGCTGTTACCGGCTGATATGCCTGATAACCGCCATATGCTGAGGTTGCCGGAATATAAGACCCATTTTGCGAGCCGGTGGCGGCACTGGCTTTAGCGGCCTTCTGGTCAAGGTCGCTCGATTCTTTATTGATAACCCCGAGCTTTTCCAACAGCCAGTTAACGCCGGTGCGCAATGTATTAAAGCTTTTGAGCGGTAACATCAGCGCTTCGGCCAGCATCTTACCGAACATCACACCCGCATTTTTGCAGCTGTCGAGCGTCTCCTGCGTCGACTTAACCGGGGCTATCAGGTCTTTAAACCACTGCCACGCCGCTTTCAGTTTGTCACCCAGCCAGTCAAAAACCGGCTTTAACGGTTCGAATAGTTCCACTACAGGGGCAAAAGCCTGCTTTAGCCCCTCCATTACGCCTGAGAAAAACGCGCTTATGGGCTCCCAGTATTTGCGGATAAGCAGCGCACCGGCGACGATGGCAACGCCAATAGCCACTATCGGCCAGGTAAGCGCCCCGAGCACGGCCATAATGGCACCACCCACCACCGAGAAAATCGTTCCGAGCAGCGATGCACCGGCTATTAACATATTAATGCCGGTAATAACCGGCCAGGCAACGAGACCAATTGCCCCGAGGATGCCAATAATTGCCAGTGCACCGCCTGCGATGATGCCGATGGTTTGCGCCAGCCCCTGATTTTTCTGGATCCAGCCGTCGAGCTTTAACACATATTTCGTGGCGGTCTGGGTGAGCTTTCGCAGTGAGCCCTCCTGCTGGTCAAACAGGTCAGTACCGACGGCCTCATAGGCTGACTGGAATTCTTTGAAGTCGCCGCCGAGGTTGTCCTGCATGATTTTAACCAGCTCAGCGGTTTTCCCGTCCGAGGCTTTAAACGCCGCCGTGAGCTGGTCGAGCTTGCCGCTTGAGGCCGCGGTCATCAGTACCGCCGCCGCCGAGCTGGCTTCCTCACCAAAGATGGTTTTCATGTACTCGCCTTTCTGGCTTGTTCCGAGATTGTTTTTCTCAAAACTGCGCTGCATTTCTTTCAGAATGGCGAATATCGGGCGCGTGTTGCCCTTGCTGTCAGACGTTTTAACGCCGAGCTCTTTGATAGCCTCGTATGCCTTACCGGTCGGCGCCTGCAGGCGACTCAGGACGGCACGGCTGCCCGTTCCCGCCATCGAGCCGGTGATTTTGGCGTCATGGAGTGCGCCGATCATTGCGGCGGTCTGCTCGATACTGACCCCGGCATTTTTTGCCACCGGCGCAGCATACGTCAGTGCGTCGCTCAGCCCGTCAAAGTCAGCGGCCGTTTTGTTCATCGTCATCGACAGCACGTCGCCAATGTGCGCGATCTGGTCGTTAGACATCTGAAACGCGGATTTCATACCCGTCAGCAGCGCGGCGTTTTCTTCCATCGAGCGACGGTTAGACAGCGCCATATTCAGCGTGACCGGCGTCGCCGCCTGAATCGCTGCGGCATCCCCGCCGCTTTTCGCAATGATAATCTGCGCGCTGGCCGCATCGTCTGCAGACGCAGCGGTATTGTCCCCGAGCTGGCGCGCCTGTTTGCGCAGCGCCTCCATTTCGGGCGACTGTTTATCGACCCCGAGTACGGCCTGCAGCTCAGAGTTTTTCTGTGCAAAGTCATAACCGGGTGTGAGTAATTTCACTCCGGCCATCGTTCCCGCCGTGGCAATACCGACGCCCGCCGCGCCTGCCGCTGCAGCGCCTCCGGCAAGGGATTTACCGGCCTGATAACGCTCTTTAACGCGACTCAGTCGCGCCTGCTGTTGACTGACCCGCGCCAGTGCCTCGCGCTGCCGGTCTAGCTGCGCGGTCGTTTCACTGATGCTGGTTTTCAGGCGGCGCTCATCCGCCGACAGGGTGCGGGTATTAATACCGGCCTGCGCGAGCTCGGTACGCTGGCGCTGCACCGACTGCCTGAGGCTGTTGTATTTGAGCTGCAGGTCAGCGGCGGATTTCTTTGCCGCCTCCATCGCGCGCGCCTGCGCGGTTGTAGGGTTCTGCGTGTTTTTAAACTGGACGGCCAGCGCGGCGGCTTCCTGTTTCGCCTTGTTAAGCGACTGGCCTGTCACGGCAAGCTGTGCGCTCGCTTTCCTGAATCCGTCAATTCGGCCAGCCTGCGCATTCAGATCGCGCAGGCTGTTCTGTGAAGTGCGGATATCGCCAGCAAGCGTCTTGCTGGCAGTCTGGATAGCTTTGAGCGGTCGGCTTGCCCGGTCTACTGCGTTCAGCAGTACCTCAATCCTGACGTTATTGCTCATGGTGGTGTCCGCTTCGCTGCAGCGCCTTTTCGCGCCATGTGATGAGCTCGGTCACGCTCAGGGAATTCAGCTCTGATGGCGGCCAGTGAAATATCACCGCGATATCCGCCATCAGGTCATCGACCGAAAGGTTGTCCGGGAACGTCAGCGAGCCGAAGATGGCGACAAAAAACCGACCACCTTACCGGCGAACAAAATCAGGTCTGATGCTTCCAGACGCATGACCTCGGGCTCGGTCAGCGCCGGGTACGTCATGCGCGGCAGCACCTTAATCAGCGCATCGACGTCAGAGTTTGCCAGCGAGGCCAGACTCACACCGCGCAGAGTACCGGCGTTGGGTTTGGACACGGTCACCTGTTCGATTTTTTGCTCACCGCGCATGATTGGATTATCGAGGATCACAATGTTTGGGTTTTCGGTTTCGATGGTGGCGGTTTCGTTGATGTTTTCCATGATGTTGCTCTCTTTGAATGTGAGTAAGTGACCGGCCAGCCTGGCTGACCGGTTAACGGGTTACAGGCCAATCGCCCGGCGGTGCTCAGCGAGACGGTCAACGCCGTCGACTTTCATCACCATGTTGACGACGTCAATCTCGATGACCTCTTTGCCGTCAATCGTGAGCTGGTAATACGAGCACTCGGTCGCGATTTTGGTCGTGCCGCTTTCGCCCTGTTTGTTCTCGCCGCCGTCGTACTCCTTGTGACGGCCACGCATGACCACCTCAACGGCGGAAATTGCGCCGGTATCATCGCGCTGGAATGAGCCGGTGAAGCGCAGCGGCACGCTGTCGGCACCCGGTGACGCATACTGCGCCCACAGCGCGACGTCAGGCAGGCCGCCCAGCGTCCACTCAAGCGACAGCGCGTCGTCGTCGAGGCCGAGGTCAATAGACACCGAGCCCGGCATCCCGCCGCCGCGATATTTCTCAAGCTTGCGGGTCAGCTTTGGCAGGGTGACGGATTCAACGACGCCCATGTAGCTGAGACCGTCGTTAAACATGTTCAGGTATTTAAGTTTGCGTGGTAACGCCATGCTCTGAGCTCCTTAGCTGTTGACCGAGTCTGACAGGTCTGCCAGATAGGTATCGGTGATGCGCTGGCGCAGGGTCAGGTTTTCCAGCGGCGGGACGGGGGTGTAGTCGTAATCGATATACAGCTTCCCGGCTTTGAGGGTTTCCACGCTGTTTGACTCCGGGTCGTACCAGCAGGAGCCGTCAACGATATAGCCGTTGTTTTTCAGCTCGCGGAATTTGGCATTGATACCGGCGACGATGTCGCGGATGAGCGTTGCAGAAACGGGCTTATCCATCGCCCACGCGTGCGCTTCCGCCATCGTGTCGGCCAGCACCTGCGCCGTGCGGGTGTAGTTTTCAAACACGAATAATGGATCGTCCGAGCAGGTTCGGTTACCCCAGAATTTAAAGCCATCGTTGCGGATGAGCGTTGTCACCCCGGCCTGATTCAGCAGGTTGGCGTCGGTGGCCTGCTCCTGCAAATCCCATGAGACCGAGGCGCTGACGCCGGTGACGCCATTCACGCCGACGTTGGACAGCGTTTTGTGCCAGCCGGTATCCTGGTCGATTCTGGCGCGCAGGCCGAGCGCGCGGGCGGTCGCCCATGCAATATCGGTTTCGTTCGCCGTGGTGTCCCATGCCAGAAAATCAGGGTGAATCACCATGATCTCGCGCTGGCTGAAATTCTCACGGTATTTGATGGCGTCAGAAATGGTCTTGCAGCCCCACGCGCTCACATACCCGAACGCACGCAGGCTCTGGCAGGTTGACGCGAGCGCGGTCGCCACTTCCTGCGTGTCCAGCCCCGGCACGCCGAGAATGCGCGGCTTAACGCCGGTGACGGTTTTCGCCGTTAACAGCGCTTTCAGCCCGGTGTATTTGCCGTTTTCGTCGGTCGTGCCGATGATGTTGGAAATGGTTTCTTTCTGCGCTGCTTCCGGGTCTGACGGGTCGTCGGTACCTTCGGGAACGCGCACCACCACAATGACTGGCTTGCACTGGTCGGCGATGGCCTGCAGGGATTTTGACAGCGTGCCTTTTTTACCGGCTTTAGCGATAGCCGTTTGCACGCTGGTAATCAGCACCGGCTCATTAAGGGGAAACGTCTTGTCGTCAGCATCGCTGGCCGTGCAGACCATGCCGATGATGGCCGTCGAGACGGTGGAAATGGTGCGCGTGCCATCATTAATCTCGATGACCTCGACGCCGTGATGATAGTCGCCCATCTGTTTAACTCCGTGGTTAGGGGTGCGACTATTTTCTGTTGTGTGTCGCGCAGGCGCGATGCAATGCCGTTGGTGGAGGGATAACACAACATACAAAAAAGCCCTCCGGGTGGAGGGCTTCGTTTATTCTGGTTTTTCCGGCCACTCAATATCCGGCGCCGTAGATGTGTCGATCGCGTTCAGCGCCTGAATGTATTTCATCCACGCAATCAGGCTGGCCTTGTCATCGTCTCTGATGATGCCGAGCTGCAGCTCAGTCTGCCACAGGCTGATAGCGCTTTGCGCCTCTGACAGCAGCGCGGATTTTTTCTGTTCAGCCTCCTTAACCTGACCGTTTTTCTGCGCGTCCTTATCCGTGACCCATTCGCCACCGTTCCAGCGGTCATAGGGGGTCGACGGTGCAATTGTAGTTACGCCGACGGCATAGTCACCGGGCGCGGTAATGTTGGCCGGCTGACCGGTTTCCGTGTCATAAACCGTCTCACCGCGATGGTCTGCGACATACTCCCACCCGTCAAGACTGGCCGCGCGACACACCGCGAAACCATCTTTTTCTTCGACCGGTGCATCGGTGCAGGAATTAGCAGGAATCCCCACGCCCAGCGCCAGAAACTCGACAGAGGACGTCAGATATTCGCGGGTTTCACCGTCATAGTTATAAACCGTCATATCACCGGCTTTTGTGGTAATGCCCTGTTTATTCAGCGTCGCTTTTGCCATTATGCCGCCCTCACGATGTAGTTAAATGCAATGTTGCGTGGGCGAGCGCCGAATGATGACCGTTGACCACCAATTGAAGAAATCAGCCCTGCGGTATTTATGTGTGACCATGACGGGCTGTTGTCGACAACGCTGTCGAAATCACTCAATGGGATATATGCGGTCCCATCTGAATGACCCCCGATGAACATCCCAACTCCAGAGCCGACCTGAGCGGATAATAGCGCTCGTCCATTATCTATCCCGCGCCCGTCATCCCACCCTCGCAAAAACTCACTGCGCAAGTCAGGCAATTTACCGGATGGATAAGCGACAGCCAGCTTTGGATATTTCACCTTATCAAAAACCGCGCCGTTGCATTTAAGCCAGCCCTCCGGCGGAGTTGCCTGTGGCCACGGCAGCGGAAAACCGACCGGAATATATTTATCAATATCCGCCGTTTTGAGGTATTGCGTGTGCGGGTCTGCAGCGGCGAGGTGTGCGGCCAGCAGATTATCGGCATAGGCTTTCACCTCGATAACCTTATCCTCGACATACTGGCGCGTTGCCAGCACCACCGACGGGTCGATTTTCAGGGTAATGGCCGACGTGCTCGACACAATCAGAATCATGCGAATGGTCTGCGTGCGGCCGCTCCCCTCCTGCAGTTGCGGTTTGTAGGTCTCCGGGCAGTTTGCCACGGCAATCAGAATACCCTCATCATCGTAGAGCCCAATCTCGCGGATCCAGAAACCGCCCTCATTCTCGGGAATAATCTGTTCCGCGATAATCTGGCTGGTATTGGCCGGGTCAACGTTCAGCAGGTTCAGCGGCGCGATGCGCTTCTGATTTATGAGCTTCGTCTGCGCCGGGTCAGGGGTCGGCAAAGTACCATTCGCATCGCCGACGGCCATCTGCGTCAGGTTTAGTCTGGTACCGAGTGCCGCCGCGTTCGCCAGCCGCGCCGCGCCCTGATTGGTCAGAATGGCAAAATATTTTGCGGTCATGCGTTCACTCTCAGGTTATCAATCAAATGGATGGCCGAGGCCGGGTAATATTCACCGCCGACGACAATTTCCTCAGGGGTGTAGGGGTAAACGGTGAGCGCGTCGCCGTCGTAGCATCCCGCGCCGACATACAGCTCAACGGTAGCACTCAGGCTGATAGCAAGCCCCGTCAGGTGGCGGCTTGCCGGTTTGGCGTCTTCAATCAGGCGCTCAAGCTCCTGATACATTTCGTCAGTGATGCCGCTGTCGAGCACGCCGACAACGAGGCGGAACGTGCCTGGCGCCTCGTCGAGCTGCCACCACTCGCGCACCTCAATCAGAAAGCCGAGCGGCTCAACCACCCGACGCAATGCGCTGATGGTGCCTTTGTGCTGATGGACGAAAAAGGAGGATGCACACACGCTGCGCTTTGTTGTCTCCGGCCACTTCTCATCCCACCTGTCGACCGACAGTGCCCACGCAAGATACGGCAGCAGGTTTACCGGGCAGGTGCGCCAGTTCCACAGGGTGCGCAGCGGTACCGGCACGCGCTGAATTTCAGAGAGCGCGGCAGCGGCGGCGACCTCCAGCGGCGACGAGCCAACGGGTAACAGCCGGTCACTCATCCGAGCCCCCGATAGTTATCTGGAACTCGGTACAGTTCGACGCCTGCGACTTACTCAGCACAATGTCGGCCTGCGGCGATGCCAGCTCGACACGATGCACCCCCTCAACGTGCAGCGCCGCGTAAATGGCTGACAGCCGGATATCACGCCCGAGGCGGTGCTGCGCGCTGATATAGCTCTGAAGCCTCTGCTCCGATGCCTGCTTGATGGGCTCAGACTCGGGGCCGGGATAAACGTAGATCGTCGCGTCAATCTGGTACGGTACAATCTCCGCCGACTGGACGGTCACCCGGTCAGCCACCGGTCGCACATCTTCGGCGTTCAGTGCTTTTTCAACGATTGCCAGTAACTCATGACTCGCGGTGCCGTCACCCTCACGGGATAACACGGAAATCGTCACACAGGCGGGCGACGGGCTTTCGACCGACACGTCGGCGACCCGTCCGTCAGCGCTTCGACCGTGATACTCATAAGCGCCAACCGGACCCGCCACGCTTAATCCTTCAAAAGCTTGTTGTGTGCGCAGTCGCAGGTCAGCATCTGATTCCATAACGGCAGGCGTTGGCGGTATGGTGGTGTCATCAGCAGGGGTAATGGTCAGGCGTCCGGTATTATTGTTCCCGGCCACAACGTCAAGGTCGTGACCGGTTGAATACGCGAGCGTTACCGCCTGCGCGGCTTCGTTCACACGCTGACGCCAGATAACTTCACGGTAGGCGTTTTCCTGCAGCAGCTTCACAATCGGCTCTGACTCAAGTGCCAGCGTCCGGGCGATAGCCTCCTGCTGATTTTCGGGATAAAGCGAAATTAGCGTCGCAATGCGTTCTGCAAGAATGGTTTCAAAGTTCAGTTCTTCCACCACATCGGGAACGGGTAACTGATTCAGGTCAACGGTTGCCATAGTGATTTAACTCAGTGGAATGGTGATGGAAAAAGGCTGGCCGCTGGTCGAGCGGGTGCCGGTGATGTCGACATACAGCCCGCCGTCGGTCTCTGACCGTTCAAAGGTAATAGTCGCGAGGTCTACGCGTGGCTCCCACTTCTGGATCGCGGAATAGCACGCGGCCATAATCTGCAGGCGCAGCGCCGGGGTCTGCGGCTGGTCAATCATCTGCGACAGGAGCGAGCCGTATTCACGACGCATGACGCGCGAGCCAACCGGCGTGACCAGAATGTCGCGCACGCTTTGCCGGATATGCTCAACCTCAGAGATACTGAGGCCGGTCCGGCTGTTCATTCCCAGATAACGCACCGTCATTGCGTCCCCTTAGTCCAGCTTCCGCCGCTCTGAACGTTGCCGTGTGCGTGGTTATCCACCTGTACGCCGTTTGAGGTCAGCGTCCCGCCGGTGTGCTCGATATTCCCGCTCATCTTCCCGCCTTTCAGCACTTCGAGCGTGCCGGTCGTCAGCTTGTTGGTGCATACCACCTCCGGCGTATCGAGCGTGATGCGGGTAGAGGCTTTCACCAGCACCACCGGCACGGTGGCAGTAATGGAATCCGACGCGGTGACGTCGGCGGTTTTGATACCGGACACGGTGAGCGCCCCGTTTTCGGGTTCGTACTCGATGACCGCGCCATCAGGAAATGACACATGTAACGCATCAGGTGAAGCTGACGGCGCGGGATTGTCGTCAGAGAAAATGCCGGGCAGCACAAAGGCCGTATCGAGCTCGCCGCCGACAGCAAGTAAAAGCACCTGCTCGCCAACGGACGGAGCCCACCATACGCGTGAGCGACCGGCGCGACAGGTCAGCCAGTTCAGCCAGGTGGTTTCCATGCCGCCAGTCTGGACACGACAAAGTCCCTCGTCGTTGTCAACGTCGGTCACGATGCCGGTGCGGATAAGGTTGCGGATCGCGCGTGCGATTTCCTGCAGAGAATTTAGATTGTTCATAGGGAAAGGATGCCGCCGGGCAAGGCCGGCGGCAATTGAGCGGGGTTTTGTGGGGGATGAGACAACAATGAGCTACCCAAACGTTCCCTGTTTGATACACTTTATCTATTCGAGCCCTAACCTAAAAGAAACTATGGATAGAAAAATAAAATCATAAGTTTTTATTTTTTATAAACCTAAATCATTAAAAGAGAGACGCAATTCTTAATATCTGCAATACAGTAGCGTGTGAAAACTCTATTTAAATCAATCAGCATTGAAAACCATTCATTAGGACACTTACTCAAAGTGTTGCTATCTGGCTACGCTTCATTTCATCCAAGCCTGTATTTAACAATCAATACAGCGGTGTGAAAAACTCACACCGCCACAAAGTTAAAATAATACTTTAGACTTTAGAATTTTTGCCGCCAATTCAAAATCAATCTCACCAGTTTTAGATTCAGTCGCAAGATTATAAAGAACTAAAACATAAGCATCTCCAAGAACTTTAGTTATTGCTCCTGCTGTTGTAGCTGAAATAGCCCCTCCAACCACACTCCCTACACCAGGAATCATCTTAAGCAACCCTGTTACAATTGTTCGACCAACAAATACAGCACCTCCAGTACCAATTAATGAAGTAACCATTGTTGTTAGGGCCATTTTAGATACATCCATTCCAAACGTATAGCTAATCTTAGCAATCATCGCAACTTGAATAGGAACTAATGTAAAAGCATCTGAGAATGGTACTGGTGTAGCGGCAGCGGTTGCAGCTAAAGCTGTGGCTGCCAGCACTTCCTTGCTAGCTTGCTCTTTTTTTATTTCCAATGCTTTTTTATTTTTTACAGACAAGGCATTGGAAAAAGCCTTTTTTTGCACTTCAGGAATTACCTCATAGGATACCTGAATTAATTCATCAATCCCTCTAACCTTTCTCGTACCCAACACCTCATCCGTTTCATCTTCATCATAAATAACCTCTGGCACAGCTCGAGTCAAACAAACAGCATGGCTATAACTCTTAAATGCCGTCTTAACCTCATCGGCAAATTCATTATTTTTGAAAGAATTAGTTTTGGTTAGAACAACAATGATTGGCACACCCTTACTGATAAGATATTTTGCTATATCCAATTCAGCTTTTTCATATCGCTTTCCTGTGTCATTTATACACAACCATGCGAGATGAACATAATTATCTGACTGCTCACTATTATTATGCTCATTAATATATGATTCAATACTCAACTTTGTTTTTTCATAATCTGCAACCTCAAGTCCTTGAGTATCAATGATCTGCAGAGGAACACCAGCCTTTTTGATTACATTGATATTTTCTGTCACAGGTTTTCCTACACCCGTCTTTGCGAACTCACCTCTGAACACGCTATTTATAAGAGAACTTTTTCCAACGCCCGTTTTACCTATCACTATAATGTTAGCTACAGGCATGTCCTTTACTGCATCATTCAGAATAGAGTTTATGTCTATGTTCACTTTCACAATCCTTTCATCCAGAAGTTATCAAATGTCATATCGACAGAATGGGCCCCTGAAAAGATAAATAGGATTTGTATGAAAGTCACCACTTACCCATCTTTTTTATCCGCTCCATCGTAAGTAGCACCTCAAAGCGAGCTCAAGCTCCTAAGGATGAGCTTATCAACGAGTTGTTTATCATCATTACAGAAACCAAGCAGTTGACGTTCCGAATATTGCACATCTTGACTGTGTGGGTTTGGCCGGTCTTTTAATCCGTAATGATGTATCCGTGCGATACGCTGCACTTTGCCGGTAAACTCCACCACGGCGCTGTTTTCACGGCCAGTGGCTTTCATGTAGCGGCTTGTTCGAAGCTTCTGGAACATAGCCCGTTTAATCCGCCCGGTCTTAGCCCTGAGCGGCTGACGCTTTCGCGCCTGATAGGGTGAGCCGTTCGGGGCTTTTTGCAGCTTGATACGTTGCTGTTGCGACTTGCGCAGCTCCTTTGCTATCTCCCCGGCCAACTTCCGGCGCGCCGCCGGTGACAGGGCAGAAATCAGACCATTGAGCCTGTCATCAAAGGGTTTAAATTCATTCATCCCATTTACTCGCCAGCTCCCCATCAAGATAGAGCTCTTTTGGACGGGTGACGGGCTCCGGCAGCGGCGGCTCAGAGGCATAGCTTACGTGCAGCGCGCCGTTTTCCTCTTTGATGATGGTGCGCTCGGTGAGCTGCAGGCTGATACTGATATCGACGCTGTCCCCGTCGTTCAAATCCATCTGGAAACGGTAGCCCTTTTTGCGGCCGTCATCGAGCGTGCAAATATCCGGCTGGTTTTCCCTGAGCCATGCGGCCACCGGCACGAAAATCAGGTCAGGGTCGCCCACAAAGTCACACACGATCACATTCAGGGTATAAATTTTCTCATGCGACAGCGAGGCCGCGAGCCGCGCGTCGATATTCCCCTCATCGGCAAAGATGCGCATCATTTCGGGGTTTGTTTCAAGCTGCGGAACGGCTTTAATCAGCGCTTCGCGCAGGCTGCGTGCTTTCTTCATCGAGTTTATCCTGACAGTCTTTGACGGTTTCAACCTGCAGCGCGCAGGCGGCGAGCGCGTGCTCGAGCCTGCGAATATCGGCGCTCAGGTCACCATTAGTGGCCGGGTCGCTTCCCGGCATCGGGCAATAGCTCACCTTCGGGCAGGCGCTGTAAACAATGACCGGCGGAGGCACAGGCGGCGCGGGTGTGCAGCCGACGCACAACATCAGGCAGCTCAGCGCTATACCAGCGGCGTAAGGTTTCATTCTCATTTATCAGCCTCGTAATGGTTTCTTCACGCCGCACGGCCATCGCACCTGCGGCCAGCAGTTCGCCGCGTAAACTGACCTGCGCGGTTTCATTTCGCCTGGCAATTCCCTGCGAAACGGAAAGCTGATTTTTCAGCATTCCGATCGCAGTTTTTTGTTCCGTGGCGACCCTGTTTGCCCGTTCAAACGAGCGCGTCAGGTTGCCGTTTTCATGACGCTGCCAGAGCACACCCGCCATCAGCGCGGCCAGTAAAAACAACATCACTTTCATTAAATCCCCCTGAGGCAGTAGGCACGCTCACGCGCGCGGCGGTTTTCCAGCCCTTTGTTAACTTCGCCATTCACGTAAACCCAGCGGGTGAGCTGGTCGCACGCCTGCGGCCATTGCTGGCGTTTGATAAACGAGACCAGCGTCGACCGGCAGGCCGCGCCGGTTCCCACGTTGAATGAAAAGCTGACCAGCGCGTCGTAAACGTGCGGCGGCATTTTCACCGGCGCACATACGGCCAGACGTTTCTCGACGTTCAGCACATCCGCGACGAGGTTCGCCGCCGCCTGTCGCTCGGTGATTTCCCCTTTTGGCACGACGCCTGCAGTGTGGCCGATGCCTGACGTCCACACTCCCGCGCTGCACTGGTAAGGCGTCAGGCGACAACCTTCGAGGTCGGCAATCAGCGCCAGCCCCCCGGGCGAGGTGTTAAGCAGACGAAAGTCAGGCATCAGCGCTGCCAGCGCCAGCACGGCGGCCACACTGCATTTTTTAACGATTGATTTCACGAATAGCCCCTTTATCGAGTCCGAGCGATGTCAGATAGAGGTACGTTTTGCGCTTAAACCAGTAGTTCGTCAGCGCGGTAAAAATGGCGCATCCGCCGCCCACGTAAAGCGCCATCTTTTCGGGGGACATTGCCCCGACATACGCCAGCCCCACGGCCAGCCAGTAGGCGATAAACGTGGTGATTTTTTCCATGCTCAGTCCCATAGATTCACCGTTTCGGTTCTGGCCGCGCTCTCGGTCTCGGGCAGCTCTACTGCCGTGCCGTGTGGCAGGATCACACCGAGCTCGGACAGGCCGGGATTAGCCTTTAAGACGGTTTCGACCACGCCCTCAGTACGCCCGTAATACCGGGCGCAAATTGCGTCGAGGGTGTCGCCCTGCAGCGCATACGCTTTCATCAGATTTGCCCCACAATGCAGCGCGCTTTGTCCTGGATGCGCGCCACAGACCAGCGCATATCCCGCCACATTTCATCGATAGTGCTGTCGATGCTGTCGGCTTTTTTATCCCCTTTGCCGGTCGCATCCACGCCGCGAAAACGTTCATAAAGTGTGGCCGTCGTCATCGAACACACGGCGTTGAAGTAGTGGAAAACGCGCACGCTCTCGCCGTCGAGCTCGTCGGTCGGGACATCCGCCAGCGTGGCGTAACCGGCATCGAGCTGACTTTCGCGCCAGTCGCTCAGCTCCGCGTTAGTCTCCGCAATGGCGGTCTTAATCGCCCGGCGCAGGCGCACGGGGGAAACGGTCTGCTCCAGTCGCATTTCTTCCCGCACGCGCTTCGGATCAACGTCAGGAAAAAACGGGGTGTTTTTGATTACCGGCTCGCTCACGCCCGGTGGCGGTATCACCACGCCCGGCACATCCTGCGGCTCTTTTTTTGGCTCAATAATCAGCGTCGTCATGACAACCTCGGGTAATGGGTGGGCGGTGGACGCCGGTCGCAGTCAGGGCAATTGATACCCGCATTGACCGGCGTGCCGCCCGGCTCGGGGAGCGCTCGGTTAACCTGCGGCTTTTGCCGCCTTTGGTGGACGCCCGCGCCGTGCCGCCGGTTTGGCGGCAGGTTTGCGCGTGCGCGGTTTAGTCGTTTTGGTTTTCGGTGCCGGTTCGGGTTTTGGTCTGAGCTGACGCTCTAACTGCTCGATATCCTTTTTCACCCCGATAGTGCTTTCTAACTGGATCGCACGCTGCAGGTGCGCCAGCGCCTCGGGCAGTTGCTCCACATCACGCAGCACGTAGCCGGTGATTTTGTGCAGCTTCGCACGCACGATATCGGGCATATCCGCGCGTTCAGTCAGCGCGATAGTGTCGAGCAGGTTCGCCAGATTGACCGGCTGCTTTGCCGCCAGCAGGCGCTGCGCTGCGAGCGCGACCTCTTCGGCCAGCAGGCACGGCGTCGGACGGCGACCGACCGGCATTGTGAGGCCGTAGGTCATGGCGTAACGGGCGATTTCCAGCGCCCCGGCGATATCGTCAGCATCGAGACGCCAGAGCATCACCGTCATGACAATGTCATCCTGTGCGCCTTTGCCGTTTTCGAGGACGCCTGCGACCCACGGCAGGTAGAACGGCAGCAGCTCGCGCTTTTTCGCGGCTTTGCGCTCTTTAGAGCTGATTTGTTTTAGCGTGCGGTTGTCTGCGGCCAGCTTAACGAGCATCTGCTCATAGGCAGTTGCGTTGCGCAGCGGGACGGCAGCCCGCTGCGCTGTTTCAGAGGCCGAGACCCGCATCATGTGACGCGCTGCGGGACTCGTCATGGCTTACTCTCCGCTTTCCGGTGCTGCAGGTGCGGTGAAGTCACCGAGCTTGATGTTTTCAATCAGGCAACCGGCGGCGTAAGCCTCGACCACATAGTCAACATTCATTGACTCGTAGTTTTCGATGCGGTCTTTCTTCGGGTTTTCGATGATGCTGCGACGGTGCGCGTCATCCATGAAGTAGACAGACAGGTTGTCGAGACGCGTCACCATCAGCGCATCTGCCGGGAAGTAAGGCACGCGCACGGCTGGCAGGTTGCCGATTCGCTTCTGGCTGATGATGATGTCAGCGGCCAGCGACTCGGTGTTTGCCTGCTCTTTGTTGACGATCGGGAAATATTTATCCGCCATCAGCTTACGGCCAGTGATGACAACCAGCTCCGGGTCATCCTGATAAATCTCGTCAATCAGGTTGCCGGTGGCATCCATGACCAGCGCATCGAGGTTCGCATAGTCGCCGTTTTTACCCACTCGGATCACTTCAGAAATCACCGCACCTTCTTCGTCAGTGATTTTTGACATCACGCGCGCTGGCGCTTCATTGCGGTACTTCTGCAGCCAGCCGATCGCCACGTCCTGCAGCATCGGATTCTTTTTGCGGTCGGACGTCGCCGCGCGCTCGATGCCGTTGAAACCGGCCATGATGAAATCGAGGGACTGACGTTTGATGATGGCGTCACGGATACGGGTCTGGAAGTCCTGGAATCGCGCCCACAGGTCGAGCTGTTTGTAGCGGATATGGAAGTCAAAGTTAATCTGGTCGCACTCGTATTTATTGGACTCCAGCGCGGTAAAGTCAGCGGTCTTACGCTCATCATCACCGGCGGTGTCGGCGGTACTCGCAATCGTACCGTTAACGCCGACGCCGACTTTTTCGCCTTTCAGCTCGTCAACCGGCACGATGTTGATTTTGGTCAGAAACGCGGATGACATCTGCAGGGTGGTCATCAAGGTTTGCGTGACCGATGGCTCGACGGTGAATTTCTTCGCCACGTCATCGGTGGAAATACCGTTCAGTTCCGCGACGCGGGACAGGTAGGCATTAAATTTGAAACGGGTATCTTTACGCATGGTTTTTCCTGTTCGGGTAAAAGGGTTCAGGCCGGGCAGCACGCCCGGCGCGTTATCAGCAGTTGGTCAGCAGCTCGTCGCCTGTACCGCCTTTTGAAAGCTCGCGGCGCGGCTGGCTCTGGCTTTCGGTGTTATCGAGGGAGCTTTTGAGGGCGTTAAACGCCTGCGCGCTTTCTTCCGCTTTGCTGGTCACGTTCTGCTTAAGCAGCGCAAAAGCGGTCTCCAGCTCGGTGATGCGC
The DNA here is from genome assembly GCF_000762975.1 of Enterobacter sp. UCD-UG_FMILLET. NCBI lineage: Bacteria > Pseudomonadati > Pseudomonadota > Gammaproteobacteria > Enterobacterales > Enterobacteriaceae > Enterobacter > Enterobacter sp. UCD-UG_FMILLET. The sequence goes on from NZ_JRJC01000015.1 coordinate 228,705, forward strand.
TGGTCGGTGGCGCTGAAATTGGTTTGCACCTGCTCGGTGATGGTGGTCACCGCCTCATGCACATCCGCGAGACGCGCGTCATCGCTGACCTGCTTCCGGCTGAAAATGGCCTTAACCATATCGGTAAGGCTGTTGAGCATGGTGTCGGGAACGTCCTCAAACTCCAGCTCAGCCAGTGAGGCGACAGAAAAAACGTCGTCCGGCTGGTCTTTTTTACCGGCGAGCGGGTTCTGCGCGGCGCGGCTGCAGAATTCGAGGTATTCGGTGCCGAGACTTGCCGGGTCATCGGTGACGGCAAGGCCAACGAGGTAACATTTGCCGCTGTTGGCAAAGTTCGGGCGGATCTCCATGGAGGTGTAAACCTTCTGCCCGGCCTTAACCATGCTGACCAGCTCGTCTAGCGGGGCGATTTTGCCAAACAGCGCTTTTTTGCCATCGAGCGCAGAGCCATCGCTGATAATCTCCGCCTTAAGCTCGGTCACATCGCCATAACGTTTAAACTGGCTGTCAGGCATCAACCCCCGGATATGTTCGAGGTTAATGCGGCAGCCGTAGACGCGCGGGTCGAACGTGTCTGCCATATCCTGAATATCATCGCCGCTGATGACGCGGCCATCGCAGGTGTCACCCTCGACGCCGATACGAAACCATTTAGAAACTTTCTTTGCCATTGTTCAGATGTCCTGAAGTTGGGTTTTCGGGTCGGGGTTAGTTTCCCGACTCTGACCCGTATCAGCCACCGCTTACGATCTGATTAGATCTGACACAACAGGCACTTAGCGCGAATAACCCCCTATTTCCTTAGCCTTGCCACGTCATACCAAAAACGAGGCAACCATGACCATTTCAACTGACCTTTCTCTGTTAAATGACCCGCGACGACAGGCGCGGCTGTTGTACTGGCAGGGGTTCGCCGTGCCGCAAATCTGCAACATGCTGCAGCTCAAGCGCCCGACCGTGCAGAGCTGGAAACAGCGGGATGGATGGGAAGAAACCGCGCCGATTAACCGCGTGGAATCAACATTAGAGGCGCGGCTTATCCAGCTCTACGCTAAGCCAGACCTGACCGCGCATGACTTCAAAGTCGCGGATTTTTTGTCGCGCCAGATGGAGCGGCTCGCGCGCATTAACCGCTACGGCCAGACCGGAAACGAGGTGGATTTAAACCCCAATATCGCCAGCCGTAACAAAGGGGATCGCAAAAAGCCGAAACGCAATTTCTTCAGTGATGAAGCGATTGAAAAGCTGGAAGAGATTTTCTTCGACCAATCGTTTGACTATCAGCTCCGCTGGCATAAAGCGGGATTAGAGCACCGCATCCGCCACATCCTGAAATCCCGCCAGATTGGCGCGACGTTCTACTTTGCGCGTGAGTCACTCCTGCGCGCGCTTAAGACCGGGCAAAACCAGATATTTTTGTCGGCCAGTAAAACGCAGGCTTACGTGTTCCGTAAGTACATCATCGCCTTTGCCCGTCTGGTTGACGTCGACCTGTCAGGCGACCCGATCGTCATCGGTAACAATGGCGCTGAGCTGATTTTTCTCGGGACCAATTCCAACACCGCGCAGAGTCACAACGGGGATTTGTACGTCGATGAAATTTTCTGGATCCCAAATTTCCAGAAGCTGCGCAAAGTCGCCTCGGGCATGGCCTCGCAGTCGCACCTGCGCACCACCTATTTTTCGACGCCGTCGACGCTGGCGCACGGCGCGTACCCGTTCTGGTCAGGCGAGCTGTTTAACCGTGGCCGCAGTAACCGCGACGAACGTGTCGACATCGATATCAGTCATCAGGCGCTCGCAGGTGGCGTGCTGTGCGGTGACGGCCAGTGGCGGCAGATTGTTACCATTGAGGACGCGCTCGCCGGTGGCTGCACCCTGTTTAACCTCGACCAGCTTAAGCAGGAAAACAGCGCGGATGACTTCCGTAACCTGTTTATGTGCGAGTTCGTCGACGACAAGGCGTCGGTATTCCCGTTTGAGGAGCTGCAGCGCTGCATGGTCGATGCGATGGAAGAATGGGAGGACTTCGAGCCGTTCGCCGAACGTCCGTTTAACTGGCGACCGGTCTGGATTGGCTACGACCCGTCACACACCGGCGACAGCGCAGGTTGTGCGGTACTGGCTCCGCCGTTGGTTGCCGGTGGCAAGTTCCGCATCCTTGAGCGTCACCAGTGGAAAGGCATGGACTTTGCCGCGCAGGCCGAGGCCATCCGGGCGCTGACCGAGAAATATACAGTCGATTACATCGGCATCGATGCGACCGGCATCGGCCAGGGTGTTTACCAGCTCGTGCGCTCATTCTTCCCGGCGGCGCGCGCCATCCGCTACACGCCGGAAATGAAAACCGCAATGGTGCTGAAAGCAAAAGACACCATTCGCCGCGGGTGTCTGGAATACGACGCCGGGGCAACCGACATCACGCAGTCATTTATGGCTATCCGCAAAACCATGACCAGCAGCGGCCGCAGCGCCACCTACGAAGCCAGCCGCAGTGAAGAGGCCAGCCACGCGGATATCGCGTGGGCAACCATGCACGCGCTGTTAAACGAGCCGCTTTCCGCCGGTAGCGGTATGCAATCAAGCTCAATTCTGGATATTAACTAAGATGAAAAAGCGCCAAAAGAAACAGCCAAAACAGACCAGCATGACGGCCAGCACGTCGCAGAAAATGGAGGCGTTCACCTTTGGTGAGCCCTCCCCCGTTCTGGATCGCCGCGACATTCTCGACTATGTCGAATGCATCAATAACGGCAAATGGTACGAGCCGCCGGTCAACTTTTCGGGACTGGCAAAAAGCCTGCGTGCCGCCGTGCACCACAGCTCCCCGATTTACGTAAAGCGCAACATTCTGACCAGCACCTTTATCCCGCACCCGTTGCTGTCGCGTCAGGACTTCAGCCGCCTTGTGCTTGATTATCTGGTCTTCGCCAACGGCTATCTCGAAAAGCGCATGAGCGTGACCGGCCAGCTCTTTAAACTGGAAACCTCCCCGGCCAAATACACCCGCCGTGGTGTAGAGGATGGCGTTTACTGGTACGTGTCGGACTATACGCACCCGCACCAGTTCGCACCCGGTTCGGTGTGCCATTTGCTTGAGCCCGATATCAATCAGGAGCTCTACGGGATGCCGGAATACCTGAGCGCGCTCAATTCCGCCTGGCTGAATGAATCCGCCACGCTGTTTCGTCGCAAGTATTACCAGAACGGCGCGCACGCGGGTTACATCATGTACGTGACCGACGCGGCGCAGAGCAGCACCGACGTTGAGGCGCTGCGCTCCGCGATGCGCGACTCGAAAGGGCTCGGAAATTTCAAAAACCTGTTTTTCTACGCCCCGAACGGGAAACCGGATGGTATTAAGATCGTGCCGTTGAGTGAAGTCGCCACGAAGGATGATTTTTTTAACATCAAGAAGGTAAGCTCCGCTGACCTGCTCGATGCGCACCGCGTGCCGTTCCAGCTCATGGGCGGCAAGCCTGAAAATATCGGCTCGATGGGGGATATTGAGAAGGTGGCTCGGGTATTTGTGCGTAACGAGCTGACACCGCTGCAGGAGCGTTTCAAAGAGATAAACGACTGGCTCGGGATGGAGGTGATCCGCTTTAAGGATTACACCATAGAGACCGACTAAGCCCCGCCCAAAATGCCGCCTGCGGGCGGCACATCCTCAGAGCAAGCTAGCCGCCGCACACGCGACGCAACCCCGCCACCGCCTACGATTCGACCTCATCGCTCAGCGCGCCGCCACGGCGCGCACAGACGCGCAAAATAAATCTTGTCACCACGTCTGGCGCGCAGTGCTATCCCCGCCTCGCCTGCGCGCTTAAAGAGTCGCTTTTAATGCAGGTGCATTATGTGCTCTAGCCAGCTTCAGGGCTGGCAGAGCATACTTGTTAAATTATTCAGGATTACATGCAAAAAAATGCAGCATATTTATGCATCCAGTTTACGAATCAGCTTGCCGTCATTTTTATCGAAAGATACTATCTTGTAGTTGTGTCCTTTCAATGCATCAACAAGCACACTTTCTTCCTCTGATGTCGCAAAAATTATTTGTCCACCATTTGATGCAGATCTCGCTGCATCTCTCAATAACTCTGCAAAACTCACCTTATTTGCCTCTTGCTGACGTGGCTCATCAAATATAACCAGCCCAGGATGATTTGTAGAATATGCTCTACCAACAGAGAACAAGCTCAATAAATACCCCCAGATAATTCGTATTCCGTCACTAGCCGAAGTATCAAAACCTATATCATACCCCTCTCTAGTAGGGAGATATGTATCTTCTGAGATACTAATAAGACTTGCATCAAAGCTGGTAAAGTTATATTTATTAAGTCTATTTACCATTCCTAACTTAAGTGAATTCAACTTCTCAACATCTTTATTTGAGAGTACGCTCTGCGGCAATGCTTTTCTTTTAGAAACAAGCTTGATGTATTTTGAGTGCAATGTATTTAATTCAAGCTTTATTTCAGCTAATGCAGCATAGGCATTAGTTATATTTTCAATTGAATTTTCTAAATTAATCTTTCTTCTCAAAATATCTTCTTGTAAAGCAAGCGATGAATCATCTCTTTTCTTTAACCTATTAATATCAACTTTTAGGGCAGCGATTGCCTCTTGTGTTTTTATCTGCTCAGTAGTTTTAAATTTAAGTTGATTCTTGCTATCTTCCAAAACAAACTCAAAAGCTTTAATCTGATCTTTGATGAAATTCAAACTGCTTTCATAAGTCATGAGATTATCTTGCGGTGAAAGGTCTAACAAGTTATCACTATAATGAGCGCCACAAGTTGGGCACTCATTACTGTTCAAATGAGTATTATCAAAAACTGTTGAGGAAGCTATCTTTTTAAGATCTTCATATTTTCTTTTATCATCTAAAAGATTATTCAACCTGTCCGTTGTAGAATTAATCTGATGTGATATATAGCTCTTGTGATCACTTATTTTTTGCAAATCGAGCTCTAATGAATTAATTTCATCCAATTTAGAACTAATAATACGTACAACCTCTTTCTGAAGTCTTTCATCATCAACAGGGCTAACATACTCATTATTAAGACTTTTTAACTGGCTTTCGAGTTTAGCCCGGTAGTCAATCGCTGCGATAATGGTATCTTTTTCCTTTAAAATCAGATCCATTTTATAAGTATCAAACTTTACTTCGGGTTGTTCAGGAATCCCTGAAACAATCGCAGAAACTTTCGCTGCAACAATCTCGGCATTATGCCTTACAAGCTTCCATTGAAAACCAATAGCTTCTATATCATTTTTTATAGCGCTACGTTCCAAAATATTGTCATTTACATCTAAGGAAAGTAAGAATTCTAAAGCCCTTTTCTTTGATTCCTTTATGCCAAATTGAGTTGGTATTGTAGCAAGGATAGATGACCAACCTTTTTTCTGTTCAACAAACCATGCAGGGAAAAGAACCGACGGATATAAGGGGGTGTCTTTACCATTATGATTTGGAACCTGTGGTAGATTCCAATCAAGGAACTTAGAAAACCAAAAATAAAAGCCTCGCTCTCTTTTAGCATCCCCTTCAAGATGTAAAAAATATGAACCAGTGCTTTGATCGCCGCCAGAGCTAACCTCATTAATAGTTATGAGATTGTCAGTCTCAAAACCCGCTATATTTCTCTTTAGTTTCGCAACAGTATTTTTATTATTTTTTATTGTCAATTCAACATATGATTTAATTACACTAACTTCTTTACCATCCTTATTAGTAAGTACTCTAGTTAAAGATGGGGGGAATGGTATCTTTGCACCACCTAATCCTAAAGCTTTTTCCATTCCAAGAGCATAAGCAATCGCATTCATACATGTTGATTTACCATGTGAGTTTTCAACACGTAAAAGAAAAAGTCCATTTGAGAAAGGAATATCAATACCATATAATCCATCGATGGTATTGACTGTTATTTTAAGAGAAATTATTTCAAAAGACATATCATCCCACCTGAAATATTTTGGTTATATTAGTCTCTGTCAAACCTTTTTTATGTTTTCCTAAGACAATACGTTCCTTTTTAAAGACATCTAATGCGAGTAAATTGACAGCACAAATATTACCTTTATCTGTCAATTTCATCTTGTCATTTTCGCGAGTGAGAAAACCATCGGCCAGTAAAAGTTCAATTGCCCTATCCAAAGTCGGATCCATTCTGACTTCAGGCTTAACACTATCTTTATTCAAAACCCAAAATGCAAAATCAGTGATGTTTTTTTCTGACTTTAACAACCAATTGACAACATGAAGTTTTTTCAAAGTGCATGAACCCGTTCTCGCAGCGATAAGTGAGAATATTATTAAAACAAGGCTAGAACGCCACATAGGTCTCATTTCACATGGAAGATGTTCAGGCCTCCGGGTAAATGTGAAGGGCCGTCCAATGATATCTTCTATTTTAATATTCATTTTTCACCTTGTTAAAAATCTAAAGGACACCTAATTAGCCAATCCGCTATTACGCCCCAATTTATTTTTTCTAAATCTGATTCTTTGAGCGTAGGTATTTCCTTTTCGATATTTGCTTTAAGAACTTCCATTTGCTTCAGCATCTTCTCGGCAGGTTGTGCACTTGAGGAAGTAAGCATAGAAAGTCCAACTAAGTTAGTTTCTCTTTGCTGAATGCATTTATATACAACTTCATAAATATCAACCCAATTCTGCTTTAATTCATCTATAAGATTTTGATAATCAAGATATTTTTGTATTATGAAATGCCTGTAAGAGTCCTGTACTGATTCCGAAGGGTTAATTTTTGGAAGTTTCAAATTCAATTTATCCAAAAAATCAACATTCTCATTAATAAATGCTACAGCATTATCAACAGTAGCATTACTAAGATCTAGATTTAACTGATAGTTTGTTCTCCTAAGAAGTGCCCTCTCAGTAACATAGTCACTATCTGTTTGCACCAAAATCTGGAAGTCATCTGCAACATACGGTAATTTGAGTTCTCTTACTCGTAACGATTTTTGAGTGCAATATTGCGTAAGCTTTGCAGATTTACTATAAGGTGTTGCCAAAATCCATCTACTAATTTTTGTATCGCCGAACAACAGTTCAAGATCAGCTTTGTATTTAGTTGTGAATTTTGAAATGTCATTATTTATTTTTTTTCGCTGTGCTTTAACAAGTTTTTCGATATCGCTTGATTGCTCGGGTAAGTAGCATTGAAAAACATGCCCTGATAGGGTGTAACACTCAATGCCGAAATCACCATTTTGCGAATCAGGCAAATCGCAGCAATTAGCTGGCTTATAGTGTAAACGGATAATGCTCTTAAAATATTGCTCCCATACTTTCGGGTCGCTGTTCGGATCAGTAAACATTCCTAGTCCATAGAAATTACTTTTTCAGAGTATAACCCCTTGTTCTATAGACAGTAAACCCAAACGCTCACATTTACAGCATTGAAAGTAACTATATCAACCACAAAACAACTGTACATGCACACAGTTGCTTTTCCTAGCCATTTCTGCAATATTTTTATATATATCGCATTAACCCTATGTTTTCCTTACACTTAACTCAGAACCCTACTAAACATCATTTTTAACCATTCGACACAAGCAATAGAACTCATTCAATTTCATGTATAAACTATTCAAAATGGATTAATTTGCAATTGTAGAACAAATTACTTTAAATAATTAGAAATGATGTATTTACGGCTCACTTCATATCTAATTAAACCACACTACCCCCATTGATTTTCTTCACCTTGGATGGTCGAGTCACCAGAACAGATTTCGTCATGCTCAACTCCTTTGCTCCGCCCTTTTCATAACATAAGTACTTCAATCCATCTCTAAGTACCGTCACGACCTCGGGGTCATCCCATCCTATAACGCCTCTATCAACCAGATTTAACACCGCTGCGGCATGCTCAGACGGCGTAGGCGTCATAACTGGGTCATCCCCGACTTTCATCTTTCCACAGTTATTGACAGGACTCCGAGGCGCGGCAGAGCCGCTTTTTAAGGTCAAAGGCTCAACGGCCAAAACCTTTGGCACGATTCGCCATTCGGCTGTACGGGTTACATGGACACGGTGAGCCCCGAGGTGAGGGGCATAAATCCCGACAATCCTCTCGATATCTTCCTCATAGTCGTTGACCTCATCCGTCACCTTACGGGCAACCCTTACGGCCTGAGCATCACGCGGCATGTTTGCCCCACCCTGCGCGATGATGTACCGCTCAAAGTCCCCTTCATCTGCAGCAGCTCGCGCGGCTTCAACCCTGTCGTCAAACTCGCTGGCAATACTCACCCCGCGCGGCAGCTTGCGCAATTCGCGGTAAGCGCCCATCGTCGGGAGACCAATCGGTTTAAACTGCGGGATGCGCCATGTAGACGCCCATGCGGTGACGGCTGCGGCCGTATCTTTCAGAGGCTTGCCGGTGTCGTGATCGAGCTGGCCGTCGAGCGCGTAACCGTCGATATTTTTTGCAATGTATTTAGCGATATAACCCGCCGCTCCGCCCTGATTAAGATGGCGTGACTCAAAGCGCTGTTTTGACGCGCCCTTTTCGTGTCCGTCCTCTTTGAGGGCATAACGACGCATAATTTCGTTAATGGCTTTACGCTGACCGGGTTTGCAAAAAAGCATCATGTGCCAGTGTGGCGTGCCGTCGTGGTGCGGTTCGACAACGCGCATCCCGTAAACATCTAAATCGTTATCTTTGAAAGCTGTACGCATCAGGCTCCAGATTCGGCATAGATAGCGCTGGCCGTCTTTGGGTGTGAATGCTGTTTCGTTCCAGCCGTGATTGAGCTGCACCGTTTTGCTTTCACCTTTGCCAACCTGACGGGTCGGGTGATACTTCGATGGCGTGGTCAGCGTGATAAACATCCCCACGTCACCAACGCTGGTCGCGTAGCGTTCAATCCCGGCGATAGTATTCATCAGCTCCATACGACGTATTTCAGGGTTCGAAATACTCCCCATGACCTTGCTTATGAGGTCAATACGTTCGCCAGTGATTTTGTTTTCCAGTTCGCAGGATTTCAGGTATTCGAGGTTAGCTAGGCGGCGCGCGTGAACATCGCGGATCGCCATTTTGCTTGCGTAAGGTGAACGGTCTTTGTTGACCTCACCTGCTGCGATGAGCAACGCCTCGCGCCAGCGCATCCGCTGAGCCTTGAGCTGGTTGTCCCACCACTCGTCTTTAATAAGCCGTGAAATAGCGGAAAATGCCATGCGGATCGTCATCTGACCCTTACGGAATTTTTTCCAGTACATCGGGGTGATGTTAAATGCGCGAGCAATACCGGCCACTTGCCCGTATAGGTGCGACTGAGCTTCATCGGTGAAAAGTGTCTCTTTCCCGCCGTGAGCCTCCGCCCATGCGTCGCTTAACTCCTCGTATTTGCTCCAGAGCTGCGAGGCAATTCTGGCCGCAAACTTCCTGAGCTCTTTGTCATTCATATCTGGTAAGCGCGCATACTGGTCGCGCTCGGACAGAAACCCAATCGAGGCGGATTCATTCATCCCGCACAGCTGATTAACACGCTCAAGACGCGGCAGCAGCTTGCGCTCAAACGTGTTTTTAAGGAAATACAGCCCACCCAAAGGGCTCTTTTTACGGCGGATGAAGTTATAACGCGATGTAAACAGCGTTTGCAGGAAAAACGGCAAACGGTCAATACGGTTTAAAACACCTTGCACCTGACGGAGTTCGGCACGTGTAAGGGGTCTGTCGCGGCCAATGGCCTCTTTGTTGACGTTATTCCAGGGATAAGCACCAACGAATGAATCACTGGTGCCCTTCAAAAATGGTGGTGGTGGCGAGGGGGCAATACGCCCCCGAGATTCGATGGACATACTATTTAAAGGCGTCCAGACATTGCTTCCCCAGGCGTTCAATTCGAGCTTCCAAAGCTGAGAAGCCAATAAGATCGCTGGTCAAAAGATCATGCAATATCAGGCCTGAGATAAGCTTAGGGATAGTTGGGTAGTAACCCACAGCGTCCAGCCAATCCTTGCCTTTGTTCTTCCCGGATGTTGCGGTCTTCTTCTCCTGCAAAATGAATTGATAACGGTCACTGGTGATGACGTATTGGTTATTAATCTCGATGCGTATGCTCATTCTGGCTTCCTTTTAAAAGTGGTTAGCCCGCTCAATCGAAAATTGAGTTGTGCAGATTTGCCGACTCTTGGCCTAATAACTCGATAATCTCGGTACGATTGAGCTCAGACTTGCTGATATGCGCGATAAGCCCGTCAAATCGAGAAGAGAAACGTGTCGCGAGGTCGCGCTGTGCTTCGTTTACTGCCTGCCCCAGGAGAGCTGAAAACATGCCATCTGGTACTATGTTTTGTGTTTGCATTTGCCTATCTCCAGACAAAAGGAGTCCCCACGCTGTAAGGCGCGTAATAAAACGAATCCAGATTAATTAATGTAAATACTGCTCAGGTTTTACCGAGGTTAAAATTGTTGGTGCGTACTCAAAAAGGCTAAACAGTTCTCGCAAAGCGCGGAAAAGTTTGTCACGCCAATAACAGTCCTCTTCATTTAAACGCCAGTGCGGCATCATAAATTCCTGTTCTGTCAGTCCCGCATGAAGAAACAATGAGCGCCTTTGGCTAACGGTCAGGCGACTGATGAAAGTTGCTTTTGACGAGCCAATTTGGCGGGGACGGGCAAATGCATTTCTCAATTCATCAAGCGCACAAACAAGACGCTCACGGTCTGCTTCGGTCATTTCCTCTAAGCGCATGACCGAGTGACGCTGTTTTAATTGAGCGTGGAAACAAACCGTAAGACGCTCCCGCTCCATCATCTGATTGTAAAAATCACAGGTATCCTGCCAGCGAGGCTGAGCCAAATACTTGCAGACCAGACCGCGAAGCGCTGTTGGTTGTTTCTGGATCACGTCCAGTGTCATTACCGTCATAACCACAGTCCTCTCTTTTTGACCAGCCGACGAAGCTTCTCGATAACCCCCGGCTTTCGGGTTCGGATGATGATGCCCTTACGTCCACGACCATGAGTGATAGTGAAGTTGATAGAATTAGGACTTTCTCTTCGAAGCAACTGTGCAATACAGCGAGGTTCACTATTCATACTGGCTCTCCTAATCCGAGCCACATCAGCCAACCATCACGAATTTCCTTCGGGCGGCTGTCATATGCCATCTTCATACCCTTGTTCCATGCAGGCAGATAAACCCAATATTCCCCTGCGCGCCCACTCGTTGACTGCGGATCAGTCATCTCGACAACAGGAAGCTTGCCCTTTTCAATCATGCCTTTAACGGCTGCAGGTGTTTTACCAATAAGGCGCGCGAATTCCTGATATGGAACGGCGTCGCTCACACTATCAATGACCCTATTCATTTGTGAGTATTCCTCGTTAGTGTTTTAATTGCTCCTAATGGCTATTAATTGCCATATTGGAGCCATTGGTTTGCGATAACGAATTAAAGATTACTCCGTTATCGTTTTTCTATCAATAGTGGAGTGTTAATTACGATGATACCCGTAAATGAAAAGCTAGCGATCATGCGTGAGTCAGAACGTATGAATAGGAAAGAATTCAGTGACTTAACAGGCGTTCCATACAGCTCTCTTTCGAGTTACGAGAAGGGTGTAAAAGATATGGGCATACAAGCGGTGATGAAGATTTTGAATCATCCTCAGTTCAAAAAATACACTATGTGGTTCATGACAGAGACGATATCACCTGAAGCTGGGCAGATTGCACCGGCTCTCGCGCACTTTGGGCAGCAGACAACAACGTCATCCCACTCAGACCAGAAAACTGGCTAACTATTTATGGCGCTTATTTGTGCAGTAAATGCACAGTTAGTTTTTGCTATTTAAATCAGGAAATTGAAGTACGCAGTAACATCATCGGGAGGCTTTATGTCTGTTAAAAAGCTCGATGATGGTCGATATGAAGTGGACATTAGACCGACTGGGCGTAACGGAAAACGCATCCGTCGGAAGTTCGACAAGAAAAGCGAGGCGATGGCTTTTGAAAAGCATACTCAATATAACCATCACTCAAAGGAATGGCTTTCAAAACCAACGGACAAACGCCAATTGTCGGAACTGAAAGAGTTATGGTGGAAGCTGAAAGGTAAACATGAGGAGCACGGTCAATCGTATCTCAGGAAAATTGAGCGTTTCGAAACGATGACCGGAAATCCGTGCGCTTTCCAGATCACCAAGAGCCTGATAACGCAATATTGTGCTCAACGCCGGGGTGAAGGTATTAAGCCAACTACCATCAACCGCGACCTGATCACGCTAGGTGGGATGTTCACAACCCTGATTGAGTCAGAACTGTATAACGGTGAACATCCATTCAGGGGATTCAAAAAACTGAAAGAGCAGACAGCCGAAACGGGCTATCTCACTCTTGAGGAAATTGACGCCTTACTTGCTGCGCTCTCAGGTGATAATCGTAAAATTGCGGTTTTGTGTTTGAGTACCGGGGCAAGATGGGGAGAAGCTGCGCGATTGAAGGCGGAGAATGTGATTCATAACCGGGTGTCTTTCGTTAAGACGAAAACCAACACACCGCGCACGGTCCCGATCTCTGATGACGTTGCGGCTTACGTAGTCGGCAAAGCACGAGGCTTTCTGTTTCCTGAGGCCAGTTATGCTGAATTCAGGCGAATCCTCAAAGAAGTTAAGCCCGACTTACCGGCGGGGCAAGCAACACATGCTCTACGACACTCTTTCGCCACGCACTTTATGATTAACGGGGGCAATATCATCACACTGCAGAGGATCTTAGGTCATACGAAAATTGCGCAGACAATGGTCTATGCGCACTTCGCTCCTCAGTACCTGCAGGACGCGATTTCGCTTAATCCGTTGAAGGGTGCTAATGGTGGTCAGAGTGTCCACAATGTGTCCACACCCTAGCCGCTTTTTATGGCTTTTGACTGCTAGTAGTAAAACGTGAAGCCTTGTCTGGCGCGGCTTTCCAGCTACGCCAGACATTAAAAAGGCTCCCTCAGGAGCCTTTCAAACCATCAATGTAGCGATGCCAACCTCGCAGCAAACCCGACAAAAAGCAGCCCTATCAGCCCGTTCCCCAGCTTTGCCAGTTTCTTTTTCGTTTTCAGATAACGCGTGACAAACGCGCCTGAGAAGATCAGGAAGCTCATATACATGAAGCTTATCAACTCCAGCGTCGTCGCGAGGATCAGGAAAGAGGTGCCGGTGCTCTGCGCATTCACGTCAATGAACTGAACGAAGAACGATACGTAGAACAGAATCGCTTTGGGATTGGTCAGGCTTAACACCAGCGAACGTTTCATGATCATACTGGCCGGTTCAGGGCCGCTCTCATGCGCGTTTTTCTGGCGGTTCACCACTGACCAGAGCATTTTGCCGCCCAGCCAGAGCAGATAGAAAGCCCCGAGATAGCGCACGATATTAAACAGTACCGGCGTGGTCTGGATTAATGCCGCGACGCCCGCCCAGGCCAGAAACATCAGCACCGCATCGCCGATAAATACGCCTGTGGCGGCAAGATATCCTTTTTTAACGCCGTGACCGATCCCGGTTTTTAGCACAAACAGGGTATTCGGCCCTGGCACCAGCACGATAAAAAACGCGCCGACAACATACGTCCAGAAATTCAGTACGCCAAACTCCGCAAACACTTCTCCCTCCTTTTGCTCAATACAGCAGGAATAGCGCTGCAAATACGCTACTCCTAAAAATCAGACGCTATAAAATCAGCGGGCACCGGTTACGGTGCCCTCATGGATTCAGATATCCTGGACTGCGAACAGCAACGCATTGCGATGCCGGGTCAATCCACATTTTCTGATGGCGTGAATACGCATATTGCGGCGGGATTGTGCTTCCAGCCAACGAGCCTTGCGACGACTCACCTGTCGCAACATGCGCCAGCGCCCTACTTCTGTTCTACTGCGCTTCATGTCTACAACTCTTTCTCTAACACTTTTTCTCTAAAAGAAAGGCCATTATAAACCCAACCCGGCAGCAAACCAGCGCTTTTACCTGGCGTTTTTATTTGCCAGATGAATCCTGATGCGTACACTCATAACAATACGCTTTCAAAAGGATTTTTTTACCTATGACAACCTTCTACACCGTGGTGAGTTGGCTGGTCATTCTGGGATACTGGCTGTTAATCGCGGGTGTGACATTACGCATCCTGATGAAGCGCAGAGCCGTACCCTCTGCCATGGCCTGGCTTCTGATCATTTATATCCTCCCGCTGGTGGGAATTATTGCCTATCTCTCTTTCGGTGAGCTTCATCTGGGTAAACGCCGCGCCGAGCGCGCCCGTGCCATGTGGCCCTCCACCGCGAAGTGGCTGAACGACCTCAAAGCCTGCAAACATATATTTGCCGAGGAGAACAGCAGCGTCGCCTCCTCACTGTTTAAGCTGTGCGAGCGCCGCCAGGGGATTGGAGGCGTTAAGGGCAATCAACTGCAGCTGCTGACCTCGTCCGACGACGTCATGCAGGCGTTAATCCGCGATATTCAGCTGGCTCGCCATAATATCGAGATGGTTTTTTATATCTGGCAGCCCGGCGGGATGGCTGACCAGGTCGCTGAGTCGCTGATGGCCGCCGCGCGGCGCGGCATTCACTGCCGCCTGATGCTCGACTCCGCGGGTAGCGTGGCATTTTTCCGTAGCCCGTGGGCCGGCATGATGCGTAATGCCGGGATCGAAGTGGTTGAAGCGCTGAAGGTGAATCTCCTGCGCGTGTTTCTGCGCCGGATGGATCTCCGCCAGCATCGCAAAATGGTCATGATCGATAACTATATTGCCTACACCGGCAGTATGAATATGGTTGATCCACGCTTCTTCAAGCAGGACTCGGGCGTAGGTCAATGGGTGGATTTGATGGCGCGAATGGAAGGTCCGATTGCCACCTCGATGGGCATCGTTTATTCCTGCGACTGGGAGATTGAAACCGGCAAGCGTATCCTGCCGCCACCGCCGGACGGCAATATTATGCCGTTTGAAGAGGCCAGCGGTCACACCATTCATACCATTGCTTCAGGGCCGGGCTTCCCGGAGGACTTAATTCATCAGGCGCTGCTGACGGCAACCTACTCGGCGCGTGAATATCTGATCATGACGACGCCCTACTTTGTCCCCAGCGACGACCTCCTGCACGCGATTTGTACCGCCGCGCAGCGCGGTGTCGATGTCAGCATCATTTTGCCACGCAAAAATGACTCCCTACTGGTGGGCTGGGCCAGCCGGGCATTCTTCAGCGAACTGCTGGCCGCAGGCGTAAAAATTTACCAGTTTGAAGGCGGATTGCTCCACACCAAGAGCGTTCTTGTCGACGGTGAGCTGAGCCTGGTGGGCACGGTCAACCTGGACATGCGCAGCCTCTGGCTAAACTTTGAAATCACGCTGGTCATTGATGATGCCGGCTTTGGCGGCGACCTTGCGGCGGTGCAGGATGATTATATCTCCCGCTCGCGGCTGCTGGATGCCAGACTGTGGGTAAAACGTCCGCTGTGGCAGAGAATTGCCGAACGACTGTTTTACTTCTTTAGTCCGTTGCTGTAAAACGTGCCCAACGATGTTAAACAGGTAGTCATCATGGAAATGGATCTGAACAATCGCCTGACCGAAGACGAAACGCTCGAGCAGGCCTATGACATTTTTCTCGAACTGGCGGTTGATAACCTCGATCCCGCAGACGTGATCCTCTTCAATCTGCAGTTCGAAGAGCGCGGCGGCGCCGAATTGTTCGACCCTTCAGAAGACTGGGCTGAGCATGTGGATTTCGACCTGAATCCGGACTTCTTTGCCGAAGTGGTGATTGGGCTGGCCGATGAAGACGGCGGCGAAATTAACGATATTTTCGCGCGCGTTCTGCTCTGTCGAGAGAAAGACCACAAGCTGTGCCATATTCTCTGGCGCGAATAATAAAAAAGGCTGCGATTGCAGCCTTTTTTATTTACTCCGGTAATTTACTGCCGCAGCGGTGACAAAACCGCGCGTCGTGTTCATGTTCGCCCTGCTGGCAATGAGGACACTTGCGCTGCTGCTTGCGGCTCTGAAAGGCGCTGCTCATGTGTGTGGTAATAAGTCCCGTCGGGATCGCAATGACCGAATAGCCAATCAAAATCAACACAGATGCCACGATGCGGCCCAGTGGCGTATGGGGCGTGATATCACCGTAACCCACGGTCGTGACGGTCACAATGGCCCAGTAGACGGACGCATTGAGCGTCGTAAAGCCATATTTGGGCCCTTCTATTAAATACATCAGCGCGCCAAAAACAATCATGACGATGGCAATAAAGGAGTAGAACAAAATAAGCTGATGCCGGGCGCTGACGATTGCGCTCCAGAACACGCGCAATGACGGCATAAAGCGCAGTAATTTCAGAATACGTAAGACGCGAATAACGCGCATCGCTCGCCAGGCAAAGACATAGCTCAGGCTGATCTCCGGCCACAGCCACATGACGTAGAGCGGCAGAATGGTGGCTAAATCAATAAATCCCCAGAAGCTGAAAACATATCGGGCCGGGTTGGGCCAGGCTATTACCCGGAGGAGATATTCAGCGGTAAAAACCAGGGTAATCGCCAGCTCAAGCCAGACAAAGATATG
Organism: Enterobacter sp. UCD-UG_FMILLET; assembly: GCF_000762975.1. Classification (NCBI taxonomy): domain Bacteria; kingdom Pseudomonadati; phylum Pseudomonadota; class Gammaproteobacteria; order Enterobacterales; family Enterobacteriaceae; genus Enterobacter; species Enterobacter sp. UCD-UG_FMILLET. Next base: position 245,310 of record NZ_JRJC01000015.1, read on the forward strand.
CCATTCGTCAAAGGTCAGGTGGTATTGCGTCCCGGCACCCGATTCAATAAAGATGACAACCACGCTGAGGAGCGCAAATAAACCGCACAGACCTTCGAAGCGTCGTCCGGATACCGTTTCAGGATCGAATAAAAAATGATATAGCCGCCGACGGGCTGACGTGAATAAACGCGACACAGTAACCTCGCAAAAAATAAGGGCTGACATCATGTCAGCCCTTGCGATTATAACGGGTCTACTTTCAGGCAGGAAACCGCATGTCGGAAACTGCCTTCGAGAACCGGTCGCGTTTTTGCACATTCCGGCCCGGCCATTGGGCAGCGCGTGCGGAAGACGCAGCCTGACGGTGGGTTAATGGGTGAGGGTAATTCCCCTTCCAGAAGCTGGATGGTTTTATTCTTTTCCAGATCCGGATCGGGGATCGGCACCGCGGACATCAGCGCTCTGGTGTATGGGTGCAATGGATTATGGTATACCTCGTCATAGGTGCCCAGCTCCACGGCATGCCCCAGATACATCACCAGCACGCGGTCAGAAATGTGTTTCACCACGGCCAGGTCATGCGCGATAAAGATCAGCGACAGCCCCATTTCGCGCTGCAGCTTCTGCAGCAGGTTAACCACCTGCGCCTGAATGGACACGTCCAGCGCGGAAACCGGCTCATCGCAGATAATCAGCTTCGGTTCGAGGATCAGCGCACGGGCAATACCAATACGCTGGCACTGACCGCCGGAGAACTCATGCGGATAGCGGTTGATGAGGTTTGGCAACAGGCCGACTTTCATCATCATCGCCTTCACGCGATCGCGCACTTCCTGACGAGACATCTTTGGATGATAGGTCCGCAGCGGCTCGGCAATAATCTCGCCGATGGTCATACGCGGGTTTAATGATGCCAGCGGATCCTGGAAAATCATCTGGATATCGCTGCGCACCTCGCGCCACTCGTCGGGCTTCATGCCCAGCAGATCTTTACCCAGCCAGGCCACTTTACCGTCGGTGGCTTTGACCAGGCCGATAATGGCTCGCGCAAAGGTCGATTTCCCGCAGCCGGATTCACCCACCACGCCCAGGGTTTCCCCTTCGTACAGGCGCAGCGTGACGCCATCCACCGCTTTCAGGGTCTTCGGCGGCTGCCAGAACCACTGTTTGCCGTCTTTAATATCGAAATGCACCTTAAGGTCAGCAATTTCGAGCAGCACGTTGCGTTTTTCATCTAATGCGTTCATACCAGCTCCTCCTGCGGCTTAAAGCAGGCGCGCAGACGGCCTGGTGCAAACTCTTCCAGCGGCGGAGCGCTGTTGCAGATTTCCATCGCGTGCGGGCAGCGCGGCTGGAACGGACAGCCTTTCGGCAGACGCAGCAGGTTTGGCGGGTTGCCCGGAATGGTGAGCAGGGATTCCCCTTCCGCATCCAAACGCGGCACCGCATTCAACAGACCAATCGAGTACGGGTGCGCAGGCTGATAGAAGACATCGCGCGCTTTGCCGTATTCCATGGTACGACCGGCGTACATCACCAGCACTTTGTCGCAGATGCCGGCCACCACGCCCAGGTCGTGAGTAATCATGATAATCGCCGTGTTGAACTCGCGCTTCAGCTCGTTCAACAGGGTCATGATTTGCGCCTGAACGGTAACGTCCAGCGCGGTGGTAGGTTCATCGGCAATCAGCAGCTTTGGCCGGCACAGCAGCGCCATCGCAATCATCACGCGCTGACGCATACCGCCAGAAAATTCGTGCGGGAACATGCGCATACGCTTACGCGCTTCCGGCATTTTCACCGCATCGAGCATTTTGACCGACTCTTCAAAGGCCTCCGCTTTGCCCAGGCCTTTGTGCAGCATCAGGACTTCCATCAGCTGCTCGCCTACGCGCATATACGGGTTCAGCGAGGTCATCGGATCCTGGAAAATCATCGAAATCTGCTCAGCGCGCAGCTTGTTCAGCTCGTGTTCCGGCAGGTTAAGGATTTCACGACCGTTGAATTTCGCGGAACCGCCAATAACGCCGTTTGCGGCCAGCAGGCCCATCAGCGCAAAGGCGGTCTGGGATTTTCCGGAACCGGATTCCCCTACGATCCCCAGCGTTTCACCCGCGCGCAGGTTGAAGTTGAGATCGTTGACGGCGGTAACATCCCCGTCCGGCGTTTTAAAGGTCACGCGGAGGTCTTTCACATCCAGCAGAAGATTATTCTGCTGTTGCGCCTGTGGCGCAGTGGCCGTTTCAATAATTGTCATGACGGCGCTCCTTAACGGTCTTTCGGGTCGAGGGCATCACGCAGGCCATCGCCGATAAAGTTAAAACAAAACAGGGTGACGACCAGGAAACCCGCCGGATAAAGCAGCAGCCACGGTGAAACTTCCATCGAGTTTGCGCCATCGCTCAGCAGCGCGCCCCAGCTGCTCAGAGGCTCTTGTGTACCGAGACCCAGGAAGCTCAGGAAAGATTCAAACAGGATCATGCTTGGTACCAGCAGTGAGGCATAAACCACCACCACGCCCAGCACGTTAGGAACGATATGGCGAACCACGATATTCCCGGTGGACACACCGCCAACCTGTGCAGCTTCGATAAACTCTTTGCGTTTGAGGCTCAGCGTCTGGCCGCGAACAATACGCGCCATATCCAGCCAGGAAACCATCCCGATAGCCACGAAGATCAGCAGGATATTCTGGCCGAAGAAGGTCACCAGCAGTATGACGAAGAACATAAACGGGAAGGAGTTCAGGATTTCCAGCAGACGCATCATTACCGAGTCTATTTTGCCGCCGAGGTAGCCGGAAAGTGAGCCATAGAGCGTACCCACGATCACCGCGACCAGCGCGGCAGCAATACCGACCATCAGCGAGATACGGCCACCAATAGCGACACGCACCAGCAGGTCGCGTCCCGAGGAGTCCGTGCCAAAATAGTGGCCTGATTCCATATCCGGCGCGCTGGACATCATGCCCCAGTCGGTGTCGAAATAGGTAAATTGCGACAGCATCGGCGCCAGGGTCACAAACAGCGCGATGACCACCAGAACAACCAGACTGGCAACCGCTGCACGGTTGTGCATAAAGCGACGGCGCGCGTCCTGCCAGAGGCTACGACCTTCTACTTCCAGTTTTTCACTGAAGTTTTCCAGCGCCTCGCTGTTTTTCTTACTCAACATCATGGCGTGCTCCAGCGTTAGTAACGAATTTTCGGGTCGATGACGGCGTACAGCACATCGACAATAGCGTTAAAGAGAATGGTCAGCGCACCGACGAGAATGGTCAGGCTCAGCACCAGCGAATAGTCGCGGTTGAGCGCGCCATTAACGAACAGCTGACCAATGCCAGGCAGGCCGTAGATTGTTTCGATAACCATAGAGCCGGTGATGATCCCAACGAATGCCGGTCCCATGTAGGAGAGCACGGGCAACAGCGCCGGTTTGAGCGCGTGGCGGAAGATAATCCGACGCATCGGCAGCCCTTTAGCGCGCGCGGTACGAATGAAGTTCGAGTGCAGCACTTCGATCATTGAACCACGGGTGATACGCGCGATACTGGCGATGTACGCCAGAGATAATGCCACCATTGGCAAAATCATGAACTTCAATGCCCCGCCGTTCCAGCCGCCGCCAGGCAGCCACTTCAGCGTGATGGCAAATATCATCACCAGTAATGGCGCGACAACGAAGCTGGGTATCACTACCCCGGTCATTGCCACCCCCATTACGGCATAATCCCATTTGGTATTTTGTCTGAGCGCGGCGATAACGCCTGCGGTGACCCCGAAAACGATGGCCAGAATGAATGCCGCAGCACCCAACTTAGCCGAAACCGGGAAGCTGGACGCGACCAGGTCGTTAACGGAATAGTCTTTATATTTAAATGACGGTCCAAAATCACCGTGGGCCAGCTGCTTCAGGTAATTGAAGTACTGGGTGGAGATAGGATCGTTCAAGTGGTATTTCGCTTCGATATTCGCCATGACTTCAGGCGGCAGCGTACGCTCACCGGTAAATGGACTGCCCGGCGCAAGACGCATCATGAAGAAGGAAATCGTGATGAGAATAAATAGCGTTGGAATCGCTTCAAGACAGCGACGTAGGATAAATTTCAACATTGCCCGTACCTTCTGGCGTGTGCCTATATTATGTGACGTTGGTTAGACACCGTGGGGCGAGCATGCCCGCCCCACTCATTGCCATTAATGCTTGATAATATACAAGTTTTTAACGTAGATATTATCCATCGGGTCTTTACCGGTATATCCACCTACCCACGGTTTCACCAGACGGGCGTTAACGTAGTAGTAAACCGGAACGATCGCGGAATCTTTATCCAGCTGCTGCTCGGCTTGAGAGTACAGTTCTTTACGCTGTGCTTCGTCAGTGGTTTTCAGCGTGTCGGCGATCAGCTTGTCGAAAGCTGGGCTCTTATAGTGAGCGGTGTTGTTCGAGCTGTCGCTCAGCATGGTGTTCAGGAAGGAGGTCGGTTCGTTATAGTCCGCACACCAGCCAGCACGAGCCACATCAAAGGTGCCCTGATGACGGCTGTCGAGGAAGGTTTTCCACTCCTGGTTCTCCAGCTTCACGTTCGCGCCCAGGTTCTTTTTCCAGATTGAGGCAACGGCGATAGCCAGTTTTTTGTGCAGATCGGAAGTGTTGTAGAGCAGGCTGAAGGTCAGCGGCTTATCTGCGGTGTAGCCCGCTTCGGCCAGCAGTTTCTTCGCTTCCGCGTTACGCTGTTCCTGAGTCTGTTTGAACCACTCTGGCTCGGTCAGTTTTGCGCCATCGGTGTATGGAGGGGTATAGCTGTACGCTGGCAGATCGCCCTGGTTTTTCACTTTGTTCACGATGATATCGCGATCCAGTGCCAGCTTCAGCGCGGTACGGACACGTACGTCGGTGAACGGTGCTTTCTGGTTGTTGATTTCATAGTAATAGGTGCACAGGTACGGATCGACGTGAACTTCTTTAGGGATCTCTTTTTTCAGTTTCTGGAACAGTTCAATCGGCATGTTGTTATAGGTCATGTCGATTTCACCGCTGCGGTAGCGGTTAACGTCAGTCACTTCGGACGAAATTGGCAGATAGGTAACCTGATTAATAACGGTTTTAGCGTTGTCCCAGTATTGCGGGTTACGCTCAAGGACCATACGCTCGTTGACCACCCAGTCTTTCAGCTTATAGGCACCGTTGGTCACGATATTGGCAGGCTGGGTCCATTTTTCACCAAATTTTTCCACGGCGGATTTTGGTACCGGAGAGACGGACGGGTGAACCAGCAGCTTATAGAAGTACGGAACAGGTTCGCTCAACGTCACTTCAAAGGTATTGGCATCGATCGCTTTTACGCCCAGATCGGTTACAGGTTTTTTGCCCGCGATGATGTCATCAATATTGGCAATGTGGCCATATTGCAGGTAGCTCGCATACGGAGAGGCGGTGTTTGGATTCGCCAGACGCTGCCAGCTATAAACGAAATCTTCGGCTGTGACCGGTGTACCGTCGGACCATTTCGCATCTTTACGCAGATGGAAGGTCCAGACTTTGAAATCTTTGTTTTCCCATTTTTCTGCTACACCCGGCGCCGGGTGGCCGTCTACGTCTGTCACCAGCAGGCCTTCGAACAGGTCGCGGTTAACGTTGGACTCAGGAACACCTTCAATTTTGTGCGGGTCGAGAGACTGAACTTCCGCACCGTTGTTACGCACCAGCGTCTGTTTCTCCGCCAGTTGAACACCTGCAGGAACGTCCGCAGCCATTGCAGCGTTGCCCGCGATTAGCGCAGTTAAAATCCCCGCCGCTACCAGATTTTTTTTTGTGATGATGGACATTGTGTTGGTACTCCACTCATTATAATGACTGGCCTTCGCCAGCTGTGTAATCCCCTGTTGGGGCCTGTACAGCGCAGGAGTTTTTTTTGCTGCTGTCAGGTTCTTCTTTTACTGCTTGCTATCACCGACTTTTTTATTACTGACAGCTCGTATGGCCGTCTTGCGTCGATTCTTAGCAGGCCTCCCCTGTTTGAGACCTGCGATGGATATCTGAGAAGAGAACCATATGAAAATAATTCTCATCTGCTTGTTTTATGCTGCAAAATATTAGGCCGGAAAGTATCAAATGGCGTAAACGCGCGCCAATACATTTTGCAAATTTGTTAAGCAATTCTCTTTTACGGTGAGTACCGTGTCGTTGAGGGCAGCCCTGCCAGATATCGAACACCACTAAAAAAGCCTGATATTCAAAAAGATAGAGAAAATTTTCTCTACACGCGCGTCGCTGCGCTATCATCGAGTGATTTTGTACAAAAATTTAACAACTGGTTATTATTTAGCACATTCATCTAGGGGAATGTTGAATTTACTAATATCATTTCGGTTATCTCTCAGCAAGCCCCAGAGTATCATGTGAGTAAAATAACAGATCGATCGAAGGTTTTCTGCGCAGGCGGGTTTGGCGGGAATTAATAACTTGTTGAAATACAAGCAATGAACATTATTAGTAGAATTTATTATGATATGTGAGCATTTCAACTTTAGTTATAGGATTTACTGATAATGACGTAAAAAAACGGAGCCGTGGCTCCGTTCTTTCATACGAAATATCAGTGCAGCAAACCGGGGAATATGCTTTTAATTCCCGTAACGATGAATTCAATCCCTAACGCCATCAACAGCAGGCCCATAATACGCGTTATGACGTTAATGCCCGTCTGCCCCAACAGGCGCACCAGCCAGGGCGCCATGCGGAATACCCCCCAACAGCAGAGCGCGAAAATGGCAATGGCGACGGAAAAACCAATCAGGTGCATCAGGCTATGGTAACGCGTGCCCCAGACAATGGTTGAACTGATGGCGCCGGGGCCAGCCATGAGCGGTAAGGCCAGCGGCACCACGCCAATACTTTCGCGGATGGCGGTTTCTGACTTCTCCTGCTTGTTCTGTTTATCCTCGCCCAGCTTACCGCTGATCATGGACATCGCGATGGTCACGACCAGGATCCCACCCGCTATGCGGAAAGAGTCAATCGAAATGCCGAAGAGTTGGAGAATGGCATCCCCAAGAAAAAGGGAGGTGAGCAATATGATAGCCACTGACAGGTTAGCGGTGAGGTTGGTCTTATTCCTGGCCGCCGCCGTCTGGTAACTCGTCATACTAATGAAGACAGGAATGATCCCCACCGGGTTGACCAGGGCAAACAAACCAATAAAAAATTTAAAATACGTTGGAAAATCAAAGAGCGTTTGGATCACGTTTTGCTCCGCTTATACACATGCCCGGGACTGACAATTTGTCATGAGAAATCGCGCTGAAGATACCCTTTTTATCAGCATACTTCACTCGAAATCTGTGGCAAAACGTTATCATTTCAGGATGTTAAACATATGTATAATCAATGATAGCGCTGCTTCCATTACTTACGTAAGTATTTAACACTTGAAAAATCTCAACGAAATAACCCTGCTGAAAGGTATCAGCTTGGGGGAAAATTGACGCAGATCATGATTTCCGTACTCAGAAGTGAGTAATCTTGGTTACGCCCCCAGGGAGATCACCTGACAAAAAGGGATGATGCTAAGGTAAGGCTCTTTTAGTAAATTAGTGTGCAGACGCAGAAAGTAACTCTTTGTTTTACTTTGTGTTACGCAAGTCGTATCGGCTCTGTCTATACTGTGTGACGTATCGAGCGCTGGTTTACTAAAAGAGTTTAAACATTATCAGGAGAGCATTATGGCTGTTACTAATATCGCTGAACTGAACGCCCTCGTCGAGCGCGTTAAAAAAGCCCAGCGTGAATATGCCAATTTCACCCAAGAACAGGTTGATAAAATCTTCCGCGCGGCCGCACTGGCTGCTGCAGATGCTCGAATCCCTCTCGCTAAAATGGCCGTTGCCGAATCCGGTATGGGTATCGTAGAAGATAAAGTGATCAAAAACCACTTTGCTTCCGAGTATATCTACAACGCCTATAAAGATGAGAAAACCTGTGGCGTGCTGTCCGAAGACGACACCTTCGGTACCATCACCATCGCTGAACCTATCGGCATCATCTGCGGTATTGTTCCGACAACTAACCCAACGTCTACTGCTATCTTCAAATCACTGATTAGCCTGAAGACCCGTAACGCAATCATCTTCTCTCCACACCCACGTGCGAAAGACGCGACCAACAAAGCTGCAGATATTGTCCTGCAGGCGGCGATCGCTGCTGGCGCACCAAAAGATCTGATTGGCTGGATCGACCAACCTTCCGTTGAGCTCTCCAATGCGCTGATGCACCACCCGGACATTAACCTGATTCTGGCGACCGGTGGTCCAGGCATGGTTAAAGCCGCATACAGCTCCGGTAAACCTGCGATCGGTGTGGGCGCCGGTAACACCCCTGTTGTTATCGACGAAACCGCTGACATCAAACGTGCCGTTGCGTCTGTACTGATGTCTAAAACCTTCGATAACGGCGTGATCTGTGCATCTGAACAGTCTGTTGTTGTTGTCGATTCCGTGTACGACGCTGTTCGTGAGCGTTTCGCCAGCCACGGCGGCTACCTGCTGCAGGGCAAAGAGCTGAAAGCGGTTCAGGACATTATCCTGAAAAATGGCGCATTGAACGCCGCTATCGTAGGTCAGCCGGCTTACAAAATTGCTGAGCTCGCAGGCTTTACCGTTCCGGCAACCACCAAAATTCTGATCGGTGAAGTGAAAGTTGTCGACGAAAGCGAGCCGTTTGCACATGAAAAACTGTCTCCAACGCTTGCCATGTACCGTGCGAAAGATTTCGAAGACGCGGTAGAGAAAGCCGAGAAACTGGTTGCCATGGGCGGTATCGGTCACACGTCTTGTCTGTACACCGACCAGGACAACCAGCCAGAACGCGTTGCTCACTTCGGTCAGATGATGAAAACTGCACGTATCCTGATTAACACCCCTGCTTCTCAGGGTGGTATCGGTGACCTGTACAACTTCAAACTCGCACCTTCCCTGACTCTGGGTTGTGGTTCCTGGGGTGGTAACTCCATCTCTGAAAACGTTGGTCCAAAACACCTGATCAACAAGAAAACCGTTGCTAAGCGAGCTGAAAACATGTTGTGGCACAAACTTCCGAAATCTATCTACTTCCGCCGTGGCTCACTGCCAATCGCGCTGGATGAAGTGATTACTGATGGCCACAAACGTGCGCTCATCGTGACTGACCGTTTCCTGTTCAACAACGGCTACGCTGACCAGATCACCTCTGTGCTGAAAGCGGCCGGCGTTGAAACTGAAGTGTTCTTTGAAGTTGAAGCTGACCCTACCCTGAGCGTTGTGCGTAAAGGTGCTGAGCTGGCTAACTCCTTCAAACCAGATGTGATTATTGCACTGGGTGGTGGTTCCCCAATGGACGCCGCGAAAATCATGTGGGTCATGTACGAGCACCCTGAAACCCACTTCGAAGAACTGGCGCTGCGCTTTATGGATATCCGTAAACGTATCTACAAGTTCCCGAAAATGGGCGTAAAAGCGAAAATGATCGCGGTAACAACCACTTCCGGTACCGGTTCAGAAGTTACGCCATTCGCGGTAGTAACGGACGATGCAACAGGTCAGAAATATCCACTGGCTGACTATGCACTGACCCCAGACATGGCTATCGTTGATGCGAACCTGGTTATGGAGATGCCGAAGTCACTGTGTGCGTTCGGTGGTCTGGATGCGGTAACTCACGCCCTGGAAGCTTACGTTTCTGTGCTGGCATCTGAGTTCTCTGACGGTCAGGCTCTGCAGGCGTTGAAACTGCTGAAGGAAAACCTGCCAGCGTCCTACAACGAAGGGGCTAAAAACCCGGTAGCACGTGAACGCGTTCACAGCGCAGCAACCATCGCCGGTATCGCGTTTGCGAACGCCTTCCTGGGTGTTTGCCACTCTATGGCGCACAAACTGGGTTCTCAGTTCCACATTCCTCACGGTCTGGCGAACGCCCTGTTGATCAGCAACGTTATCCGTTATAACGCTAACGACAACCCAACCAAGCAGACTGCTTTCAGCCAGTACGACCGTCCGCAAGCGCGTCGTCGTTATGCTGAAATCGCAGACCATCTTGGTCTGAGCGCACCGGGCGACCGTACTGCCGCGAAGATTGAGAAACTGCTGGCATGGCTGGAAAGCCTGAAAGCTGAGCTGGGTATTCCTAAATCTATCCGTGAAGCAGGCGTTCAGGAAGCTGACTTCCTCGCTCATGTAGATAAGCTGTCTGAAGATGCATTCGATGACCAGTGTACTGGTGCTAACCCGCGCTACCCACTGATCTCCGAGCTGAAACAGATTCTGCTGGATACCTACTACGGTCGTGAATTCAAAGAAGGTGACGTTGCCGCTGTGAAAACAGAAGTTCCTGTCATCAAAGCTGACAAGAAAGCGAAGAAAAGCGCTTAATTGACCTCAGCAGATGAAAAACCCGTCTTATGGCGGGTTTTTTTATGCCTGAATAATGAGGCGGATGTTATTTTCTGTTGTCGTGCTGAATCGCCGTCAGCGAGCCTACAGCTAGCGCTTCTTTATAATGCTTACGACAGACCGAAACATAGCGTTCATTACCGCCTATCACCACCTGCTCACCATCTGCATAAGGTTTCCCGGCCTGGTCGAGGCGAAGCACCATGCTGGCTTTGCGACCACAGAAGCAGATTGTTTTCAATTCGACAAGCTTATCCGACCAGGCGAGCAAATACTGGCTACCTGCAAAGAGCTCACCACGGAAATCAGTACGCAGGCCGTAACACAGCACGGGAATATCGAGCTCATCGACCACCTCTGAAAGGGCATGAACCTGTTCACGCGTCAGGAACTGGCACTCATCTACCAGAACACAGTGAATGGGCTTAACAGCGTGTTCTGTGCGAATGTCCTCAAACAGATCGGTTTTCGGGTTAAACAGTCTGGCAGGCGACGAGAGCCCTATTCTGGAACTTACCTTCCCTGCGCCAAAGCGATCGTCAATTTCAGCCGTATAAACAACGCTGCGCATCCCCCGCTCCTGGTAATTGTACGAGGATTGCAGCAACGCGGTGGATTTCCCGGCATTCATAGCCGAATAGTAGAAATAAAGTTGTGCCATTGGCCGTAAAACCCCAATCAATGTGTAATATTCCCGATGATTCATTGTACCATAATTTGTCTGGTCATCAGCGATGTAGCACGCAGGGGAAGCGTTTCAGCGCGGAGTTCACAACCTTCTTTTTGTGAAAATAGCCCGTTAAAACATGTAGTAAACCCCTTCAATCCGCCAATATGTTATATGTTCACCCAAACATAACACTGCTTTTTATAGTGGAATCCCCGTTCTTTAAAATTCACTATTTATTAACTATTTCAGTCTTAACATCACGGCGCGGAACTAATACAAAAGGCTGATATTTCTCCGCCGCAACTATAATTCCTGCGGTAAATGTCACAAAAAAAAGAGGCAATCGGCCGGGTTCAGCCGGGTTAGCTGATAACAAACGAGACTGTGGGGTGATGAAATTTAAGTTAGCGTAATTAATAATAGCGGCATTATTTAGTATTTTTTGAATTCCTTACATTCCTGGCTATTGCACAACTGAATTTATGGCTCTATTATTAGGTCAACAAACCACCCCCCATTATAAGTTTGAGATTACTACAATGAGCGAAGCACTTAAAATTCTGAACAACATCCGTACTCTTCGTGCGCAGGCAAGAGAATGCACCCTCGAAACGCTTGAAGAAATGCTGGAAAAATTAGAAGTTGTAGTTAATGAACGTCGTGAAGAAGAAAGCGCAGCAGCTGCTGAAATCGAAGAACGCACTCGTAAACTGCAGCAATATCGTGAAATGCTGATTGCTGATGGTATCGATCCAAATGAATTGCTGAACAGCATGGCTGCAGCTAAAACCGGTACTAAAGCCAAGCGTGCTGCACGTCCTGCTAAATATAGCTACGTTGACGAGAACGGCGAAACTAAAACCTGGACTGGCCAGGGCCGCACTCCTGCTGTTATCAAGAAAGCCATGGACGAACAAGGTAAACAGCTGGACGACTTCCTGATCAAGGATTAATCCAGCAGTATTCAGAAAAATCCCGCGTAATGCGGGATTTTTTTTAACCTAAATTTGTCGCAAACATCCCCTTACACTCTGTCATAAAGCATTATTTGGCAATTTTAATAACTGTACTTAGAGACAGGTTTCAGAAGTGTTTAGGGCATAAAAAAACCGGTGGGCAGCGCCTCACCGGTTTCGGACATATGTAACCGTGGCTTATTTCTTAATACCTACGTTCTCTTTCAGCCAGGTTTTAAATTCTTCACCAAGAGTATTGTGGCGAATACCATATTCAACAAACGCCTGCATATAACCAAGCTTATTACCGCAGTCATGGCTCTTACCTTTCATATGGTAGGCCTCAACGGTCTCTTTCTCGATTAGCATATCAATGGCATCCGTCAGCTGAATCTCATCACCCGCTCCTGGAGGCGTTTTAGCCAGCAGAGGCCAGATTTCAGCGCTCAGGACATAGCGACCTACGACGGCCAGGTTTGAAGGCGCTACGTCGGCTTTAGGCTTCTCTACCACGCCAACCATTGGCACGCTTTCGCCCGGCTCAAGGTTAACGCCTTTGCAGTCAACCACACCGTATGCCGTCACGTCTTCAACAGGCTCAACCATAATCTGGCTGCTACCGGTTTCGTCGAAACGTTTGATCATCTCTGCCAGGTTATCCTGGGAAAGATCGGATTCGTATTCGTCCAGAATTACGTCAGGCAGAATTACCGCTACAGGCTCATCGCCTACAACAGGATGTGCACACATAACAGCGTGGCCCAGACCTTTAGCCAGGCCCTGACGAACCTGCATAATGGTAACGTGTGGCGGGCAAATAGACTGAACTTCTTCTAACAGCTGACGCTTAACACGTTTTTCCAGCATGGCTTCAAGTTCAAAGCTTGTATCGAAATGGTTTTCGATAGAGTTTTTAGATGAATGCGTAACCAGCACAATTTCAGTGATGCCGGCTGCGATACATTCATTAACGACATACTGGATTAATGGCTTATCAACCAGAGGCAGCATCTCTTTAGGAATTGCCTTAGTTGCTGGTAACATCCTGGTCCCCAATCCCGCTACCGGGATGACGGCCTTTCTGACTTTCGAATTTAGGGCAGCCATTCAAATTCTCCTGAGCTGTTCAAGTTTTGAACTTTTATGCAATAAATAACGCGTTGAGTATATCAGCCTCGCCCCGCAGTCCGGGTCTGAAAAGAACGCGTTGCCGATCAATTAGGACAAATACGCATGAATCTGGGCAGCGATAGTAGCACTCCCCGTAAAACACAGGTAAAGCAATCTTAAAATTAAGATCCAATTGCTTATTCCGTGGACAACATTAAGCGTAGCCGTCCCCCGGCGCCCCAAATTTGGCACTGCCAGGAGGAACAGCGGTGGCTAATTTGATTAAGATAAGCCGTGCCCAATGTCCCAAGCGGCACACCGTTACTCACCTCAATATGATGTTCACCGGTATTCAGTGAAGCGTTGAGACCTGCTGAGACGAGGATCAGATTTTTTAAACCGCTGTGGTAATAGCCGACCAGCAGCGGGAACTGTCCAGGTAAATTGGCCTGACGAAAAAGCTGGTTTACCTGTTTGAGTAAACTGCCTAACTCCGGCAGCCGTTGTCCCTGATGCGATAACTGTTCCTGCAACAAACCATTAAATAGCGCGCGAAGAAGCAACGCGGCTAATACGCCATTATCCCCCGCACGGGTGACATCCAGAGAATAAAACGCAAGGTCGGAATCAGATAATGGTGCGATATCCAGCACGAGTCCCGGCTGGTCAGCCGCCACCAGCTGGCGATAATTTACGCGGCAATGTGAAATAGTTTGCTGTACGGGCGGCTGAAGTTCTTGCAACAGTTTCGCCGCAGCAGGAGGATCACTCACCAGGGCATCCCAGTCCTGGAAAAGACGCTCCTCCTCCTCTACCCGGGAATTAAACATATTCGGATAAAGGCACGCTAAGACCGTTTCTCGCAGCCGGTTCAGATCCTTGACCGGTTTAAGCAGAATATCCTGTACGCCAAGACGCAATGCTTTGGCGATATCCGCCATATTCTCTGTGGCAGAGATCACCAGAATCGGCGTCTGGTTACCTTCGTTACGCAGATGTTCAACCAGCTTCAGTCCATTCATGCGCGGCATCGCAATGTCGCAAATCATCAAATCGGGCGTAACGCTGATCATTTTTTCCAGGGCGTCGATACCATCTTCAGCCAGTGAAGTAATGGCTCCCAGCGATGATAACCACGAATCCAGTAGCGATCGGAAAACGGGCTCGTCTTCAACAATCAAAATGTGTTTTCCGGCCAATGGCTGCGTCATGGTTCCTCCCCTGGCTGACAGTAACTAAATAGTGGCATGCGATCGGCACTATCGCCTGTCAGATTTTGCTGAAGTAGTCAAAAAAAGGTGCTTAACGTGCGGTCTGCACAAAAGGCAACAATTCGTCCATTTTCTTTTCGACGGCTAACGAGCCCGCTGCGATGGCGGCCTCAGCCCTATGGAAATCAAGAGTAGAGATTTGCGGACAGTACGGCTGAATAAGAATATCCGGAGGGTCGCCTGCCATACGATTGCGCTTGAGGCGATTCTCCAGAACCTGGATTGACGTGGTCATGATTTCTATCGCCGTCGGCGCGACAACCGAGCGTCGCGCGGCCATACGCCCGATTCTGCCGCGCAGGCGCTCATGCCAGGCCAGTTTCTCGCCCTCGGCATCTTCGCTCTGGAGATTGACCGGCATGAGGTCCTGTTGCATCAGGTGGGCGTCGTGCTGCAGGTCGACGGCAATCACGATATCCGCCCCCATTGCACGAGTCAGAGAGATGGGAACCGGGTTCACGACGCCCCCGTCGACAAGCCAGTAACCGTTGTGTGGGACAGGTGCCATGAGCCCCGGCATGCTGCAGGAGGCGCGCACGGCAAGATGGATATCCCCTTCGGTTAACCACAGTTCGCGTCCCGTGCTGAGGTTCGTCGCGACGGCGCCGAAGGGCATCTGACAATCCGTGAAGTCTTCGAGAGGCATAACCTGACGGAACTGGTTAAAGACGCGTTCGCCGCGCAACAGCCCGCCACGCTGCCACGAGAGGTCCATCAGACGCAGGACGTCCCAGTAGCTGAAGGAACGCACCCATGTCTCAAGTTCAGGAAGCTTCCCGCACGCGTAAGCGGAGCCGACAAGCGATCCTATTGAACACCCTGCGACAATATCTACGTCAATGCCCATCTTGTTTAAGGCATTAATCACGCCGATGTGTGACCATCCCCGGGCTGCACCTGAGCCCAGCGCCAGTCCAATTTTTACCTTTCTCATTAGCCCTGTTTTACTTCCCCTGGATTCCTGACATAGCGTCAACGCAACAGCTCAGTTAACATAGTGCTACCCGAAGCGTTTTACGCCTTTATTTTTTGTTCCAGGAAGAGAATCGTGTCTCAACTCTGCCCTTGTGGTAGCGCTCTGGAGTATAGCCTATGTTGCCAGCGATATCTGTCTGGCGATCAGGTTGCACCAGACCCGTCACACCTCATGCGTTCACGTTACACTGCTTTTGTGATCAAAGACGCAGACTACCTGATTAAAACCTGGCATCCCTCCTGCCACGCTGCCGAATTCAGACAGGACATCGAAGCCGGCTTCGCGAACACGCAGTGGCTCGGCCTCACCGTCTATGAATCCGCAACGGGCAGTCATGTTGATGAAGGTTACGTTAGCTTTGTCGCCCGTTTTAACGAGAATAATAAACCGGGGGCCATTATCGAGCGTTCCCGGTTCTTAAAGGAAAGCGGGCAGTGGTATTATATTGACGGAACGCGCCCACAGTTTGGTCGTAACGATCCCTGCCCGTGTGGTTCAGGTAAAAAATTTAAAAAGTGTTGCGGGCAGTAATGCCTGACAACCCAGACTTCGCAAATACAAACAGGATTTCCCGGCGATGCAATCATTACAACGTAAAGTTCTGCGCACCATCTGTCCCGATCAAAAAGGGCTGATCGCACGAATTACCAACATTTGCTACAAACATGAACTGAATATCGTGCAGAACAACGAGTTCGTTGACCACCGTACCGGCCGCTTCTTTATGCGTACCGAACTGGAAGGTATTTTCAACGACACCACCCTGCTTGCCGATCTCGACAGCGCGCTTCCGGAAGGCTCCGTGCGCGAACTGACCCCAGCCGGTCAACGCCGCATCGTGATCCTGGTGACCAAAGAAGCACACTGTCTTGGCGACCTGCTGATGAAAGCAAACTACGGCGGTCTGGACGTGGAAATAGCTGCCGTTATTGGCAACCATGAGACGCTGCGCACGCTGGTCGAGCGTTTTGATATTCCGTTTGAGCTGGTCAGCCATGAAGGCCATACCCGCGAAGAGCACGACGATCTGATGGCCCAGGCCATTGAAGCGCATAACCCGGACTACGTGGTGCTGGCGAAATATATGCGCGTGTTAACGCCATCCTTCGTGGCGCGTTTCCCGAACAAGATCATCAACATTCACCACTCGTTCCTGCCGGCCTTTATTGGTGCGCGTCCCTACCACCAGGCCTACGAGCGCGGCGTGAAGATCATCGGTGCGACCGCACACTACGTGAATGACAACCTAGACGAAGGTCCAATCATCATGCAGGACGTGATTCACGTGGACCACACCTACACGGCCGAGGACATGATGCGTGCAGGGCGTGACGTTGAGAAGAACGTGCTCAGTCGCGCTCTGTATCAGGTGCTGGCACAGCGTGTCTTTGTCTACGGCAACAGAACCATCATTCTTTAATCTTTCGGAAAATGAATTGATTAGCTTTACGCCTTTACGGATAAAAAGCAGGCAAACAGCTTCATTTACCTAAAGGAATGCTTTACAGGGGCGTCTCATTTGATATGATGCGCCCCGCTTCCAGCAGGAAGCAGGCCAGTAAAAGCATTACCCCGTGGTGGGGTTCCCGAGCGGCCAAAGGGAGCAGACTGTAAATCTGCCGTCATCGACTTCGAAGGTTCGAATCCTTCCCCCACCACCATCTCTCAGCACGACCTCAAAATTTGAATTACCCCTGGTGGGGTTCCCGAGCGGCCAAAGGGAGCAGACTGTAAATCTGCCGTCATCGACTTCGAAGGTTCGAATCCTTCCCCCACCACCACCACTTTCAAACGACTCCAAACCTTACGTGCGCACCATGCATCATGCATTTCCGTAACGGGGAAGGATGAGAAGCTTCGACTAAGGTTCGATTCGAGCGCAGCGAGAAAGCGTTGCCGTAGGCAACGACCCGAAGGGCGAGGCGCAACGCGCCGAGTAATCCTTCCCCCATCTAATCCAAAAAATCATTTTAAAACTGAACCGAATCCGTCGTTGTAGGCCGGGTAAGGCGCAGCCGCCACCCGGCGACAGAAGCCTACATCGGCGGCAAACGACGCTTCACCGGCGAACTTTTCACAATTGACGTATTGCACTGGGCATGCTCCGCCAGGCCGTCCAGCAGCACATCCAGCTGCTCTATCGAGCGCACCACCAGCCTAATCACAAAGCAATCTTCCCCGGTGACTTTGTCGCTCTCAATACACTCCGGCATCGCCTGAATGTATTTATCCACCTTATGCAACAGCCCCGGCAAAGGCCGCACGCGCACCAGCGCCTGCAGGGTATACCCCAGCGCTGCCAGATTCACCCGTGCGCCATACCCCTGAATCACACCGCGCTCCTCCAGCCTCTTCAGGCGTTCTGCCGTGCTGGGGGACGTCAGACCAATGCGTCCGCTGAGGACCTTCAACGACATGCGCGCATCTTCGACCAGACAGGCTAAAATTTGCCGATCGATATCATCGATAAGGTATTCCATTCTTTTCACCTAATTTTTAAAAGTGATTTCTTCCTTCAACCTTATATCACTCCTGTAAAACCCGACAGCGATTTTCGACAATATGCACATCAATCAGGAGGTGGATGATGCGTGATTTCCATAAAGGCGTCTGGCAAATGAGCCTGGCGATGTTAATTTCCGGCTCTATCGGTGCGTTTGTTTTACTCAGCGGTCTGCCGGTGACGGAAGTGGTGTTCTGGCGCTGTCTTATCGGGGCAATGGCGCTTTTTATTTTTATCCGGATGAGTCAAAAGCCCTTTAGCCCCCTCACCCGCCCCACGCTGCTGCTGGCTATTCTCGGCGGCGTAGCGCTCGTGGTGAACTGGCTGTTGCTCTTCGCGGCCTATGAACGGATCTCGATTGGTCTTTCGACCGTGGTCTATAACACCCAGCCGTTTATGCTGGTCCTGATGGGGATGTTTTTAGGTGAGCGCGTCACCCTGGTGAAATGGGGCTGGCTGTTCCTCGCCTTTGGCGGCGTGGTGATCTTGCTCTCCAGCGAGCTGACCGGCGCGCACGGCGGTGAATGGCTCGCCGGAATCGGTCTGGCGATGGCCGCGGCTTTCTTCTACGCGGTCACGGCCATTATTGCCCGCAAACTCAGATCCGTTGCGCCGCAGCATATTGCCTTTATCCAGGTGCTGACGGGCGTCGTGATGCTTTTGCCGTTTGCCAGCATGCCGTCATTTTCCGGTGATTTTCCCTGGCCTACCCTGCTGACGCTGGGCATCGTCCATACCGGCATTATGTACCAGCTGCTCTACAGCGCGATCCAGAAGCTGCCTACGCCCATTACCGGCTCCCTGTCGTTTATCTATCCGGTGGTGGCGATCGTTGTCGATAATCTGGTGTTCGGACACTCGCTGAACCTGACCCAACTGGCGGGCGGCGCGCTGATCCTGTTTGCTGCCGCGGGCAATAACCTGGGCTGGGGCGAAAAAAAACCCCGCGAGTGCGGGGTTGGTATCAAAACGACGAATTAGCGGCGGGCGCGCACAATCTGGTATTTGCGCGTCAGGTACTCCACCGGCGCGCTCCAGATATGCACCAGACGAGAGAACGGGAACAGCACAAACAGCGTCATCCCCAGCACAAGGTGAACGCGGAAGATAAACGCCACGCCGTCCAGGTGCGCGGAGGCTCCGCCGTGGAAGGTCACCACGGACTGCGCCCAGCCGACCAGCTTCATCATTTCGCTGCCGTCCATATGCTGCGCAGAGAATGGAATGGTCAGCAGGCCCAGCGCACACTGCACCATCAGCAGGGAGAGGATCAGGATGTCCGCTGCGGTCGTGGTTGCACGCACGCGCGGGCTGAACAGACGACGTTTCAGCAGCAACAGGCCGCCTACCAGGGTCATCACGCCGCAGGCACCGCCGGCGATCATCGCCATCTTCTGCTTCACCTCGATCGGCAGCCACGCTTCATACATCCAGTGCGGCGTCAGCATCCCCAGGAAGTGACCGGCAAAAATCCCCAGAATACCGATGTGGAACAGGTTAGAGCCCACATGCATCCCTTTGCGGTCCAGCATCTGGCTGGAGGCCGCACGCCAGCTGTACTGGCCGTAGTCGTAACGCAGCCAGCTTCCCACCAGGAACACGGTGCCCGCGATATACGGGTAAATGTCAAAGAAGAACATATTCAGGAAGTGCATTAGTGCCGTCCTCCGTTAGAGATATTCAAATATTGCGGGGCAACCGCGCCGGCAAAACGACGCTGGTGAGCGGAGATTTCAGACTCGCCGCAGTTCTGGTCAGCAAAGAATTTCACCTGCTCTTCTTCCCAGACCGCATCCAGCGCCTGTGGGGTATCGTCGCGGGCTTCATCCGCGATTTTCTCCGCCACTTTTTCACTGTCGACCGCGGCGTTGGCCAGCTTCACCAGCAGATCGAACAGCACCGCATAGCGGCTCTCGCGCTGCTGAAGACGCGCGCCGAGCAGCGCCAGGATCGGCGCGATGTCCTGCAGACCGCCCAGCGCCTCCTCTTTCGGCAGCTGCGCCAGGTACTCCAGATAGAGCGGCAGATGGTCCGGCAGTTCGCGGCTGTCGAGCTGCAGGCCGTGCTGTTCATACTGGGCCATCAGGTCCACCATCGCCTGACCGCGGTCACGGGACTCACCGTGAACGTGTTCAAACAGCAGCAGCGAGGTCGCACGCCCCCGGTCAAACAGCTGGCTGTAGTCCGACTGGGCATCCAGAAGGTCGCGCGCCAGCAGATCGCGGAGGAAAACGCCAAGCCGCTGGGCATCGTCTTTATCCAGGTTTTCAGATGACGCGAGTGCATCAAAGAGTTCCTGCTGATGCTGCGCAAGCGCAGCATCCGGGTACTCGAGCAGACGCGAAACAATGACGAGTTCAATCATTGGTGCGGCTCCGTTTTGCTGGTCACATCCATGGCATCGATGCGGCGGCTGTTGAACAGGTTGAATTTGCTGTCTGACCCGTGGCAACCGTCACCAAAGGTAAAGCCACAGCCATTTTTTTCCGGGAAGGCTTCGCGGGCCAGCTCGCGGTGGCTGCTCGGCACCACGAAACGGTCTTCGTAGTTGGCAATCGCCAGATAGCGGTACATCTCCTGCGCCTGCGCTTCGGTCAGACCGACCTCTTCCAGCGCGCGGGTATCGGTCACACCGTCTACGGTTTCCGCACGTTTGAAGTGACGCATCGCCAGCATACGCTTCAGCGCGAGCAGTACCGGCTGGGTATCCCCTGCGGTCAACAGATTCGCCAGGTACTGAACCGGAATACGCAGGCTTTCCACGTCCGGCAGGATGCCGTTGCTGCCCAGCTCGCCCGCGTCAGCGGCAGACTGAATCGGCGACAGCGGCGGCACGTACCAGACCATCGGCAAGGTGCGGTATTCCGGATGCAGCGGCAGGGCCAGCTTCCAGTCCATCGCCATCTTGTACACCGGAGACTGCTGCGCGGCGTCAATCACGCTCTGCGGCACGCCGTCCTTCAGCGCCTGCTCAATCACATTCGGATCGTTCGGGTCGAGGAACACGTCCAGCTGACGCTGATACAGATCCTTCTCGTGCTCGGTGCTCGCGGCGTTTTCAATCGCGTCCGCGTCATACAGCAGCACGCCGAGGTAGCGAATACGGCCTACGCAGCTTTCTGAGCAGACGGTCGGCATTCCGGCTTCAATACGCGGGTAGCAGAAGATGCACTTCTCAGATTTACCGCTCTTCCAGTTGAAGTAGATTTTTTTGTACGGGCAGCCGGTGATGCACATACGCCAGCCGCGGCACTTGTCCTGGTCGATCAGCACGATGCCGTCTTCTTCACGCTTGTAGATGGCGCCGCTCGGGCAGGTCGCCACGCACGCCGGGTTGAGGCAGTGCTCGCACAGGCGCGGCAGATACATCATGAAGGTGTTTTCGAACTGGCCGTACATCGCCTTCTGCATGTTCTCGAAGTTCTGGTCTTTGGCGCGTTTCTCGAACTCGCCGCCCAGAATCTCTTCCCAGTTTGGACCGCTGGTAATTTTGTCCATGCGCTGACCGGTGATCAGCGAGCGAGGACGGGCGATCGGCTGGTGCTTGCTTTCCGGCGCGTTGTGCAGGTTCTGGTAGTCGTAGTCAAACGGCTCGTAGTAATCGTCGATGCCCGGCAGGTGCGGGTTAGCGAAGATTTTACCCAGCAGCATCGCGCGGTTACCCATGCGCGGCTGCAGCTTGCCGTTGATTTTACGGATCCAGCCGCCCTTCCACTTCTCCTGGTTTTCCCAGTCGGTCGGGAAGCCGGTGCCCGGCTTGCTTTCCACGTTGTTGAACCAGGCGTACTCCATACCTTCACGGCTGGTCCAGACGTTTTTACAGGTGACCGAGCAGGTATGACAGCCGATGCATTTATCCAGATTCAGCACCATGCCGACTTGTGAACGAATTTTCATTTTACGCTCTCCTGTACCTGGTCATTACCTTCGCCGTCTAACCAGTTAATATTCTTCATCTTACGTACCACCACGAACTCATCGCGGTTCGATCCTACGGTGCCGTAGTAGTTAAAGCCGTAGGCCAGCTGCGCATAGCCGCCGATCATGTGGGTCGGCTTCGGCGTAATGCGGGTCACGGAGTTATGGATCCCGCCGCGCTGCTCGGTAATTTCTGACCCCGGCAGGTTAACGATACGTTCCTGCGCGTGATACATCATGGTCATCCCGGCCGGTACGCGCTGGCTCACCACCGCACGCGCCGTCAGGGCACCGTTGCTGTTGAACACTTCGATCCAGTCGTTATCTTCGATCCCCAGATCTTTGGCGTCCGTTTCGCTCATCCAGACAATCGGACCGCCGCGAGACAGGGTCAGCATCAGCAGGTTGTCACTGTAGGTGGAGTGGATACCCCACTTCTGGTGCGGCGTCAGGAAGTTAAGCGCCTTCTCAGGGTTACCGTTCGATTTCGCCCCCATCACGGCTTTCACAGAGCGGGTGTCGATTGGCGGACGGTAGACCAGCAGGCTTTCACCGAAGTCGCGCATCCACTGGTGATCCTGATACAGCGACTGTCGGCCGGACAGGGTGCGCCATGGGATCAGCTCATGAACGTTGGTGTAGCCCGCGTTATAAGACACGTGCTCATCTTCCAGGCCTGACCAGGTAGGGCTGGAGATAATCTTGCGCGGCTGCGCCTGAATATCGCGGAAGCGGATTTTCTCTTCCTCTTTATTCGTCGCCAGGTGCGTATGGTCGCGACCGGTAAACTCGCTCAGTGCCGCCCAGGCTTTCACGGCCACGTGGCCGTTGGTTTCCGGGGCCAGGGTCAGGATCATCTCTGCCGCATCAATTGCCGTGTTCAGCATGGGCTGGCCTTTCGCCGGGCCGTCCGCTTTGGTGTAGTTGAGCTTGCGCAGCAGATCCATTTCGCTCTGGGTGTTCCAGGCGATCCCCTTCCCGCCGTTACCGATTTTCTCCATCAGCGGGCCGATAGAGGTAAAGCGCTCATAGGTTGCCGGATAGTCGCGTTCAACCGGAATAATGTGCGGCGCGGTTACGCCCGGGATCAGGTCACATTCACCTTTTTTCCAGTCCTTCACGTCCAGCGGCTGCGCCAGTTCGGCGGCGGAGTCGTGCTGGATTGGCAGCGTCACCACGTCTGTCTCTTTGCCGAGGTGCCCTACGCAGACTTCGGAGAATTTCTTCGCGATGTCTTTGTAGATATCCCAGTCGCTTTTCGATTCCCACGCCGGGTCAACGGCCGCAGACAGCGGATGAATAAACGGATGCATATCCGAGGTATTCATGTCGTCTTTTTCGTACCAGGTCGCGGTTGGCAGCACGATGTCGGAGTACAGGCAGGTGCTGGACAGACGGAAGTCGAGCGTCACCACCAGATCCAGCTTGCCGTCGAGACCGTTGTCTTTCCACTCCACCTCTTCCGGCTTCACGCCGCCCTGCTTGCCGAGATCTTTCCCCTGGATACCGTTTTCGGTACCGAGCAGGTATTTCAGCATGTACTCGTGGCCTTTGCCGGACGAGCCCAGCAGGTTGGAGCGCCAGATGAACAGGTTACGCGGATGGTTTTTACCGTTCTCCGGCTGTTCAGCCGCGAAGCGGATGGAGCCATCCTTCAGGGATTTCACGGTGTAATCCACCGGTGACATGCCCGCCTGCTTCGCCGCTTCCGCAATGCGCAGCGGGTTAGTGCCCAGCTGCGGCGCAGACGGCAGCCAGCCCATGCGCTCGGCGCGCACGTTGAAGTCAATCAGGTGGCCGCTGTAGCGGGATTTATCCGCCATCGGCGACAGCAGCTCCTGCGCGGTGACCGTCTCGTAGCGCCACTGGCTGGAGTGGTTATAGAAGTAGGAGGTGCTGTTCATGTGACGTGCCGGACGCTGCCAGTCGAGGGCAAACGCCAGCGGCTGCCAGCCGGTCTGCGGACGCAGTTTTTCCTGGCCGACGTAGTGTGCCCAGCCGCCGCCGCTCTGACCGACGCAGCCGCAGAAGATCAGCATGTTGATCAGACCGCGATAGTTCATATCGAGGTGATACCAGTGGTTCAGACCCGCGCCGACGATGATCATCGAACGGCCGTGCGTTTTGTCCGCGTTTTCAGCGAACTCACGGGCGATACGGGTAATGTGCGCGCGTGGCACACCGGTGATCTGTTCCGCCCATGCCGGGGTGTAGGCCTTCACGTCGTCATAGCCGGTTGCGCAGTTTTCATCGCCCAAGCCGCGCTCCAGACCGTAGTTCGCCATGGTCAGGTCATAGACGGTGGTGACCAGCGCGGTAGAACCGTCGGCCAGCTGCAGGCGCTTAACCGGCAGCTTGTGCATCAGAACGTTTTTCAGTTCGACCTTGTTGAAGTGCTCGGAACCTTCACCGCCGAAGTACGGGAACCCGACCTCGGCGATCTCGTCCTGGCTGCCCAGCATGCTCAGGCGCAGCTCCGTCTCTTCGCCGGTCGTACCGTTGCGTTGCTCAAGGTTCCACTTGCCCTTCTCGCCCCAGCGGAAGCCGATAGAGCCGTTTGGCGCCACCAGCTCGCCGTTGCTGTTATACGCAACGGTTTTCCACTCAGGGTTATTTTCCTGGCCCAGCGAATCCACCAGATCGGCCGCGCGCAGCGTGCGGCCCGCGGCATAGTAGCCCTCACGCTCTTCCAGCATCACCAGCATCGGCATGTCGGTGTAGCGGCGAACGTAGTCGGTGAAGTACTGGCTTGGCTTATCGAGGTGGAATTCACGCAGCATGACGTGTCCCATCGCCATCGCCATCGCGGCGTCGGTACCCTGTTTCGGCGCCAGCCACAGATCGCAAAGCTTGGCGATTTCCGCGTAATCAGGGGTGACCGCCACGGTTTTAGTGCCTTTGTAACGGACTTCGGTAAAGAAGTGCGCGTCCGGCGTGCGGGTCTGAGGAACGTTTGAGCCCCAGGCGATGATGTAGCTGGAGTTGTACCAGTCCGCAGACTCCGGCACGTCGGTCTGCTCGCCCCAGGTCTGCGGAGACGCAGGCGGCAGGTCGCAGTACCAGTCGTAGAAGCTCAGGCAGGTACCGCCGATCAGCGACAGATAGCGCGCCCCGGAGGCGTAAGAGACCATCGACATCGCCGGGATAGGCGAGAAGCCCGCCACGCGGTCAGGACCGTAGGTTTTAACGGTGTAGACGTTGGAGGCGGCAATCAGCTCGTTTACCTCTTTCCATGAGGAGCGAACGAAACCACCGCGACCGCGAGCCTGCTTGAAGCTTTTTGCTTTGTCCGCGTCTTCGATGATGGACGCCCAGGCATCAACCGGATCGCTGTGCTGCGCTTTCGCCTCACGCCACATTTTCATCAGGCGCTTACGCATCAGCGGGTATTTCAGACGGTTGGCGCTGTAGAGATACCAGGAGTAGCTGGCACCGCGCGGGCAGCCGCGCGGTTCGTGGTTTGGCATATCCGGGCGGGTGCGCGGATAGTCGGTCTGCTGCATTTCCCAGGTCACCAGACCGTTTTTAACGAAAATCTTCCAGCTGCATGAACCGGTACAGTTCACGCCGTGGGTCGAACGGACGACTTTGTCATGCTGCCAGCGCTGGCGGTAACCGTCTTCCCAGTCCCGGTTGGTATCCAGAACCTGGCCGTGCCCATCGGCAAAAGTTTCACCCTTCTGTTTGAAGTAGCGAAACCGGTCCAAAAATTTGCTCATCGGGTATCTCCTGTGTGGAGCCTGTGGCTCTCTAAATCGACATTGCTGATTTGCAGCGAAGGTAACGCCCTGAAAGAGGAGGAGAATTGATAACGATCAAGACGAGGAGGGACTTTCCGGGGAGGGGTTACACCAAATACCACCAAAGTGGTATCTTCAAAAATTTCATATCATCATGAAATATAGAGTTATTTTTATTTTATCGTACAAAAAGCCAGTCAAAATTTAACCTCTCAGGTATTAAGGGGTAGACCCACCTGCAAAGCGATGGCGATCGCAATGTCACCGCAGGCGTCTGCCGTAAAAGCCTTAAGTATGTTGTAACTATTATTCAGGCTAAAAAAAACGCGGCCCGAAGGCCGCGTAAACGGATAATCACACTTACTTATTTTTTTTGGTATTTCGGCCATATACCAGCCACGTAATCACAACGCAGGCGATATAGAAGACGAGGAAGACTTTCATGGCACCGGCCGGAGAGCCGGTCAGGTCCAGAGAGATACCGAACGCTTTCGGGATAAAGAAGCCGCCAATCGCGCCGATGGCAGAGATAAAGCCCAGCGCCGCGGCCGTATCCGTCGCCGCTTCGCGCATGGCCTGCTCTTCGCTCCCGCCCTGCGCCTTCACGCGATCCATCGTCAGCTTACGGAAGATCACGGAGATCATCTGGAAGGTAGACGCACTCCCGAGCCCGGCCGTCAGGAACAGCACCATAAACACGCCGAAGAAGGCGATGAAGTTACCGCCCTGTCCGTCAGCGGGCAGCGTCAGGAACAGCAGCGCGCAGAAGACCGCCATCACGACGAAGTTAACCAGCGTCACGCGGGTACCTCCCAGGCGGTCAGAGACCATGCCGCCCAGCGAACGCGCCAGGGCACCAATAAACGGTCCGGAGAAGGCGAATTGCAGGATCTGAATCTCCGGAAACTGGGTTTTCGACAGCATCGCGAAGCCCGCCGAGAAGCCGATAAACGAACCGAAGGTGGCCAGATACAGCAGCGCCATCACCCAGAGGTGTCCGCGCTTCAGCACCGGCAGCTGTTCGCTCAGCGACGCCTTCGACGCGGACAGGTCGTTCATAAAGAACCAGGCTGCGAGGGTGAAGACCACCAGGAAAGGTACCCAGATCCAGGCGGCGTTCTGCAGATAGAGGGAAGAACCATCCGCCTGCTCAACGCCACCGCCGCCAAAGGCCGCGAAAATAGAAACGGAGATCGCCAGCGGGGCAATGAGCTGCATCACGCTGACGCCCATGTTCCCCAGGCCGCCGTTAATGCCCAGCGCACCGCCCTGCTTCGCTTTCGGGAAGAAGAAGCTGATGTTCGCCATGCTGGAGGCGAAGTTCGCGCCCGCAAAACCGCACAGCAGGGAGATAATCACGAACACGCTGAACGGCGTAGAGGTATCCTGCACCGCGAAGCCGAGCCAGACGCAGGGAACGATCATGATGCCCGTACTGAACGCCGTCCAGCGACGACCGCCAAACACCGGCACCATAAACGCGTAAGGTACACGCAGCAGCGCGCCTGACAGCGACGGCAGCGCGGTCAGCATAAACAGCTGATCGGTAGTAAATGTAAAACCCACTTTCGGCAGATTTACCGCCACCGCGCTAAACAACATCCATACGCAAAACGCTAATAACAAACACGGCACGGAAATCCACAGATTCCGGCTTGCTACACGATGGCCGCGCTGTTGCCAGAACGCCGGATCCTCTGGACGCCAGTCTGTAATAACGGCACCATTTTCCCTTTCGGGAGCGGATGAGTGACTCATAGACACCTCTGATTCTCGAATGATGCTGCAAACATTAGGGTTTTAGGGCGGCGGTAAGTTGATATAAATCAAAGGAAAAGTGGGAGGATTTGCGGCGTAAAATAAGGCCTTACCCTTAGTGAGTAGGCTAATTCGGTAAAAAAGACGTGGTTTTTCACGGCACTGACGGTTCCAGGCTACCCCCACCTCCTTCCCCCTACTCCGTTGGCAATTTAGGGGTAATCCTTTATTGGTATGGGTATACTCCAGGGTATGCACCAGAATAGCGCCATTCCTGCAAGCAGGCCACGTCAGGAGCACGCCACCTCTATGTTAAAAAGATGTTTATCTCCGCTGACGCTCGTGAATCAGCTAGCCCTGATTGTTTTGCTGTCCACCGCCATCGGCGTGACCGGCATGGCGATCTCCGGCTGGCTGGTACAGGGCGTACAAGGTAATGCGCATGCCATCAACGAGGCAGGCTCGCTACGCATGCAGAGTTATCGCCTGCTGGCGTCGGTTCCCCTGACGCAGGACGATCGGCCCCTGATTGATGAAATGGAGCGCACGGTCTTCAGCCCCGAACTGGAAAACGCCGCCATCCGCGCCGGTCAGCAATCCCAGCTTAAAGCCCTTCAGGGCTACTGGCACACCCAGCTGCAGCCTGGGCTGAAACAGGCGCGCAGCACCGAAACCGTTGCGCAGGACGTGGCGGGGTTCGTCTCACGCATCGATGCGCTGGTCTCCTCTTTCGACCAAACCACCGAATTACGCATTGACCGGGTGGTGATGGTGCACCGCGCCATGGCGCTGTTTATGGGGCTACTGCTGATCTTCACCATCGTCTGGCTCCGAGCGCGGCTGCTGAACCCGTGGAAACAGCTGCTGGCGATGGCCCGCGCGGTGACCGCACGCGATTTTACCCAGCGCACGCGCATCAGCGGGCGCAACGAGATGGCCATGCTCGGCCAGGCGCTCAACACCATGTCGGCAGAGCTATCCGAGAGCTACGCGGTGCTGGAACAGCGCGTTCAGGAAAAAACGGCCGGGCTGGAGCAGAAAAACGAAATACTTTCCTTCCTGTGGCAGGCCAACCGTCGTCTGCACATGCAGGTACCGCTCTGCGAGCGCCTCTCTCCTGTCCTGAACGGCCTGCAAAATCTGACCCTGCTTCACGACCTTGAGCTGCGCGTCTACGACGTGGAAGACGAAGATAACCATCAGGAATTTACCTGTCAGTCGGATATGTCCTGCGATGACAAAGGCTGCCATCTTTGCCCTCGCGGCCTGCCGCCGCTGACGTCCGGCGGCACCACCCTGAAGTGGCGCCTGACCGACAGCCACACCCAGTACGGTATTCTGCTGGCAACGCTGCCAGCCGGGCGTCACCTGAGCCACGACCAGCAGCAGCTGGTTGATACGCTGGTCGAACAGCTCACGGCCACGCTGGCGCTCGACAGGCATCAGGAAAAGCAGCAGCAGCTGATCGTCATGGAAGAGCGCGCGACCATCGCCCGCGAGCTTCACGACTCGATCGCCCAGTCGCTCTCCTGTATGAAAATGCAGGTGAGCTGCCTGCAGATGCAGGATGCAGAGATGCCCGAAAGCAACAAGCAGCTGCTTAGCCAGATCCGCAACGAGCTGAACACCTCCTGGATACAGCTTCGCGAGCTGCTGACTACCTTCCGTCTGCAGCTGACCGAGCCGGGCCTGCGCCCGGCGCTGGAGGCCAGCTGTCACGAATTTAGCGCCCGTCTGGGGTTCCCGGTGAAGCTGGACTACCAGCTGCCGCCGCGGTTTGTCCCCTCCCACCAGGCCATACATGTACTGCAGATCGCCCGTGAAGCGCTGAGCAACGTGCTTAAGCATTCCGGCGCGACGGCGGTAACGGTCACCGTCAGCCAGCACAACAATCAGGTGAAGCTCACGGTTCACGACAACGGCCGCGGCGTGCCGGAAAATGCCGAACGCACTAACCACTATGGTTTAATTATTATGCGAGACCGCGCCCAAAGCCTGCGCGGTGATTGCCAGGTTCGCCGGAGAGAGACGGGTGGCACGGAAGTTGTGGTCACCTTTATTCCCGAGAAACCGCTTACAACTGCTCAAGGAGAAACCCATGACTAATCAGGAACCGGCATCCATCCTGTTGATCGACGACCATCCGATGCTGCGTACTGGCGTGAAACAGCTGGTCAGCATGGCGCCCGATATCACGGTGGTTGGCGAAGCCAGCAACGGTGAACAGGGTATTGAGCTTGCCGAATCCCTCGATCCCGACCTGATCCTGCTCGATCTGAATATGCCCGGCATGAACGGTCTGGAAACCCTCGACAAGCTGCGGGAAAAATCGCTTTCCGGGCGCATCGTTGTCTTTAGCGTGTCAAACCATGAAGAGGATGTGGTCACGGCCCTGAAGCGCGGGGCGGATGGTTATCTACTCAAGGATATGGAGCCGGAAGACTTGCTTAAGGCGCTGCAGCAGGCGGCGGCGGGCGAGATGGTTCTCAGCGAAGCCTTAACGCCGGTGCTGGCCGCCAGCCTGCGCGCCAACCGCGCCACCTCTGATCGTGACGTCAGCCAGTTAACCCCGCGCGAGCGCGATATTCTTAAACTCATTGCCCAGGGACTGCCGAACAAAATGATCGCCCGCCGCCTGGACATCACCGAAAGCACGGTCAAAGTACACGTGAAGCATATGCTGAAGAAAATGAAGCTCAAATCCCGCGTTGAAGCCGCCGTGTGGGTGCATCAGGAACGCATTTTTTAAGGATTACTCCTCCGGCAGAAGCTTCCAGCGCGGGTCGTTGTCCGGTAATGCGACCAGCGGCTGCACGACGGTCAGCACGATCTCATTGGACGAGACGCGCTGGCCTTTCTCATCTTCCACCACCGCCGACAGGTGCCAGCGGTTTGTCGCCCCTTCACTGTCATCCCAGGCAGGCATAATCACGCTCCAGCCGTCGCTGCTGTTGCTTTTGGCCGGCGACGTCAGGCTCAGCGCCTGCGTATCTCCCTGCCAGTGGATCTGACGAATGCCGTGCGCGCTGCGAACCTGAAGCTTCAGCATAACGGTCTCGCCCCC
This sequence comes from Enterobacter sp. UCD-UG_FMILLET, assembly GCF_000762975.1. Taxonomy (NCBI): domain Bacteria; kingdom Pseudomonadati; phylum Pseudomonadota; class Gammaproteobacteria; order Enterobacterales; family Enterobacteriaceae; genus Enterobacter; species Enterobacter sp. UCD-UG_FMILLET. The sequence goes on from NZ_JRJC01000015.1 coordinate 275,682, forward strand.
TTTCAGATCCCACGGCGGCGTCGCCAGCCAGACGGACAGCGTTTTACGCTGGCGGAACTCCATCACCGGCAGGCTATTGCGCTCCGGCGAGTCGTAGCGGCTTCCGCGCAGGGAGCGCGTGGCGGCGACTTCACCGGCGGAAAGCTGCTTCACCAGCGGCACGCCAAAACGATAGTTGACCTTCAGCCCGAGGTTATTCTGGCTCTCGCCACTTTCGGCCTGCTTGTGCGCGGCGGTCAGTGTGACCAGCGGTACGGGGGTATAGTTAAGCCCCAGATTCACCGCCACCGGATTGTGATAGCCGGTTCCGCTGTTGAAGAGATCGACGTTATCGCCGAAGTATTGCTCGAAGCTCACGCTGGTATTCAGATGATGGAACCACGGCAGCCAGGCTTTCGCGGTGACGTCATAGCCGCGCGCCATCCGCTGCTCCTGGACGTCGGAGCGATCGCGCCAGCCGGCAAAGGGCTGATAATAGTTGGCTGACAGGCGCAGATTTTCCCCCCACGCTTCTGCGCCCAGCCCGGCACGCTGCAGGTTTTCATCCAGCAGGTTATCGTAAAACGTGTTGTAACCCAGCAGCCATTTTCCCGCCACCCAGCGCTGGCCTATACCAGCGTTACTGACCAGGCCATCCGTCTGCTGGGTCAGGCCAAGCTGGCTCCAGCTCAGATAGCGGTTGTTATCGTTCCAGGGGATAAACCAGCTCCCGCTGCTGCCGTTAAATTTGCCATCGTTATCCACCAGCAAGTTCACGCTGGCGTTCCCCCAGGGCGAAAGCCAGGACTCAATCTGCTGGTTCACTTCGCCGCTCACCGCGTCGCGCACCTGGCCAAACGCAAACTGACGCGCCTGCTCGCCCGTTGTCAGGCCGTTGTCGGTCATGCTGGCCTCACCGAAGGCTTTCGCCATTTCGGCCAGGTGTTTTTCCCCCTCGCCCGTTGGCGCCGCCATGCCGAGGTCGGGCAAACTATCCCCATTATTATCAAAGGGATTTTGCGCCTGCTGCATAAAGGAATTCGGCGCACCGTGAACGGCTCCGACCGTAACAAGGGAGAGTAATAACAGCAAACGAATGCGGGACGATACAGCCATCAACGTCGTAAATAAGAACCTGTGTTTATGAATAAACTCCTATTATGTTAACGCGATAAGCCTTGAAATGCAGTTCTGGCGGACATTTCAGGATTATCCTGAAACAGCCCTTTCAGCTCCGGCACGCAGGAGCCACAGTTCGTACCACAGCGCAGCGTCGCCCCCAGCGCGGTGACGGAATCACACCCGCCGACGATCGCCTCCCGTATCGTATTCTCTCCGACGCTGAAACAGCTGCAGATGATGCGTCCCGGATCAGCCGCCTTCCCGACGCTCTGTCCGTTCAACAAGGCATGGCGTTCTGCGAGACGCACGGGTGGGGATTGAAAAGCGGCTTCAATCACCGCATGCGCCAGCGCCGGTAACGCGGTGCCCTCCCAGAAGCCCAGCATCAGCCGGCCTTCATGCCAGGCCAGCACGCTGCTGCGTTCACCGGTTTGCGCAACCTGCAGCTGCCAGCCCTGAGCGCTGGCGTATTCCATTACCCACGGCAGCAGCGGCTGATCGCCCGCCACCGTCAGGCGTGAGGCTTTACGCCACCAGTAAGCCGAAGAGGGCATTTCCGGCCATTCCCGGGCATAGAGTTCCCCCTGCCAGGCGGGCTGCCAGGGCAGGATCCTGACGGCGGTTTGTTTACTCCCCGGCTGGCCCGAAACCGGATCGTAGCGCCCTTCCACCAGCGCATTCACCTTTCCCTGGCGGGCAAACCCGGCGTTCCAGTGCATCGGGGCAAACGCCTCGCCTTCCCGTATCCCGTCGCTGACGCACACTCTTGCCACCATCACGCCGCGCGGAGAGCTGATGCGCGCCAGCTGGCCGTCGCACAGGGAAAACCGAACGGCGTCTGCGGGGCAAATCTCAACAAACGGTTCGGCGATATGCTGCATCAGCCTCGCCACGTATCCCGTTCGGGTCATGGTATGCCACTGATCGCGGATGCGCCCCGAGTTGAGAATCAGCGGGTATAACGCGCTGACCGTCGCGCCGTGCGACAGAGGGTTAACGGGAACGATGTTTCGGCACGGGAAATCCCCCGTCGGCCACTGCCAGGGCTCAAGCTGATCCCACTCCTCACGGGTTAGCGCAGCCAGGTCATGAAGATTCAATGCCCGCGCGCCGTCATTTTCAAAGGCCGTCAGCGCCGCATGTTCGCAAAAAATCTCGTGCGGATGTTGCCAGGTAAAGGCCTCGCCGTAGCCCAGCCGTTTCGCCATCTGCGCGACGATCCACCAGTCCGGCTTCGCCTCGCCCGGCGCGGGCAGAAACGCGCGCTGGCGCGAAATGCGCCGCTCGGAATTGGTCACCGTGCCGTCCTTCTCTCCCCAGCCCAGCGCCGGAAAACGGATATGGGCGAATCGGCTGGTGTCGGTATCCTTCATCACCTCAGAGATCATCACCAGCGGGCAGCTCGCCAGCGCCTGACACACCGCGTGGCTGTCCGGAAGCGACACGGCGGGGTTAGTGCCCATGATCCACACCGCCTTCACCTCGCCGCGGGCAATGGCGTCAAACAGCTCCACCGCCATCAGGCCCGGCGTCTGCGCCAGCCGTTCCGTTCCCCAGAAACGCGCCACCCGCGAGAGGTCGTCCGGCTCAAAGTTCATGTGCGCCGCCAGCTGGTTCGCCAGCCCGCCCACTTCCCGTCCGCCCATCGCGTTTGGCTGTCCGGTCAGCGAAAACGGGCCGCAGCCCGGACGGTTGAACTTCCCGCTGGCAAGATGAACGTTAATGATGGCGTTACACTTGTCGCTGCCGCTGGCGGACTGGTTGATCCCCATCGTGTAGAGCGTAATCGCGCGATGCGCGGTGACAAACCAGTCGTAAAAGGTAGCAATCTCCTCTGACGGAAGGTCGCAAAACGCCGCCACGCGGGCAATCGGCCACTCCTCATCACCCTGGATCAGATTGAGTAACCCGACAAACAGCCCGGCGTCGCTGCCGGGGGCGAGCGCCAGATGCAGATCGGCTATATCGCAGGTGGCGGTGCGGCGCGGGTCAATCACCACCACCTTCATCTGCGGATTGCTGTGCTTTGCCTGCACCAGCCGCTGATACAGCACCGGATGCGTCCAGGCCGCGTTCGAGCCAGCCAGCACCACCAGATCGCTGTTTTCCATATCCTCGTAGCCGCACGGCACCACGTCTTCGCCAAAGGCGCGCTTGTAGCCGACCACCGCCGAGGACATACAGAGCCGGGAGTTGGTATCAATGTTTGCCGCGCCGATAAACCCTTTCATCAGCTTGTTGGCGGCATAGTAATCTTCGGTTAACAGCTGGCCGGAGGCGTAAAACGCCACCGCCTGCGGCCCCCATTTATCGATAATCTCCCGCAGGCGCTCCCCTGCCGCACTCAGCGCCTGCGCCCAGTCCACCTCAAGGCCGTCAACGACCGGGCGCAAAAGCCTCCCCTGTAATCCCGTCGTCTCCCCCAGGGCCGATCCTTTCACGCACAGGCGACCCAGGTTCGCAGGATGGGTTTCATCTCCCCGAACGCTGACCGCTTCACCTTCCACGCGGGCGACCACGCCGCAGCCCACCCCGCAATAGGGGCACGTTGTCCGGGTTTCCGTCATGAGGCCTCCGCACGCATTACCAGGGCGTCGCTGCCAACCCACACCTTGCCGTTTTCAATTTTCACTGGCCAGGCGCGCACCGCGGGTTCGCCGTTCTCTACCTGACAGCCGTCGCGCAGGCGAATGCGCTGCTTGTAGAGCGGTGAAATCACCACCGGCTCGCCCGCCGCATCGCCAAGAATGCCGCGTGAAAGCACGTTCGCATCGCCGCCCGGCTCCCGATCGTCGAGGGCGTAAACGGTTTTGCCAAAGCGGAAGAGCGCAATCGGCTTACGTCCAAGCCGCGCGCCGATGCCCGCCTGCTCGGGGATATCGTCGATGCCGCAGATTTCCTGCCAGCGCTTGCTTTCATCCGGCGCGGTGTCGTTCACCGTCGTGCGGAACAGCGCCAGGCGGTTGGGATCGCTGAGCGTGGTTTGCCATTCGCACTGGTAGGTTTCCACCACCCGGGCCATCTCCTGCTCCAGCTCGTGGGCGATGCCGAGGCTGTCGTTGAGGATCACCTCCCGCAGATAGTCGAGGCCGCCCTCAAGGTTGTCCATCCAGGTGCTGGTGCGCTGCAGGCGATCCGCCGTGCGGATGTAAAACATCAGGAAACGGTCAACGGTCCGGATCAGCGTTTCATCATCGAGATCGCTGGCGAAGAGATCCGCGTGGCGCGGCTTCATCCCGCCGTTGCCGCACAGATAGAGGTTCCAGCCCTTATCGGTGGCAATGACCCCCACGTCTTTGCTCTGCGCCTCCGCGCACTCGCGGGTACAGCCTGAGACCGCCATTTTGATTTTGTGCGGCGCGCGCAGGCCCTTGTAGCGGTGCTCCAGTCGGACCGCGAGGCCTGTGGAGTCCTGCACGCCGTAGCGGCACCAGGTCGAGCCGACGCAGGATTTCACCGTGCGCAGGGATTTCCCGTAGGCGTGCCCGGTTTCAAAACCGGCCTCCACCAGCGCCTGCCAGATTTCTGGCAGCTGTTCGAGGGTGGCGCCAAACAGGTCGATACGCTGTCCGCCGGTGATTTTGCTGTACAGGCTGTAGCGTTTCGCAATCTGGCCGATGGCAATCAGCCCGTCGGCGGTCACTTCCCCTGCGGGCATGCGCGGCACGATGGAGTAGGTGCCGTCCTTCTGGATGTTGGCGAAGTAGCGGTCGTTGGTGTCCTGCAGCGGCAGGTGCGCCGGTTTCAGCAGATACTCGTTCCAGCAGGAGGCGAGTACCGACCCCACCAGCGGCTTGCAGATCTCGCATCCGTGCCCCTGTCCGTAGCGGCTAATCAACTGGTCGAAAGTGCGGATATGGTTGACCCGCACAAGGTGGTATATCTCCTGGCGCGAGTACGGGAAGTGCTCGCAAATGTCCTTTTTCACCTCCACGCCCTGCTCCGCAAGCTGGAACTCCATCACCTGCTTCACCAGCGCGCTACATCCCCCGCAGCCGGTCGCCGCTTTGGTGCACTGCTTAACGGCGCCGATATCCGCCGCGCCCGCGCTCACCGCCCGGCAGATATCGCCCTTACTGACGTTATGACACGAACATATTTGCGCGCTTTCCGGCAGCGCCGCCACGCCCAGCGCTTTTGGCGCGCTGCCTGACGACGCGGGTAAAATGAGCGTTTCCGGCTCTTTCGGCAGGGCTATCCCGTTGAGCATCATCTGCACCAGCGTGGCGTACTCGCTGGCATCGCCCACCAGCACGCCGCCGAGCAGCGTTTTACCGTCGTGGCTGACCACGATTTTCTTGTAGACTTGCTGCGGACCGTGCGTCCACTGGTAGCTCAGCGCCCCCGGGGTGCGCCCGTGCGCGTCGCCGAACGAGGCCACGTCTACGCCGAGCAGCTTGAGCTTAGTGCTCATATCCGCGCCGGTGAAGGTTTTATCCTCTCCCGCCAGCGCGGCGGCGGCCACGCGCGCCATCTGATAGCCGGGCGCGACCAGTCCGAAGATTTTCCCCTCCCACAGGGCGCATTCGCCGATGGCCAGCACGTCCGGATCGGAGGTGCGACATCCGTCGTCAATGCAGATCCCGCCGCGTTCGCCGATAGCCAGCCCGCTGCTGCGCGCCAGCGCGTCCTGCGGACGAATGCCCGCCGAAAAGACCACCATGTCCGTTTCCAGCTGTTCGCCATCGGCAAAGCGCAGCACCAGCCCGCCGTCCGCGGTGGCGATCTCCGTCGTGGCTTTACTGGTGTGAACGCCGACGCCCAGCGCCTCGATTTTCTTGCGCAGCATCGCCGCGCCGTCGCTGTCGAGCTGGACCGCCATCAGGTTGGGCGCAAACTCCACCACGTGGGTTTCCAGCCCGAGCTGCTTCAGGGCATTCGCCGCCTCCAGTCCGAGCAGGCCGCCGCCAATCACCACGCCGCGGCGCGAGCCCGCCGCATGTGCAGCAATGCTGTCCAGGTCGTCAAGGGTGCGGTAGACAAAACAGCCCGGCAAGTCGTTGCCCGGCACGGGCGGAACGAACGGGTATGAGCCGGTCGCCAGCACCAGCTTGTCCCAGTGGGTCTCATGCCCGCTGGCGGTGCGCACCACGCGCGCGGCGCGATCGATAGCGACGATCTGCTGCGACAGGCGCAGCTCAATGCCGCTGTCGGCAAAGAAATCCCCCTCCACCAGCGAGAGCGACGCCGCGCTGCGGCCGCCAAAATATTCCGACAAATGCACACGGTCGTAGGCGGCATAGGGCTCCTCGCCAAAGACAACGATCTGATACTGCTGATGCAGATTGCGCTTAACGCAGTCTTCGAGGAAATGATGGCCGACCATACCGTGCCCAACCACCACCAGAGTAGGTTTTGTCATAGCATTCTGTCCTGCAACCTGCGGTTGCGTAGTGAAACGATCGAACAGCCAGTCCGCGTGGGCGGGCGCAGCCGTTGCCAGTAAATCGGTAAACGTTGCCGCGCTGCGGCAGTCGCCGATCAGCAGCGCGCCAGCCAGCGCCCCCTGATGGATCAATAAACGACGATAGTGACGGGTCAGCGGATCCCATGCGCTCCAGACCACGTCGCCCTCCTGCTCCGCCGCGCGGCCGAGGCTGAACAGCTCCACGCCCGTCACCTTGAGGCGCATCCCGCTGTCGGTCAGGGTAAACGGCGCGGTGGCGTCCCCGGCCAGCCGCGCGGCGAGGATCTCCGCCTGCGCCAGGCAGGGGGCGACCAGGCCAAACGTCTGGCCGTCAATTTCGCAGCACTCGCCGATGGCGTAGACGTTCGGTTCGGAGGTTTGCATCTGGTGATCCACCACGATGCCGCGCGCGCAGCGAATGCCGCTGGCCTGCGCCAGCGCGACGCTGGGCTGCACGCCGGTCGCCAGTACCACGCGCAAGGCGGCGACGCGGCGTCCGTTGAGCAGCGTCACGCTATCTCCGTTCACCGCTGCGATGCCAGAGACGAGCTCACAGCGCACGCCCCGCGCCGCCAGCGCCTCTTCCAGCAGCATTCCCGCCTGCCGATCCAGCTGCTGCTCCATCAGCCACGGACCGCGATGAACAAGCGTGACCTCGTCACCTGAACGCGCCAGCGCAGCCGCCGCCTCAACCCCGAGCACGCCGCCGCCCAGCACCACCGCCGGACCGGCGATCGCCTGAATGGCCCGGGTATCTGCCAGGGTACGGAACGTGAACACATGCGGCGCATCGCAGCCGCGAATTGGCGGAACAAAGGGCGTTGATCCAGTGGCAAACACCAGCGCATCCCAGCCCAGCGTGCGGGCGGTGGTTTGCACTTCCCGCGCGTCCACGTTCACGGCGATCGCCTTTTCACCCCGCAGCACCGTCACGCCGCGCGACTGGTACCAGTCGTCATCCTGAAGGGAGATGTCTGCATCCTGCTTTTCACCGCCCAGCACCGGCGAAAGCAGGATGCGGTTATAGGCATGCTCCGGCTCGTCACCGATGACGGTGATAGCGAAACGACCGGCAGCACGCCCGGTGAGCGAGGCAATCAGCCGCGTGGCCGCCATGCCATTTCCGATAATGACCAGACGCATCAAAGCCCCCTCATTACGCCGCTTTCGGCTGCTTTTCATAGAGGAAATGAAGGATCTGCTGGCGCATGTGGTGATAGCGGCTGTCGTCGGCAAGCTGCACCCGGTTGCGCGGGCGCGGCAGATCGACGCGCAGGATCTCCCCGACGGTCGCCGCCGGGCCGTTGGTCATCATCAGCACGCGATCGGAGAGCAGCACCGCCTCGTCCACGTCGTGGGTAATGAGCACGATGGTGGTGTTCAGCGCCTGCTGGATCTGCATCACCGAGTCCTGCAGATGCGCGCGCGTCAGGGCATCGAGCGCGCCGAAGGGTTCATCCATCAGCAGGACTTTCGGCTTCATCGCCAGCGCGCGGGCAATGCCGACGCGCTGCTTCATGCCGCCGGAGATCTCCCCCGGGCGCTTGTGCAGGGCGTGCCCCATCTGCACGCGGTCGAGATTGTGTTCAATCCACTCCCTGCGCTCCGCCTTGCTCATGCTGTGGCGGAACACGTGATCGACCGCCAGGGCCACGTTGTCAAAGCAGGTGAGCCACGGCAGCAGCGAATGGTTCTGGAAGACCACGGCGCGCTCCGGACCCGGCCCGGCGATTTCGCGGTTGTCGCAAATCAGCCCGCCTTCCGTCGGCAGGGTAATACCGGCGATGAGGTTCAGCAGCGTCGATTTGCCGCAGCCGGAGTGACCAATCAGGCTGACGGTTTCGCCCTCGTGGATATCAAAAGAGACGTTCTGCAGCGCCAGAAACTCGCCGCTGGCGGTGGAAAAACGCTGGCTCACGGCCTGGACCTGAATTAATGGTTTCATATTCGCTCCTTATTTTTCCTGCCAGCTAAAGCGGCGGGCGATCAGCATCAGCCCCTGCTCCAGCAGCAGCCCGACCACGCCAATGATGACGATGGCGATGAGAATGTTTTCGACGTTGAGGTTGTTCCACTCGTTCCAGATCCAGAAGCCGATCCCTAAACCTCCGGTCAGCATCTCGGCGGCGACGATCACCAGCCAGGCGATGCCGATGGAGAGACGCACCCCGGTCAGCACCGCGGGCAGCACCGCCGGGAAGAGAATGCGGCGCATGATGGTCCACTCGGAAAGCTGCAGCACCCGGGCCACGTTGAGGTAGTCCTGCGGAATGCGGCGCACGCCTTCGGCGGTGTTGATCACCATCGGCCAGATGGAGCAGATAAAAATGGTCCAGCTCGACGCGGGCTCCGCTTTCTGGAACAGCAGCAGGCCGATGGGCAGCCAGGCCAGCGGGCTAACCGGGCGTAACAGCGCGATCAGCGGGCCGAACATGCGAGAGAAAAAGGTGAAGCGGCCAATCAGGAAGCCGAGCGGGATCCCGACGAGCGCGGCCAGGCCAAAGCCCACCGCCACGCGCTGTAATGAGGCGAGCACGTTCCAGCCGATGCCCATATCGTTAGGCCCGTCGCGATAAAACGGATCGGCGAACAGGGTGATGGCGGAATCGAGCGTGCTGAGCGGCGTCGGGAAACCTTTGCTGTTAATCGCCGCCAGCTGCCAGAGCACGGCCAGCAGTCCCAGACCGAGAAACGCCGGGATGATGCGCTGAAGGATCGCGTTAATCCGACGCGCAAACGTCGGCGTACGGCGGCGAACCTGCACCGGAGGCAGGACAATCACCTCCCCACTCTCCGGCGTCTCGTGTGAATTCGTCTTTTGCAGATGCTGCATAATCAGGCCCCTTTACGGTGAATGGCGAAACGGCTGGCGTATCCTTCCGGGTCGGTACCGTTCCAGACAGTGCCGTCCATCAATGTGCTGCTGCGCAGTGGTGAAGTCGGTGTGGTAATGCCCCCCACCGCCGCGGCGGCATCCTGCCAGACCGCCGTCTGGTTAATGCGCTGCGCGATGCCCGCGTAGTCCGGTGCGGATTTGAGCAAGCCCCAGCGGCGGAACTGGGTTAAGAACCACATGCCGTCGGAGAGATACGGGTAGCTGACGGCCCCCTCGTTGAAGAAGCGGATCGGGTGCGCGTCCTGCCAGCGCTGGCCCAGGCCGTTATCGTACTCGCCGAGCATGCGTCCGGTGAGATACTGTTCCTTGCAGTTGAGCCACGCCCGGCGGGAGAGGATCTGCGCGGTCTCGCGTTTGTTTTCCGGGGAGGCTTCGATCCAGCGCGCCGCCTCCATCACGGCGCTCACCAGCGCCCGCGCGGTGTGCGGGTTTTTCTCCACCCAGTCGCGGCGCGTACCGAGTATTTTTTCCGGATGATCGGCCCAGATGGACTGCGACGTGGCGGCGGTAAAACCGATGCGGTCGTTGATGGCCCGGGCGTTCCACGGCTCGCCGACGCAAAAGCCGACCATGTTGCCAATGCGCATGTTCATCACCATCTGCGGCGGCGGCACCACCACCGTGCGCACGTCGTCAAAGGGGTTAATGCCCGCGCTGGCCAGCCAGTAGTAGAGCCACATGGCGTGCGTCCCGGTCGGGAATGTGTGCGCGAAGGTATAGGTGCCGGGCGCCTGCTGCCCAATCAGCTTTTTCAGCCCGTCCAGGTCGCGAACGCCCTTCTCCGCCAGATCGCTTGAAAGCGTAATCGCCTGGCCGTTCTGATTGAGCGTCATCAGGTTCGCCATCTGCTGCGGCTTGCCGGCGATGCCCAGCTCCAGGCCGTACAGCAGGCCGTAGAGAATGTGCGCGGCGTCGAGCTCGCCCGCCACCAGCTTGTCGCGCACCGCCGCCCAGCTCGCCTCTTTGGTGGGCACGATGGTAATACCGTATTTTTTATCAAAGCCTTTCAGCGCTGCGATAACCACCGGGGCGCAGTCGGTCAGCGGGATAAACCCGATGCGCACCGTTTCCTGCTCCGGTTTATCCGAGCCTGCCGCCCATGCGGCCTGCATGACACCCGGTAACAGCATTGCGCCACTCGCCAGCACGCTGGCCTGCAAAAAACGCCGTCTCGACAAATCCGCCATGACCACTCCTGAAAAAAAACCAAAAAAAAGCGCCCACGGTGCCGAAGCACCAGTGGACGCCTTTATCCCGAAGACGCATGCGCCGCCGTTGGCGCATCGTCAAAAATGGTTAATCCGATAATGCAAAGTGAATGCCAGGTTTTAACCCGCTGTTTCCGGGGCGCTAACCGAACTCCCCTCGCCTGCACGCACCTTAATCAGGCACAAAATGCCCGCTGACCGTGCAGCTACTCCTTTGGTGTTACCTGCCACAAATTCTTCACCATCAGCAGCGCGCGGGCGATATCCACCATCCTTTGGTTCTTGTCCATCGCCATTTTGCGCAGCGCCGTCCAGGCCTGTTCCTCACTCATATTCTGGTGGGTCATCAGCACGCTTTTCGCTTTATCAATGACTTTGCGCTCTTCAAGCGTATCGCGCAGCGATGCAAGCTGGCGCGAGAGCTGTTCTATCTCGCGCGCCTGCTGGCGCACCAGGGTGAGCAACGGTTTTTCCGGATACTGTATCAGCGGATCGTCCCGCTCATCGGCGGGAGGCACGTACTCATCGTTACGGTAAATACGCTCCTCCACCGCCGTCATCAGATCGGCGATGAGCGTCTCCTCCAGCGTGCGCAGATGCTCAAGGCGCGCGGTTTGCAGAGCAAACCAGGCCAGAGCGGTAAGGCCATCATCCGCGGCAGGCTGGCGGGTACAGGCTACGCGCCGGAGTTGCTCCGTTTCACGATCGGGCTGGCAGTGCAGGGAAAAGGTGGTCTGGACGTCAGCATGGCTGTGCGAAAGAAAGATCTCAAAGCAGGCCTGCTGCCCGTCGATGCGGTCAACCAGCCTCTGGCGAGTCACATCATCGAAAAAGCCCTGCGTGAAGCCAATCGCCCCCAGGGCCCGCTCCTGTCCCGCCAGCTCTTTCCCCTGCATCAGGCTATAAAGGGCAACAAAACGCCCGGCGATTTGCGGATCGTCAATGCTGTCATTGAGTTGCGGCACGATACTGAGCAGATGGCGAAGTATGCGGGAGTAATGTTCCATCGCCTGCGGCGCCGTTACCGTTTGCTGAATAACACCGTCGCGCAGCAAGGGAAGCATATCTAGGCTCTGAAGCGCGCCGCCGATACGTTCACAGACGCTACTTCCCGCTATCGGCGACTGTTTTTCAAGAATGGCATAAAGTGCAGCGAGGTTTTCATCCACCAGCGCCCGGCTGGCTTTGCATTCGGGGGCGTAAAGCTTACCCTGTGAGCAGAGCCAGACGTTGGACGCCCCACGCTCGCACTGTAACATGTGCACCAGTTGGCTAATGCCGTGCACAAGTACGCCCAGCTGTGCCAACTTGCTGAGCTGCTCCCGGCGCATCATCCTTGCGCGCTCGAGCCATTCGGCAGCGCCTGGCGAAATGCCAGCCATTAATGTCATGCTTACTCTCCAGAACAGCGAAACTCGGGAAAGCTAAGCAATATTCGTGCCTTTATAAGAACAGGAGTCAACATGCAAAAGATTGTGATCGTCGCCAACGGTGCGGCTTACGGCAGCGAAACCCTTTTCAACAGCCTGCGCCTGGCGATTGCGCTGCGTGAAAAAGAGAGTGACCTGGCGTTACGACTCTTTTTGATGTCGGATGCGGTCACCGCGGGGCTGAAAGGTCAAAAACCGGCAGAAGGCTATAACATTCAGCAGATGCTGGAGATCCTCACCGCGCAAAACGTGCCGGTGAAGCTGTGCAAGACCTGCACCGACGGCCGCGGCATTACCGGTCTGCCGCTGATTGATGGCGTAGAGATTGGTACGCTGGTTGAGCTGGCCGAGTGGACGCTGTCCGCCGATAAAGTATTAACTTTTTAATAATAAACCCGTAAAAATATTATTTTCTTATGGACGCGGTTTCAGCATCAAGTTTACCTGCGGGGTTGCCGATAGGCATGGAAACAACACAGCAGGTATTTCACTTATGTTCAGATCGATTCGTGCACGCATCATCGCGACGACGGCAGGCTGTCTGGTCGTCGCCCTTCTCCTTAACACCGTTATCAACTTCCAGGTCACGCGCCAGGATAACCAGCAGTCCCAGCGCGATATTCTGACCAGCACCAGCGCCAGCCATAACATGGCGATTGCCGACTGGGTAAAAAGCAAGATGTCGGTGATCGCCTCCGCGCAGACCGTTGCGCTGAGTGACGACCCGGTTCCGGTGTTTAAACAGCTTGCGCAGGCGGGTGGATTCACCAACGTCTATGTTGGCTACGCCAGCAAAACGGCGAAATTCTCTGAACCGGCGGGCGTTCCGGCGGACTATGACCCCACTATTCGCCCGTGGTATCAGCAGGTGGTCAGCACGGACGGTCCGGTTGTCACCGCGCCCTACGTTGACGCGGGGACCGGTAAACTGGTGGTCACCTTTGCGGTGCCGGTGAAAGAAAATGGCACGCTAAAAGCGGTGGTGGCGGGCGATGTGGCGATGGACAGCGTGGTGGCTAACGTGCGCGGGATCCATCCAACCCCGGCCAGCAGCGGGCTGCTTCTGAACAGCGACGGCAGCGTGATTGCCGCTAACGATCCGGCTCTGACGCTGAAACCGTTTGGTGAGACGATCAAAGGCATTGATTTTGCTGCGCTGAAAAGCGGTAACCTCGTCGACGGAACGCTGAACGACGCTGAAAAAACCTTCGTGGCGACAGCCGTGCCGGGCACAAACTGGCTGTTAGTCGTCGCGCTCGACAGCGGTGACGCCACCTCCGGCATGCGTTCCCTGCTTAAAGCCTCGGGGATTTCGCTGGTGATCCTCGCACTGCTGAGCGGCGCCATTGTGCATTTCCTGATTGCCCGCTTGCTCAAGCGCTTGTCCGACATTCGCGACGCGATGCACAACATTGCTAACGGGACTAACGATCTGTCCCAGCGCCTGCCGGACAGCGGCGAAGATGAGGTTGCGCAGATTGCGCAGGCCTTTAACGCCTTCAGCGATAAGCTGTCGGTAGTGATGGTGCAGCTCCGTGACGCCAGCGAATCGGTGAAAAACGCCGCGCAGGAGATTGCCGCAGGTAACCAGGATCTTTCCGGACGTACCGAGCAGGCGGCATCCAGCCTGCGCGAGACGGCCAGCGCCGTGGAGCAGATCACCGCCTCCGTGACCCAGTCGAATGAATCGGCGGCAGAAGCGAACGATCAGGCGAGCAAAGCCTCAGCGGCCGCGGCGCGCGGCGGCGAGGTGGTATCGCAGGCGATCAGCACCATGCAGTCTATTGAAGTCGCGTCGGCAAAAATTGGCGATATCACCAGCGTGATTGACGGCATTGCTTTCCAGACCAACATACTGGCGCTGAACGCCTCCGTCGAGGCGGCGCGTGCGGGTGAGCAGGGGCGCGGGTTTGCCGTCGTCGCTGGCGAAGTGCGTAACCTGGCGAGCCGTAGCGCTCAGGCGGCGAAAGAGATCAAATCCCTGATCGATTCCACCACCGACAGCGTGGCGACCGGCTCCCGCTACGTGCATCTGGCAGGGGAAAGCATGGATGAGATCCGCTCCAGCATCGGAAGCGTCTCAGGCATCATGCGCGAAATCTCCATCGCCACCAGCGAGCAGATGAAAGGGATTCATGAGATCAACCACGCGGTGACGCATCTGGACAGAATGGTGCAGCAGAACGCTGAATTGGTGGTGGAATCCGCCGCCGCCGCGGGCGCTCTGCAGAGCCAGGCGGGCGACCTTGCTGAAACAGCCGGGCATTTCCGCATTTAATCTTCTTCCGGCGCGCGTTTAGGGGTTAAAACGCGCGCCAGCCTAAATTTTGAGGAATTTTGTCATTTTTGTTTAATCGTTATGCCATTTTTTGATCAAAATCAGCATCCTTCCCCCTCCCCTTTGGTGTTATGCAATTAGTAAATTGTGAACAATATCACGCTCGGGATGGGCAAAATCGACGGGGTAAAAAATGGCACTGGTGAAGACAAGTTTGAAACTGTTTGGCGGGGATACGGTCGTGGTACGTTGCTCAGAACGCTGCCGCATTCATCTCATGAGTTCAAAAGCGCAGAAGCAATCGCAGGCGGATATTCTGACGGTGCAGGATGACAAGGCGTGGCTGACCGTGCCTTATACTGGCACCTGGGATGTGCTGATCGACAGCCACAGCCAGTCGCTGGAGCATTCGGTCAGCTACGTTGCCGCATAAAACGAACGCCCGGTTTAGCCGGGCGTTTTTTCAGGCAAAACCCGGACGTAGCGGGTTATTAAGCAGGTTCCCTTCCAGCAGCGCCTTAACCTTCACCACCAGCTCATTCAGACAATCGTCCTGCATCCCGAGGCGGGTCAATTCCTGATCGAGGGAGAAGAGATACTGCGCGTTGGTGCCCAGCGGCCCGCTCGCGGCGGCAATCAACGGGGCAATCACCTGCGTGCGGGTATCCGCTTCATACAGCGGATGGCGCGGGTCCATAATAAACACCAGCGCATTGACGGTGCGTCCGTCGTCCAGTTCCAGCTTGCACCAGCTCGGCATATAGCAGCCGGTGATCATCTCGCGCTTCCAGAGCAGCGTAAGCTCCTCTTCCAGCGTGGCATCAGGCAGGCGATACGCCACGCCCGTGGTGCGCCCGCCCTCTTTCAGTGCAAGCATGCGCCCCGGCTGGCACGCGCTGCCGCGTCCGGCCGTCAGGCGCAGGCAAAATGCGCGATGCCAGCCAGGCAGCGTTCCCGTTGCCGATTCGACAAATTCGAGCGCCGGGTTCCACATCAGGGAGCCGTAGCCAAAAATCCATACCGGGCCATCATCCGTGCGGCAGGCAAGCGTGGCAGCGAGCGACGCCGCACGTTGTTCAGCTGACCAGAGAAGCGATTCCTCAATAGCACCAAATGCCGTCTTACAATCTGCCTTCATTAAGAAATCACGCGTTAACACTTTACACCTCCGCCACTGCATGCTTCCTTGCGACATCTGTAATTCGCCTTCCCGGCATTTTTTGCTGGTCATTTTGCCAGCAGTTAAATAACGATAAGCAATTAGCGGACCAGTTGCAATACAACGGAAGTTCAACCGCCTGAAAAGTCAAAATGAAGGCAGCGAATCATTTCACGGCTATTTCTTTTTATGCCATTTATCGTCGTCTCCTTTCTCATATTCATGTTTTACTGCGGCCCAGGCGACCTTGTGGGCCGTCTCTTCACGGCTGGCATCATCCCGGCGATCGTCCTTGTCTTTGTACTGATCCCAGGCGCTGTTAAACGCCTCTTTGTAGATATCCTGCGCGTGAGCGGGCAGCACGTTTTGCACGTTATCCGGTAATTCACGTTTCGCTTTATAGGGCATCACTAACCTCTCTTTTGGTTAAAGAGATAAGTGTGGACGACGATACGCCATGGTGCCACCCGACAATAATTTATGAATACATTACATTTTTAATTTATTGTTATTTAATGATTAATAAATAAAAACACCGCATTATAGACATCAAGAATGAAAATAATGACAAAGGGTAAAATTAAGTAAAAAATAAAGGGTATTTAACAGAGATCTGTTAGTTTAATGACCTCAAAAATCTATCTATAATTACAAGCACCTGCATTGATGGAGAAGCACATGACAGCAACACACGAGGCGGTAAAGACCCGCCACAAGGAGACGTCACTCATTTTCCCGGTTCTGGCACTGGCTGTGCTGCTCTTCTGGGGAAGCAGTCAGTCACTGCCAGTGGTGGTTGGTATCAATATTCTTGCCCTGGTCGGCATCTTAACCAGCGCATTTAGCGTTGTTCGCCATGCGGACGTCCTGGCCCACCGTCTGGGCGAGCCGTACGGATCGTTAATTCTCAGCCTTTCCGTTGTTATTCTCGAAGTCAGCCTGATTTCCGCGCTTATGGCGACCGGCGATGCCGCGCCGACGCTGATGCGCGACACGCTCTACTCGATCATTATGATAGTGACGGGCGGCCTGGTGGGCTTCTCTCTGCTGCTGGGCGGGCGCAAATTTGCGACCCAGTATATGAACCTGTTCGGCATTAAACAGTATCTGATCGCCCTCTTCCCGCTGGCGATTATCGTGCTGGTCTTCCCGATGGCGCTGCCGGGTGCAAACTTCTCCACCGGTCAGGCGCTGCTGGTCGCCCTGATTTCCGCCGCGATGTACGGCGTGTTCCTGTTGATTCAGACCAAAACGCACCAGAGCCTGTTTGTGTACGAGCATGAAGATGACGGCGACGATGATGACCCGCACCACGGCAAGCCGTCGGCCCACAGCAGCGCATGGCATACGGTTTGGCTGATCGTACATCTGATTGCGGTGATTGCCGTCACCAAGATGAACGCTAACCCGCTGGAGACGCTGTTAACCGAGCTGAATGCGCCGGTGGCGTTTACCGGCTTCCTGGTGGCCCTGCTGATTCTGTCGCCGGAAGGGCTGGGCGCGCTGAAAGCGGTGTTGAATAATCAGGTGCAGCGCGCAATGAACCTGTTCTTCGGCTCCGTACTGGCGACGATTTCACTCACCGTCCCGGTGGTAACGCTGATTGCCTTTATGACGGGCAACGAGCTGCAGTTTGCGCTGGGCGCGCCGGAGATGATTGTGATGGTCGCCTCGTTGCTGCTGTGCCAGATTTCGTTCTCAACCGGGCGTACCAACGTGCTGAACGGCGCGGCGCATATGGCCCTGTTTATTGCGTATCTGATGACGATATTTGCGTAATTTTATCCGGTGCGGGCTGAGGCCCTCACTCCAACCCTCTCCCACAGGGAGAGGGAAAACAAAAAACCCGCCGAAGCGGGTTTTTTTATTAGTTGCTGGTATCCAGCTCGTCGAAGCTCTTCACCAGATCGTCAATCGCTTTGATCTGCTTCAGGAACGGCTCCAGCTTGTCCAGCGGCAGCGCGGATGGGCCGTCGCATTTCGCGTTAGCCGGATCCGGGTGCGCTTCAATGAACAGGCCTGCCAGACCAGTCGCCATGCCGGCGCGCGCCAGCTCGGTCACCTGGGCGCGACGGCCGCCGGACGCGGCGCCGAACGGGTCGCGGCATTGCAGAGCGTGGGTCACGTCGAAAATCACCGGAGACTGGCCGGAGACATTTTTCATCACGCTGAAGCCCAGCATGTCGACAACCAGGTTGTCGTAGCCGAAGTTTGCGCCACGGTCGCACAGGATCACCTTGTCGTTGCCACCTTCGATAAACTTATCGACGATGTTACCCATCTGCCCAGGGCTTACAAACTGTGGTTTCTTCACGTTGATAACGGCACCAGTTTTCGCCATCGCCGCAACCAGGTCGGTCTGGCGAGCCAGGAATGCCGGGAGCTGAATCACGTCCACCACGTCTGCCACCGGTTGCGCCTGAGAGGCTTCATGCACGTCGGTGATCACTTTCACGCCAAAGGTCTGCTTCAGCTCCTGGAAAATCTTCATCCCTTCTTCCAGGCCCGGGCCACGGTAAGAGTTGATGGAGGAGCGGTTGGCTTTGTCAAAAGAGGCCTTAAACACGTACGGGATGCCCAGCTTCTGGGTCACGGTCACGTAGTGTTCGCAGATACGCATGGCGAGATCGCGGGATTCCAGCACGTTCATGCCGCCAAACAGTACGAACGGCAGGTCATTTGCTACCTTGATATCACCAATGCTAACCACTTTTTGTTTCATAGGATCGCCTTATTCAGGTGTGAATCGGAATTAAGATTAATGCAGTGTAATTTGTTTGTGCGAGATCGCGTTGATCTGCGCACGAATCATTTCGCTAATGGGGTCTTCCGGACACTGCTCGACGAAATAATTCAAATCGTTCAGCGCCACGTGCTCACAGTCGAGCTGCGCGTAGATCAGCCCGCGATCGCGAATTTCGTACGGATCTTCCGGGTTGAACTGCAGCAGCACTTCGCTGGCGCGCAACGCCAGCTCCATCTGACGCTCTTCCATTAACGCAGACTTCAGCGTATCCAGCAGCTTGCGGATCACTTCTGCGTTATCCGCCTCGTCGAGATCTTCGTTGAAGAGTTCAGCCACCGGGCTGATATTGCCTTTCAGCCACACGTCCAGCGTATGTTCATCCAGCGTGTCGCCGTTGAAAGGATTAATGAGCCACATTTCGCCGTCCAGCCACTCTGCACGCAGGATCATCTGCGTCGGGAAAATGACCGGGACCAGCGGAATATCCAGACGGTGCGCGACCCACAGCAAAATAGAGCCCAGCGCCACGGCGCTGCCCTGACGATTTTTTAAGACCTGGTCCAGCCATAACGCGTCAGACAGGCGATACACGCCCCGCGTGTCGCAGAAACCCCATTCGCCGTAGAAAAGCTCCAGCAGCTTCTCTAATTGCCAGTCTTGCGGGCGAGCCTGATTAATCTCTTCACGCGCCAGGCTGACCAGATTCTCCAGCTCATCGTAGACAAACTGCGACGTAAAATCGTCGCGAATCATCTCAGAAATCAGGATCATGCCATCGCAAAGCGGCACTTTATTAAATTCGAAATCGGCTAAGGACCTCATGACTTACCCCAGTAACGGTATTCTTGTGGTGGCGAGTTTAATGATGATGTACAGCACCACCAGACCCAGCAGAAAGGCGATAAACCCGACCTGCTGGCTGCGCGGACGACGACGCCCAAGCGCGATAAAACCCAAAACGATGTAGATGATAACGCCAAACAGCTTTTCAGTCAGCCATGCACCTTTATCAGTAAATGGCAGATAACCGGTCTTCCACATGAGTCCGGCACCGGAAAGGAGCAATAGCGTGTCGATGCAGTGGGGCGCGATACGCACCCAGCGGGCATCCGTCAGCGGATTGTTGCTGTAGCGCCACCAGTAACGGACGATGAAAAAGCTGATGGTCAGCGCAACGGAAACGAGGTGGACGGTAATGAGCACGGTAAAGAGGCTCATAGCCACTGCCCCAGCGTCAGGCGTTCGTTGCCGCCGTAGTCGCGGCAGGTTTCGACAGCGGCGTAGCCAGCTTGCGTAAACAGTGCCCGAACGTCCTCTCCCTGCGTCCAGCCATGCTCCACCAGCAGCCAGCCGCCGGAAAGCAAATGCTTTCGTGACGTTGTCACAATGTGATCGAGATCGGCTAATCCCGCGTTGGCGGCCACGAGCGCCGTCAGCGGTTCGAAGCGCACGTCTCCCTGCGCAAGGTGCGGGTCATGTTCGTCGATGTAGGGAGGATTGCTGACAACCATCGCAAATGAGCGATTCTCCAGCGCCTCAAACCAGCTGCTTTGCAGCACCGTCACGTTGCAGAGCCCGTGACGTTCCACGTTACGCTGCGCCAGCGCCACCGCATCGGGCATTACGTCCACCGCCGTCACCGCGCAGTCGGGCCGCTCGGTAGCGAGCGCCAGCGCGATAGCCCCTGTCCCGGTACCGAGATCGAGAATGCTGCAGGCCGCCGCCGGTAAACGCGCCAGCGCCTGCTCCACAAGACACTCGGTGTCCGGACGCGGGATCAGCGTCGCCGCCGAGACGTAAAGCGGTAACGACCAGAACTCACGCTCACCGACAAGGTGCGCCACCGGCTCGCCGGTTTTACGGCGGGCAAGCAGCGCGGCGAGCTGCGCTTCCTGTTCCGCGGTCAGTTCGGTTTCACCAAAAGCCAGCAGATACGTGCGGGCTTTACCCGTCACATGCTCAAGCAAAATTTCGGCGTCGCGTTTCGGGCTTTCGCTTTCTGAAAGCTCACCGGCCGCCTCACGTAACCAGCGCTGAAAATCCATTATTCCTGCTCGGACAGCGCCGCCAGCTGGTCGGCCTGGTATTCCTGCACGATAGGCTCGATCAGCATATCCAGCTTCCCTTCCATCACCTCGTCCAGACGGTACAGCGTCAGGTTGATGCGGTGGTCGGTTACGCGGCCCTGCGGGAAGTTGTAGGTGCGGTTACGGTCGCTGCGATCGCCGCTGCCCAGCAGATTACGGCGCGTAGACGCTTCCGCCTGCTGGCGTTTCGCCATTTCGGCTGCGTGGATACGCGCGCCCAGCACGGACAACGCTTTGGCTTTGTTTTTGTGCTGGGAACGCTCGTCCTGACACTCAACAACGATGCCGGTCGGCAGGTGGGTAATACGGATGGCGGAATCGGTGGTGTTAACGTGCTGACCGCCCGCGCCAGAGGAGCGGAACGTATCAATACGCAGGTCCGCCGGATTGATGTCCGGCAGTTCAGCTTCCGGCAGCTCCGGCATCACCGCAACCGTACAGGCTGAGGTGTGAATGCGGCCCTGAGATTCGGTGGCCGGCACGCGCTGCACGCGGTGACCGCCGGATTCAAACTTGAGACGACCGTACACGCCGTCGCCGCTGATCTTGGCGATAACTTCTTTATAGCCACCATGTTCGCCTTCGTTGGCGCTCATGATCTCCACTCGCCAGCGACGCGATTCGGCGTAGCGGCTGTACATGCGGAACAGATCCCCGGCAAACAGCGCCGCTTCGTCACCGCCGGTACCGGCGCGCACTTCCACAAACGCGTTACGCTCGTCGTCCGGATCTTTCGGCAGCAGAAGCACCTGAAGCTGCTGCTCCATCTCTTCAGAACGCGCTTTCGCATCCTGCAACTCTTCCTGCGCCATCTCGCGCATTTCAGGATCGTCGAGCATCATCTGCGCGGTTTCGATATCTTCCTGAACCTGTCTCCAGTCGGTAAAGCATTTAGAAACATCACTTAACTGCGCGTATTCACGCGAGAGCGCGCGAAAACGTTCCTGGTCCGCAATGGTCCCGGCATCCCCGAGCAGCGCCTGTACTTCTTCATGGCGCTCGTGCAGAGCTTCCAGTTTAGCGACGATAGAAGGCTTCATAGGCGTAAGTGCACCTTGTCTTAGAAAATGGGTATAGGGCGCTATTCCAGCCCGAGGCTGTTGCGCAGAATAGTCAGGCGTTCATCATCCCCGTCACGGGCGGCCTGCTGAAGAGATTTGGTTGGTGCATGGATCAGGCGGTTGGTCAGTTTCCACGCCAGATCCTGCATAATCGCATTTGCGTCGCCGCCCTGTTCAAGGGCTGCTAACGCTTTGGCAGTCAGGTCATCACGCACCTGTTCCGCCTGCCCGCGGTACTCGCGGATGGTCTCGCTGACGCTTTGCGCGCGCAGCCAGGCCATAAACTCACTGGTTTCCTGCTCAACGATGGTTTCCGCCTGAACCGCCGCCGCTTTACGCTGGGCAAGGTTGTGCGAAATGATGCTTTGCAGGTCATCCACGCTGTAGAGATAGGCGTTAGGCAGCTTGCCCACTTCCGGCTCAACATCGCGCGGGACGGCGATATCCACCAGCAGCATCGGCTGATTACGGCGGGACTTCAGCGCACGCTCCACCATCCCTTTCCCGATAATCGGCAGCGGGCTGGCGGTAGAGCTGATAATAATGTCCGCCTCTTTCAGGCGTTCATCGATGTCGCTCAGGGCTACCACCTCTGCACCCACTTCATCCGCCAGCACCTGCGCGCGTTCGCGAGTGCGGTTAGCGATAATCATCTTTTTCACTTTATGCTCGCGCAGATGGCGCGCCACAAGTTCGATGGTTTCGCCCGCCCCCACCAGCATCACGGTGACGGTAGAAAGGGATTCAAAGATTTGGCGTGCAAGGGTGCAGGCCGCGAAAGCAACAGAAACCGCACTGGCACCAATGTCGGTTTCGGTTCGCACACGCTTCGCCACGGAGAACGACTTCTGGAACATGCGCTCCAGCTCGCTGGCCTTCAGATGTCCTTTTTGCGAATCCGCAAAGGCTTTTTTTACCTGACCCAGAATTTGCGGCTCGCCCAGCACCAGCGAATCCAGACCGCTGGCGACGCGCATCAGATGGCTGACGGCATCGTTGTCCTGATGCCAGTACAGGCTGTTGCGCAGCTCGTCTTCATTGAGATTGTGGTAATCACATAGCCAGCGGATCAGCGCTTCGTGCAGGTTGTCCTGCTCTTCCACGCTTAAATACAGCTCGGTACGGTTGCACGTCGAGAGCACCACGCCACCCTGCACCATAGGCTGTGCAAGAAGGCTATCCAACGCCAGGTCAAGCGTATCCGGCGAAAACGTTACGCGTTCTCGCAGCGAAACCGGAGCCGTTTTGTGGTTGATGCCGAGTGCTAATAGGGTCATGTTGAGCGGGAGTAGTACCAGCGTTAATAAGGTTAGCAGAACGCATCATACAGGATGCGGGAGATCAATAAAAGGGACAGCCCCTTTCGGAGTAATAGGTTACACAACCCTTTGAGATAATTTGAACGTAGACGGTAGCCCCCTTCGACGCTAGCATTAACAGTTATAACTGCAACGTATCTCAAGGATTTGTCCTCATTATGACCCGACTGATTCGCCTGCTGCCGCTGGCAGCACTGGTTCTGACCGCCTGTACCGTCACCCAACCAAAAGGCCCGGGCAAAAGCCCTGACTCGCCTCAGTGGCGTCAGCACCAGCAGGACGTCCGTAATTTGAACCAGTACCAGACCCGCGGCGCTTTCGCTTATCTCTCTGACGAACAGAAGGTTTATGCCCGCTTTTTCTGGCAGCAGACCGGTCAGGACAATTACCGCCTGCTGCTGCTGAACCCGCTGGGCAGCACCGAACTGGAGCTTATCGCGAAACCGGGCGAAGCGCAGATCACCGATAACAAAGGTCAGCACTATACCGCGACCGATGCCGAAGAGATGATTGGCAAGCTGACCGGGATGCCAATCCCGCTCAACAGCCTGCGCCAGTGGATCCTTGGTCTGCCGGGTGATGCCACCGACTACACCCTGGACGATCAATATCGTCTGAGCCAGGTGAACTACACCCAGAACGGCAAAACCTGGAAAGTGGTGTACAGCGCCTATGACAGTAAGAGTAAACCGTCGCTGCCATCGAATATGGAACTGACCCAGGGCAGCCAGCGCATCAAGCTGAAAATGGACAACTGGATCGTTAAATGATGACCCACTGGCCCTCTCCGGCAAAGCTGAACCTGTTTTTATACATTACCGGCCAGCGTGCTGACGGTTATCACACCCTGCAGACGCTGTTTCAGTTTATTGACTATGGCGACACGATCTCCATTGAACTGCGCCAGGACGGGCAGATTTGCCTGCTAACGCCGGTCGAAGGCGTGGCGCATGAGGACAACCTGATCGTGCGCGCCGCGCGTCTGCTGATGAAAGCCGCGGCGGAATCAGGACGTCTGCCCGCGGGAAGCGGTGCGGATATCCGTATCGAGAAGCGCCTGCCGATGGGCGGCGGTCTGGGGGGCGGCTCATCCAATGCAGCCACCGTGCTGGTTGCGCTGAACCACCTCTGGGGCTGCGGGCTGTCGCAGGACGAACTGACAGCCCTGGGCCTGACGCTGGGGGCGGATGTCCCGGTGTTTGTGCGCGGTCATGCGGCCTTTGCCGAGGGCGTGGGGGAAATCATCTCCCCGGCTGAACCGCCGGAGAAGTGGTATCTGGTGGCCCACCCTGGCGTGAGTATTCCGACGCCGGTCATCTTTAAAGATCCTGACCTGAAAAGGAATACCCCGGTTCGGTCAATAGAAACGTTATTAAATTGTGAATTCAGCAACGATTGCGAGGATATCGCAAGAAAACGTTTTCGCGAGGTTGATGCGGTGCTTTCCTGGCTGTTAGAATACGCGCCGTCGCGCCTGACTGGTACAGGGGCCTGTGTCTTTGCTGAATTTGACACCGAATCCGCCGCTCGTCAGGTGCTTGAGCAAGCGCCGGTTTGGCTGCATGGTTTTGTAGCACGCGGGATGAACACCTCCCCCCTACAGCAGGCCATTCTGGCGCAGACTGAGTTTCGGTGACAACGTCACCCTGTTCCAGACGTTGCATCGCGCTCTTTAATACACCGCCTGGATAGCCTTCGCCTGGCCCGCACAGTTTGCGGCGAACGCTATCCACCACTGGACGCATGCCTGAGGTTCTTCTCGTGCCTGATATGAAGCTTTTTGCTGGTAACGCCACCCCGGAACTAGCACAACGTATTGCCAACCGCCTGTACACTTCCCTCGGCGACGCCGCCGTAGGTCGCTTTAGCGACGGCGAAGTCAGCGTACAAATTAATGAAAATGTACGCGGTGGTGATATTTTCATCATCCAGTCCACCTGTGCTCCAACGAACGACAACCTGATGGAACTGGTTGTTATGGTCGACGCCCTGCGTCGCGCTTCCGCAGGCCGTATCACTGCTGTAATCCCTTACTTCGGCTATGCCCGCCAGGACCGTCGCGTCCGTTCCGCGCGTGTGCCAATCACCGCTAAAGTTGTCGCTGATTTCCTGTCCAGCGTCGGCGTTGACCGCGTACTGACCGTTGACCTGCACGCAGAGCAGATCCAGGGCTTCTTCGACGTCCCGGTTGATAACGTATTCGGCAGCCCAATTCTGCTGGAAGACATGCTGCAGCTGAACCTGGATAACCCAATCGTGGTTTCTCCGGATATCGGCGGCGTGGTACGTGCCCGTGCTATCGCTAAGCTGCTGAACGATACCGACATGGCAATCATCGATAAACGCCGTCCGCGCGCAAACGTTTCTCAGGTGATGCACATCATCGGTGACGTTGCTGGCCGTGACTGCGTGCTGGTTGACGACATGATCGATACCGGCGGTACGCTGTGTAAAGCAGCTGAAGCGCTGAAAGAGCGTGGTGCCAAGCGCGTATTCGCTTACGCGACTCACCCGATCTTCTCCGGTAACGCGGTGAACAACCTGCGCAACTCCGTCATTGACGAAGTTGTGGTATGCGATACCATCCCACTGAGCGACGAGATCAAAGCACTGCCAAACGTGCGTACGTTGACCCTGTCCGGGATGCTGGCCGAAGCGATTCGTCGTATCAGCAACGAAGAATCCATCTCAGCAATGTTCGAACACTAATCGAACACGGCCGAAAAACCCGCTGCGGCGGGTTTTTTTGTCTCCGGGTTTTATTTGTATGATTAATGCCTCCTTCACCTGCCATTCACATGACAGATGATGCGCATACGGATGATAGATAATTGTGAAAAACGTAGCCTCCTCACATGTTCTGCCCTTTCGCGCCCTCATCGACGCCTGCTGGAAAGAGAAGTACACCTCGTCACGCTTTGTCCGTGACCTGATTGCCGGGATCACCGTCGGCATCATCGCCA
>NZ_JRJC01000016.1:0-525 GCF_000762975.1 Enterobacter sp. UCD-UG_FMILLET
CGGCGTCCGCGAAAATCCGCCAGCGTGAGGTGCCGATCCTCCTCGCGCACCGCCAGAAAGCTGCGGTACTGGATCCCTTCGCAGCCCGGTGCCGCGTAGTGAAAACAGCCGACCACGGCGTCCGCGAAAATCCGCCAGCGTGAGGTGCCGATCCTCCTCGCGCACCGCCAGAAAGCTGCGGTACTGGATCCCTTCGCAGCCCGGTGCCGCGTAGTGAAAACAGCCGACCACCTGCACGTCCGGGAGCTGCGTGACCAGCGGATAACCGCAGGTCTGGCTGAGGATAAGCGCAGTCTGTTGCCAGTGGCTCAGCAGGTCAGACTCCGGCCAGCCGGGGTCGCGATCGACGGAAACACCGCGCGCTCTGGCTGGCGGTAAAGGGGCTGCTGGCCGCGCGCGGGTGTCGGCGCGATCCACGGCATACATGGGAAACGCCAGCAGGTTACTCATACCCTTCCCCCTGTTGTTTTACAGGATGAACGGTGACGTCGACGGGCCTGGCCCAGAACTGACGCAGCCATTCAC